>NZ_BLTG01000008.1 GCF_017312405.1 Mycobacterium sp. PO1
TCCAGACCAGGACGGTTCAGTGGGGGCGGCGGTGGTTGTATTCGTCGACGAAGGCGTCGAGTTGAGTTTGCAGCTCAGCGAGGGTCGCGGCGCGGGGTTGGCCGCTGAGCCACTTTTTGAGGGTTTGGTGGAAGCGTTCGACTTTTCCGCAGGTGGTGGGGTGGTTGGGGGTGGAGTTGATTTGGTGGACGTCGAGGCGGCGCAGTTGGGCTTCGAATTCGTTGCGTCCGCCTTTGCCGCCTGCGAATCGGGTGGTGAAGACCATGCCGTTGTCGGTGAGCGTGGAGTATGGGATGCCATGGCGGGCAATGGCGTTGGTGAACTCTTTGACGACGATGGCGCCGGTGACGCGGCGGTGGGCGGTCACCGAGATCGCCAAGCGGGAGCAGTCGTCGAGCCAGCACAGAATTTCGACGTCGGTGCCGCCGACCAGGCGCCAGTGGGTGAAGTCGGCTTGCCAGCGTTCATTGGGTTGCGCGGCGGCAAAGCGGATGTAGGACGACTTGGGTCGCTTCTGCGGGGCGGGGTCGACCAGGCCGGCGGCGCGCAGATGGCGGCTGATCGAGGCGGTCGACACCCGTAGCTGGTGGTGGTGCTCGAGGTGCCAGGCGATGGTGTGCGGTCCGGCGTCGAGGCCTTTGCCGGCTAGGTGGTGTCGCAGTTCGATGATCAGGTCGATGGTGGCCTGGGGTAGCCGGGTGGGGCTGGAATGGGGGCGTCGCGAGCGTGGTTCGAACGCGGCCTCGCCTTCGAGGGTGTAGCGCGTGATCAGCCGGGAGATCCAGCTTTGGGAGACGCCGTAGTCGCGGGCGACCTGCGACTGGGAGCGGCCTTCGACGAGGACGGCGGTGATGACCAGGCGAGCCTTCGACACCAGCTGAAACTGGCCCAGCCACCTATGCCGATGTCTTGAGACACCCTATTCCGATGTCCTGAAACACCACACTGTCCCCGCTACTAGGTGGAACGGCCCCCGGACGCTAGTCCGGGGGCCGTTCTCATTCGCGGACCGCGACCGTGTGGCCGCAGTGTGACCGTGTGGCACAGCCACCGTCAGGAGGCGCCGCGCCCGTCGGGCTGATCGTTGTTCTTCTGCGCACCCCAGCCGTGGATCCGGTCGATCTCGATGAGCGCGCTGACGCGGGGCCGGTCCCGGTCCGGGTACGGCTTGCCCTGATAGTGCTGCGACAGCGCGTCGATGTCTTCGAGACCTTCATCGTCGTACATGCGCAAGACGCGGCCGATGGCGGTGACGTGGGTGTACCAGTCGTCGCCGTCGATCACGGTGAGCGAGACCCGAGGGTCTCGGCGCATGTGGGCCAACCGTTTTCGGGCGACGTCCATGTTGACGAGCAGCTGGTCGTCACGGAGCAGATACCAGGTGGCGGCCGAAACCGGTTGGCCGTCGCGGCGGGTGGTGGCGATGACGGCAGGGTTGGGCCTACCCAGCATCTGTCGTGCGTCGTCGGAGAGCGGTGCTGAAGTCATGGAGTGGGGATGCCCCGACTACGCCTCGTTCACGCCGTCGGCTACCCGCGATCTTTACCCCGGCGCGGTATCTGCGGCACCCCCGCGAGCAGTCCGCGCTGCGGCACGCCGGTGATCGGCTCGGCGGCGGCGCCCAGTTCGGCCAGGACGTCGTTGGCCGCCAGCACACCGGACATCGCCGAGCGCTCCATCAAACCGGCCAGGTAGGGAAGTTCGATGTAGTCACCGGCCAGTCGCAGCCCGCGGGCGTCGGTGCGCACCCCGGGACGGCTGCCCGCCGAGCCGGGCGGGAACGCCGGGGCGGTGGCCTCGAGCCGGTTGTGCGCGTGGGTGACGGTCGCGTCGGCGGTTTCCGGCCACAGAACGGCCAGTTCGGCGCGCATCGCCGCGGCCGCCTCTGCGGCGTCGTCCAAACGGCATGAGTACGAATGCAGTTCGATTATCGATCCGCCCGTGGCGGCGGCCCACCGGATGCTGGGTTCCTCCAGTCGGGAGTACACCGCGATCGAATCGAGGTTGGGTTGCCCGCTGACGGCGCTGAACGGTGCCCGATCGGGTGCGACGTCGCGGTCCAGCCAGATCCGGCTGACCGCGAACGGTGGCGCCACCAGCAGGTTTCGGCACTTCTCGGCCAGCAGCGGGGCCGCCGCAGCGGTCACCGGGGAGTTGTCGATCACCGAGCGCAGCGCTCCGGGATCCAGCCCCAGGATCACGTGCCGGGAGGTGAAGCGCCCTGCCTCGGTGTCGACGTGCCAGTCGGGACCGTCCGGTTCGACGGCCGTGACAGCGGAGCCCCGATGCACCCGGCCGCCGCGCTGTTCGAGGTAGCGCTGAAGCGGATGCCAGATGGCGGTGGCGTGATCGGTGTCGGGCACGTCGAAGCCGATGCCCTCGGGGTTGCCCAGGAAGTAGTAGTGGAACATCGCCACCAGTTCGGCCGCGGAGAGCTGACCCTGGTTGCAGAAGAACGACCGGGCGAACGCCTCGAACAGCATGGTGCGGGTCCGCTCGGTCATCCCGAGACCGTCGAGAAACGTTGCCGCGTCGATGTTGTCGAGTTCGGCCGTCGTGGTGGCGCGGTCGTAGGCCAACAGGGCGCGGCCCGTATCGGGGTCTGCTCGGGTCAGCTCGCGCCGGGTCAGGCTCTTCGACCGCAGCGCCAGCGCCAGCAGATTCAGCGGTGGCGCGGCGGGCAGCCCGGACAGGTCCTCGGCCGGCCAGCTCGCCGAGATCACCGGGTAGCTGGCTACCGGGGCGAGAAACGACAACTGCGGATCGGCGCGACGCAGAATCGAGCGCCAGGTGTAGTAGTGCCGGAAGAAGGCGTGGAAGCCGTGCTCGATGTACTGCTCGGTGCCGTCAGGGAGCCGCTCGGGCCAGGCGCCCAGGCGCCCGCCGAGATGGTCGTTGGCCTCCAGCACGGTGACCGCGACGCCCCGTTCGGCCAGCACGACGGCCGCCGACATGCCGGCGATGCCGCCACCGACGACGATCGCCGTGGCGCCGGGTGCGACGTCGGCGGGCAGCAGCGGATCCGGTGTCACCAGCTGTCGGGGCCGCATCCGCAACGGCGCGGCGCGGCTTCTCAGCGCATCGGTCATGGTCGCTCCGGTTCGCGGGCGCGCCGCCGCAGCAGGGCAAGCGTGAACGGGATGGCGATCGCTCCCATCACGATTCCCCCCATCACCGCGGACCCCGGCAGGCCGAAGAAGACGAAATGCGCCATCACCGAGGAAAAGTACACCCAGAGGTACAGCGCGGCCGCCGGACCCGACGGGCCGTCGTGCGACGGCAGCGCCGTCTGCAGGGCGGCCATGATCAGGGTGGTGACCAGCAGCCACCCGAGATAATTGGTCAACGGGATGCCGGGAACGAGGGGCAGTCCGGGGTCGGGGTGGGCCCACGTCCAGTGCCCGGCGTCGACCATCTGCGGGTCCAGGAACACGTCCCAGGCGGTCAGCGCAAGCGCACCGACCGCCACGACCGCTACCGGCCGCCTGGCCAGAGTCCGGGCGACGACCAGCGCCGGCCAGGCCATCATCACCCACGCCAGCGGGATCACCACCGGCACGCCGAGCAGTTGCGGACCCAGCGTTCCGCTGTAGGCGTAGGCGCCGAACGGAAACCCGGTGTGCACACCGACCGCCTCGGCCAGCAGACCACCACCGCCGGCGATCGCGATCAGCAGCGCCGCGCCTCTACCGCCGTGCACACGGGTGACGTCGGCGACGGCGGCGAGGAAGAACAGCACGACGCTGATGGTCGTGACCTCGGTGCGCGGGCCGTCGGGCAGCAGCGGGTAGAGGATCTGGCTCGCGATCGCCGCCGCCACCAGCAACCATGCGGGATGGACCGCGCGCAGCGAGCGGGACGGCACGGCCAGCGCCACCTCTGCTACCTCCGTTCGCGACGAAGCGGTCACCCCAGGTGCGCCGCCGGGTGGTGGCGGACGGGGTGAGCGCTCCGTAGAGTTCTCAGGTGCCCGACGCGCGACGCCCCAAACCGTTCCGGACGCTCGTCCTGGCGGGATCGTCGCTGGCGTGTTTGGGCACGGTCCACCAACTATTCAACCTACGTTACCTGCGGCGTCCGCCTTCAAAGCCGCCGTCGGTGAGCGTGCCGGTGTCGGTTCTGGTGCCGGCGCGTGACGAGGCCCATCGCATCGAGCCGACGATCCGGTCGCTGCTGGCCCAGCGCGGTCTCACCGATGTGGAGATCCTGGTGCTGGATGACAACTCCACCGATGGCACGGCCGACGTCGTGCGCGCTGTGGCCCCGGCCGATGCCCGGTTGCGGGTCCTGGCCGGGACCCCGCCGCCGGCCGGCACGCTGGGCAAACCGCACGCATGCGCGCAGCTGGCCGCCGCGGCGCGCGGCGTGATCCTGGTGTTCGTCGACGCCGACGTGGTGCTGTCCCCGGATGCCGTGGCCGCCTCAGTCGCCGTGTTGCGCGGCCCGGACCCGCTGGATCTGGTGAGTCCGTGGCCCCGCCAACTCACGACGGGGTGCTCCGGGCGTCTGATCCAGCCGTTGCTGGCCTGGTCGTGGCTGACCACGGTGCCGCTGCGCCTCGCGGAGCGGTCGGCCCGGCCGTCGATGGCGGTGGCCAACGGTCAGTTCCTCGTGGTCGAGGCCGACGCCCTGGCCCGGGCGGGCGGGTGGCAGTCGGTGTCCGGGGAGGTGCTCGACGACATTGCGCTGGCACGAAAGATCCGCGCCGGCGGCGGGCGCACGGGCGTCGCCGACGGGTCCGCCATCGCGACCTGCCGGATGTACGACAACGGCCGTGAACTGCGCGACGGCTACCGCAAGTCGCTGTGGGCAGCGTTCGGCTCGCCGCCGGGAGCCATCGCGGTCGCCGCGGCTCTGGCCGTGGTCTACGTGGTGCCCCCAATCGCGGCGACGACGGGGTCCCGGATCGGCGCCGTCGGCTATCTCGCCGCGGTGCTGGGACGGATCCTGTCGGCGCGCTGGTGCGGTACGACGGAGCGAGGCGCGACCATTGATGTGGAGCGTGGCGCGATCATCGATGCCGTGGCGCACCCGTTCTCGGTGCTGACCCTGCTGTGGCTGCTCGGCTCGTCCTGGGTGGGTCGGCTCCGTGGTTCGCTGCACTGGAAGGGCCGGGCCCTATGAGCCGGGTGGTGGTCATCGGGGCCGGACTGGGCGGGCTTGCGGCCGCGGCCCGGCTGGCGGCCGCCGGGCACTCGGTGACGGTGTTCGAGGGCGCCGACACCGTGGGCGGAAAGCTCGGACTCCTCGAGCGCGACGGCTTCACCTTCGACACCGGCCCGTCGCTGCTCACGCTGCCCGCGGTGTTGCAGCAGGTGTTCACCGACACCGGTGCCCCGCTCGAATTGCCGCTCAGCGCAGTCGATCCGGCGTGTGCGTACGTGTTCGGCGACGGGACGACCCTGACGCTGCCGCACGACGCGGCTGGCGTTCCGGCGGCGCTCGACGCGGCGCTCGGCGCCGCCACCGGAACGGCGTGGCAGCGGCTGCACAACCGCTCGCGGAGGCTGTGGGAGCTGGTCGGCGAGCCGGTGCTGCGCCGTCCGGTGTCCCTGACCGCGATGGCGCGCATGAGCACCCGGCCGGCGGATCTGCGCGTGGTGGCGCCGTGGCTGACCATCGACGGTCTCGGCCGGCGCATGCTGCCCGACGCCCGATTGCGGACGTGGCTGAACCGCTACGCCACCTATTCCGGATCCGACCCGCGCCGCACGCCCGCGGTGCTGTCGGTGACCGCGTTCGTGGAGCAGGAGTTCGGCGCGTGGTACGTACCCGGCGGGCTGCGGCGCATCGTGGAGGCGCTCGCCGAGCGCTGCCGTGAACTCGGTGTCGAGGTGCACACCGCGACGCCGGTCGAGTCGGTGAGCGTGCGCGACGGCCGCGCCACCGGCGTACGGGTCGGCGGGCGTGACGTGACCGCCGACATCGTCGTCAGCAATGCCGACGCCGCGGTGCTCTACGAGCGGCTGCTGCCGCGCGGCGCGGTGCGGGGTGCACAGCGCCGGGCGCGGCGCATGCCGCGCTCCATGGCGGGCTTCGTCCTGTTGCTCGGGCTGACGGGACGAGAGCCGGGCCCGGCGCATCGGGTCTACTTCCCCGCCGACTACGACGCCGAGTTCGACGCCATCTTCGGCCGGCGACCCGTGCCCGTCGCCGATCCCACCGTCTACGTGCACGCACCCGATGACCCGGCGCTGCGGCCCGACGAGAACTCGGAGGGCTGGTTCGTGCTGGTCAACGCGCCCGCGCACGATCCGGCGCGCGGGGTGGACTGGGACGAGCCCGGTCTGCGCGAGCGCTACAGCCGGCACATCCTGGACGTGCTGGCCGCCCGTGGCGCCGACGTGCGCGACCGGATCCGCGTCCTGGAGACCGTGACTCCCGCCGACCTGCAGCGTCGTGCCGGTGCACCCGGAGGCGCCATTTACGGCACCGCCTCGCACGGCCCCCGCGCGGCGCTGCGCCGCCCGTCGAACCGCAGCCCGCTGCCCGGGCTCTACCTGGTGGGCGGCTCGGCACATCCCGGCGGCGGCATCCCGCTGGTGCTGATGTCCGCCGAGATCGTCGCCGGACTCATCGGTCCGTCGGGTACGTCGCCGGGATCGAGCGACGAATCCCGAGCCACAGTTGCACCATCGCGACCACACCGGCGGCGGTCCACGTGACAGCGAACATGGTGCCCCAGTTCCACCCGGTGAGCGGCACCCCCGACCCCCGCACCGCCGCACCCGCGGCCGCCAGTGCGACGACGATCAGCCGGGTGGGACGTTCGCCGACGGTGATCGCGCCGGCGCCCGGCATCCCGACGGCCTGGGCGCGGGCGCGCACGTACTCCAGCAGCAGCACGAGCGTCAGCGCCGCGATCACCCAGCCGGGCGCCGCGCCCAACGCCAGCAGAACGGCGCCCAGCAGCAGATCACCGAGACGGTCGGCCGTCGAGTCGACCACCGCACCCAGCGGGCGGGCCCTTCCCGTGCGCAGCGCCACCGCGCCGTCCAGACCGTCCAGCACGCCGGCCGCGATCACCAGCGCCACCGCCAGGGCCGGCCAGCCGGGGCCCGCCACGGCCGCCCACGCGCCCACCAACGCCAGCACACCCAGCAACGACAGGACATCGGGCGGAATGCGAACGATCGGACCGCGGGCCAACATTCGCACCATCGACAGCCAGCCCCGCACGAGGCGCGACGGTTGCACGCCACTGTGCAGCGAGGACCAGCCCGCGTCACCGTCGCCGGCGGGTTGCTGCGCTGTCATGGTGTCAGCTTGCCAGCACGCTGCGACGGGTCGACGGGTATGGCGGTGAACCGGGCACGCAGGCTGGCTGTTCAGGTCAGCAGAACGTTCCCCGGGACCGACCTCGCGCTGTGGGCGGCCGGAGCCACCTTCTTCGGAGTGATCGGGCTGGTGCCGCTGGCGATGGCATCGCTGTGGGCGGCCGGACTGCTGGTCGGACAAGACACCGTGACCTCCTCGATGGACACGGCCATCTCGGGGTTGCCGTCCGGACACGGAACCCCCGAAGCGTTGCGGACCCTGACCTCGGTCGCGTTGGCGATGCCGTGGTGGCAGGCCCTGGTGGTGCTGTTCCCGGCCAGTCTCTACGGGGAGGGCCTGCGCCGCGCGTTCGTCCAACTGACCCCGGAGACAGACAAACTCACCGGGTGGCGCGGACGGGCAGGCCTGCTCGGCGTCGCGGCGGTCGCCCCGTTCCTGGTCCTGGCGGTGCTGGCGTTCGCGCCCTACGTGGCGCCGCTCTATACCGGCGAAGGGTGGTCGCTGGTGTGGGGGGTGTTCGTCGGGTTCCACGTCGTGTGGATCGCGGTCTCGACGGCGCTGGTGGGCGTGTACGGGCTCATCGCGCCCGGTCGGTTCGGCGTGAAGCCTTTGCTTACGGGGGCTTTCGGCAGCGGAGCGATCCTGGCCGGGTTCCTGCAGGGGTTCCTGCTGTTCTTGGCCATCCCGATCGAATGGTCCGCACCGTTCGGCGGCCTGCCCATCGTCGGTGCGGTGTCGGCGTTGGCGCTGTGGCTGTACCTGATACACATCCTGGTGCTCTGCGGGTTCCGCGTCACCGTGTATCTCAACGGGGTGTTCGCCGCTCGTGCCGCGTCCGGCTAGAAGCCCAACTTCAACCCGGCCCCGGCATCGACGAACAGTTGCTGACCGGTGACGAATCGGGATTCATCGGAGGCGAGGTACACGACCGCATGGGAGATGTCCTCGGGTTCGACCCACGGCGTCGGCATCGCCTGCAACACCGGGAAGACCAGCTCGGCGTCTTCTCTGGTCGGTTGGTCGAGGTCGGGCCGGAAGACCTTGTACATCGGCACGTTGTGCAGCATGTCGGTATTGACGTTGGTGGGGTGGATCGCGTTGATGCGGATGCTGTGCGGCGCCATCGTCAGAGCCAGCGCCTTGGTGTAGTCGCGCACCATCTTCTTGGCCATCCCGTAGCCCGCGCCGCCGGGCCCCTGTGGGCCACCACCGGTGGCGAGGTCCTTCTGGTCGATGAGGCCCGCGATCGAGCCTGTCACGATGACAGAACCGCCCGCCCCGAGATGGTCGAGACTGACGTGGATGGTGTTGACGACCCCGACGAAGTCGACGTCGAACGCGTCGATGAAGCCCCGGAACGGGATGTGGTTGCCTTGCGGACAGATCCCGGCGTTGGCCACGACGACGTGCAGTCCACCCAATTGCTCGACCGCATCGTCGAGCGCGGTCTTCAGGCCGGCGCGGTCGCGCACGTCGACGGCGGCGCTGACCACCCGCTGGCCGGATTTCTCGATCAGCTTCGCGGTCTCGTCGAGATCGTCGGGAGTCGCGAGGGGATACTCGTTGGATTCGATGTCGGCGCAGATGTCGAGGGCGATGATGTCGGCACCTTCGTCGGCGAGGTGCACCGCATGGCTGCGGCCCTGCCCGCGGGCGGCTCCGGTGACGAGGGCGACCTTGCCCTTGAGACGGTTCATGCATGCTCCGTTTCGATACTGCAGCGCCATTCTTGACCGAATGAATAGTAGAACAGATATTGTACTGTTGTCACACGCCATAGGCTGGAGCTCAGCTCCGCCGCGGCCGTCAGTTTATTGCTGGAAGACGGTGGCATCGCGGATGAGTGTCACGGTGTCCAATCCCTAAGGAGGACCGATGGTGCTGAGTCGGCAGTCGGTGGCGCTGGACGGGCGGGTGGCGGTGGTGACCGGCGGCGGCGCGGGCATCGGGCGGGCGATCGCGGAGGCTCTCTCGGAATTCGGCGCACGGGTGGCCATCTGGGAGCGGGACCCGGACACGGCGGCCAACGCCGCGGATGCCGTCGGCGGCTTCGCCTCCGTCACAGACGTCCGCGACGAAGCCCAGGTCGACGCCGCGCTGGAGGCGACAGTCCGAGCGCTGGGTACGCCGTCGATACTGGTCAACAACGCGGGCGGCGTGTTCTGGTCGGGGCTGTTGGAGACCTCGGTCAACGGTTGGGACGCCCTCCTCAGAGTCAACCTGAGCCAGGTACTGCTGTGCACCCAGCGCGTCGCCAGGCAGATGATCGCCGAGGGCCAGGCAGGCAACATCGTCAACATCACCACCATCGAAGGTGTGCGGGCGGCCCCCGGGTTCGCCGCCTATGCCGCCGCCAAGGCCGGTGTCCAGAACTTCACGAAGACGGCGGCACTCGAGTTGGCGCCGTACGGCATTCGGGTCAATGGCCTGGCCCCGGATTTCACGCTGACCGACAGCCTCCGCAGAATGGCCCCGGCCGGGGTCGAGAACGCGAAACTGATGGTTCCGCTGGGGCGAGCGGGCCATGTCGACGAGATGGCCGGTGCGGCCGTGTTTCTCGCGAGCGAGATGAGTGCCTACGTCACCGGACAGACACTGCACGTCGACGGGGGGACGAGCGCGGCAGGCGGTTGGTATCACCACCCCGAGGACGGGCACTACGTGCTGGGCTACTCACCGTGACCTCGCGAGCGGCGACCCGCGCCATGGCGAGCGGCGACCCGCGACATTGCGGACGACATAGCGACAGCGGGCCCTGGGTGCCAGTAGCTACATCACCGTACTGCTGTCGTGTCCCATCGCCGCGGGGTCACGCTGGAATTGGCGCACCATCGCCTGCACGGTGTAGGAGGCAGCGAGATGGCCATCTCGGGTGTACACCCGTCCCTCACCCTGCACCAGGCCGCGCCCGGACCAGAACGCACGGTTGGCGTACAGCAGCCAGTCGGTGACGTCCACATCGTCGTGAAAGGCGATGGTGGCCTTCATGATCCCGGTAGACAGCGTCCGGTGTGCCATCGCTTCGCCGAAGCCGGGGTGTGGCAGCATTCCGGCCGCGATCGTCCAGTGGGTGGTCGATTGCGCCAGCAGAGCCTGGTGCAGGTAACGGGGGCCAGGATCGTCCCGAAAGCGGGCCCAGGCGTTGATCATCGGCGGTCCCACGCGAGCCGGATCCGGATCGTAGGCACCGTCGACGATGCGGAGCTCGCGTCCCGTCATGCTGAAACCGGCGAACGGGCTCGCCGCGTCGGGACCGGGAACCTCGGGCATGGGCTCGACGTCACGGATGACGTCGGACGCCCCCGAGTCGGCCAGGAGCAGGCCGATGCACCGCAGACTGTCGTGCTGGCTGATGCGCACCTCGGTCGTGGAGAAGGTCCGTCCGCGCCGCACGACGTCGACGGCCACGTCGACGGGCGCGGTGAACGACGCCGCCTTGGTGAAGATCATCGACGCCGACGTGACCCGTTGATCGGAAAGCTCCTTGGAGGTGGCCACGATGGCCTGTGCGGCGAACTGGCCGCCTTCGACCACGTCGCGTTGCGTCGGACCGTGTGCTGGACCGACGAACCGGGAGGGGCCGGATGCTTCGACGTCGATGAGTCGTCGCAACTCGGCGGCGTCACCCCAGAGCGGAAACTGCGCCGGGACCGCGGACCCGTCAGGCCAGTGCTCCACGACGACCACACGCACGTCGGTGTCGTAGAAGCAGACATGGCCTCGGAGGTCGCCGACCTCGGTGAGCGGATCCCGGTACGTCCACATCACGTCTCGACCCGCGGCGTCGGTATCGCGGAGGCTCCAATAGGTGGCCACACCCTTGAACGGGCACACCGTGGTGTGATCGGAGTCGACGAAATGCTCCCAGCGAACGCCTGATTCGGGAAAATAGAGTCTGTCGACGTGATCGGTCTCGGTCACGACGAGGCAGTGGTCACTCTCGGCGACCAGCACATCACCGACCCATGCCTGCCCGGTCATCGCACACGCACGGATGTCGATGCGGTAGTCGGGGAATGCGGGCCACGCCGACTCAACCTGTGTCATGTGTTCTCGGTTCCCGTCCATGTGAATTCAGCCGAGTCGCCCGATGCGACGGAGCCACGAGACCAGTGTGCGCAGGGCGTCAGCGCGCCGCGTCGGCGTGTAACCGATCGCGCGTTCGGTCTTCGAGACGACCGGACGGGCGGGGTGGGGTTCGGTGACGATCTTGCGTGCCACCGCGACCAGCGTGGGTCCGTAGCGCGTGGTGAGGGCGGCCTGATCGCCGAGTGGGTCGACGTCGAGCACCCGGTGCCCGAACCCCGCGATGGCGATCGCTTCGTTGCACAGCGACGCCATGCTGGTGCGGTCGTCGGGATGCCCGAGAAACCAGTAGCGCGAACCGGCGCTGCCACGATCGAGGGCCGCCAGGGCTCCTCGTGCCACGTCGTCACCGGTGACCCAGCTGACCGGGTAGCCCAGCGACTCGGTCAACCGTCCGCGCAGGCCGGCGAGGATCACGCGGTTGAACGTCGTGCGTGCCAGCGCCCGTTCCGGAACCGGGCTCTCGCCGTAGATCGCGCCGGGGTGGCACGTCAGGGCGTCCAGGCCGGCGGCTGCGCGACGGTGGACCTCCTGATACGCAGCCAACTTGGTCAGGGTGTACGGATCGTCGGGAGGGGAGTCCAGCAGGGGAGCGTCTTCGAGATCAGGACAGGCCGCCATGTCGAGGAACGACCCGGTGCTGAATGCGACCACGCGGCGCAGGCCGACGGTTTCGGCGGCGTCGAGCACGTTTCGGGTGCCCTCGACATTGACGGCCTGAAAGGCGGCGCAGTCCTGGCTTTCGCCGCCGAGGAGTGCGGCAGTGTGGATCACCGCGTCCGCCCCCCGCGAGGCCGCGAGCACCGACGCCGCGTCGGTGACGTCACCGGCGACGAGTTCCGCCCCGACGGCGGCCAAGGCCTGCGCGGTCGAGGGGTTGCGCACCAGCGCGCGGGGCCGGTCGCCGCGCTCGGCAAGCTGTCGGCACACGTTGGAACCGGTCAAACCAGTTGCCCCGGTGACGAGTACGACGGCCACGGTGAATCCTAATCGCTGGCCGGGAGGGGTTTTGCCTCCTTGACCTGTAGCGGCGTCGAACCGATGGACAGCGTGCCCTTACCCGCCTTGGTGACGAGTATCTCGGAGCCGTCGGCGTCTACGTAGCGCTTGCCCATCAACGTGCCGCCCGCATAGTCCTCGTCCAGGCGGAGGCCGGCGTCAGGGGTGGCGTCCAGGGCGATCATCGGCGCGCCGCCGGCGCGCAGATCGTCCAGCGCATCGGAGGTGCGTACGACGATCACCTGGGTGTCGCAGACTTGGCTCTGCAAGCGGGTGCCGTTCTTGATCATGCCGACTCCTTGACGCTGAGTTGCTCGACGAGTTCGCGGCGCAGCACCTTGCCGGTCGCGTTGCTGGGTAGCTCGGTGCGGAACACGACCTTGTCGGGGGTGCGCGAGCCGCGCAGTTGCGCACGCACGAACGCGCGCAGATCCTCGACGCCGGGTGAGGGACCCGGTGCGGGAACCACGACCGCGACGACGATCTGGCCCCACTGCGCGTCCTCGACGCCCACGACGGCGCAGTCGCGCACCTGGGGGTGCTCGACCAGGACGTCCTCGATCTCGGCGGGAGCGATGTTCTCCCCGCCCCGGATGATGGTGTCGTCCGAACGGCCGCCGATGAACAGGTATCCGTCTGCGTCGAGATAGGCGATGTCTTTGGTGGGGAACCAGCCGTCGGCGTCGAGTACGGAGCCGATGCCCGTGTAACGCCCCGAGACCTGCTCGCCGCGCACGTAGAGTTCCCCGGGTTCGTCGGGCCCCAGGACGGTGCCGTTGTCGGCGCGGATCTGCACCTCGACAGACGGCACCGGCCGGCCGACCGAGCCGAGCCGCCGCGCGACCATCGGGTCGTCGGAGCCGAACGCGTCGCGATGATCCTCAGGCCCCAGCACCGCGATGGTCGACGACGTCTCGGTCAGGCCGTAGGCGTTGACGAAACCCGCCTGCGGCAGCGACTCGAGAGCCTTGCGGACAAGGGGGAGAGCGACTTTGGACCCTCCGTAGGCCAGCGTGCGAAGTGTCGGCAGCGTGGTCGAGCTGTTCTGCAGCGCATCGACGATACGGTCGAGCATGGTGGGGACGACGGTCGCCGACGTGACGCGCTCGGTGTCGACCAGGCGGACCCACTCCGCAGCGTCGAAGGCCGTGAGGTAAACGATCTTGCGGCCGGCATAGAGATTGGACAGCGCGGCCGACACCCCGGCGATGTGGTAGGGCGGCACACAGATCAGCGCTGCGTCACCTGGCTGGGCGGAGTCGAACTCGACCGTGCCCATGATGTAGCTGGTCAGGTTGTTGTGCGTCAACTCAACCGCTTTGGGCGCCGAGGTGGTGCCCGAGGTGAACAGCACCACCGCAACCGCATCGGGATCGGCGGACACCGAAGCCGACTCGGTGGTGCGCGCCGCGGCGAGGAAGTCTGCTGCGGACATGACGTGCTTGCCGACGTCACCGACGGCGTCGAGGTACTCGTCGTCGGCGATCACGAGCGGTTCCGGCAGGCGTCTGATCAGGGTGCGCAGGCCGTCGGCCGACAGGCGGTAGTTCAGCGGCGTGACCGGAACAGCTGCCCCTGCAGAGGCGAACAGCAGCAGCGGCAGCATCGGCCCGCCGGCGCCGACGTATGCCACGTGCGACGCCCCGGCTGCGGCGATGACGCCAGAACCACCGTCGGCGAGCGTGTTCAATTCCTCGACGGACCAGCGCAGTTCGCCCGACACCACCGCGGCATCCCCGTGGATCGCCAGCGACGAGCCCTGCGCCATCTCCAACAGCAACGAGATGCTCATACGGTCATCGGGGGAGCCGGGGACTTGAGAGTCACGTGGTCCAATCCCACGTTCGGATTGTCCAGTGCGCTGGCGACGATCCCCGCCAGCACGTCGGCGACTCCCTCGGGAGTCATGTGTGTCGCGGGAACCAGACCTCGCGAAATCCACTCGCCCGCAACGACCCCGAGAAGGTCGGGATCGAAGTCGGAGATGAAGTCCGTCGGCACGGTTGCTCCGACCTCGACGCAGCTGAACCGGTAGCCAGGGTGCTCCAGCCGCCAGGCCACCAGGCTGCGTTCCATCGCCGCCTTGCTCGCGGAGTACGCACCGAGCGCCCGGTGGGGGTGGCGCACCGAGTCGGACGACAGCACGGCCACCACTGCCGAGGGGGCCAGAACCGGCAGGTGAGCCTGGATGACCTGGTGCACCCCGATCACGTTCGTCGCCAGCACCTTCGTCCAGTCCTCGGCGTCGACGTCGGAGAATGCTTTGAGCGGCGCATAGCCGGCGCTGATCAGCAACAGATCGACTTCGCCGAGGGTGCTCGCCGCCGTTTCCCCGATGCGCCTGCAATCGTCGGCATTGCGGATGTCAGCGGACACCGATGTCACCTGCGCGGCGTCGGCGAGAACTTCGGCGGGTAGCTCACGTCGCGCCACGACGACGAGCCTCGCCCTATCCTCCAGCGCCTTCAGGGCGAATGCCCGGCCGATACCCGCCGAGCCGCCCACGACGACGACGCGCTTGCCCGCCAGCGATCGCTCCGTCACCGGGCGCCCTCGGCGATCGACTTGGTCTCCAGATACTCCTCGAAGCCCGCCACACCCATCTCCCGTCCGATCCCGCTCTGTTTGTATCCCCCGAAGGGCACGTCGACCCCGTAGAACACGCCGCCGTTGACATTGACGGTGCCGGTGCGCATCCGGTTGGCGACGGCCCGCGCCCGCTCGTCCGATGCGCTCACCACGGTGCCCGACAGCCCGTACCGCGAGTTGTTGGCGATCTGCACGGCGTGGTCGTCGCCGTCGTGCGGGATGACCACGAGCACCGGGCCGAAGATCTCGTCCTGTGCCACGGTCGAATCCGGGTCGACGTCGGCCAGCACAGTGGGTTCGACGTAGTACCCGGTGGGCAGGTGTGCGGGAATGCCGCCGCCGACGGCGATCGTGGCGCCCTCCTCGACGCCCTTTTGGATGTAGCCGAGCACGCGTTGGCGCTGCTCTTCCCGGATCAACGGTCCCATCAGGACCGAGGAATCGGTGGGGTCGCCGTAAGGCCAGGTCTTCAGGGTTTCCGCGAGTGCGGCGATCCCGTCGCGATACTTGCTGCGCGGCAGCAGCAGCCGCGTGGTGTTGGCACAGCCCTGCCCCGCATGGGTGGTGGTGGCGAACGCCGCTGAGGTCACGACCGCGTCGATGTCGGCGTCGTCGAGTGCGACGAGTGCCGACTTGCCGCCGAGCTCCAGGAAGACCTTCTTGATGGTCGCCGCCGCAGCGGTCATGATTCGCGTACCCGTGGCGGTGGAGCCAGTGAACGAGATCATGTCGACCCGCGGGTCCTCGCACAGCTGTTGGCCGACGGCATGACCGGCCGAGGTCACCACGTTGACCACGCCCGCGGGGATGTCGGTGTGCTCGGCGATCACCTGGCCGAGCAGAGTTGCCCCGTAAGGGGTGTCCGGGGCCGGCTTGAGGACGACCGTGTTGCCCGCGGCCAGCGCCGGCACGACCTTGGCGAGGTTGATCTGAACCGGATAGTTCCACGGGGTGATCGCGCCGACCACACCGACGGGTTCCCGGCGCACCGTCCGGTGGGTTCTCATGCCGAAGGGTTCGGCGAACCCCAGGCTGGTCTCCCAGTGGTACGTCTCGGCCAGGTCGGCGACCCAGGGCAACCCCGCCAGCGGAGCATCGAGCTGGGGGCCGTAGGTCAGCGCGACCGGACACCCGACTTCGGCCACCGTCGACGCCCTCAGCTCGTCGGCGTGCTTGGTCAGCGCCTCGTGCAGTTGCCTGATGCAGCGCACCCGGAAGGCGAGGTCATCGGCCCAGTCGGTGTGGTCGAACGCGTGCCGCGCCGCGGCGATCGCGCCGTCCATGTCGGTCGACGTTCCGTCGGCGGCCACGCCGATGACCTTTTCCGTCGCGGGATTGACGTTGTCATACGTCGCGCCGTCGGAGGCCGCGACGAGTCGCCCGTCGATCAGCATCCGTTCTTCGCGCCAGATCTCTGCCATCACCGCTCCTGAGTGCTGCACCCTGCCCACGCGGAGGTCGCGCGGTCAGCTTCATAGAACAGTAGTACAGGAGTTGTACAGTTGAACAGAGGTGTGAAACGCTTCGTTCACCGCAGCCCGTTGACGGCGAACTTCTCCACGTACTTGCGCACCGTCTCGGGCTTGGACATGTCGAACGTCTGCGCCTCATTGACTGTCGAGAACGAATAGATGATGCGTGCCAGCCACTCGCTGGCGGCTGTGACGTCGACTCCGGAACCCACCTCGCCGCGCTTCTGCGCGTCGCGCACGTAGGGAACCAGGAACTCGGTCGATCGGCGAATCGCGGAATCGCCGTCGGAAATCATGTGACGCATGAGTTCGGCGTCGTCGGCCATCAGTCGGTTCCGAGTGCGGTGATCCAACAGGATTCGAGCGTGCGTCTCGGCCATTGCGCCGAGCTTCTCGGCCAGTGTCGCCTCGTCGGCCATCGCCACGGCGACCAACTTGTAGAACTTCTGGGCACCGAACTCGATCGCGGCGTCGATGAGGACGTTACGGTCCTCGAAGTAGCGGTAGACCGTCCCGCGCGAGACGTTGGCCATCCGAGCCACGTCCTGAACGCTGGTGCGTTGAATGCCCAATTGTGAGAAGCACTGGTTGGCGGCCTCGAGGATCTGGTCACGTCGGTCGAACTCGTCCTGCTCGTCGACCGCGGTGGCCGCTCGCTGGGTTGCCATAACGCTCCTTGCCTGTTGGGAGGCCCGTTTGGGGGACCCGCGACTACCTCGCCAAATTGACAATCCTACGCGACGGCCCCCTGATCGGCGCGTGGGCGCAGCCGTGCGACACGCCGCGACTGCGGGGCGCCACCACCGCTGACTAATCAGTAGAACACATTGCGCACTGTTGTTCTATGTGGCACGTTGGCGTTCCGACGACGCACCCAATCACTGACACGCAGGAGGCCGAGCGTGGAACTCGGAGTCACGGGCCGCAACTTTGTGCTGGTCGGTGGCACCACCGGCATGGGGTTCGGCGCTGCCCACCAGCTCGCTGCCGACGGCGGCAACGTCGCACTGTTGGCGCGCGACGAGCGGCGCGCGGCGGAGCGCGCCAAACTGCTCAGCGACGAGTACGGGGTTCGCGCCACCGGTATCGGGGTCGATGCCGCAGCACCGGGCGACGGCGTCGACCGGGCGGTGGAACGTGCCGCTACCGAATTGGGGCCGCTGCGCGGGTTGGCCGTGACCGCGGGCCCGATGAACCAGCAGGGTCCCTTTCTCGAGCACGGCGACGACTCCTGGGACTGGTACTACCAGATGATCGTGATGGCGACTGTCCGCTCCTGCCGGGCGATCATCCCCCACCTCCAGCGCAACGGCGGCGGCACCATCGTCACCACCGCCGCCTACTCCGTCCGGGCGCCGAAGATTCTCATTCCGCCCTACAACGCGATGAAGGCGGCGGTCCTGACGATGTCGAAGATCCTGGCCAAGACGTATGGACCCGACGGCATCAGGGTGAACGTCATGTGTCCGGGACTGTTCGACACCGAGACGAACGACCACATCCGAGAGAAGCGCGCCGAGCAGTACGGCGTGCCTCTCGAGGACGCGATCTACACGCATCTGTCGAGCAACCCGGACTGGAACATGCGGGTAGCCCTGGGCCGTGGGGGATTTCCGCATGAGGCAGGCGAACTGGTGGCCTTCCTGCTCAGCGATCGCGCGGCCTACATGACCGGTGCCGTGATTAACATCGACGGCGGCACCGACTTCTGAGCTACAGGCCGACTCGATCGGCCAACAGGCGGCGATGATGATCGGCGTCCCCGAGCAGCTGCGCCGAGGACGCCGCGCGCTTGAAGTACATGTGAGCGGGGTGTTCCCAGGTGAATCCGATGCCGCCGTGCAACTGGATGTTGGCGGCCGCGGCCCGCGCGTAGACCTCGGAGCAGTGCGCCTTGGCCATTGCTGCGGCAGCCGGTAGCGACTCGGGATGCACGTCGGCGGCGTGCGCCGCGTACTGGACTGCCCCGCGCGCGCATTCGATCTCGAGCATCAGGTCGGCACATCGGTGCCGGATGGCCTGGAACGATCCGATGGGCCGGCCGAACTGATGCCGCACCTTGGCGTAGCTCACCGCGTGATCGAGGCAGCGTTGTGCCCCGCCGACCTGTTCTGCGGCCAGCCCCGCCGCTGAGTAGGCGAGCGCCCGCTCGATGTCTGCTGTCGAGGCGGACACGCGGGTGGCGGGGGTGGCGGTCATCTGGATGACGGCCTGTCGGCGGGTCTGGTCCAGCGTCGACTGAGCCCGTCGCTGCAACGCCTGTGTGTCATCGACGCAGAACATGCCGGGGCCGTCGTCGGTGCGTGCCACGACGAGCACCAGATCGGCGATCATTCCGTCCGGCACGTAGTGCTTCGTGCCGGACAGCGCCCAGCCGTCACCGACGGGTTCCGCTCGGGTCTCGAGATCATCGAGGTCCCAACGCCCGCTACGCTCCGTCACGGCCACCGTGCCGATGGTGTGTCCGCTGGCGATATCTGGCAGATAGCGCTTCTTGGCAACCTCGTCGGCACTGTGCAGCAGCGCGTTCGCCGCGAGCACCGCGGACGTGAAGTACGGTCCGGGCAGCAGTGCCGCGCCGGTTTCCTCGAGCACCAGTGCCAGTTCGGCACACCCGAAACCTTCGCCGCCGTATTCCTCCGGGATCACCAGACCCTGCAGGTTCAACTGGTCGGCCATCGCGCGCCACACCGTCGGTTCGTAACCGTCAGCCGAGTCCATCACCCGACGCACTTCGGCCTCGGGGCAGTGGTGCTGCAGGAAAGACCTGACAGACGAACGGAAGTCGCGCTGCTCGTCGGTGAGTGTGAAGGCATTGCCCGGGTCGGACATGTCAGCGGTTCCTCGGGTCGTCGGTGGCGCGTCCGGTGGAATTGACCCGGGGCGTCTGCGCACCGCGACGCAGCGTGCGGATCCAGTCGCCGACCGCAGCCGGGGCCGGCACGGGCGCGTCGAGTCGCCCGGGATCGGCAGCATGGAACTCGCGCCAACTCGGAAACGCCGAGTGGAACGTGCCGTCGTGAGCCGGTGTGTCGGGCCAGCGCATCTTGCTCGGCCCCAACGGTGGATCGCTGATGTCGCTCTGGTACCAGAACAACGGCGTGCGTCGCCGGAAGTACCAGCGCTCCTCCCGGCGTTCGTAGACGTCGAGGTACGCGAGCAGCTCGATCACCCAGACCGTGGCGGTCTCGAGGTCGTTGCGGGAGTACACCAGGCCGGTCGCGTGGTCGGCGTCGTGCACATCGATGACGTGCCCGAGCACGCCGTGGGCGCTGCCGAGCAGATCGTGTCGCAGTTCGCGGTCGTACCACCGGCGCAGCGCCGACCTGCCACGCTCGTTGCCCGGCACCCCGACGTCGTCGACGAACAGGTTGACCAGGGAGTCCAAGTCGCGCATGTCGAGCGCGACGGTGTACTTGGCCGCGAGTTGCCGAATCTCATCGAGTGCTTCGAGGCGATCGATGCGGGCTGCAAGTGCGGCGAGCGCGCTGTCGGTCACGCCAGAGTGCCTTCACTCATCATCGCGGTGAGCCTGCGCTTGTCGATCTTGTCGGTGGTGGTGTACGGAAGTGGTGCGGCGTCGTCGAGGATCACCCAGCGCTTGGGGACCTTGTAGGCCGCGAGTTGAGCACGGCACGCGGCCACGAGATCGTCTGCGCTGGCGTGGTCGCCGTCGTTGAGGACGACGGCCGCGCCGACGAGCGCGCCGCGTTCCGCATCGGGGACACCGACGACGTAGGCCACTCGCACCTGGGGAATGCGCCGCAACGCCGCTTCGACCTCCATCGGTGAGACGTTCGTCCCCGACGTCTTGATCATCTCGTCGATGCGTCCGGCGAAGTACAGGTGACCGTCGTCGTCGCGGTAACCGGCGTCCTTGGTGTGCAACCAGCCGTCCCGATCGACCAGTTCGTGCCAGTGCTTGCCGATCATGCCGCGCATCATCGCGATGCCACGAACGCAGATCTCGCCGGTCACGCCGTTGGGGACTTCGACGCCGGCGTCGTCGACCACCTTGTGTTCGTAGCCCGGAGCCGACACTCCGAGCGAGCCGCGCTTGGATTCCGGCACTTCTTCGTGTGGTGGCCACCAGGTGTGGCTGCTGCAGGTCTCCGTCATGCCGAGTTGAGCGACCCGCAGCGACGGATCCCGGGTGCGCCGCTGCGGGGACAGCAGCACCTGTTGATAGCCCTCGCGGAGGCGGGAGAGATCGGTGTCGGCGTAGTCGGGGTGATTGACCAACGCCGGACCGACATGGGGAAACCCCGTTGTGTAGGTGGCTTTCTCGGTTTCGAGCAGCCGCAGCACGTGACCGGCGTCGAACTTGTGCTCGGTCAGCACCGTGGCGCCGTACTGCATCGGACCGAGCAGGCCGAACACCAGGCCCGCCACCCAGAAGAACACCATCGGCACGTAGATGCGATCGTGCGACGACCAGCCGTGCTCGCCGGCGATGAATCGTGAATGCGTGATCGCGGTGCCGTGGGTGTGCACGATCCCCTTGGGATGGGAGGTGCTACCCGAGGTGTAGATGACCAGCAGATCGTCGGTGGGGCGGACGCTCTGCTCGCATTCGGCCAGGAATTCCGGGGGGACAGGTTCGGGCCACTCGCTGGGCCAGGACTGCGAAATGTCACCGAGCGGAAGGACATTGCGCAGCTGGGGCAGTGCCGGTGACCGCATAGGCACATCCAGCCCGTCGGAGGCGGCCGCAAGGCGGGCGAGCATGTCCTTACCGAGAATCGATTCCACCGCCAGCACGGTGTGTACGTCGGCGTCGCGCAGCACCCATGCCAGCTCCGCGGGCTGCAGGAAGGTGTTCAGGGGAACCGCGACAGCACCGATCCTGGTCGCGGCCAGGAAAGCCACGACGAACTCAGGGCCGTTCGGTGCGAGGATTCCGACCCGCACACCCTTGGTGACACCCGCGTCGAGCAGTCGTGCGGCCATCGTCGAGGATTCGGAATCGGCTTGCGCATAGGTGATTCGCTCGAGCGAGCCGTCCTCCAGGCATGTCACGACCAGGTCGGTGGCACCGTGCTCGGCCACCACCGACGACAGCATCGCCGGGATCACGGCGTCATAGGGCAGCAGGGCGTAGGTGAACGTCCGTGCCGCGGTGCGGGCGGTCACGCTCATTCGACCACCCACCTCGGCTCGCGCTTCTCGGCGAAGGCCAGCATTCCTTCCCGGTAGTCGGGATGGGTCATCTGGTGGTGCAGAACGTAGCGGTAGGCGACGTCGTTGGCGGCGTGCAGCCCGACGTCGAGGCTGGTCCACATGGCTTTTATCGATGCTTGGGTGGTGGCCGGCGACAGCGCGGCGATCGACAGGGCGATCTCGCGGGCGCGCGCCTGCAACCGATCCCCGGGGACCACTTCGTTGATGAGTCCGATCTCGAACCCGCGCTGCGCACTGATCCGGCCGTCTTTGGTCATCAGCGCCAGCTGCATGACCATCGAGATCGGCATCCGGCGCAGGAGCACCGCGGGCTCCAGCGCGAAGACGTTGCCCACCTTCAGATGGGTGTCGATGAGCTCGGCGTGCTCGGCGGCGATGATCAGGTCTGAATCGGCGACCTGGTGCAGGCCACCGCCCACCACCATGCCGTTGAGCGCGCAGATCACCGGCTTCCAGACGTTGTGGTGAAGCCGCGAGCCCGGCACCTTGTTGCGGATGCCGCTGGCCGCGGTAGCCCGGACGTCCTGGCCGGCGCAGAACGCGCGCTCGCCGGCACCGGTGATGATCGCGACCCGGATCTCGGGATCGTCGCGAACCTGTCCCCACGCCCAACCGAGCTCTGTCCGGGCCAGATCGTCGGTGGCATTGAGCCTTTCGGGCCGGTTCAGGGTGATCGTCGCGACGTGGTCACTGACGTCGAACAGAATTCGTTCCAACTCCACTACGAGCCCCTTCACCACCGGTCGATAGAACAGATCAGCAAAATGTGTTTTATCGTACAGCCAGTTCGGGTCACGGCATCCACTGGCCACCCGATACCGAGATCAGCTGCCCGGTGATGTGTTTGGCGCCGTCCGAACAGAGGAAGGCAACGGTCTTGGCGATGTCGCCGGGATCGCCGATCGCGCCGGTCAGCGTCGATTCACGCATGACGTCGAGCTCCGCGTCGGACTTCTTGGACAGCAACCACGGGGTTGCGGTGGTACCCACGACCACGGTGTTGACCCGGACGCCGCGCGGCCCCAACTGGACGGCCATCAGCCTGGACAGACCCTCGACGCCGGCTTTTGCCGCGGCATACGCAGGAGGACCGGTGCGGACCCCGTGGGCGGACACCGAGCTGATGTTGACGACCGCGCCGCCGCCGGCTTCGACCATCTGCCGGGCGGCGACCTGGGCCATGATGAACGTGCCGGTCAGGTTGACCGCGAGGATGCGGTCCCAGTCCTCGTCGGTCTGGTCGAGGAACGTCGCGGGCAGCGTCATCCCGGCGTTGTTGACCAGGGCGCAGATGGGGCCGTGGTCATCCGCCAGGCGCGCCAGCTCGCGCTCCACGGCGTCGCGGTCGGTGATCGAGAGCTCCACGGGGACAACCGATCCTGCCTGTGACGCGGCGCTGTCGCGGGTGCGTGCGATGGCCTTGGCGTTCACGTCGACCACTGCGACCCGGTAGTTCGCGGCGACCAGGTCGGTGACGATGGCCTCGCCGATCCCGCGGGCGCCGCCGGTGACGACGGCCAGCCGGCGTTCGGCCCTCGCCTGCTCACCCGACACGGCGGTCTCGCTCAGCTCGCAGAAGGCGCTCGATCCGGGTGATCGACGGGCGCAGCAGCTCGATCGCCTGCGCCATGGATTCGACCAGGTCGCCCTGGCCGTCATGGGCCACCCACGTGTCGATGGCGGCGCGATTGGCTCCGTTGACGACGCTGACCGCCAGGCGCGGCCGCAGATCGGTCTCCGGGTCGGTGTCCAGCCGGTGAGCGACCTCCACGGTCATCTGGTCGATCCAGTCGTCGTTGATCCGTAGCCGGGTGGCGCGCAGGCCCGGGTGCCGGGCATACATGCGCGCGCGGACCAGGAAGATGTCCGGCTGCGCGGTGATGGCTTCGGCGACCGCCGCCGATGCCTCTGCCAGCGCGCCCCACAGCGACGTCGACCGAGATTCGCGAAATCGGTGGGTGGCCTGGTCGAGCCGGTCTGCGTACCCGTCGAAGAGCAGGTCGTCCTTCGTGGCGAAGTGATGGAAGAACGTTCGTGGCGCGACACCGGCGAGCGCCGAGATCTGTTCGATCGTGGTGGATTCGTATCCGTTCGCCTCGAACAGTTCGAGGGCGGCGGCGATGAGTGCTTCTCGATTGCGTTGACCGCGCATTCTCCGCTGATCCATGTCTGTCATCCTCGCAGCGTGGCGGTGCCCGAGGACAGGGCGACGGTCGAGCCCTGGCTGGTGCGGAACCGCACGTCGGTGCCGTCGCGCCAGATCTCGGTGCGCAGCGGAGCGCCGAGCATCACGGGCTTGGCGAAGCGGCAGCTGATGGAGGCGAGCACCTCCGGATCGCCGTTGCCGACGCCGTTGACCAGCGCGCGGGTCGCGAAGCCGAATGTGCACAGGCCGTGCAGGAAGACATCGTCGAATCCGGCTTTGCGTGCCGCGGCGGGGTCGATGTGCAGCGGATTGCGGTCGCCGCTGAGGCGATAGATCGCCGCCTGTTCCGGTCGGATGTCGTCATCGACGGTCATGTCCGCACGGCCGTCGGGTTCGTCAGCGGTAGCCGGTCCTCGCTCGCCTCCGAAACCGCCACCGCCGAGCATCATGGTCTGGCCGACGGCGACGAACAATTCCCCGTGCGCGTCCGCGCCCCGCGTGGTGACCTCGATCGACGCGTGTTTGCCCTTGTCCCACACCGCGGTCACCGCGCCGGTGACCGTGACCTCCCCGTGCGGCTGCAACGGCCGCGAAACGCTGAGCGACTGCCCACCGTGCACGATCGGGTGAGAGCCCAGGTTCAGCACGGCGCGCAGATCCCTGACCGCCCACCAGTTGGCGAGCAAGGCGAAACTGGGCAGGACGGCCGGCCCCTTGGACTCGTCGAGCAATCCGAGTTCGGCGGGGGGACGGGCCCCGACGCCCAGGGCGTAGAGGACCGCGTCGGTCTCGGTCCACGCGAACGTCGTCGGATCCAGCGTGGTGCCCACGGCCTCCGCGGTGAGAGTCAACAGAACCTCCAGACAGACAATGAACTGAACGGATTGACGATATCTGTTTCATCGTGCAATATAGTCGCAGTTACTGCAACTAGTTTCTAGGAGCGTCATGAAGTTCGGTGTCTTCATCCTCGGCGACAAGCCCAACCACCTGAGCTACGAACAGGTGTTCGCCAATGTCCTGGAGGAGGCCAGGTGGGCCGAGGAGCTCGGATATGACGAGGTCTGGCTGGCAGAACATCACTTCTCGCCGTACGGGATGCTGGCCGATCTGCCCCTGGTGGCCGCTGCCATCGCGGCGCAGACCGAACGCATCCGGATCGGCACGGCATGCATGGTCAGCCCATTCCACGACCCCATCCAGCTCGCCGAACGCATCGCCATGGTGGACGTGCTGTCGGGTGGTCGCTTCGATGCCGGTTTCGGGCGGGGATACCAGGCCCACGAGTTCAAGGGATTCGGCATCCCGATGGACGAGGCCACTGGCAGGTACCAGGAGTGCCTGGAGATCGTGAACCTGCTGCTCACCCAGGAGAACGTGAGCTACGAAGGCAAGTTCTTCCAGCTGGAGGACGTCACCATCTACCCCCGCCCGGTTCAGCAACCTGTCCCGGTATGGGGGACAGTCATGAAGACACCGTCGAGCTTCGAATGGTTGGCCGACAAGGGTTTCGGTGCCATCATCGGCAATCCGTACACGGTCGATCCGGATCTGCAGGGTGCGCTCGACATCTATCTGGAGACGCAGGCCAAGAAGGGCCTCGACGCCGCCACCGAGAACGTCTGGGCGCTGCTCAACGCGTTCTGTCATCACGACGACGCATTCGCCCGGTCCTATCCGCGGGACAGTGTCGAGCTTTCCATCGAGACACACCGCAAATATTCGAATCCCTTCGAGCGCGGTGGCGAGATCCCGGCCGACTACAAGGCGTATTCCGACTGGTTCGAGAAGCACGACAAGCAGAGCTACGAGCAGGTCCTCAACTCGCACCTGACGCTGATGGGTGACCCCGAGCGCATCGTCGGCAAGATGCAGACGGTCATCGACATGGGATGGCGCAACATCATGCTCCGCATGTCGCGCGGAGGGGCCATGGACCGGGCGAAGGTGTACGACTCGATGAAGCTCTTCGCCCAAGAGGTGATCCCGGCGACCACGCAACTCGTGGCAGCACCGGCTTGAGCGACGACCTCGCCGCCCGCCTTCGGACGATCCTGACACTCGATCCCGATGCCCCCGCCGTCGAGTTCGAAGGTCGGTGGACCGACTGGAAGTCCTTGAGTGCGATCGCAACCGGAGTCGAGCAGCATCTCGCGACCGCGGGGTTGGGGCCGGGCGCACCCGTGGGGCTGGTACTGCGCAACCAGCCCGCGATGGTGGGGGCGCTGATCGGGGTGCTGTTTGCGGGCGCGACGGTGGTGACCGTCAACGCCTCACACGGCGACACCGGGCTGTGCGCCGACATCGCCGAACTCCGTCTCGCGGCCGTCGTCGCACTGGATGCCGACTGGCAACGCCCCGGGGTCAGGGACGCTGCCACGGGCGCGCTGGGTCTGCTGGTCCGGCACGACCCGGCCGTGGTCGAGGTACTTCCAGGTCTCGAGGCGCCCGGGCCGGGCCCGTTCCGCGCCGAACCCGACGGCATCGCCGTGGAGATGCTCACCAGTGGCACCACCGGTCCGCCCAAGCGGATACCCCTGTCCTACGAAGCCTTCGGCAACACGGTGGCAGCGGCCGGAGCGCACTACTCCGGCGCGGGCGACCGTTCGCCTCGATTGCGTTCGGGCGTGGCGATCGTCAGCTCACCGATGGTGCACATGTCCGGGCTGTTCCGCACATTGCTCAACCTCGCCGAGGGCCGCAGGATCGCGCTGCTCGAGCGGTTCCGGGTAGACGACTTCGTCGATCTCGTGCGGCGGCACCAGCCGCGGGCGGTCAGCCTGGTGCCGTCGGCACTGGCGATGGTGCTCGACGCGGATGTCGCGCCCGAGGTGCTGTCCAGCGTGCAGGTCGTGACGTCCGGTACCGCCCACCTGCCGGTCGCCGTGCAAGAGGCATTCGAAAAGCGTTATGACGTGGCGGTGTTGCCGTCCTACGGTGCGACCGAGTTCGCCGGCGGCGTTGCGGGCTGGAATCTCGACCTGCACAGGAAATGGGCCACCTCGAAGCGCGGAAGCGTCGGACGCCCACAGCGGGGCCGCGAGATTCGCATCATGTCGCTGCAGGACGACATCGAACTCGGCCCCGATCAGCAGGGGCGGATCGAGGTCCGCACCACAGGCGGTGACTGGGTGCGGACCACCGACCTCGGACGCCTCGACGCCGACGGATTCGTCTATGTCGACGGACGCACCGACGATGTGATCATCCGGGGTGGGTTCAAGGTGACACCGGCAACCATCGTCGAGGCGCTGCGCAGTCATCCTGCGGTGCGGGATGCCGGGGTGACCGGCCTGCCCGACGAGCGTCTGGGTGCCGTCCCGGTCGCTGCGGTGGAGCTGGCCGCCGGGGCAAGTGCGGATGCCGAGGAACTACTGGAATTCTGCCGCGAACGTATGACGCGCTACCAGGTTCCGGCGCGGTTGATCGTCGTCGACGAATTGCCCCGTACCGCATCGCTGAAGGTCAGTCAGCCGGGCTTGCGCGAGTTGTTCGACGAGGAGGTCACGGCGTGACAGACATACGAGGAGCTGCCGCGGTCGTCGGAGTCGCCGACGAAGTCTCTGCTGACGGAGTGATCGACGTACCGCTGCGCGAGTTGGAGGCCCGCGTCATCCGCTCCGCGCTCGCCGACGCGGGGCTGACTCTGAGCGACGTCGACGGGTTGTGCACCTGCACCGGTGGCACGCTGATGCATTCGGTCGAACTCGCCGAATATCTCGGGATCGCAGCGAGATTCACCGACGCGACCCAGACCGGAGGCGCAAGCTACGGACTCTATGTCGAGCATGCGGCGGCCGCGATCGCGGCCGGACTGGCCGAGACGGTGGTGATCGTCTACGCCTCGACCCCTCGCGCCGCGCGCAAACGCGGTGAGAAGGGGCTGGGCGTCTTCGCCACGCCGGAGCGGCTCGAATGGGAGACGCCCTACGGTGTCATGCTGCCGATCAGCGCGTACGCGCTGGCCGCCAACCGGCACATGGCCACCTACGGGACCACTGCCGAGCAGCTGGCCCAGATCGCAGTGGACACCCGAACGTGGGCGGCGCGCAACCCTCGCGCGCACCTGCGAAACCCGATCGGAGTGGACGACGTCCTCGAGTCGGGCTACGTTGCCGAACCGGTGCACAAGCTCGAGTGCTGCCTCGTCACCGACGGGGCGGGTGCCATCGTGGTGACCAGCGCCGAACGGGCACGCACGCTGGCCAAACCGCCGGTGTTCGTGCTGGGCGCGGCGTCAGCGGCCTCCCACGCCATGATCTCGCAGATGCCCGACCTCACCGTGACACCCGGCGCAGTGTCGGGTCCCGCGGCGTTCGCCGCCGCAGGACTGACACCCGAGGATGTGGACGTGGTCGAACTCTACGACTCGTTCACCATCACCGTCCTGCTCGCGCTGGAGGACCTCGGATTCTGCAAGAAGGGCGAGGGCGGTCCGTTCGCCGGCAGCGGGGTGCTGGCGCCGGGCGGGGCGCTGCCAGGTCAGACGACCGGGGGCGGGCTGGCTTACACGCACCCCGGTGCATTCGGTGCGTTCCTGCTCGTCGAAGCGACTCGGCAGCTGCGCGGTGAGTGCGACGACCGCCAGGTGGGGGGTGCCGACGTGGCGGTGGCGCACGGAACCGGCGGCGTGCTGTCGGCAACGTCGACGGTGATCCTCGGAACGGAGGCCACTCTGTGAGCGAAAAACGGGTGAGCGAGAAACGAGTGAACGAGAACCGGGTGAGCCAGCAGGAATCGAGCATCCCCGTTCCGGAACCCAGCGCGGCGTCTGAGCCGTTCTGGGCAGCGACCCGGGCACGGGAGTTGCACATGCAACGGTGCGCCGCGTGTGCCCGCCTGGTGTGGTACCCGCGGTTCGCCTGCCCACACTGCGGACACGACCAGTTGGACTGGGAGCGGTTGTCCGGACAGGGCGTTGTCTACGCGGTCAGCGTGCATCACCGTCCCGCCCTTCCTGCGCTGGCGGACAAGGTGCCCTATGCGGTGGTGCTCGTCGACCTCGCCGAAGGTGCCAGGATCATGTCCACCATGTTCGGTCAGCCGCCCCGGGTCGGCGATCCGGTGACCGTGGCGTGGGCCCCGTTGCCCGACGGCAGGAACCTGCCGACGTTCGAGCTCTCATGAGTGAGGAGGCTGACCTCCACCGGCGCCGGGAGGCTCTGGTGCTGCGGCACGTCCAGGCCGAGAACGACCGCGATCTGGAAGCCATCATGGCGACGTTCACCCGGGCACGCTATGAGATCGTGCCCACCGCCACGGTGTACGACGGCGACGCCGCCGTGCGGCAGATGATCCTGGCGCAGTGGGAGCAACTTCCGCAGATGCACTACACCGCTGAAGCGGTGTTCCACTCCGCCGACGGATTGGTGGTCGAAACCAGGACCACCTGCCCGGGCACCGCTGTCGACATGCTGAGCATCAACGTGTTCGGCTTCGACGGGGACGGGTTGATCCTCGAGCGGTGCTACTTCGATCGAATGCTGTTCGCCGCGGAACTGGAGAAAACCACGCGGCTGCACGATTGAACACAATTCGTCATATTGTAGACTGACTCGCCAGACCTTCGAGGAGTGTGAATGTCCACCGAGCTACACACCGAGATCCCGTCGGCGAGCGGGGAACGCGCGTTGGCCCTGTACCGACTGATGAGCAAGGTCCACCACGCAGACAAGCGCGTCCGCAAAGCCCTGTCGTCCGGCGAGGCGGCGATGAGCTACTGGCCGGTGGACGGCCAGGAGGCGATGTCGGCGGGCGCCATGCTCGCGCTCGCGGACGGCGACCAACTCGTCACTACCTACCGGGGGCTCGGGGACGTCCTGGCCAAGGGTGTCGACCTGCGCGGGTATTTCGCCGAGATCCTCGGCCGCCGCGACGGGCTGTCCCGGGGCAAGGCCGGTGCCATGGGGATCTATGACCCCGCCCACGGCATCGCCTGGACCACCGGGATCGTCGGCGCGGGGCCGTTGATCGCCAACGGCATCGCGCTGGCCGCGGATCTGCGGAAGACCGGACAGGTGGTGCTGGTCAGCTTCGGCGACGGGGCCACCAGCATCGGGTACGTCCACGAGGCGATGAACATGGCCGCGTTGTGGTCGTTGCCGGTGGTCTTCTTCTGTCAGAACAATTTCTGGGCCGAGTGCACCTCATACGGCCGGTACACCCGCACCGAGCGACTGTCCGACCGGGCCGCCGGCTACGGCATGCCCGGGACGACCGTGGACGGTTCGGACCCGCAGGCAGTTCACGACGCCGTTGCGCAGGCCGCCGAGCGGGCACGCTCCGGGGCGGGGCCGTCCTTCGTCGAGGCCGTCGCATATCGCTTGCAGGGACATTATTTCGGCGACGCGATGGCCTACGCCGACCAGGACGAGCTCGCCGCCATGCGCGCCGATCCGCCCTTCGCGCGGTATCGCCGGCGCCTCGTCGACGAGGGCATCGCCGCCGTCGCCGACCTCGATGCGATCGATGCCGAGATCGCCGCCGAACTGGAGGAGGCGTTCGCAGCAGCCGTGGCCGCCGCTCCGCCCGAGACGGACGAACTCCGCCGAGATGTGTTCTGCGGCAATGGATCCGAGATTGCAGTGACCGGTCAGGTGCATGCCGGCCTCCCGGGCGGCGACACCGAGGAGCTGGGCCTCGTCCAGGCGATACACCGGACTCTGGACCGCGCGATGGCGGCCGACGACTCGATCATCCTGCTCGGCGAGGACATCGGCGATCCGTCGGGCGGGGGAATGTTCAAGGTCACCGCCGGGCTGTCGGCCAAGTACGGTGAGGACCGGGTGCGCGACACCCCGATCGCGGAGTCGTCGATCATCGGTGCGGCGATCGGTGCGTCACTCGGCGGGCTGAGACCGGTAGCCGAATTGATGTTCATGGACTTCCTCGGCGTGGCGATGGACCAGATCGCCAACCACGCGGCCAAGGTCCGCTACATGTCCGGCGGCCGTAAGGGTGCGCCGATGGTCATCCGCACCATGGTGGGCATGGCGGCGGGTCCGCAACACTCGCAGGCGTTCGAAGCGTGGGCGATGCACACACCGGGCCTGAAGGTGGTGTGGCCCAGCACCGCCGCCGACGCGGCCGGTCTGCTCAAGGCCTGCCTCGCCGATAACGACCCCTGTCTGTTCATCGAATCGATGAAGCTCTATTACGGCGGCGGCAAGGGGCCCGTCCCGACCGCTGACTATGTCATCCCGCTGGGGCAGGCCGACATCAAACGCCAGGGGGCCGATGTCACGGTGGTGACCTACGGTGTCATGGTGCACGCGGCCCTCGAGGCAGCCAAAGAGGCACAAGAACAAGGCATCTCCGTGGAGGTCGTCGATCTGCGCACACTGGTGCCGCTGGATCTGGCCACGGTGCTCACGTCCGTGCGCAAGACCACCCGGCTGGTGGTGGCCCACGAGTCGGTCGGGTTCTGCGGCCCCGGTGCCGAGATCGCGGCGACGGTCGCGACCGAACTGTTCGGCGTACTCTCCGCCCCGGTCCAGCGGGTGGCCGGGACGTACACCCCGGTACCTCGAGCGGCCACGCTGGAGGCCGCGTGCCGGCCTGGTGCCGCCCAGCTCCTCGACGCCATCAGGAGGATCGCGTGACCGACGTGCGACTGCCCAAACCCGGGGACGCCATCACCGAAGCCGAGATCACCCAGCTTCTCGTCGAAGACGGTGCCACGGTCAGCGAAGGCGATCCGCTGTACTCGATCGCCACCGACAAAGTCGAAATGGACATCGAGGCGCCGGCCTCCGGCACGGTGTCCTGGAAGATCGAGGAAGGCCGAACCTACGACATCGGCGTTCTCGTCGCCGTGATCTCGTGACGGACCTGCCTGCCGCCGTCGATCTGGCGGCCGAGGAGTTGTCGGGCACAATCGACGGCGACACGTTGACCGTCACGATCGATCGTCCCGAGAAGCGCAATGCGCTGACCGCGGACGGCTATCACGGGATCAAGCGGGCGGCGATGATCGTCGCCGACGAGCCACAGCTGAACTTCCTGGTCATCACCGGCACGGGCGACGTGTTCTGCGCCGGCGGGGACATGAACTCCGTCGGCAATCCCGATCGGCGCTGGGATGCGTTCACCGAAGCCTACGACGCCACGCCGTTCGAAACACTCGGCAAGATCCCGAAGCTGGTGGTGTGCGCGGTCAACGGTCTGGCGCTCGGCGGAGGTCTGGTGATGACGCTGTACGCCGACCTGGTGATCGCTTCCGACCGCACGCGGATGCGGGTGCCGGATTTGACCCGCGGGGTGTACGAGGCGTTCATCGCCGCCCGGATACCGCAACGGATCGGCACGCTCCGGGCGAACCATCTGATCTACGGCAACGACTGGATCGAGGCCGCCGAAGCGGAGCGGCTGGGTCTGGTCGGCAAGGTGGTCGACCATGGTTCGCTGGCTGCCGAAACCGCCGCGCTCCTGGACCGGGTGCGTGGTACCGGACCTACCGCACGTGCAGCCATGAAGCGCGAGATGGCCCGCGCGCTGCCGCCCGTCGACGTGTCCGGGTACTGGGCCTCGATGGGCACGGCGGAACAGATCGAGGCGTTCACGGCATTCCTGCAGAAGCGCCCGCCGAGCTGGCCCGTGACCACCGACCGCGAAGCGTTCGTCTCCACCCGCCGGCCCGCGTGGGTACCGGCCGACCGATCCTGTGAAGGGACCGAATCATCGTGATTACCACCAAGTTCACCGAAGCTTTCGGCATCGAGGCCCCCGTCGTGCAGGGCGGCATGCAGTGGGTCGGCCGGGCCGAGCTCGCCGCCGCGGTCTCCGATGCCGGTGGGCTGGGGCTCATCACCGCGTTGACCCAGCCCACACCGGCTGATCTGGCGAACGAGATCGCGCGGGCGCGGGATCTGACCGACAAGCCCTTCGGGGTCAACCTGACGATCCTGCCGACGATCAACCCGCCTCCCTACGAGGAATACCGACAGGTCATCGTCGATGCGGGCATCAAGATCGTCGAGACCGCCGGATCCAACCCGGCGCCGCATCTGCCGATCTTCCACGACAACGGGATCAAGGTCCTGCACAAGTGCACGTCGGTACGACATGCCGCGAAGGCTCAGGACCTGGGCGTCGACGGCATCAGCATCGACGGATTCGAGTGCGCCGGGCACCCCGGTGAGGACGACATCCCCGGTTTGGTGCTGATTCCGGCCGCAGCCAAGGTCATCGAGATACCGATGATCGCCTCCGGTGGGTTCGCCGACGGTCGCGGACTCGTCGCGGCCCTCGCCCTGGGCGCCGACGGCATCAACATGGGGTCGCGGTTCATGTGCACGGCGGAGTCGCCGATTCACCAGAACGTGAAGGAGGCGATCGTCGCCGGCAATGAGCTGGGCACCGAACTGATCTTCCGAACCCTGCGCAACACCGGCCGCGTGGCAAGCAACACCATCTCCCGTGAAGTCGTCGAAATCCTCAACAAGGGTGGACAATTCGAGGACATCGCCCACCTCGTCGCCGGCAAACGGGGAGTGAAAGTCTACGAAACCGGCGACCTGGAAGCGGGTGTCTGGTGGATCGGCACCGCGATGGGGTTGATCGACGACATCCCCACCGCCGGTGAGGTGGTGACCCGGATAGTCGCTGACGCCGAGCGAATCATCGCCGAGCGCCTCGTCGGTGCGACCCGATGACCGAGCTGCCGCAGGGCACCTCGGAGTTGACGGGGTGTGACGAGATACTGGTCGCCCAGGACGGCCCGGTACGGATCGTCACACTGAACAACCCCGGCAACGCGAACGCGGTGAACAACCGGATGCACGGGGCGTTCGCACGGCTGTGGACCTCACTGGGGGAGGACAGCGAAGCCCGGGCAGTCCTCGTGACCGGAACCGGCGACTTCTTCTCCGCAGGTGGCGATCTCGTCGAGTGGTTGCACACCCACGTCGAGAACCCGGTGACCCGACGCGAAGGCATGCGCGACGCGCGGCGCATCGTGCGCGACATGATCGACTTTCCGCTGCCGATCGTCGCCGCGGTCAACGGCCCCGCTGTCGGGTTCGGCTGCAGCATCGCGGTGTTGTGCGACATCGTGCTGATGTCCGACCGGTCGTTCTTCGCGGACACGCACGTGGCGAGCGGTCTGGTGGCCGGCGACGGCGGGTCCGTGTTGTGGCCGCTGCTGATGAGCCTGCTCAAGGCCAAGGAATACCTGCTGCTCGGTGAGCGGATCAAGGCCGACAAGGCGGTCGAGCTGGGACTTGCGAACCGTGTCGTGCCACACGACCAGATCAAGGCCGAGGGGCTGGCGCTCGCTCATCGGTTGGCCGCGTTACCCGCCCGCGCGGTCCAGGACACCAAGCGCACCCTGAACCTGCACGCCGAGCGGGCCGTCACGGCGATCCTCGAGTACGGAATCTCGGCGGAGACCGAATGCTTCACCACACCTGAGCACCGCGCGGCGATCGACAAGTTCCTCGATCGATGACCGACACCGCCGAGGACCCGTTGGTCCTTGTCGAAGACCGTGACGGCGTCGCGGTCGTCCTGCTGAACCGTCCGGCGCAGCGCAACTCGCTTCGCTACGAGTCCTGGACGCAGCTGTCGAACGCACTCTCCGAGGCTGCCGACGCGCGCGCCATCGTGATCGCCGGTGCCGAAGGCTTCTTCAGCGCCGGGGGTGACCTGAAGTCCGGTCCGGCGCACGGCGCCGGAGCGATGGGGCCGGCAGGTCGGGTCGAGCACGCCCAGCAGGTGATGGCCCAACTGCGTGCGATCGCGGTGCCGACTGTCGCCGCGGTCGAGGGTGCCGCCGTGGGTCTAGGGTGGAGTCTGGCGCTGTCCTGCGATCTAGTGGTCGCCGCGCGGGACGCGTTCTTCTCTGCGCCGTTCGTGGCACGTGCGGTGGTGCCGGACGGCGGCCTGGCCTGGCGACTGACCCAACAACTGGGACGACACCGGGCCTCGTCGCTGCTGTTACGCGGCAGCAGGTTGCCGTCCGAGGAGGCTCATCGGCTCGGCCTGGTGACCGACATCGCCGAGCCCGGCTCCGCGATCGACGAAGCGATCGCCGTCGCCCGCGAAGTCGCCGACGCCGACCCCGGCGCGGTGGAGCTGACCAAGCGTCTCGTCGCCTCCGTCGAGGCGGCCGGGCTGGCGTCGTTCCAGCCGCTCGAGCTCGCCGTAGCCACCGTCGCGCAACAACGCTCGGCGGCGGCGGCCGGTCGCGCCACTTTCGGCTAACGCGGAAGACCCAGTCCCGCTGTCGAAATGAGGTCGCGCTGGATCTCACTGGTGCCGCCGCCGATCGTGTGCAGCAGTGACAGCAGTAGGCCTTCGGAGAAGTGGCCGTGCAACAGGACATCGGGATCGTCAGGAAGCAGGGCGCCCGCCGGGCCCAGGATCCTGGCTCCCAGTTGGCGCAACTCGGCGGTGAGCTCAGAGTGGTACAGCTTGGACAGCGACGGCAGTGCGGGGTCGAGCTGATCGGCCGCCTGCTGATGGGCCACCCGGTAGGACAGCGCCCGTCCCACCTCGACGCGTTCCACGGCACGGGCCAGCGCGAGCCGGTTGACGGGGTCGGCCAGGGGATCATGAGAACTGCCGCGCTGAGCGCGACACCAGTCCACGAGTTCGTCGAGGTACCGCTGTGCCTGGGCGGCTCTGGTCACGTTCGAACGTTCGGCGACCAGCAGGGCCTTGGCGACCTTCCAGCCCTCGCCTTCGCCGCCGACCAAGTTGGCCGCCGGGACCCGGACACCGTCGAAGAACTCCTCGGCGAATGTCGGATAGCCGGTCATCGCGCGGATCGGCCGGCGGGTCATGCCAGGCGTCTCGAGGTCGACCAGAAAGAACGAGATACCCGCTTGGCGCTTCTCGCCGAGTGGTGACGTGCGCGCCAGCACGAAGATCCAGTCGGCCAGCACGCCGTTGCTGGTCCACGTCTTCTGACCGTCGAGAATGTAGTCGTCGCCGTCGCGGCGCGCCGTCATCTTCAATGCGGCGAGGTCCGAACCTGCCTCGGGTTCGGAGTAGCCCTGCGCCCACATCCGCTCCGAGCGAGCGATCTTCGGTAGATGTTCCTCCTGTTGTTCTGGTGTCCCGAAGCGAAACAGCACCGGGGCGAGCATGTTGACGCCGTTGGTGTTCACCAGGGGAGCACCCGCGTAGGCGAGTTCTTCTCGGATCACGACCTGCTCGACCACCCCGAGGCCGCCGCCGCCGAACGTGGCGGGCCACTGCGGCACGAACCAGCCCTGCTCGTGCAGCGCCTGGCAGAACTGCACGGCGCGCTCGTGCGCGTCACGCGGAAGATAATCGGGATTGGCGGCGGTGCGGCGGAACTCGTCGGGCAGGTGGTCAGCCAGCCAGGAGCGCAACCGGGCGCGCAACTGGTCGACCTGCGGCCCGCCGCCGAACCGGACGATCGGCTCGAGTGGCACGCTCAGACCCGGTCCGACGGCTTGGCGGCTTTCTTCATGAGCTCGACCATGTAGTCCTGGAACTCCTTGGAGCCCGTCACGACCGCCTGCAGGTCATTGCTGGCCTGCTGATGCGTCCGGAAGCCCATGTTCTCCCACGCCCGAAGGATCCCGGCTTTGGTGGCCTGCAGCGTGATCAATGGAGCCTTGGCGATCTTGGCGGCGAGTTCCTCGACCTCGGCCTCGAGCTTGTCCCGCGGGACCACCCGGTTGACCAACCCGAATTCCAATGCCTGCTCGGCGGTGATCTTCTGGGCGGTGTAGAGGTACTCGGCAGCCCGCTTGTAGTTCATGAACACCCACGGCTCGAACATCGTCTCCGAGCCGGGCAGTCCGAAGCCAGGAACCAGCGGCATCTGGAACCAGGCGTCGTCGCTGCAGACGGTGATCTCGGGGATCAGAGCCCAGGTTGTGCCGCCGCCGATCGCGTACCCGTGCACCTGCGCGATGACGGGCTTGGGGAACTCCCACAGCTTGAGCACCGGCCAGAGGAACAACTGAGCCGCCGAGCGCCACACCTTGCCCGAGGCGTCCAGTTCGGCCTTGAACTCGGGGTAGCTGCCGTCGGGGACGTGGCCCGAGCAGAACCCCTTGCCGTTGGCCTTGATGATGACGACTTTGATGTCGTAGTCGTACTGGGCATCGTCGAGAGCGGCATTGACGCTGTGCACCATCTCGGAGGTCTGGGCGTTGGCGCGCTCGGGGTTGTTCAGGATGATGCGCGCGATCGCCCCGTCCTTTTCATACACGACGTGGTCCATCTCCCGCGTCTCCACCCGAAGTACCTCCTCGATGTCAATGTCCGAGCCGACTGAAATGCTAGCGCACGGTAGTGCAATTAAACAGATCATGTAATAGTGTTCTGCATGGAGGGAAGGTGTCGATGACCGCGACGGACTTGCGTTGGGATCCTTTTGACCGCACCCTGCACGCCGAACCGTACACAGTGTGGCGGCGGATGCGGGACGAAGCGCCGGTGTACTACAACCAGGAGTTCGACTTCTACGCGCTGAGCCGGTTCGACGATGTGATGAACGCGTCGCTGGACACCGAATCCTTCTCGTCCGAGCACGGCATCACCCTCGACATGATCACCGAGGACCCCTGGGGGGATCCGAAGGCGATGATCATGATGGATCCGCCGAACCACACCGCGATGCGCAAGATGGTCAACCGCACGTTCTTCCGCAGTCGTATCGCCAAACTGGAGGATTACGTTCGGGATCTGTGCCGCGGTTACCTGGACCGCTATGTCGGCAGCGGCGGGTTCGATTACGTCAACGACTTCTCGGCCAAGCTCCCGGTGATGGTGATCAGCTCACTGCTCGGTTTTCCCGAGGAGGACCACGACAATCTCCGGGTGTGGTCGGACGCGCAGGTCCACCGCGACGAAGGCAACCCGGAGCGCAGCGCAGCCGGCGACGAGGCGTCGGCCAACTTGTTCCAGTACTACCGGCAGCAGATCGAGCTGCGACGGCGCAACCGCTTGACCGACGTGGTCAGCGACCTGATGGATTCCGACCTCGTCGAGCCCGACGTCGACCCGCGCCGGCTGGATGACGGTGAGCTGCTGGTCTTCATCGCGATGATCAACGTCGCCGGTAACGAGACCGTGGCGCGGCTTCTCGGCTGGGCCGCGCTCACGCTGGCGCGCAATCCCGATCAGCGGGCGAAACTGGTCGCTGATCCCAGCCTGATCGGCAACGCAGTCGAAGAACTGCTCCGCTACGACGCGCCGTCGCCTGTGCAGGGACGATTCACGTTGCGTGACAGCACTTATCACGGCACCGTCATCCCGGCCGGGTCGAAGGTCGCGCTTCTCACCGGGTCGGCCGGGCGCGACGAGCGCCAGTACGAGCGCGCCGACACCTTCGACGTGACTCGTACCGGTATCCGCCACATCAGCTTCGGGCACGGTTCCCACTTCTGCCTGGGTGCTGCGCTGGCCCGGCTGGAAGCCAGGGTGGCCCTCGAGGAGACACTCAAGCGCTTCCCGGACTGGACGGTCGACGAGTCCAACGTGGCCTACGTTCACACGAACTCGGTTCGTGGTCCGGCCAGCGTGCCCGTCCTGCTGTGAGCACCGGGCTGACGGCTCGCACCGATGCTGGTGTGCGGTGGTTGGTGCTCGACCGGCCGGAGGTCGGCAATTCGGTGACCCGCGCGATGCAGCGCGACCTGATCGACAATCTCGCCGCGGCATCCAGCGACCCCGACATCCGAGCGGTGGTCTTCACCGCGAGCGGCGAGAGGCATTTCTGCACCGGGCCCAACCTGCGTGATCCCAACATGCGTCCCAGTCAGGAGCGCATCGCCGGTGACGCGGCCCGAATCCTGCGCACCGGGTCTCAGGCGGTCGTCGCTGCACTGCTGGACTGCGACAAGCCGGTGATCTGCGCGTTGAACGGCGTCGCTGCCGGCGTCGGCGCGAGCATGGTGCTGGCGTGCGACCTGATCATCGCTGTCCAGGACGCCCGCTTGATCGAACTGTTCGTCCGTCGCGGGCTGGCACCCGACGGCGGAGCTGCCTATCTGCTCACCCGGAAGGTGCCGTTCAACGTCGCCAAGCGGTTGATTCTCTTCGGTGAGGAACTGACCGCCACGGAGGCACATCGCATCGGGCTGGTCAACGAAGTGGTGGCCGACCACCGCGAGCTGGACGCGCTGAGTGCCGAGTGGGCGCAACGGCTGGCGGGCGGCCCGACCCGGGCCATCGCCGCCGCCAAGGCGATGCTCAACCAGGCCTTGGACGTAGACCGGGCGGCCGCATTCCAGACCGAGGCGCTACTCGTCGAGCAGGTCGCAGGTACCGACGACGTCGCCGAAGGCGTCGCCGCGTTCACCGAAAAACGGGACCCGCGATTCCTCGGTCGGTGACGGCGGCAGCGCCCACTGGGCGCGGGCATCAGTCGAGCAGCTCGCTCAACGGAGTGACGTGCCCGATCCGTCCTCCGGTCAGCATCGGTTCGATGAGTAGGAGCTGACGCAGCACGCGGCGGTGGAGCAGCACGATCAGTGCGGGATCCTGGTCGGGCGCTGCCGCCAGTACGGCCTCTTCGAGTGCCTGATCGCCCGCTGCCCGGTCGGCAGGCCGTTCCCCGAGGAGTTCCTCGATGTCATCGAGATCCGCGGCGTCGATGGCGTGACCGTATGTGCCGACTCGATGGGACAACTGGGCGACAGCCGCAGCGCACCTGCGCTCGTGCTCGGCGATGCCGGGGGGCACGGCCAGCGATTCGATCATGCCGGGCAGTCCCGCGAGGGCCCCTTGATAGGACATCGGCACGGGATCGGGAAGCGTCACCGTCGACAGCGGAACGCCCGCCTGCCGCGCGATGGATTCGATCGTGTGCAGGGACAACAGATGAAACCACTCGATGTACTGAACGATGTCGGTCAAGGGCAGGTCCAAGTGCAGGACTATCGCCACTCCCAGTGGGGTGCACAGCGCGAACTTGGCGGTGTGGAATTCGACCGCAGCACGGTCCAGGGGTAGCCCTGAGCGCTGCTCGTAGCGTCGCAACACCCGACCCAGGTCGCCCATCGGTTCGGTCACGTTGCGCAGTCGAAGGCCCGCGAGGTCATGGCAGACGTCACCGATGTGGGCCAGTTCGACGTCGATCAAGCCGGTGATCCGGCCGTCGGCATACATGAACTGCCCGGTGTCGCCCAGCACGAAGCGCGGGGTGGCGCGATGCGCGGGAACATGGCGTCTCAGCCAGCCGATCGCGAACTCCAGCAACGGCTCCGGACGTTGCTTGAAGTCGCGATATCGCGTGACGAATGATTCGAGGTAGTCGAGTGCGACCGCGTCGGGGCCGGTCGGAATCTGTAGGCCGGCGCCGGCGAGAGCGGTCGGATCGATGGCGTGGGCGCGGACCAGCGCGTCGACATAGTCGTCCATCACCACGTCGACCTGCTGGGGCCCGATGCCGCTGCACGGGCTGGGATCGCCGGGCAGCCAGTCCATCACAACCGCTGACGCATCAGGGATCTCGCCGTAGATGTGCGGGACCGGGATGCCGTGCGCTTCCATCGCGCGCAGCACCGCCGCCTCGGCTGAGACCGTCGCGAACCCGAATCCTTCGCGATCGCCCCGCACGTAGAGGCGCATCTGTTGACCGTCACGCACCGCCGTCACGAACCACGCTGGCCGCCAACGCTGCTGGCGCTCGATGGTGCGAACGGGACCGATGTTCGCCGACACCCAGGCCTCGACCACACCGTCTTCTACAGCGCCAGCCACTCGACAATGATACATATTCTGTGCTTCTGTAAGTGCAGATCGCCGTCGGCGAGCGAAGGATTCGCGCAGGAGGGCAGCATGCATTTCGTCCTGACCCATCCGATGCACACGCATCCGTATCACCCGGAACTGGTCACGGGCTCCGGTGTGGCAGCTGTTGCCGCGGCGGCGGAGCAAGCAGGCTTCGACGGGTTCGGCTTCACCGACCATCCCGCTCCGACACAGCGCTGGTTGGAGTCGGGCGGCCACGACGCGCTGGACCCCTTTGTCGCCATGGGTTTTGCCGCTGCGGTGACATCCACGCTGCGCCTGATCCCCAACCTCGTCGTGCTGCCCTACCGCAATCCGCTTCTGGTCGCGAAGGCAGGGGCCACCCTCGACGTGCTCTCGGGTGGGAGATTCGTCCTCGCGGTAGGTGTCGGTCATCTCAAACCCGAATTCGCCGCGCTAGGTGTCGACTACGAGCAACGAGCCCGGATCGTCGACGAGGGGCTGGACGTGATTCGGCGCGTCTGGACCGAAGACGACGTGAGCTTCTCGGGTGAGCACTTCGAGCTCCGCGGCGTCACCGCGCGCCCGCGCCCCGCGGTCCGTCCCCGGATCTGGATCGGCGGCAACACCGCGGCTGCACGGCGTCGCGTCGTGGCGTTCGGCGACGGATGGTGCCCCTTCGCTGCGTCCGAGATCCTGGCCAAAGCCACTCGGACGGCCACCATGGATGCCGATGCGGAACTGGTCGAGGGAATCGACGATCTACGGCGCCGATGTGACCGCGCGCAAAGGGACATTGCGACGATCGACATCACCTTCAACGGCCTCCGTGGTACTCCCGGGACCCCCGGGTTCAACGCCGATGCCTACCTGACCGAGGTGAGCAGACTCGCTCAACTCGGGGTCACCGCAATGCAGGTCAGTGTGCCCGGTGACGGTCTTGCGCACGCACTCGAGGCGATCGAGGAATTCGGTGAGTGTGTCGTGAGCCAAGTGCGCGAGGGGGCGGCATCGTGAGCGTCCGCGACAGGTCGACCGAGCGTGATGCGATGGCCGGGCCGTCGACGCCGGATGTCTCGCCGATCACGACTAAACACTAGTACATTATGTGTACTCTTGTTTCGACGTTGGGGCCGGGCCGGCTCCGCCACCTGCTCTAGGAGACGCCTTGAGTTTGTTCGATGCCTTTTCCTACCAAGGCAAGCGTGTACTGGTCGTCGGCGGGGCTACCGGGATGGGTAACGCCACCGCCCGGTTGGCCCTCGACGCCGGTGCTGACGTCGTGGTGATGGATTACGCTCCGTGTGACCTGGCGGATGTGACGGCTATCAGGTTGAACCTGGCCGACAAGGCCAGCATCGATGCTGCGGTCGCCGATTGCGGCGGCACGGTGGACGCGTTGTTCGCGTGCGCCGGCGTGGCCGACGGTCCGGGCATCGAGCGGATCAACTTCATCGGACATCGCTACCTCATCGATCGCCTACGCGACAACGCCATGTTGCCGCGAGGATCGGCGATCGGGTTCATCTCCTCCGCGGCGGGGTTGGCGTGGCGCTCCAACATCGGGCAGCTCAACGAGTTCCTCGACATCACCGACTTCGACGCCGCGGCCGCATGGGCGGTCGACAATGGATGTGCCCACTACATGTTCACCAAGCAAGCGGTGTGCGCCTATGTGGCGCGGGAGGCGATGAGCCTCATGTCGGAGGGCATCCGGATCAACGCGATCTGCCCCGGGCCCACCGATACGCCGTTGGCGCAGGCGAATGCGGAACTGTGGCTGGACTTCGGCGCCGACTACCGCGCAGCGGTGGGTGTCGACGCAGCGACGCCGCTGGAGCAGGCCTACCCGCTGGTGTTCCTGTGCAGTCCTGCTGCCAGTGTGGTCAGTGGCATCACGATGGTCACCGACTCCGGATATCTGAGCGCCGGCATCACCGAGGTCTTCCCCGCCGGCACCCCCATGGCCACCATGCTGCTGGACGGGTAACGGTCGTGAGTTCCGATTTCACCGGTCACGCTGTCGTCATCACCGGGGCCAGTGGGGGAATCGGTCGCGTGATGGCGCGGCGATACGCCGCCCGGGGCGCGAACGTCGCCCTGGTCGCCAGGCGGCCTGACGAACTGGCGGTCACGGCCGGCATCATCGCCGAGGAGGGCGGTGCGGCATCGGTGCACGTGGCCGACATCCGCGACGAGCAGCAATGCCGCGACGTCATCGGCGCGATCGTGCAACGATGGGACAGGCTCGACGTGCTCGTCAACAACGCGGCTGTGCCCGGCTCCGACCAGCCCGTCAGTGAGGCCACGATCGACAACTGGCAGAACGTGTTCGCGACCAATCTCTTCGCGCCTGTGGTTCTGACGCGGGAAGCGCTGAGCCAAGCGATGATTGCAGCGGGTAGCGGGAACATCCAGTTGGTGTCGTCGGCCGCCGCGCGGGTCGTGCAACCGAAGAAGGCACACTACGCGGCAGCCAAGCTCGGTCTGACAGCGTTGGCGCAAACGTTGGCCCTCGAACTCGGCACCAGTGGTATCCGGGTCAACACCCTGGTGGTCGGCAGCGTCGCCGGTGAGCTCTTCGACACCTACGTGGCCCGCCGCGCAGCCGAGGACGGCCTCGATCCCGCAGAGTTGCGAAGTCGACTCTCCGCGCTGAACAAGCTGGGCCGGCTCGTGCAGCCCGACGAGATCGCCGAAGTGTCGATGTGGCTCGCCTCTGGCGCGGCCTCGGCCATCACGGGCCAGGACATCAACGTCACGGGGGGCTGAATGTCCACCACCGACGACCCTCGGATCGAGGCGATGCTTGCCCGGGAGGAAATTCGATCGCTGCCCATCCGCTACGCCGCCGCCGTCGAGGCGCGGGACGTCGACGCGATGGCCGAGTTGTTCTCTCCCCACGCCCGGTTCGGCAGCTACGGAGAGGGCCCCGACGGACTGCGCCGATTGATGACCGACAGTCTGACGGGAAGCCTGTTCGCCGTCATCCTGGTGGCCAATCACCTCATCGATCTGTCGGACGAAGCCCATGGCTCCGGGCAGGTCTGGGCGCACTGCTACGCCCACACTCGCGCGGACGGGTTCGTCGATCAGCTGATCAGGTACGAGGATCGGTATGAAAAGCTCGACGGACGATGGTTGTTCGGGCACCGGCGGCACAGGCTGTGGTACGGCTCCTCGCACGCCAACTCGCCTCTGGCGCAGCCCGCCGCGAACTGGCCGGCCAGCCAGGTCGGGGTCGGTGACATCCCGCTCGCCGATCCCGAGTTCGAGTCCTGGTGGCGGTCCATCCGGTGAACGCGGTGCGCTGTGTGGCAGAGGGTCTGGCCTTTCCGGAAAGCCCGATCTGGTGTGCGGACGGCTCCATCCTGCTGTCCGAGATGGCAGCGGGGCGCATCTCTCGGGTTCGGCCGGACGGGCGGGTGGAACTGGTCGCCGACGTCGGCGGCGGGCCGAATGGAATCGGCATGCTGCCCGACGGCCGGTTGGTCGTGTGCCAGAACGGCGGCTCCACATTCGGTACCGGTTGGTGGCCATACGATTTCGACGGCTGTGTGCAACTGTTCCGTCCGGTCGGGGCGGCCCAGAACCCCGTGACCCCGCAGCTCCAGCTCGTCGGCGTCGACGGGTCGGTGCACACGCTGGCAGTGGAGTTCGATGCTCGCGGTGGTCGCGCGGTGCCGCTGGTCCGGCCCAGCGACCTGTGCGTCGACGCCGAGGGCGGCTTCTATATGACTGACGGCGGTACCACCCACGGCCGAACGCGCACCATGACCGGCCTGCTGTACGGGACACCGGACGGGCGCCTCGAGGAAATCGTCTACCCGTTGGAAATGCCGAACGGTGTCGGCCTGGCGCCGGGAGGTGACCGCGTCTACGTGGCCGAGACACGCACGCGCCGGGTGTGGGAGTTCACGTTGTCGGGCCCCGGTCGCGTCGTCGGCGGTCGTGGACTCGCCACCGTGCCCAGCGGCGGTCCGCTGAACATCGGGGGCGCGGACGGCCTCTGCATCGCGTGCGACGGCACCATCCTGGTGGCGACGCTCGGGGCCGGTGGCGTCACCGCCTTCTCGCCCGATGGTCAACTGCTCGGGGCGCTGACGCTCGACGATCCGATGACGACCAACATGACACTCAGCGGGGACGAGGCGACGCTCTACGTCACGCTCGCATCGGCTGGGCGTCTGATGGCCGTCGACGATTGGCGATCGGCGCTCGACCCACCGCAGTGAGCGCCCGGTTCGGCAGGGGGTTCGCGATGCCCCCCGCCCCTCGGGCGGCGCTCGCGCTGGGGACCCTGTTCCCGAGTGTCTGCGGTGCTGTGGTGATCGGCGTCATGGCCTCCCTGGGATTGCCGACCGGGTCAGCACTGGCAGACCCGTCGGTACTGCGTACGAATGTGTGCGCCGCTGTCGTATACATGGTGGTCTCGATACCGTCGGCCTGCGTTCTGGGGTTGTGGTGGACCACTGTTCCCGTGGGCTCCGATCAGTTGACGCGGCACGCCGTCCTGATGAGGATTCCCGCCCGCCTGACGTCAATCAGCGCGACGGTCTGGACGGTTGCGGCGGCCGTGCTGGTCACGGTCAACGGTCACCGGTTGTGGCTCGCGACGACGTTGGGCGTCTCGACACTGTTGGGGGCAACCGTCACCGCCACCCTGACGTACTGGTGGTGCACGCGGATCTTGCGTCCGCACGTCGCGCCGGTGCTCACGCGGAATCCACCGCTGCGCCGGCAACGCCCCAGTCTTCGCACTCGAGCGGTGGCCGCGTGGGTGGTGGGCACCGGAGTGCCGCTGCTGATGCTGATGTTCGTCGCGGTCAGTTCGCTGGTGGTCGAGTACCCCGGGGATCGTCTGGCAGTGGTGGTCCTCGGTCTCGGCGGCGGCGCGGCGTTGAGCGGCTTGTTCGTGACGATCTTCACGGCGACCACGACCGCAGATCCGATCGAGGAGGTGCGCCGGGGGATGTCGCGGATCGCCGACGGGCACTACGACGTCACGGTGCCCGTGTTCGACGCCTCGGAGCTGGGGCTCCTGCAGGCCGGTTTCAATGCGATGGCCGAAGGGCTGCGTGAGCGGGAGCGGCTGCGCGATCTGTTCGGCAGGCATGTCGGTCGTGACGTAGCGCGATTGGCCGAAGAGAATCAGTCGCCCCAGTTGGTCGGGGTCAACCGAGAGGTGGCGGTGCTGTTCGTGGACTTGGTGGGATCGACGAGGATGGCACTCCACATGGCCCCCGAGGAGCTCGTGGCGGTACTCAACAGCTTCTTCGCCGTGGTCGTGGACGTCGTGGAACGCCACAGCGGGTGGGTCAACAAGTTCGAAGGCGATGCTGCGCTGGCCGTGTTCGGTGCGCCACAGAGCATTCCGGACCACGCCGGTTCGGCACTCGCGGCGGCGCGAGAGCTGTCGGCGACGATGGCATCGGCTGACCCGCGCATGGCAGCCGGGATCGGTGTATCCGCCGGAATCGCAGTGGCGGGCAACATCGGTGATCCACGCCGCTACGAGTACACCGTCGTCGGTGACCCGGTCAACGAGGCGGCCCGGCTGTCCGAATATGCGAAGAGCCACGGCGGAATCGCCGCGTCGGGGTCGACGCTGCAGCGGGCCGGCTCCGAAGAGGCGGCCCGCTGGCGCGTCGTCAGTTCGTGCATTCTCAGAGGACGCGACACCACGACCGACATCGCCATGCCCTCGGCCTAGGGACCGCTGACGGCCGGCGCAGGCACGTCGCGTGCGGGTGGGTGCCTAGTTCTTCTGCTCCTTGTTGGCCATCTGATTGGCGAGGTTCTCGATGAAGGCGCCGTAGCCGACGCCGCCGTGGTCAGACATCACGGCGTCGTAGTCGTACTCCGGGGGCTCGCCGTTGTTGGGCCGCCACCCGCTGTCGGCGGTGCAGGATTTGAATCCCTCTTCGGGGAAGGCATACCAACGCCGGGCGTTGTGTTCGACGATCTTGGCTGCGTCTTCGTCCGGCACGGAGGCCAGCATCTCTTCGGCGCGTGCGCGGCTCTTGGGCCAGAACGAGTCGGAATGGGGATAGTCGCACTCCCAGGTGATGTTGTCGATGCCGATCTGATGGCGCATCGCGACGCCCACCTCGTCTTCGATGAAGCAGCCGGTGATGTTGCGGTGGAACAACTCCGACGGCGCGATTGTGGGATGGATGTTCTGGTAGTACTTGTGCTTGCGCCACACGTAGTCGGCACGTTCGACGAGGTAGGGCATCCAGCCGATGCCGCCTTCGGAGAACGCGACCTTGAGGTTGGGATGCTTGTGGAAGACGGGGGAGAAGACCAGCTCGATCGCGGCGGCCATCGAGGTGGTGCCCATCAGGGTCACCATCACCGCAAACGGCGCCTCGGGTGCCGTGGACGGCGGCATCCCGCCGGAGCCGAAGTGCATGACCGCGGTCATGTTGGTCTCCTCGAGCGCGGACCAGACCGGATCCCAGTGCGTGGTGTGAAAGCTCGGGAGCCCGAGATTCATCGGGTTGTCGGGCAGTCCGACGGCGCGGCAGCCCTTGGCGGCATTGCGTTCGATCTCGGCGACCATCAACTGGGTGTCCCACAGCGGGCTGATCATCATCGGGATGAAGCGGGCGGGGTCGGTCGCGCACCACTCGTCGAGGGAGAAGTCGTTCCAGGCCTGGACACTCAGCAGGGCCAGATCCTTATCCTCGCCCTCGAGGAACACCGTTCCACAGAACCGGGGGAACGACGGGAAGCACAGCATGGCGTGCACGCCGTCGATGTCCATGTCCGCCAGCCGCGCTTTGGGGTCATAGCACCCCGGGATCATGTCGTCGTAACGCACCGGGTCGACGCCGAACTCCTCGGGAGACTTGCCGGCGACCGCATTCAATCCGATGTTCGGGTAACTGCGGCCTTCGTACACCCACTGATGCACCGGCGGCTTTCCTTCGCGGGGGAACTCCACGATTCGGGGGCCGTCCTCGATGTACTTCTTCGGGAGCCGGTCCGTCCACACATGTGGAGGCTCGATCAGGTGGTCGTCGACGGACAGGAGCTTCATGGACGGTTGCAGCGGCATCGTCGGTCCTTCTCGGTCTCGGCTGTTAAGCTGGCGGTTGGCGCAGAACAATAGAACAGATTCTGCTTATTTGACTATAGCGCGACACGACAGGAAGGGCGAGTATGGACGCCGGCGACCGTATCCCGCATGACGACTGGGTCGATCAGGACCTTCTGACCCGTGACGAAGCCTCGGAGCGCCTGGTGGCCGAAATCGCCGAAGTGACGCGCAGGATTGAGGCGGGTGAGGGCGACGAGCTGATGGAGCGCCGGTTGTCCGGCATGAAAGAAGCCCTCGAGCATTACCGCAACCGCTGAGCGCGCATCACTTCCGCGGCAACCCGAGCACCCGCTGCGCGACGATGTTGCGCTGGACCTGCGCGGTACCGCCATAGATGCCCGCGGCGCGCGACCACACGTAGAGGTCCCACTCCAGGCCCTCGGCCACCAGCGGGTCGCTTCCCCGCAGGTCCATCGTGGTGTGGCCGAACGTCTGGTCGGCCCGGGCCATCAGCAGCTTGTCCACCGAGCCCTCGGCGCCGGGGAGTGCGCCGTTGACGCGGTCGGTCAGTGAACGCTGCACCTTCACCTGCAACGCTCTCAGCTCGGTATACGCCTCACCGAGCCGGCTTCGTGCCGAGGGGGTGTCCGGCAGGCGGCCGGACCGCACGTCATCCTCGAGCGCGCGCAGCTGCACGGCGAGACGGCTGATCCAGTTGATGTCGCTGGGTCCGCGTTCGTAGGCCAGCAGCTGGTTCGCGATCGACCAGCCCTGACCCCGCTCGCCCAGCAGGTTCTCGACGGGTACGTCGACGTCGGTGAAGGTCACCTCCGCGAACTCGCGGTTGCGCGCGGCGTTCACGATCGGGGCCACCTCGATGCCCGACGTCGACATCGGTACCAGCAGAACCGAGATGCCGGCATGCTTGGCGGCCTCGGGTTCGGTACGACACAGCAGGAAGCACCAGTCCGCCACGGCGGCGAAGCTGGTCCATATCTTGCGACCGTTGATGCGGAACATCGATCGACCGTCGACCTCGACAACCTCGGCCCTCGTGGTGAGACTGGCGAGATCCGAGCCCGCCTCGGGCTCGCTGAACCCCTGACACCAGCGCACCGCTCCGGACAGCAGCCCCGGAAGCAGCTCATTGCGCTGCTGGTCCGAGCCGAACAGGCGAAGCGCATTCGACAGATGGCCCACACCCTCGATCGGAGGGGCGCCCGAACGGCCGAGTTCGTCGTTCAGGATCGCCTCGTAGATGGGCGACAGGCCGTGGCCGCCGTACTCCTCGGGGAACGACAGGCCGATGTAGCCGGCCTCGTACAGCGTGTGGTGCCAGGCGTTGGCGGCGTCCGCCCGCGCGCCGGGATCGTCGGGGATCACCGCTTCGGCCGCGTGTTCAGCCAGCCAGGTGCGCAGGCGAGCGCGGAACTCGGCTTCCTCGGGGGTATCGGTGAAATCCATGATCCTCGTCTAGCTCAGCTCGCGGTCGGTGAGTCGCATGTCCGCAATGGCCGCGTACTGGACACTCTCGTCGCCGAACAGCCTGCGGTTGAGCAGGGTTCGGCGCAGGCGCAGGTGCGCCGCGTGCTCCCAGGTGATCGAGATGCCGCCGAGCACCTGCATCGCGGTCTCGACCACATCGCGACCGGAGGCCGACGCGTAGGCCTTCGCTGTCCGTGCGGCAAGCAATGCCTGGTCTGCGGGCAGATGGTCGACAGCCCAGGCGGCGTGCCACACACAGCTGCGTGCGCCCTCCATACGCACCAGCGAGTCGGCAAGCAGATGTTGAACGGCCTGGAACGTGCCGATCTTGACGCCGAACTGCACTCGCTCACCCGCGTACCGAACGGCGTCATCGAGCGCGCCGGCCATGACGCCGACGAGATCGGCCGCCACCGCGGTCAACGCCAGCGCCTGCACCGACATCCACCGATCGGCGGAGATCGGATCGCCCAGCGGCGTCGCAGAGTCGAGTTCGTCGGCGGCCACCGTGCGCACGCTGCGGGTGAGATCGAGACCGGCATCGGAGACCGCCGCGGTGAGCGCCGCCGACGTCAGGCGCCGGTTGTCACCGTCTCGGACGGCGAACAGCACGCTGGTCGCACCGGCTGTGTCGACGGCGATACCGTTGTCGACGGAATCGGCGAAATCTGCCAGATCCCCGGCCAGCACGGGCGCCATCCGCAGGGTGCCTTCGGCGACCAGCTCGACTTCTTTGTCGGCACCCGCGGCGTGCAGCAGCTCGGTGGTCAGCACCGCCTGCCCGAGCACGGGTACCGCGGTCAGGGCGCGCCCCAATTCCTCGAGAGCTAACGCGATCTCGACGCCGCTGGCGTCCAGGCCGCACGACTCCGGTGCCCGCAGCGCCGGGAGGCCGAGGTCGACGATGCGCCTCCACTGGCCGTCGAGGCGGTCGCCGGAAGCCACGTCGTCGGCGTTGTCGGTCGCCATCGACGTCGCCAGCCGCGCCGTCGTGTCGCGGAGCATCTCCTGCTCAGCGGTCAACCCGATGTGCATTGTCGCGGTGCCTAGTCGTCTTCGAGCAGTGTCAGAGCGATCTTCGGGCACAGTTGCACGGCCGAACGCACATCCTCTTCGCGAGCCGGGGGAACTTCGTCGACAGTGACCACAGCCAGGTCCTCGTCATCGAGGTCGAAGACATCCGGAGCAATCCCGACGCAGACCGCATTCGACTCGCAGAGATCGCGATCCACCTCTACTCGCATCCCGTACCCCTTCCTGGTGTCGAGCCGTGGCAGTCTGCCATGATACTGAATGATAGAACGAATAATGTTCAACTGTTACATCCAGGAGGAACCATGGGCCGCCTCGACGATCGAAACGCGATGGTCACCGGTGGGGCGCAAGGCCTCGGCCGGGCGATCTCGCGGCGGCTTGCCGGCGAAGGAGCGAGAGTCACGGTCGTCGACCTGAACGAGGACAAAGCCGCCGAATGCGTCGGGCTCATCGAGAGCGACGGCGGCACCGCCTCGTTCGTGAAGGCCAACGTGGCCAAGCGCGACGACATCGCCGCGGCGGTCGAGGCCGCCGCGGCAGGTGGTGCATTGCATGTGCTGGTGAACGCGGCGCAGTACTTCGCGATGCCGAAAGCTCTGGAACTCGTGTCCGACAAGGACTGGGAATTGTCCGAGGCCACCGGCCCGAAGGCAACCTTTCGTTTCATGCAACTGGCGCATCCGTTCCTGAAGGCGGCGGGAAAGGCCTCGGTCATCAACTTCGTGTCCGGCTCCGCGCTGGGCGGAATCGCCTACACCGGGCCGTATTCGGCGGCGAAGGGCGCAATCGGCGCGTTGACCAAGGTGGCCGCCAACGAGTGGGCGGCTCATGGCATCCGGGTCAACGCGGTCTGTCCGTTCGCGTTGACCGACGTGCAGCGCGACATGATCGGTACCGAGTGGGACAACTACACCCGCACCGCGGAGGCCTCACCTATGAAGCGCGGCGCCGATCCGGACGCCGAGATCGCACCGGCGGTGGCGTTCCTGGCCAGTGACGACGCCGCTTTCGTCACGGGGACCGTGCTGCACATCGACGGCGGGATGACCGAATTGTCCACCGTCGATTACTCGAAGTCGCCCGGCGTGTTCGAATAGCCCACGGTGACGCGACAATCGGTGTCCGCTCGCTTCTCCTACGATGACCGGTACCGAGCTCAGTCTCCGAGGAGTGGTGAACAGCGATGTCGAACGTGGCAGTGGTTACCGGCGGCGCCGGGGGGATGGGGCTGGCTGCGGCGCATGTCCTCGGCCGTGACAGCGCGGTTGTGATCAGCGACGTCGATCCCGACCGTCTGCGCGCCGCGGAACGCGAACTCGGCGAAGCTGGGATCGCGTGCACGGCCACCGTCTGCGACATCACCGACCGTGGCTCGGTGGCCGCGCTCGTCGACCTGGCCCGACAGGTCGGCACCGTGACATCGGTCGTACACGCCGCCGGGGTCAGCCCGAGCATGGGCTCGGCGGACCTCGTCGTGAAGGTCAACGCTCTGGGAACGATCCTGATCGACCAGGCCTTTCTCGCCATAGCGCACCCGGGAATGGGCGTGGTCAACGTGGCGTCGGTCGCCGGGCATCAACTCCCGGCGTTTCTCGCTCCGGTCTGGAGCTACAGGCGAGCAACGGCCGACACCGACAGGTTTGTCACCCAGCTGCTCAGATTGTGCAACCTGGCTCCCCGAGCGCGACGACCACAACTGGCCTACGTGCTGTGCAAGAACTTCGTGATCTGGTACAGCAAGTCGATGGCTGCCGACTTCGGAGTGAAGGGGGCGCGGGTGCTCTCGGTGTCTCCGGGATCCTTCGACACCACCATGGGCCGGCTCGAGAAGAATGTCGGCGCGGGTGCGTTGGCGCAGCTCGGGGCGCTCAAACGGTTCGGCCATCCCGCCGAGATCGCCGAGCTCCTGGCGTTCTGCGCCAGCGACAAACCCGGATACCTCACCGGAACCGACATCGTCTGCGACGGTGGCGTCATGGCCGCCATGAGGATGGCGGACATGCTCACACTCGCTCGCCGTCAGTGATTCACCGAAAGTGCCCGGGATCGGGTCTGCGGACCAGTGCCCCGAGCGCGCTGCGGTATCGGATCAGCGCAGCATCATCTCGACGCTGGTGTAGCCGCGGACCGTGGCTGTCAACACCCGTTCGTGTGCGCCGATCGCGTAGTTGGGGAACTTCTTGGCCACGGCCTCGAACACCATCTGCGCTTCGCGGCGGGCCAGCCACTGACCCAGACAGATGTGGATGCCCCAGCCGAAGTAGACGTCGGTGCCGCGCGGCCGGTCGAGGATGAAGCGATCGGGGTCGTCGTAGCGGCGCTCGTCACGGTTGGCGCTTCCGAGCAGCAGCAGCACCCAGTCGCCTGCCTCCATCGTCACGCCGTGCAGTTCGACGCGCCGAGTCAGCGTGCGTGCCACCCAGTGACTGGGCGTGTCGTAACGCAAGGCTTCGTTGACGGCGGCCGGAATGAGACTGTGGTCGTGGACGATTCGCTGCCACTGGTCGGGATGATCGTGCATGGCGACCAAGCCGTTGGAGATCAGCTTCTGGGTGGTTTCGGACCCGGCGGCCGACAGCAGGTTGCAGAACATCAGAACTTCATGCGGCGTCAGTGCCCTGTCGTCACCGATCTCGGGATCGTGAAACGTGGCCTGCAGGACGATGCTGATCAGATCGTCTCCGGGCTCGGTGCGCCTGGCCTCGATGAGATCGCCGATGTAGGAACTGATCCTGCGGTTGGCCTCGATGGCGCTCGGTGGCATCGTGACCTCACCCTCGTGTCGGGTGAGAAACGCTTCCCACCAGACGCGTAGCTGTTCGCGATCGGCGTGCGGGACGCCGAGCAGGTCACCGATGACATCGGTGGGAACGGAGAAGGCGAACGCCTCCATGGCATCCACGGTGGTTCCCGGTGTCAGCCGGTCGAGATGATGGTCGACCACCCGCTGCAGTGCGCCCTCCATGGCTGTGACCGCACGCGGCGTGAAGAAGCCCTTCAGCACGCCGCGGATCCGGTCGTGGCGGGGTGGGTCCATCGAGATGACCGAGTATTTGCGCCCGTCGTCATCAGGGTTCTCCGGCGCCGGTCCCAGTTTGGAGGAGTAGGTCTCCCAGTCGCGCAGTGCGCTCGCGACGTCGGCGAAGCGGGACAGCACCCACCAGCGTTCTCCCGGGTCGCGGTAGACGGGGGCTTCGGTGCGCAACCGGCGGTACACCGGGTAGGGGTCGTCGAAGATCGCCTTGGAGAAGGGGGAGTAGGTCAACTCGCTGGTCGCGGGCACGGGGGCAGTCTATCATTCGACTGAACAATCGGACGAATAGTGACTAGTTGACTAGCCCCGCCTTGGGGTGCGTTCGATCAGCTCGAGCAACGTGCCGTCCGGGTCGGTGAGGATCAGGCCCCGGTTACCGCCGTCGAAAACGACGCTGCGCTCGGCCAGCAGGCGCCCGCCATGAGCGACGATCGCGGCGCTCAACGCATCGACATCGTCCACCCGGAACGACAGATGGGTGAAACCGAGTGCATTCATCGCCCGGGCCTCGGGTACGCCGGTGCTGCCGGGTTCGGTGAAACCGAGGAGTTCCAGCCTGAAACCGTCGCGCTCGAGGTACACCAGCTCCAGCACCAGGCCGTCGACATCGAGGAGTCGGGCGCTGGCATCGTCGGCCACGTGCATGCCGCCGATCCTGCGGAAACCGAGTGCCGAGCAGTAGAAGTCACTGGACCGCTCGACGTCGCGAACGCAGAGGCCGACATGGGTGAGGCGGTGTCCGGACGTCATCGCGCGACGTCGTCGGCCAGGCTGTGCACCACGTCGTTGTGCTCGCCCAACAGGGGGGCACGCGTCGGTGGGCCGATCGGACTGCCGCCGAACACGTAGGGGGCGCCGGGGTAGATCACGGTGCGGTCCAACTCCGGGTGCGCGACGGATACGTGCATTCCGCGCGCGACCGAGTGCTCGTCGTCGAACGCCTCGTGAGGAGGCAGGATGGCGCCGGCAGGGAACCCGCGTCGCTGACTGGCCAAGAAGAACTCCTTGGCCGGCAGGTGAGACGCGATGAGCCTCATGGCATCGCGGGCCGCGCTCAGGATCGCGGTGGTCTCCGCGTCTTCGCCGATGGCGGCGAGGTCCACCGGTTGGTCGCGGCCCGCGGCCAACTCCAGGAAGAATGCCTCGGGAAGCTCCTCGGTGAGTCCCAGGTCCGACAGCCACTGGAGCAGTCGTGCGAATTCGTCGGGCTTGCGGGGCAGCACCCCGGTGGTCGCGTAATGTCCATCTGCACAACGCACTTGCACAGGAGAGCTGCGCGTCGGGTACGCATGGCGTCCGGTCTGCCTGAGGCAGACGGCTTGGTTCACCAGCCAGTGGTAGGTCGTCTGCTCACACGTCACGTTGCAGGCCGCGGTGACGTTGACGTCCACGATCTGGCCCACGCGGGTGTGGTCGCGGTGAGCGAGGGCGATGAGTGCGCCGATGGCGCCGTACATTCCCCCGATGTTGGCCGACTGGTCCCCGGAGCCCCGCATCGGCGGAATCCTGTGGTCGTCGTAGCCGCAGTTCCAGATCGGCCCGCCTCCGGCAAGCACGGTCAGGTCGGTGACGGGATCGTCGGTACGCGCACTCCCGATGCCGAAGGGCGAGATCGAGACCCAGATCAGGCCGGGGTGCTCTGCCGACAGCTCGGAATAGCTGAGGCGGTCACCGGCCACCCGGTCGCTGCCGGCGAGCACGACGTCAGCGCCGGCGATCACCCGGCGCAGCACCTCGAGAGCAGCCGAGTCTTCGACGTCGATGGTGACGCTGCGCTTCCCCGCGTTCGCGCCCCACCACCGGAGGCTGCGATCGAGGCCCGGCTCGCCGTCGACGAAGGGCGGACGGCGTCGGTGCGGCGAGCCCTCCGGCGGCTCGACGACGATGACGTCGGCGCCCAGTTCGGCCAGCACCCGGCCGGCGATCGGGGTGTACTGATCACTGATCTCGATGACCCGCAGGTCGGACAGCGCGCTCAGATCACACCTCGCTCGGCCCAGTCGGCCAGCGCCTGGGCGTCGTGACCCAGTAGCGTGCCCAGAATTTCGTCGTTGTGCTGACCCAACTTGGGTGCGCCGGCGTCGAGATGCCACGGGGTGGCGGAGAACGTCATCGGGATGCCCTCCACCCGTACCCTGCCGATATCCGGGTGGGTGACGCTGGGGAACAACCCCATTCGGGTGAGATCGGCATCGCCGTCGATGCGTTCGGCCGGACTCTTCACCACACTGGCGGGCACCCCGGCGGCGACGAGGTCGTCGGCGAGCGTGGGCGCATCGCGGGACGTGGTGGCAGCGCCGACGAGCGCGTCCAGTTCTGCGACAGACGTCAGGCGTTGCGGCAACGTGGCAAAGCGGTCGGCGGTCAGTGCCGGCTCATCCAGCACTTTGGCCAGCAGAGCGACCTCTCTGTCGTCGCGACAGGCGATCGCGATCCACCGGTCCTCGCCCGCGCACGGGTAGATGCCGTGTGGTGCGTACTCGTCGAAATCGGCGCGATTGCCCGAGGGCTGGGTCATGCGGCGGTTGACGGTCCAATCGAGGATCTCGGTCGGCAGCATCGCCATCCCGGCCGGAACCGTTGCCAGATCCACGTGCTGGCCCTCGCCAGTGCGTTCACGGTGGTGCAGTGCGGCCATGATGGCCACGGTCATGTAGAACGCGGACCCGTGGTCCATGTAGGAAAACCCCCAGCCCGCAGGTTCGGTGTCGGGCAGGCCGGAGGTATAGGTCAGCCCGCTGACGGCCTGCACGATCGGCCCCCACGTCTTGAAATCGCGATAGGGGCCGCTGTGGCCGAACCCGCAGTTGGACACGTAGACGATGTCGGACTTGATGCGCTTCAGTTCTTCGTAGCCGAAGCCGCGGTTCTCCATCACGCCTGCGGCGAAGTTCTCACAGACGACGTCGCTGATGGCGATGAGTTCGCGCAGCAGTTGCTTGCCCTCGTCGGTGCGCAGATTGATGGTCACGCCGTACTTGCCCGCATTGTGGTTGTTGAACCCGGCGCCGAGGTCGACGCCCCGGCGTTCGTCGACGTACGGTCCCACACCGCGCAACGCATCCCAGAGGCCACGGCTGACCGGGTCTTCGACTCTGATGACCTGCGCACCGAACGCGGCCAGGATCTTGGTCGCTCCGGCACCCGCCAGCTGCCCACTGAGATCGCACACCCGGAGGTGGGACAACGCACCCGTCACTCGGCAACCATATCGCAAATAAACATTTTCTGTTCTACTGTACAGGCAGTAACCGGCTGGGATCGCGCCGGACCTGCGTGCTGAACCGCCGCGTCGACCGGTTGGGGATGGTTGTCTGCCGACACGGGAGTTGCCGGCCGGGCGCTTTCCTGCCGAGAGAAGGAGACTCGAATCCATGAGCGGACCGATGTCCGGAGTGCGTGTGCTCGAGGTGGCGCAGTGGACGTTCGTGCCGGCTGCGGGCGCCGTGCTGGCGGACTGGGGGGCCGACGTCATCAAGATCGAGCATCCCCAGACCGGGGACTCCCAGCGCGGACTACGCCAGCTCGGCCACATCACCGTCGACGGCGCGCGCAACCCGGTCATGGAGCATGCCAACCGCGGCAAACGTTCGGTGGCGCTGGACATGTCGACTCCGGACGGGCACGAACTGCTGATGGACATCGCGCGCACAAGCGACGTATTCCTGACCAATTTCCTGCCGGACGCCCGCAAGAAGCTGCGCATCGACGTCGATGACCTGCGCGCCGTCAACCCCGACATCATCTACGCGCGCGGAAGCGCGTACGGACCACTCGGCGACGATGCGGGCACGGGTGGATATGACATGACCGGGTTCTGGAGCCGTGCCGGGGGAGCGCTCGGATCCACGCCGTGTGACATGGACGGTGTTGTGCCGCAGCCAGGCCCGGCCTACGGCGATTCGATCGGAGGCATGACGATCGCCGGCGGGATATCCGCAGCCCTGTTCGAACGCGAGCGGACGGGCAATGCCCGGATCGTCGACATCTCGCTGCTGGGCGTGGGGGTCTGGGCATCCGGGGTGGCGATCAACGCGGCGCTCGTCAGCGGCGAACCGTGGCAGACGAATCCGGCCGGCGCCAATGTCACACCGAACAACCCGCTGGTCGGCTTCTACCGAACGGCCGACGGTCGCCATCTCGGGCTGTCGATGCTGCAGGGCTTCCGGTACTTCGCGGAATTCTGTCGCCGCGTCGGTGCCGCCGATCTCGCCGCCGACGAACGGTTCGCCAGCCACGCGTCGCTGACCGCCAACGCACCTGCCGCCATCGAGGTGCTGCAGGCCACGATCGCCGCCCACCCCCTCGAGCATTGGCGCGAAGCCCTCGAGGGGTTCGACGGCCAGTGGGCGCCGGTGCAGAACACCGCGGAGGTCGCCGCCGACCCTCAGGTCCGCGCGAACGGCAACATCGTCGCGGTGCAGCACGACGGAGACACCTACGATCTGGTGGCCAGCCCGGTGCTCTACGACGAAACTCCGCTGGCATTGGCTCCGATGCCCGAATTCGCTGCCCACACCGAAGAACTGATCCTGGAGCTGGGCGGCGATTGGGACCGTATCCTGGCGCTCAAGGAAAGCGGTGCGATCGCCTGATCACACCTGCCTGATCACACCTGCCTGATCTCACCTACCTGCTCTCACACGGCAAGCACCGCGGCAGCACAGGAACCGCCGCCTCCCACCGCCTGCACCAGCCCGAGGCGCGGGTGACGAACCTGCCGCTCTGCGGCCTCACCGCGCAGTTGGACGACAATTTCGGCGGCTTGCGCCAGCCCCGTCGCGCCGATCGGGTGTCCGCGTGCGATGCAACCGCCGTCGGTATTCGTCGGCAGTGCACCGTCGTGGGCCAACCCGCCGGACTCGGCGAGCTTGACCACGTCGGACGAGCTCGCCAGCCCCATCGCAAGCAGCGCCGTGATCTCCTCGCTGGCGCACATGTCGTGCAGGGACACCACGTCGATGTCGGACACGTCGATGTCGGCGCTCGAATAAGCTTGTCTCGCAGTCTTGGTCAACTGTGAGGGCGGCCCGACGACGGGCCCGACCAGAGGCCACTGCGGATCGCTGGGCCAGCTGGTCTGCTCCACCGAGAGCACCGACACCGACCGCGGGCGCTGGTCCGCGGTGACGACGATCGCCGCTCCTCCGTCCACCGAGGCATGGCACATCATCTTGGTCAGGGGTTCGGCCACCATGCGGGCGGACAGGACGTCATCGGTGGTGATCGCATTGTCGCTTCGGCGGGCCGCCAACGGATTCAACCGGGCCTGGTTGTGCGACTTCGCGGCAACAGCCGCGATCACCTCCGGACCGCAGCCTGCGTCGTGCAGCCAGCGTGCCGCCTCGATCGCGTAATGCGTCTGTGGCGGGAAGCGATCCCAGAATCCCACCGCCGCGGGCACGACACCGCCCGCCTCCAGCGCGGTGGTCTTTTCGTAGCCGATCGCCAACGCGGTACGGCAGCGCCCGGACGCCACCGCCCATACCGCGTGACGCAACGCGACCAGGCCGCCGGCCGAAGCGCTCTCGGTCGCGGTGACGGGAACCCCGGTGCGGCCCAACTCCAGCGCTACCCGCAGCCCGGTCTGTGGCGGCGCGAGCGCGGACGCGGTGAACACCTCACCGACTTCGTCGTAGGCGATCTCGGCGTCGGCGAGCGCTTTGCGGGCCGCGGCGATGCCGAGATCGGCCAGCGGTGTGTCGCCGTGTCTGCCGAACTCGGTGACCCCGACGCCGCTGAGGAAAGTCCCGGTCACTGCTCGTCCGCCGAGAACATGTCGACAGCCTCATCGTCGAGTGTGCGTGTGACCAGGCGGCCGGGAGTGCCAGGTGTCGGCCGGGCGCCGTCCACGAGTACCTGCAGACGGCCCTCGCCGGTGTCCACCCAGGCCACGCTGTAACCGTCCGCACCGTACTGCGAGTACGGAGATTTCGCGGGTATGAAGGTCGATGACCATACTGTCGCGGGGCGATCAGGGGACGATGTCGGCATGTGTGGTCCTCGTGCGGTCGGGATGTGAGCTGCCCAGGGCAGGTGGGGGTTTCAGCGGCACAGGGCCTTCGCCGGCGAAACGCCACGGCAATCCGACCAGTCGGCCGGTGTCGAGGTCGGGGTCGGGGTGCGCGATCTCCGGGAAGAAGCCCCGCGCGGCCAGGTGGGGATCGCCCAGCAGTTCGTCGGCACGGCGCACGACTGCTGCTTCGATTCCGGCCCCCTGCAGTTTGAATGCCGCATCGTCGGCTCGGTTGGTGGCGACCAGTGCGGCGACGAACTCTGCCTGCGCCTGCTCGCACTGATCACCGCGCAATTCGACGGCCACCCAACGATCGTCGCTGGCCCGGTGCACCGTGCGCACCACGGCGGCATTCGCCACCACATCATCGGTGGATGCGGCCGCCACGAACTCCGAGACCGTCGACGCGACGACCTCGGCCATGGACAGATCGACGACGGCGCCGGTCGATCGGCTCGGTCCCAGTGCCCACGCGGCGATCACGACAGCGCCGACGACCGACGACAGCGGATCGGCCAGCACTGTGCCGAGGCGGGCAGGTGCTCCGTCCACCGCGGTGCAGAGGGCTGCGAGGCCACCGTAGGCCTGGACATTGTTGGCATAGACGCGGTATCCGGCCAGCGGACCGTCACTACCGAAGCCGGACACCCGCAGCGTCAACCGTCCGTCTCCGGCCAGCGTGGCCGGGTCGACGGCGAGCCTGTGCAGGCGCGCGGACCCGACGTTCTCGATCAGCACATCCGAGGCGGCCAGGATCGCCGCGACCTCTTCGGCAGCGTTGGCCGGGTCGAGTAGCACGCTGCCCTTGGAGTGATTGGCCACCGCAAAGTAGGCACCGCGTTCCGGTCCGGCGACACCGTCGGCGAACGGCCCGCTGCGCCGGTAGATGTCGAGTCGCTCAGGGTCCTCGAGACGCAACACGGACGCACCCATCGCCCCGAGCAGTGCACCCACGATGGGGCCGGCCAGCACGTGGGTCAGTTCGGCGATGCGCAACCCGGTCAGGCCGGGACGGACCGGGGAGCCCGCAGCTCCCGGGCCGACGGTCCACGGAGGGCCCAGCACGGTCGCGTCGCGCCCCTCGAGTCGGGTGGCCACCAGCGACCCACGATGCGCCAGCTGGGGGGATGCGAGTAGCTCGGAGGGCTGATTGACCGGCGTGGACGGTACGCCGTTGGCCTGCAGCAGCGCTGCGCAATCCGCCTTGTGTCGGGCGGCGGTCCACTCGGTGACGTGGGTGTTGATGAGCTCGGCGTGCTCGATGCGCGCGGGCCGCTCGTCCAGACCCGCCGCCCAGGGCGGTTCGCCGAGCGCCGCACGCAGCCCCCGCCACTGATGGTTCTCCACCGCGGTGATCCGGACCAGACCGTCGCGGCAGGCGAACAACCCGGAGGGGGCCAGGTATCGGCCGCTTCCCGCGCGTCCCGGGCAGCGATACATCACGTGTGCGCACTCGGGCAGCGCGGCGGTGAAGACGACTGCCTCCTGGGCGGATACGTCGACGACGACCGGCCCGCCGGCCTGATTGCGCCGTTCCAGCCCGTGCAGCGCGGCGAGCGCGGCCACCGCGCCGACTGCCTTCGACGCGACGTAGCCGGGAGCAGGAACCGGCGTGCCGTCCCCGTCCTCGATGGTGGCCATGAGCCCGCCGCTGGCCTGGGCGACGATTTCGCCTCCCGGTCGGTGGCTGTGGGGTCCGTCGGCGCCGAACGGGGAGATCACGACGAGCACTGCGCCCTCGGCAGGTTCCGGCGCCGGGACCGCGCCGTCAGCGATGACGATGTCGACACCCTCGAGATCCGGCACGGACTGTGTGGTCACAGCGCGCTTCTGCCGGTCCAACACGAGGTCGACAGCAGCCTCCGGCCCCGATGCCGAGTCGATGGTCGGGCCCCAACGGTCCTGCCGGGGCCTCGGCGCCCGCATGACTTCAGCGCCGAGCGATGCGAGCAGCGCCGCGGCGGACGAGCCGGCCACGCCGTTGCCGAGGTCCAGAACGCGCACACCCGCCAGGAACCCGGAGGGCGGCGCGACGTCGGTCACCGTGGCGTCATCTCCTGCAATCGTCGGGAGGCGGTGGATCATGACAATTGAACAGTATTCGTTCTGTTGTTGTCCATCCTGGGGACACGCCTTCGGAGCTCGGCTTCACAACATCACACCATGTGTCCTATTGTTCAACCATGGCGATCATGTCTGCGCTCTCCGAGGCTCGCTTCGACGACGCCTCGTTCTACCTCGGCGACCCCAACGCGACGTTCCGTGAGCTGCGGGAGAACGATCCCGTGCACTGGTACGAGCAGGGCAAATTCTGGGTGATCACGAAATACGACGACATCAAGATGATTTCGGCGCGACCGGAGAAGTTCAAGTCCGAACGGATCGCGATCATGATGGATCTCATCGCCAACCGCGAGGGACGAGACCCCCAGGGTTACGGGGCGCGCGGGATCATGTTCATGGATCCGCCGCAGCACCGGGCTCACCGCAAGGCGCTCGGCGTGCGGTTCACCCCCTCGGCGGTCGCCAAGATCGAGGGCCGTGTCCGCGAGGTGGCGGCATCGATCTTCGGCAGTCTGCCCGACGGCGAGTTCGACTGGATCGAGCGGGTCGCCGAGCCGTTCCCGGTGTATGTGTTCGCGCACATGCTCGGTGTGCCGGAGGAGGATTGGGCGAAGGTGGCCGGGTGGGCCACGACGATTGCCAAGACCGGCAGTGGGGTCGCCGACGACAGCGACATGGAGACCATTTTCGGTGAGATCGCTCCCTACCTGATGGCGCTCGTGGCCGAGCGGGCGAAAGAGCCCACCGATGACCTGTTGTCGATGCTGACCGAGGTCCGCATCGACGGTGAGCCCTTCAACGAGATCGAGGTGCTGACGTACGCGCTCACACTGCTGGCGGCGGGCAGCGAGACGACACAGAGCCTGATCGCCGGCATAGCGGCGTGTTTCGATCTGCATCCCGACCAGGCGCAGCAGGCCTTCGCCGATCCCGAGGTGGGCAGCAACGCCGTCGAGGAGGTGATGCGATGGTGGACCCCTGTGATGAGCATGGCCCGCCAGTCGGCGCAGGACATCGACCTGCGCGGCCACATGATCCGCGAGGGTGACGGGCTACTGCTCGCCTACGCGTCTGCCAATCGCGACGTCGACCACTGGGGCCCGACCGCGGAGGAGTTCGACGTGCACCGCGCGGACGCGGCGGGTCATCTGGGTTTCGGTGTCGGAGAACACTTCTGCATGGGTGCGGCGTTGGCTCGCCGCGAGGCGCGAGTCGTGCTGGACGAGCTCGTCGCCAGGACCAAGGGATTGCGTGTCACGGGCCAGGCGGTCATGCGGCCCTCGTCGCTCGTGCACACCTACGACCGGCTGCCGGTGACGCTCGACTACCGGTGAGGTGTTGTCCTGAGCGGGGTGTTGTCCAGCCCGAGAGTCTCCTAACCCGACAGGTTCCTGTGGCTTCCCTAGCCCGACAGGTTGAAGTTGCCGTTGGAGCCGTAGATGGAGAGGGAGACCAGCAGGGTGACCGAGACGACGACGACCAGGGAGGTGCGTACGGCGTTGCCGACCGCGGCGCCGACGCCGGAGGGTCCGCCGGAGGCGAAGTAGCCGAAGTAGGTGTGCACCAGCAGGATCGCGATCGCCATCAGGACGGCTTGCAGGAATGACCACAGCAGGTCGATCGGGTTCAAGAAGGTGTCGAAGTAGTGGTCATAGAGGCCGCCGGATTGGCCGAAGAGCACCACGGTGGTGAACTGGGAGGCCAGAAACGACAGGATCACCGCGATGGAGTAGAGCGGGGTGATGGCGATCATGCCGGCCACGATGCGGGTGGAGACCAGGTATTCCACCGGGCGGATACCCATCGATTCCAGGGCGTCGATCTCCTCGTTGATGCGCATCGCGCCCAGCTGGGCGGTCACCCCGGCCCCGAACGTGGCCGCCAGCCCGATCCCGGCGACCACCGGCGCGGCGATGCGCACGTTGATGAACGCCGCCAGGAACCCGGTCAGCGCCTCGATGCCGATGTTGCCCAACGAGGAATACCCCTGAATCGCCAGGGTGCCGCCGGCGGCCAGGGTCAAAAACCCCACGATGACCACCGTGCCGCCGATCATCGCCAACGTGCCCGCCCCCATCGAGATCTCGGCGATCAACCGCACGATCTCCTTGCGGAAATGCACCGCCGCGTGCGGCACCCCACCCAGCGCACGCCCGTAGAACAGCGTGTGATCACCGATGCGCGACAACAACGCCACCGGCCGCCCGGCATAGCCGACCAGCCGCGGGAACCGCGACCGCAACACCGCTGAGGTACCCATGCGCCTCGCCTAGCCTGTCGTCATCCGGATACCGATGGCGGTGACCACCACATTGATCACGAACAACGCCATGAACGCATACACCACCGTCTCGTTGACCGCGTTACCGACCGCCTTGGCCCCGCCCCCGGTGATCGTCAACCCCCGATAACAGGCCACCAGCCGGCGATCAACCCGAACAGGGCGGCCTTGACACAGGAGATGATCACCTCGGGCACCCCGGTCAACAACGTGATCCCCGCCGCGAACGCCCCCGGATTGACGTCCTGGACGAAAATCGAGAAGAAATACCCGCCCAAGATCCCGATGATCACCACCAAACTGTTCAACAGCAACGCCACCAACCCCGCGGCCAGCATCCGCGGCGTCACCAGGCGCTGCACCGGGTTGATGCCCAGCACCTCCATCGCGTCGATCTCCTCACGGATGGTGCGCGACCCCAGATCGGCACACATCGCCGTCGCCCCCGCTCCGGCCACGATCAACACCGTCACCAA
>NZ_BLTG01000009.1:0-259 GCF_017312405.1 Mycobacterium sp. PO1
CCCGACGGCCGCACCCCCGACAGCTCCGCCTCCGCCCGGGCCCGCGCCGCAGTACCCGTGGCTGCCGCCGCCCGCTGCTCCGCGCACCGACCGCCCCGCGGCTCCGGCGGGCCGGCAGTGGCAGCCGGCCCCGGCCGAGGGGCAGTGGCGGCCTGCCGGAGAGCCGGGCAGTCACTGGGCGGCCGAGCCCGAGTCGTCCGAGCCCGAGCCGGCCGAGCCGGATGCGTATGTGGGCCGCCGCCGCGCCGCGGAACCGCAG
>NZ_BLTG01000009.1:357-167967 GCF_017312405.1 Mycobacterium sp. PO1
CCCCCGCCGGCGGGGGTGCACCCCACCCGGCTGACCGGGGCGGACTCCGCCCTGCCCGACTCACGGTCGGCGTGATCTCGGCGGGTCGCGTCGGTACCGCTCTCGGGGTGGCGCTCGAACGTGCCGAGCATGTCGTCGTCGCGTGCAGCGCCGTGTCGAAGGAGTCACGCGGGCGCGTCGCACGCTGGCTGCCGGACACCGCTGTGCTGCCTGTCGACCAGGTCGCCGGTCGGGCTGAGCTGCTGGTGCTGGCTGTTCCCGACGCCGAGTTGCCCGCTTTGGTGGCCGGGCTGGCCGCCACCGGCGCAGTCCGTCCGAACACGATCGTGGCGCACACCTCCGGGGCCAACGGCATCGCGGTCCTGGCGCCGCTGTCCGAGCAGGGGTGCATCACGCTGGCCATCCACCCCGCGATGACGTTCGCCGGCACCGACGAAGACGTCGACCGGCTACGGGGGACCTGCTTCGGGGTCACCGCGGCCGACGAGATCGGCTATGCCATCGCCCAGTCGCTGGTGCTGGAGGTCGGTGGGGAGCCGTTCCGGGTCCGGGAGGACGCCCGCACCCTGTACCACGCCGCGCTGGCCCACTCGAGCAACCACGTGGTGACGGTGCTGCTGGACGCGGTGGAGGCGTTACGCGCCGCGCTGTCGGGGCAGGAGCTGCTCGGGCAGGACGCCGTCGGCGACGCTCCCGGCGGACTCACCGAGCGGATCATCGCCCCGCTGGCCCGCGCCTCTCTGGAGAACGCGCTGCAGCGGGGGCAGGCCGCGCTCACCGGGCCCGTCGCGCGGGGTGACGCCGGCGCGGTCGCCGGCCATCTGCGGGCGTTGGCCGAGGTGGATCCCGATCTGGCCGAGGCCTATCGCACGAACTCGTTGCGGACGGCTCAGCGCGCACACGCCCCGGAGGACGTCTTCGAGGCCCTGGCGGAAGCAGGACAGCGATGAACATCGGTAGGACCCCGAAATTCGCTGCGGGGGAGCTCAACGTCTACGCACGTCCCCGCGATGTCGCAGGCGTCACGAAGGCTCTGCGCGCCACCGGGCGCCGTATCGTGCTGGTGCCCACGATGGGTGCCCTGCACGACGGGCATCTGACGCTGATCCGCGCCGCCCGCCGGGTGCCGGGTGCCGTCGTCGTGGTGTCGATCTTCGTCAACCCGTTGCAGTTCGGGGCGGGCGAGGACCTCGATGCTTACCCGCGCACGCTCGACGACGACCTCGACGCGCTGCGGGCCGAGGGCGTGGAGATCGCGTTCACCCCGACTGCCGACGACATGTATCCGCACGGCACCCGCACCACCGTGGTGCCCGGACCGTTGGGTGCCGAGTTGGAGGGCGCTTCGCGGCCAACGCATTTCGCCGGGGTATTGACCGTCGTGCTGAAGCTGTTCAACACGGTGCGACCCGACCGCGCCTACTTCGGCGAGAAGGACTACCAGCAGCTGACGCTGATCAGGCAGATGGTCGCCGACCTCGACCTGGGTGTCGAGGTTCAGGGCGTGCCGATCGTGCGTGAGTCCGACGGGCTGGCGATGTCCTCGCGCAACCGCTACCTCGACCCGGTGCAGCGCGAGCAGGCGGGCGCGCTGTCGGCGGCTCTGCTGGCCGGCATGTATTCGGCGGCGCAGGGGGTCTCCGCTGCGCTCGACGCGGCGCGCGGGGTCCTCGACGAGGTGCCCGCGCTGGAGGTGGACTACCTCGAGCTCCGCGATCCGGCGCTGGGTGCCGCACCCGCCGAGGGGCCGGCGCGGCTGCTGGTGGCGGCCCGGCTCGGACACACCCGCCTGATCGACAACATCGCCGTCGATGTCGGGGCCAGCGCCGGCATCGACGGTCATCCGCGGACCGCATCCGGTGACAGTCACGAACTGCCTTGGAGGAATTGATGTTACGGACCATGCTGAAATCCAAGATCCACCGCGCCACGGTGACCCAGGCCGACTTGCACTACGTCGGCTCGGTCACCGTCGACGCCGATCTGATGGAGGCGGCGGATCTGCTCGAGGGGGAGCAGGTGACGATCGTCGACATCGACAACGGTGCCCGCCTGATCACCTACGTGATCACCGGCGAACGGGGCAGCGGAGTGATCGGCATCAACGGCGCTGCCGCCCATCTGGTGCATCCGGGAGACCTGGTGATCCTGATCGCGTACGGCACCATGGAGGACGCCGAGGCGCGCACGTACCAGCCGAAGGTGGTGTTCGTCGACGCGGACAACCGGCAGATCGACCTGGGCTCCGATCCGGCGCACGTCCCCGCGGACGCCTCCGAGCTGATTTCGCCGAGGTGACGTAGGTGCTCCTCATGATCGATGTCCGCAACACCCACACCGTGGTCGGGTTGATCTCCGGGTCGGGTGAGCACGCCAAAGTCGTGCAGCACTGGCGCATCCGCACCGAAGCGGAGGTGACCGCCGACGAGCTGGCGCTCACCCTCGACGGGCTCATCGGAGACGATGCCGAGCGGTTGACGGGTGCGGCCGGGCTGTCCACCGTCCCGTCGGTGCTGCACGAGGTGCGTGTGATGCTCGACCAGTACTGGCCGTCGGTCCCGCACGTGCTGATCGAACCCGGTGTGCGCACGGGGATTCCGCTACTGGTCGACAATCCCAAAGAGGTCGGTGCCGACCGCATCGTCAATTGCCTTGCGGCCTATCAGAAGTTCGGCACCGCCTCGATCGTGGTGGACTTCGGCTCGTCGATCTGCGTGGACGTGGTCTCGGCCAAGGGTGAGTTCCTCGGCGGTGCCATCGCTCCGGGTATCCAGGTGTCCTCCGATGCCGCAGCGGCGCGTTCGGCGGCCCTGCGCCGCGTCGAGCTCACCCGGCCCCGTTCGGTGATCGGCAAGAACACCGTCGAGTGCATGCAGGCCGGTGCCGTGTTCGGCTTCGCCGCCCTGGTGGACGGATTGGTGAATCGAGTGCGTGAGGATGTCGACGGCTTCGGCGGCGACGACGTCGCGGTGGTGGCCACCGGGCACGGCGCCCCGTTGGTGCTGGCCGATCTGAACACCGTGCAGCACTACGACCAGCACCTGACTCTGGACGGTCTTCGGCTGGTGTTCGAACGCAACCGCGACAGCCAGCGGGGCAAATTGCGGCAGGCACGCTGACCGCACGCCTTCAACGGCCTGTCAGAAAAACGTGTGGACCAGGTCGGTCACCCGGTCGTCGTCGTCGAGGACCGGGATCACCCGCCACTTGTCGAACACCGTGCACGGGTGCGAGATGCCGAAGCGCAGCCAGGCACCCACCTCAGGAGCATCCTCGGGCCGGACCGTGAGATAGGCGTGTTGGTCGTTGAGGCGGTCGACGGTGGCGCCGGCGAGGTCCAGCGGCACCGGGAGACCTGAATCGAACGCGACGTCGCGGCGTCCCATCGTCAGCACCGCCGACTCGGGCTCCGGTCGCGACATCACCTGCGCATGCATCTCCAGGGCCGGCCGCAGCCCGGCGCCGCCGTCTCGGGTCAGGGGTGACGTGCGCGCGTACAGGCCGTGGTCGTGGGTGAGATAACACCCGCTGCGCAGCACGGTGCGCAGTGCCGAGCCCGCCGGCCAGTCGGTCAGTGCGGCGGCGACGGCGTCGAAGTACGTACTCCCGCCGGCGCTGACCAGGGTGGTGTCGGTCTCGAAGAGCGGCGTCAGACGCAGCGCCGCCGCGCGCAGCGCCCCGAGATGGTCCTGCACCGCGGCCAGAGCCCGGTCCGTCAACTCGTGTCCGAGCGCCGCCTCGTACCCGGCGACACCCACCAGCCGGAGCCTGGGCGACGCGACGACCGCGCGGGCCACCTCGTCGACGCTGCGCGGGTCCCGGCAACCGGTGCGTCCCCCGGGCAGGCCCAGCTCGACGCAGACGTCCAGGGGGCGGGTCGCCCCGCGCAGCGCCGCGGTCATCAGCTCCACCCCGCGCACGGAGTCCACCCAGCAGGTGAACTCCAGGTGGGGGTCGGCATCCAGTTGGGCGGCGGTCCACCGCAGCGCGGCGGCGTCGACGAGCTCGTTGGCCAGTATCAACCGCTGCACGCCGAAGGCCCGGTAGACCGCGGCCTGACCGGCGGTGGCCACCGTCACCGCGTATGCCCCCGCGTCCAGTTGTCGCGCCGCCAGTTGGGGAGACATGTGGGTCTTGCCGTGGGGAGCCAGCTCGACACCGTGCTGGCGGCACCACGTCGCCATCGTGGACAGGTTGTGGGTCAACGCCGCGTCGCGCAGCACGCAGACGGGCCCGAACGGGTCCGCCTCGAACAACACCGGAGCCGACGTGATGACCTCCGCGCCGGTGCGGCCCCACCACGCCGGGGGGATTCCCTTGTGTGACCAGTCCAGTGTGCGCTCGGACACGCTGCGCACCGCAGCATGGTCGATCGGCGGGTGGGCGGGCACAGTCATCTGTTCATTTAAGCTGGCACGTCGTGACTGACGTTTCTCGCGACCCCGACGCCGACGCAATCCCCGAGCAGTTCCGGATTCGTCAGGACAAGCGCGAACGGCTGCTCGCCGAGGGGCACGATCCCTATCCCGCCGAGGTGGCCCGTACCCACACCCTGGCCGAGCTGCGCGCGGCCTATCCGGACCTGCCCACCGACTCCACTACGGGCGAACAGGTCGGCGTCGCCGGCCGGGTGATCTTCGCCCGCAACTCCGGGAAGCTGTGCTTCGCGACCTTGCAAGAGGGTGACGGAACGCAGCTGCAGGCCATGATCAGCCTCGACCAGGTCGGGCAGGAGGCGCTCGATGCCTGGAAGACCGAGGTCGACCTGGGTGACATCGTGTTCGTCCACGGCGAGGTGATCAGCTCCCGCCGCGGGGAACTGTCTGTGCTGGCCGATTCCTGGCAAATGGCATCCAAGGCCCTTCGGCCCCTACCGGTCGCGCACAAGGAGATGAGCGAGGAGGCCCGCGTCCGCCAGCGCTACGTCGACCTGATCGTGCGCCCGGAGGCCCGCACGATCGCCCGGCAGCGTGTTGCGGTGGTGCGGGCAGTGCGCTCGGCGCTGGAGCGCAGGGGTTTCCTGGAGGTGGAGACGCCGATGCTGCAGACGCTGGCCGGCGGCGCGGCCGCGCGGCCCTTCGTCACGCACTCCAATTCCCTCGACGCCGATCTGTACCTGCGCATCGCCCCGGAACTCTTTCTGAAGCGGTGTGTCGTCGGTGGGTTCGACCGGGTTTTCGAGTTGAACCGGGTGTTCCGCAATGAAGGTGCAGATTCGACACATTCACCGGAATTCGCGATGTTGGAGACATATCAGGCCTACGGCACCTACGACGATTCCGCCGTCATCACTCGTGAACTAATTCAAGAGGTCGCCGACGAGGCGATCGGAACCCGGCAGGTCTCTTTGCCCGACGGCAGCGTCTACGATCTCGACGGGGAATGGGATTGCATTCAAATGTATCCGTCTTTGTCCGAGGCGCTCGGCGAGGAGATCACGCCGGAGACATCCGCGGAGCGTCTATGGCAGATTGCTGTTGCGCTAGAAGTCGAGATTCCTCGCGATCGTGGCTTTGGTCACGGAAAATTGGTGGAGGAACTCTGGGAATTCAAGGTCGGTGAGACGTTGTGGGCGCCGACTTTTGTCCGGGACTTCCCGGTGGAAACCACGCCGTTGACAAGGGAGCATCGCAGCATCCCGGGCGTGACGGAGAAATGGGATCTCTACGTCCGTCACATCGAGCTCGCCACGGGCTATTCCGAGTTGATCGATCCGGTTGTCCAGCGGGAACGGTTCGAGGCGCAGGCCCGCGCCGCGGCAGCCGGCGACGACGAGGCAATGGCGTTGGACGAGGATTTCCTGGCTGCGCTCGAGTATGCGATGCCCCCGACAACCGGAACGGGAATGGGTATCGATCGGTTGTTGATGGCGCTGACAGGACTGTCGATTAGGGAGACCGTTTTGTTCCCGATTGTTCGCCGTCACGGCAACTGAACCGGCTCGATTCATGCGTTGTTGAATGAATTGTTCTTTTGTGGCACATTGGTGCCCGAGGGGCGGGTCTTATTCATAGCACGCAGAAGGAAGCACCAGTAATGGCCAAAAAAGTCACTGTCACGTTGGTCGATGATTTCGACGGCGAGGGTGCCGCAGACGAGACGGTGGAATTCGGACTCGACGGCGTCAGCTATGAGATCGACCTCTCCGCCAAGAACGCCGCGAAGCTGCGCAATGAGCTCAAGCCGTGGCTGGAGGCCGGCCGCCGCGTCGGCGGTCGCCGCCGCGGGCGTGCCGTCGGCACCGGCCGTGGCCGCGCCGCGATCGACCGCGAACAGAGTGCGGCGATTCGCGAGTGGGCCCGCCGCAACGGCCACAACGTCTCCACCCGTGGGCGGATCCCCGCCGACGTGATCGACGCTTTCCACGCGGCAACGTAGGCCAAGGTTGCCGGGCACTGCTGGGTGCCCACTCCGTTCGCTGCGGGCGAACCCGCCGTCGCCGGGCGTCGGAAACGAATCGCTGTCCTGCCGCGTTGGTCCTACCAGCGCCGGATAGTCAACAGATGCCGAGCCGGGTCGGGTCCAGTCAGGGGCCGACAGGCGGGGCAGTCCGCGTCGCCGCCCATTAGAGTGGACGGCAGGTGCACAGTGCTCCTCGAGTTCGCCGGATGAGCTCGGCGGGATTGCGGCGCACCTACCTATGCGATGGAGAGCAGGTAACCACGGATGTTCGAAAGATTCACCGACCGTGCGCGTCGGGTTGTCGTCCTGGCTCAGGAAGAAGCCCGGATGCTCAACCACAACTACATCGGCACCGAGCACATCCTGCTGGGACTCATCCACGAGGGTGAGGGCGTGGCCGCCAAGTCACTCGAATCGCTGGGCATCTCGCTGGAGGGTGTGCGCAGCCAGGTCGAGGAGATCATCGGTCAGGGCCAGCAGGCGCCGTCCGGTCACATTCCGTTCACCCCGCGCGCCAAGAAGGTGCTGGAGCTGAGCCTGCGCGAGGCGCTGCAGCTCGGCCATAACTACATCGGCACCGAGCACATCCTGCTGGGCCTGATCCGCGAGGGCGAAGGCGTGGCCGCGCAGGTGCTGGTCAAGCTCGGCGCCGAGCTGACCCGGGTCCGTCAGCAGGTCATCCAGCTGCTGTCCGGCTACCAGGGCAAGGAGACCGCCGAGGCCGGCACGGGCGGCCGTGGCGGCGAGACCGGCAACCCGTCCACCTCACTGGTGCTCGACCAGTTCGGCCGCAACCTGACCGCCGCCGCCATGGAGGGCAAGCTCGACCCGGTCATCGGCCGGGAGAAGGAAATCGAGCGGGTCATGCAGGTGCTGAGCCGGCGCACCAAGAACAACCCGGTGTTGATCGGCGAGCCCGGTGTCGGCAAGACCGCCGTCGTCGAGGGCCTGGCGCAGGCCATCGTGCACGGCGAGGTCCCGGAGACGCTGAAGGACAAGCAGCTCTACACCCTCGACCTGGGTTCGCTGGTGGCTGGCAGCCGCTACCGCGGTGACTTCGAGGAACGCCTGAAGAAGGTGCTCAAGGAGATCAACACCCGCGGCGACATCATCTTGTTCATCGACGAGCTGCACACGCTGGTCGGTGCGGGCGCCGCCGAAGGTGCCATCGACGCGGCGAGCATCCTCAAGCCCAAGCTGGCCCGCGGCGAGCTGCAGACGATCGGTGCCACCACGCTCGACGAGTACCGCAAGTACATCGAGAAGGATGCCGCCCTGGAGCGCCGCTTCCAGCCGGTGCAGGTCGGCGAGCCGACGGTTGAGCACACCATCGAGATCCTCAAGGGGCTGCGCGACCGCTACGAGGCGCACCACCGCGTCTCGATCACCGACGGTGCCATGGTGGCGGCCGCGACGTTGGCCGACCGCTACATCAACGACCGCTTCCTGCCGGACAAGGCGATCGACCTGATCGACGAGGCCGGCGCGCGGATGCGCATCCGCCGGATGACGGCGCCGCCAGACCTGCGCGAGTTCGACGAGAAGATCGCCGACGCGCGCCGGGAGAAGGAGTCCGCGATCGACGCGCAGGACTTCGAGAAGGCGGCGAGCCTGCGCGACCGCGAGAAGCAGTTGGTCGCGCAGCGTGCCGAGCGGGAGAAGCAGTGGCGCTCCGGTGATCTCGACGTCGTCGCCGAGGTCGACGACGAGCAGATCGCTGAGGTGCTGGGCAACTGGACCGGTATCCCGGTGTTCAAGCTCACCGAGGAGGAGACCACCCGTCTGCTCCGCATGGAGGACGAGCTGCACAAGCGGATCATCGGCCAGGAGGACGCCGTCCGGGCGGTTTCGAAGGCCATCCGGCGCACCCGCGCCGGCCTGAAGGATCCGAAGCGTCCCTCGGGCTCGTTCATCTTCGCCGGTCCGTCCGGTGTCGGTAAGACCGAGCTGTCCAAGGCGCTGGCGAACTTCCTGTTCGGCGACGACGACGCGCTCATCCAGATCGACATGGGCGAGTTCCACGATCGCTTCACCGCGTCGCGGCTGTTCGGTGCGCCTCCCGGGTACGTCGGCTACGAAGAGGGCGGGCAGCTCACCGAGAAGGTGCGCCGCAAGCCGTTCTCCGTGGTGCTCTTCGACGAGATCGAGAAGGCCCACCAGGAGATCTACAACAGCCTCCTGCAGGTGCTCGAGGACGGTCGCCTGACCGACGGTCAGGGCCGCACGGTGGACTTCAAGAACACCGTGTTGATCTTCACCTCGAACCTGGGCACGTCCGACATCTCCAAGGCGGTCGGGCTGGGCTTCTCGCAGGGTGGCGGTGAGAACAACTACGAGCGGATGAAGCAGAAGGTCAACGACGAGCTCAAGAAGCACTTCCGTCCGGAGTTCCTCAACCGTATCGACGACATCATCGTCTTCCACCAGCTGACTCAGGACGAGATCATCAAGATGGTCGACCTGATGATCGGCCGGGTCGCCAACCAGCTCAAGGGCAAGGACATGGCGATCGAGCTGACCGACAAGGCCAAGGCCTTGCTGGCCAAGCGGGGCTTCGACCCGGTGCTGGGTGCACGTCCGCTGCGGCGCACCATCCAGCGTGAGATCGAGGACCAGTTGTCGGAGAAGATCCTGTTCGAGGAGGTCGGTCCGGGTCAGCTCGTCACGGTCGATGTCGAAGGCTGGGACGGCGAAGGTGCCGGCGAGGACGCCAAGTTCACGTTCGCCGGTAGCCGCAAGCCGGTCGGTGACTCCGAGCCGGACCTGGCTCAGGCCGGGGCGGCGGGCGCGCCGAGCGCAGCCGAGTAATTCGCACTGACCAGGGAGGCGGTCACCCCTGGCGGGGTGACCGCCTTCGTGCTTGCCGGGGTCGCCGTTCCTCGGATCTGTTCAGATGTCGCTGGGCCGCAGCACGGTTCGGTTCAGGCGCCGTGACACCGCGGCACCCCACGGCGTGGCCAGCCGAGCGTCGGCGAGTAGAGCGTCGTCGCACAGCAGCTCGTGGGTCGGGCCGCGGCGCACGGTGTGCTCGCTGAGGATGAGGGTGTCCTGCGACCATGTCCAGGCGACGTCGACGTCATGGGTGGCCAGCACCACGGCGGTCCCCGCGCGTGACAGTGCGGTGAGCGTGTCCAGCAGGTCGTGCACCGCTTTCGGGTCCAGGCCGGCGGTGGCCTCGTCCAGGAGCAGGACGCGGGGCCGCATGGCGACCGCGCCGGCGATGGCCACGCGCTTGCGCTGCCCGAAGGACAGGTGGTTGGGGGTCCGGTCGGCGAGATCGCCGATGTCCAGCGCATCCATCGCCTCGTCGACGCGGGCCATCACCTCAGCGCGCGCCAGGCCAAGGTTCACCGGGCCGAATGACACGTCGGCACGCACGGTGGCGGCCACGATCTGATCGTCCGGCTCCTGCAGCACCATCTGGACCCGGGTGCGCAGCCGGGTGCGGTCGGCCCGCGAGGTGCGCAGCGGGGCACCTTCGAGCCGCACCGTCCCGCCCGACGGCGTCGTGAGTCCCACGAGGATCCGGAGCAGCGTGGTCTTGCCCGAGCCGTTGGCGCCCAGCAGCGCGACCCGCTGACCGGGCTGCAGCGACAGGCTCACGCCGTCGAGGACCCTCGGGCCGCGGGGGTAGGCGAACGCGACGTCCCGCAATCCGAGAACCTCGTCACCCGCCATTCCATGCCCTCCAGGTCAGTGTCGAGGTGCCTGCGATCACGATCAGCACGGTGATGCTGGCCGCGATCCGTGCCGGGCGGACCGGCCGGTCCGCGGTGAGCACCGCGGTCATCCCCGGTTCGGCACGCAGTGACATCGCCTCGGACATAGCCCGGCCTCGTTCGGTCGCCCGGACGAAGATGAGGGCCGACTGGGCGCCGATCACCGTGATGGCATCCCGCGGTCTCTGTAGTCCCAGTCGCAGCGCCACCGATTCCCGGGCCGCACGCGCCGAGCTGATCAGGATACCGACGAGCCGGTACGTCAGATCGGCGACGTGGCACAGCGGGGCCGGCACGCCGGCTCTGCGCGCCAGGTCGAGCAGATCGGCCATCAGGGTGGTCACCGCCAGCCCGATGGTCGCCGACGAGGCCGCGATCGCGCGCAGTGACGTGTCGACCGCGAGGTCGAGTCCTCCGGGCTCGAGATGCGGCCCCCCGCGCAGGCCCACCGCGATCGGCACCGACCCGAGCGCGATGAACACGGCCGGGCCGATCAGCGCGAGGACGAACAGGCGGGGACGAACCCGGGCGAGCACCAGCGTTGCCACGGCGACCGCCAGAAGTACCAGCGGGGCGGCCGTGCGCGGTGGCAGCACCATCGCGCAAACCAGCAACCCGCCGTACAGCACGAGCTTCTCCGCGGCCGGGTGGCTCGACCACCGGTTATGGGCCGCACTGAGGTCCAGGGGATTCATCGCGGCGACTCAGGCGCCGCCGGGCGCTCCTCGGTCAGCCGGGGGCAGCGCCTCCGTGCGCCCCCGGTGCCGGCCCGCGTACCACCCGACCGCACCTCCGAGAACGATGCCTCCGAGCCCGGCCTGCAGCGCGAACAACCCCGACTCGACCTCGCCGGGAAGCTCACCGACCAGGGCGTCGTACCACGGCTCGTAGCTCTCGTCGATACCGGCGATGACCTCTTCGGCCTGGCCGTCGGCGCCGCCGAACTCGGCTTCGGCGTCCTGCGAGTAGCCGTAGAGCAGGGAGCCGACGGCGATTGCGGCCGCGACGGCGAGTAGCACGATGGCCAGCACCCAGACCGAGCGGGAACTGGATTTGACGGTGGGTGAGCTCATCGCTGGACCTCCTCGCGCTCGCTGCTGCGGGGCTCCTCGCCGGCACCGGCCGGGACTTCCTTGTTCTTGAGGAACCCGAGGTTGAGCAGCTCGGACGAGGCGACCTGCATGAGCACGCGGACCACGACGACGGTGATGAGACCCTCGACGATCGCCAGCGGGACCTGGGTGATCGCGAAGACTCCCATGAACTCCACGAAGCTCTCCCCGAAGCCGCCCTCGGCGGACGGGAATGCCAGCGCCAGCTGGAAACTGGTGACGATGTAGGTGAAGAGGTCCGCGACGAAGGCCAGTGCGAATACCGCCGGCAGCAGTCCGACCCCGGCCTTGCGCAGTGCGAAGAACACCGCGAAGCCCGCCCAGGGGCCGGCGATCGCCATGGAGAACGCGTTGGCGCCCAGGGTGGTGATGCCACCGTGCGCGAGCAGCAGAGCCTGGAACAACAGCACGATGGTGCCCAGGAACGCCATCACCGGCGGCCGGAATATGGCAGTGCCGAGCCCGGTACCGGTGGGGTGTGAACTCGAACCCGTCACCGACGGGAGCTTGATGGCCGACATGACGAACGAGAACGCCCCGACCGCGGCCAGCAGCGGACCCGCCGACGGTTGTCGCTTGACGGTGGCGACGACCTGCATGGCGCCGTGGACGACGAAGGGAGCCGCCGCGATGGTCCAGGCCACCGCGTGGGCCGGGGGGAGAAACCCCTCTGCGATATGCATTTTTGTGGGATGTGCCTTTCCGCCCAGCACCTCGTGGGCATCGATATCGGTGCTGTGGTCGGTCTCCTGGCTCACGGGTCCGTCGGATCTCCCGGGGGAGAGCCGAAACGCCGGAGTCCGCCTTCCCACCCGCGCGACGCGCGAGCAGTGGCATGCATGACGCCGACTTCCCGTTCACAGTGGCGAGGGCCGCCCCGGTCTTGCACCGGGTTCCCGTACACCGCAGCAGACGGAGCATAACCTCCACGCGGTCGGCGTGGTCGCTCCGGCGGGTTAGGTTTCGATCAGGCCGAACATCTGCTCGGCGATCGACAGCAGCCACGCGGCCGCGGTCTGGCTGCGGTATTCGGGCCAGTTCGACTGCAGGCTGACCACCCAGCCCTGACCGGTGTGATCGACGGCGTACCAGCTGAACGTCAGGTCACCGGGTAGGTTGCCGGCCTTCGCGCCGATGTAGGGCCATTTCGTGCGATCGAGGTCGATGCCTGGCACGAACGACAGGATGTCCTTGACGGGGGCCGCAGCTCCCACAGCGGCGCTCTGCAGCGCGGCGTGCAACCGGCAGATGTCGGCGGCGCTGGCGTACCACTCGGCGCCGATGGCCGAGGCGGGGGTGTGGGTGCGTTCGGGGTCGGGCTGGTACGGGCGCGTGTTGGTCTGCTGCAGCAGCTGCGCGCGTCCCTGCGGTGACGCCTTCTTCCACTCGTCGCGCAGGTCGGGCTCGCCCCAGCCGACCGAGAACATCTCGTGCATGGTCGGGAACGGCGTCATGCTGGTGGGGTCGTGGTGCCCGGCGGCGACCAGTGCGCGCTCGATGGCGCCCGGCCCGAGCCGGCCGATCAACAGATCGGTGGCCATGTTGTCGCTCGCCGAGATCATCTGCTGCGCCGCCTCGCGCACGCTCACTTCAGTTCCCGGCGGCGCCTTGTCGAAGCCCGAGGAGCCGACCGCCTTCGCTTCTTTGGTGATGGTCAGCTGATCCGACCAGGCCAGCGTGCCGGCTTTCACCGCGTCGGCGACCGCGAGCAGCACGTACAGCTTGAAGATCGATGCCAGCGGCAGCGACATGTCGGTGTTGGTGCCCGCCACCTTGGCGCAGCGCCCGTCGTCGACCCGGGCGACCTGATACGAGTACCGCGCTCCAGAGCTGCTCAGCTCGGCGTCGACGTCGGCCCAGTCGTCGATCTGCGGCCGGACCAGGGTGACGTTGAAGCGGTCGACCATCCCGGCGTCATCGGTGCGCAGGGTGATCGTCTGACCGACCCCGTAGGACGTGACGACGTCGAGGGTCGCGTTGCCGGCGCCGATGTCGACGTCGGTGACGGTGAACGGTCGGTCCCACCACATCCTGTCGAGCGTGACGCCGACGTGTTCGACGATGTCCGGAGCGGCCAGCGTGCGGATGCCGACCTCGCCGATCGGCCAGTCGCTGTTGAGCATGTCCATGGTCTGCTTGGCACGCAGACCCTGCGGAGTGTTGATCTGGATGGGTGCGCCGTAGCTGCCGTCGGCAGGAGCCGGTCGGGGGCCGGCGCACGCGCAGGCCAGGGCGGCGACGAGGGCGAGCGCGACCGTCAGCCTCGCCCGGCGCCGGACCCCGGCCGCGTCACGCCGAGGTGTCAGTCCCTGCAACGTCGAGCACAACCTCGAACTCCAGCAGCGATGCACCTTTGGCGACGGGATTGGCCCGCTCGCCGGCGTGCGCTTCGATGGCCGGCCCGGTCGCCCAGGCCTGGAAAGCTTCCTCGGACTCCCACTGGGTGACGACGAAGTAGCGGTCTTCGCCCTTGATGGGGCGCAGCAGCTGGAAACCCAGGAAGCCGGGCTGATTGTCGACGGCGTGGGCGCGGTGGGCGAACCGCTTCTCCAGCTCCGGGCCGGCGTCGGGCGGGACCTCGATTGCGTTGATCTTCACCACGGGGGTCTGGCTTGCCATGGCCATCAGGCTACCGCGTGGGGTCGGCATGATGAGCCCATGGATTCCCCACCGGATGCCTCTGCGGGCACGCTGCTGACGTCACGGGCCGGGCAGGGCCGGCCGCTGGTCCTGGTGCACGGACTGATGGGGCGGGGCAGCACCTGGTCGCGTCAGGTTCCGTGGCTGGCCCGCCACGGCGAGGTGTTCACCTACGACGCGCTCTGGCACCGCGGCCGCGGCATCGACGACCCGCACCCCATCTCGACGGAGCGTTTCGTCGCCGATCTGTCGGACGCCGTCGACGCGCTGGGACGTCCGGCGATCCTGATCGGGCATTCGATGGGTGCGCTGCATTCATGGTGTCTGGCAGCGCAGCGCCCGGAGTTGGTGGATGCCGTGGTGGTCGAGGACATGGCGCCCGACTTCCGGGGCCGCACCACCGGGCCGTGGGAACCGTGGCTGCACGCGCTGCCCGTGGAGTTCACCGCCGCTGAGCAGGTGTTCCACGAGTTCGGGCCGGTGGCCGGGCAGTACTTCCTGGAAGCGTTCGACCGCACCCCGACCGGCTGGCGGCTGCACGGGGAGACGCGGCGCTGGATCGAGATCGCCGCCGAGTGGGGAACGCGGGACTACTGGGATCAGTGGCGTGCGGTGGCGGTGCCGACGCTGCTGCTGGAGGCCGGCAACTCCGTCGCCCCGGCCGGGCAGATGCGCAGGATGGCCGATACGGGGCCTCGGACCACGTATGTGCACCTGCCCGGCGCGGGTCATCTCGTCCACGACGAGGCGCCGGGGAAATATCGGGATGCGGTCGAGACGTTTCTAACGTCGTTCACCCAGGACGCGTGAGCTCGGCCAGTGCGGGTGCTGCTCGAAGCGGGTGCGGATGGCGTCGGCGTCGTGCCGGATTCGGTAGGTGTCCGGATCGTCGTCGCCGAACAATCGGCCGCCCATCGGTGCCGCCATCCGGAACTGGTCGAGGTGCAGCCGGCGTGAGCCCGACCGGCGCGCCACCCGGACGAGCAGCGCGGCCGCGGTGAACGCGACGGTGAGGATCAGGAAGGTCACAGCGGTGTTCATGGCAGTAATCCTGCGCTTGTATAAAATGGCGCCACCAGCGGCAGAACAGACACCCTTCGCTAAGATGCTGCCATGGCGATAAGGAGCGTGTCGGCCCTCGTGCTGGAGGGGCTGGCGGTCTTCGAGTTCGGCGTCATCTGCGAGGTGTTCGGCATCGATCGCTCGGCCGACGGCGTCCCCAATTTCGACTTCAAGGTGTGCGGACCCGAACCGGGCAAGCCGCTGCGGACCTCGGTCGGCGCGTCCCTCATTCCCGACCACGGTCTCGACGACCTGGTCGGCGCCGATCTCGTCGCCATCCCGGCGATCGGATCGGCCGAATACCTGCCCGAGGCGTTGGACGCCGTGCGGCGGGCGGCCGCCTCCGGGTCGACGATCCTGACGGTGTGTTCGGGTGCGTTCGTCGCCGGCGCGGCCGGGCTGCTCGACGGACGTCCGTGCACCACCCACTGGATGCACGCCGACCAGCTCCAGGCCATGTATCCGACCGCCAAGGTGGACCGCAACGTGCTCTTCGTCGACGACGGTGACCTGATCACCAGCGCCGGCACCGCCGCCGGCATCGACGCCTGCCTGCATCTGGTGCGCCGCGAGATGGGCAGTGAGATCACCAACACGATCGCGCGGCGCATGGTGGTGCCACCGCAGCGCGACGGCGGCCAGCGGCAGTACATCGACCAGCCCATTCCGGTCCGCTGCTCCGAACGGTTCGCGCCCCACCTGGACTGGATCTTGGCGAACCTGGACAAGCCGCACACCGTGACGTCGCTGGCCCGCCGGGCTCACATGTCGGGGCGGACGTTCGCGCGTCGGTTCGTCGAAGAGACCGGCCGCACCCCGATGCAGTGGGTGACCGATCAGCGGGTGCTGTTCGCCCGGCGGTTACTCGAAGAGACGACGCTGGACATCGACCGGATCGCCGACCAGTCCGGATTCGGCAACGCGACACTGCTGCGCCATCATTTCCGCCGGGTGATCGGCGTGACGCCGTCGGACTACCGCCGCCGATTCGCGTGTGGCGCCGGCCGCGGTGTCGAAGACATCGGTGTCGAAGAAAGCGCCGTCACTGCCTGATAGCCGGCTCGCCGGCGTGCCTGATTGCCGGCTCGCCGGCGTGCCTGACGGCCGGCTCCCCGGGCGTGCCTGATGGACCGCCCGCCCGGCCCGGTCACCGGCCGCCACCGATTGCACAGTGGCGGCCGGGAGACTCGATGGATCACAACGGGATGAAGCCGTTCACCCCGCCGCCGGGAGTGAGAACCGAATACCCCTGCGGCAGAACATTGTTCAGGTAAGGCGCGAGCGGCGCCAACGACGTCGTGGTGAACGCGCCGATCGTCGCATAGATCATTCCGTTGGGCGCGATATTGAGAATCCCCTCGGTCCCTTCGGTGGTGTCGGCGAGCACGCGCTGCGCGATTCCGGTGACGGGATCGAAGGCCACCAGGGACGCCTTCACCGGGACGAAGACCGTCTGGTTCTGGCCGATGGGCGCCAGCGAAACGTTGTAGCCCACGATGACGTCCTGGACGACGAAGCCCTTGACGACCGTGGGGTTTCCGGCACCGATGGCCACCGGCGCCCCCCACATGGGGCTCACCGGCAGGGTGGCCAGGAGCGTCCCGACGTCGGCGTTCCAGCGCAGGTTGCCGTCGCCGTCGAACGAGGTCATGACGTTGTTGCGGGTCAGGACGTAGACGTTGCCGCGGGCATCGGCCGCGACCGAGGCCGCCTCGGCGTTGGACTGCGTCTTCCAGACGACTTCACCGTTGCTTGTCTTGAACGCGTACAGGAAGCCGTCGTTGTCGCTGGCGTAGATCAGCCTGCCGTCGTTGGAGATGGTCGGGCTCGACCCGCTGCCCGGCCCCATCTGAGTCGCCCATGCCAACATGATCTTGCCCTCGCCGTACGGAGTGGGCGGAACATACTCGAACGCGTAGAGCGCGCCCAGGCCCTCGACTGCGTCGGTGGCTGCGACGATCACCCGGCCGTTGCGTGCCTGCACCGCAGGGGTATTCGCACTGCGGACAATTCCGCCGTAAGCGACCTGCCAGATCGGGTCGATGATCGCCGGATCCATGAAGCCGCCCGCCCACAGCGTCGGCGGCGGGTTGGTCGAGGTGCGCTCGGCCAGGGGGCCGGGGATCTGGTAGATCGGGGCGGTGTAGGCGCCGGTCTCACCGTCGACGACGACCACCTGTCCGAACAGCGTCACTCCCAGGATCGAACCATCGTTGGTCAGCGTGGCCGTGATGAACGAGTTGATGTTTCGTGAGCCCGGTGTGAAGGGATTCTCTGCGGGCGGCGACGGCAACACGGTCACCCAACGCACGTCTCCGTCCTGGGTATAGGACCACAGTTGGTCGCCGTCGCTGACGAAGATGTTGCCGTTGCGATCGATGATCGGACTCGACAACACCGCGGCAGAGTCGACGCTCTCCATGCCGCTCCATGCCGCCGACTCCCAGACGATATTGCCCTCGGGGTCGATGACGTGAAGGTTCGCCGCGCCCGCCGCCAGGCCGGTGGTCACGACGATGTTGCCGTTGGGCAGGATCGTCGGTGCTGCGAGGATGCCGGCACCCAGCAGCGCCTCCCATCGGCTGTAGTCCTCGGCCGGAGTCACGCCGAGTTGTTCCTTGCGGTTGGCTGGATCACCGTGCAGAGTCACCCAGCCCGTGTCGGCATAAGGCAGCGCCGGCAGTAAGCCGATGTCGGTCAGGACGCCGCGCGTCACCGACGAGACCGCGAAGACGGTTGACCGGATCGGGTCGAAGAGGGTCTGCAGCGGAGTTTCGACGATCATTCGCAGCACGTTTTTGACCGCTGAATAGGTATGGGGCGCAAGGCTGAACAGAAAGTCGTCGATCGCGGTGAGCACGGGGAAGTTCCACGCGGGTGCGACATCGGTCTCGACGGTCGATGACAATGCGGGCTCCCCCGCGGAAACGTCCGTTGCGTCAGCAGGTTCTGAAACTGACTCCTGCTGTCCGAGTTCGCGCCGGGAGTAGGCGGCCATCGCCCAGGAGGCCGGAGACTGTAGCGGCGGGGTCGACGGTGCGTCCGTGGGCGACCCCGGGGTCACCTCGACCTCCACCTCGACCGCCGGGTCGGCCCCGGGCGCTGCCGAACCGTCCTCGACGTTCTCCTCGGCCGGGGAGGCATCATCTGCGACCGGAAGGTCGATCGTCTCCTCGCCGACCGCGTCGTCGACGTCCTCCTCGATGACCTCGTCGACAGTTTCGGCTTCGTCCTGCGCGGCTTCGCTCTCGAGTTCGGCTTCGAGTTCGGCGTCGGCTTCGAGTTCGGCGTCTGCCTCGGCCTCGTCTGCCTCGGTGTCTGCGTCCGAGTCGCCCGCCTGGGTGCTGTCCTGGGAGGAGTCGCCGTCACTGTCGGCTGAGGAGTTATCCGACGGGTCGGTGGATGTAGACGAGTCTGCTGAACTCGAGGCGCTCGGGGCAGAGGTCTCGGAGTCGGCATACGCGACACCCGGCACGGCCAGGGCGGCGCCGACGCCGAGGAACAAGGCGAGTGCGCCGATCCGGCCGACGAACGCCGACGGTCGGGCGCGGCCTGCCGATCCGGGTTCGCCTTCGCGGTCGGCTGTGACCAGTCTTGCTGCCATCGATGCTCCTCATCTGCACTTACGCACTGTCATTACAGTCTGTAAAGACAAGCGGAATGTAGCAAGGGTCACACTTCTGCACAAGAGAAATCGACATCACATTGACGTTCGCGTAAGGCGGCGGCCGCCGCCCGCGGTCAACTGCCGTCAGGCCGCGAGGTCAACCCGTAAAGCAGCACGTCGCAGAGCTTCTCGGCATACGTGTCGAGGTCGTCGACATCTCGAATGCACAGCGCATGGATCGCTGCGCCGGCAATGATGTCCAGCACGACATCGGCGTCGACGTCGCGAAAGATCTCAGGATTGCGGGACAAGAGTTCTGACAACCCGGCCGCGACAGTGGAGGAGTGCCGTTCCTGCAGCTTGCCGCGCAGTTCCTCGTCGGTCCGCATGTCGGACATCAAGCCGGGCAGTGCCTCCCGCGCCGGCGCGAGCGCCATGTGCCCGAGCACGCCCCGTAAGGCGCCGGCGATGACCTTGATCGGATTGCGGGATGTCGTCTGCACCTGCTCGGCGTCGTCTGGGTATACGGCGTCGTAGACAAGGTGCGCCTTGGACGGCCACCGACGATAGATCGTCGGACGGGCGACCCCTGCGGCCTCGGCAATGCCGTCGATCGACGTGCCTCGATAGCCGCGCTCGCTGAGCAGCCGTCGAGTCGCCTCGAACACCGCCGTGTCGATCTTCGGATCGCGATAGGGCCCCAGTCGGTGTTTGGCGTCAGAGCGCGCCATCAAACCTCCCCGGGTATCGATTGCACTACCAGTGTGTCACGGCAAGGGGTCGCCCTCGCCACACAGCGCGAAGCGCCCGTCGGCAGTCTGCTCGACCAGTCCGTCTACCAGCAGCGAGTCCAGCGCACGGTCCCGCTGGGCCGGGTCGGTGGTCCAGGCGACGTCCAGATCCGCGCGACTGACCGGGGAGCTGCTGGCGCGCAGAACGTCGAGCAACCGGCCCCGGACCTGACGGTCGGTACCGGCGTACTTCTGCACGCGGCGCGGCGCCGCGGTGCCCGCCGGGAAGCCCAGCGCACGCCACGCGCAGTGACTCAACGGACACACGCCGCAGCGCGGTGCCCTGGCGGTGCACACCGTGGCACCCAACTCCATGACGGCGACCGAGAAGACCGGCGCGCGTTCATCATCGGGCAGCAGTGCGCCGACATCCTCGAGGTCGCGCCGCGACGGTGAGCCGGCATCGGGCAGGCCGTGCACGGCCCGGGCCACGACCCGGCGCACGTTGGTGTCGACGACGGGCACCCGCTGGCGGTAGGCGAAACAGGCCACCGCCCGCGCCGTGTACGTCCCGATCCCCGGCAGCGTCAGCAACGTCTCGACGTCGTCGGGAACCACGTCGTCATAGCGGGTGGCGATCACTTCGGCGCACTCGTGCAGACGTTTGGCCCGGCGCGGATAGCCGAGCTTGCCCCACGCCCGCACCACCGCGGCGGCCCCGGCGTCCGCAGTCGCCGAGGGGGTCGGCCAGCGGGCCACCCAGTCGCGCCAGATGGGGTCCACCCGCGCCACCGGGGTCTGCTGCAACATGAACTCGCTGACCAGGATCTGCCAGGCCGAAACGCCCGGTCGACGCCACGGCAGATCCCGCTGGGCGACGGAATACCACCCGAGCAACTCCTCCGGATCGATCATCGATACCCGCTGAGGCAGAATGTCGGCCATGCCCAACACGAATCCGTTGACCGCCTGGAAAGCACTCAAGGAGGGTAACGAGCGCTTCGTCGCAGGCAAGCCGATGCACCCCAGCCAGAGCATCGAGCATCGGGCCAGCTTGGCAGCGGCCCAGAAGCCGACCGCCGTCGTGTTCGGCTGCGCCGACAGCCGGGTGGCCGCCGAGATCATCTTCGACCAGGGACTGGGCGACATGTTCGTGGTCCGCACCGCCGGTCACGTGATCGACAGCGCCGTCCTCGGCTCGATCGAGTACGCCGTCCTGGTCCTGAACGTGCCGCTGATCGTGGTACTCGGCCACGACAGCTGCGGCGCCGTGGGAGCCACGCTGGCCGCACTGGACGAAGGGGCGGTTCCGCCGGGATATGTCCGTGACGTCGTCGAACGGGTGACGCCGTCCATCCTGCTCGGCCGTCGCGACGGTCTGGAGCGCGTCGACGAGTTCGAGGCCCGCCACGTCACCGAGACCGGCAAGCAACTGCTGAGCCGCTCGACCGCGATCGCCGAGGCGGTGCGGGAAGGACGGTTGGCCATCGCCGGTCTGACCTATCAGCTGGCCGACGGCAAGGTCGTGCTGCGCGACCATATAGGCGATATCGGCGAGAGCTGAGCTAGGTCCTCTGCTCTTCGCGCGAGCGCTCATCGCCGACACGCCGGGCAACGTCGAACAAAGGCACGTGACGTGCCCTTACCGTGATCTCGTGCTGGATCTAGAACCGCATGGCCCGCTGCCGCAGCAGATCTATTGGCGACGCCGCATGCTGGCGCTCGGTGTCGCGGTGGTGGTCATCGGCATCATCGCCGTGATCGTCATGGTCGTCGTGATGAACAGCACCAGCTCCGAGCAGCCCGCCGCCAACGAAACGGCGGACCAGAACGCCCAGGCCGCCCCGCCGACGCCGCTGCCCGGTGAGAACCCTGAGGTCAAGACCCCGATCCAGCCGCCGGCGCAGCAGGCGCCACCGCCGACCGCCACGCCGACGGCCGCGGTCGTCCCGCCCCCGATCCTGCAGGAGGGCGACGACTGCCCCGACTCCACGCTCGCGGTGAAGGGCATCACCAACGAACCGCAGTACGTCGTCGGTGACCAACCCAAGTTCACGATGGTCGTCACCAACATCGGCCTGGTCGCCTGCCAGCGTGACGTCGGCGCCGCGGTGCTGGCCGCCTACGTGTACACCCTGGAGAACCAGCGGTTGTGGTCCAACCTCGACTGCGCGCCGTCGAACGAGACGCTGATCAAGACGTTCCAGCCGGGCGAGCAGGTGACCACCGAGGTGACCTGGACCGGGATGGGTTCGGCGCCCAACTGCCCGTTGCCCCGTCAGCCGATCGGCCCGGGGATGTACAACCTGGTGGTGCAGCTGGGCAATCTGCGCTCGGCGCCCGTGCCGTTCATCCTCGCCGATCCGGCTGCCGCGCCGCCGCCTGCCGACGCGAACGGTGCACCGCACCTGCCGCAGCCCGGCCCGGTCGGCTGAGCGTCGCCGAGCCGGCCACGCTGACCAGCCGTCAGGCCAGCCGGTCCGCGATGGTCGACTCGGCCAGCTGCGACAGTCCTTCGCGGATGTGGCGGGCCCACATCGACCCGATGCCCTCGACCGACTGAAGGTCGCTGGCGGTGGCGGCCAGCAGGCCCTGCAGCGAACCGAACGAGCGGACCAGCAGATCGACGTGGGCGAACTGCAGACGCGAGATTCCCGACATGGCGCGGTAACCACGTGAACTCATCGCCGAATCCTGCGCTTCGGCCGTCGATGGGTATCCGAAAACCCTTGCCAGGGTGGTGAAGTCGAGCAACTCGTTGTCCGACAGCGAGTCGAGCTCTTCGAGGGTGGCGCTGACCTGGGCGGCCGAGGGCGGCTCAGGATTGGCGTGATAGTCGCGCACGATCAGCTCGCGATCGGTCTCGTTGTCGCCGACCAGCTCGTCGAGCTGCAGTTTGAGCTGGCGCCCGTCGGTGCCGAGTTCGACGACGTGGGCATCGATCTCCAGGCTGATCCGGCGCACCATCTCCAGTCGCTGCACCACGGTCATCACGTCGCGCAGCGTCACGAAGTCCTCGATCTCGGCGGTCGAGAGTTGCCTGCTGACTTCGTCGAGCCGGGTCTTGTACCGCTCGAGGGTGGCGATGGTCTGGTTGGCCCGGGACAGGATGGTGGCCGACTCGGGCACCACATGCCGGCCGCCGGCGACGTAGACGGTGACGATGCTCATCGAGTGGCTCACCGAGATCACCGGATACCCGGTCTGGATGGCGGTGCGCTCGGCGGAGCGGTGCCGGGTGCCGGATTCCTCGGTCGGGATGGACGGATCCGGCACGAGTTGGACGTTGGCCCGCAGGATTCTGCTGCCATCGCTGGACAGCACGACAGCGCCGTCCATCTTCGACAGCTCCCGCAACCGGGTGGGGGCGTAGCGCACGTCCAGCTGGAATCCGCCGTCGCAGATGGCTTCGACGCTGTCGTCGTAGCCGATCACGATCAGGGCCCCGGTCTGCCCCCGTAGGATGCGTTCCAGGCCGTCGCGCAGCGGCGTACCGGGCGCCAGCCGTGCGATGGTCTCCCGCAGCGTCGGTCTGGCCAGCGGCACGACCGTGCGGCCCGTCCGTCCCGACCCCGAAGTCGCGGGCTTCACGGCCATCTCATCTCCACGGGTCAAAGCGCTAGGTGGGGCCATTCTGGCTGATCCGTGTCAAGACCTGCAACGCCGAGACGATGTCGTCGGCGGGCAGGGTGCGCAATCCGGCCGGCGCCGAGGCCGTCCCGGCCGGCACGACCGCGCACGTGAAGCCCAACCGCGCAGCCTCGGCCAGCCGCCGGTCCATGCCGGTGACCCGCCGCAGATCCCCGGCCAGTCCCACCTCTCCGATGGCCACCGCGGTGGCGGGCATCGGCAGGTCCACCGCCGCCGAGGCGATCGCCAGCGCCACCGCCAGATCCGAGGACGAGTCCGTCAACCGCATGCCGCCCACCGTCGACAGGTAGATGTCGTTGGCGCCCACAGGCAGCCGGGCACGCTTCTCGAGCACGGCGGTGATCATCGCGGCGCGGGCGGAGTCGATGCCGCTGACGGCGCGGCGCGGACTGCCGCTGGCCGGGGCGCCGATCAGTGCCTGCACCTCGCCGATCATCGGACGCTTGCCGTCGAGGGTCACGGTGACGGCCGTACCGGGAACCGCCTTGGGGCGCTGGTCCAGGAACAACCCGGACGGGTCGGCGACACACTCGATCCCGTTGTCGTGCATGAGGAAACAGCCGACTTCGTCGGCGGCGCCGAACCGGTTCTTGATGCCGCGCACCATCCGCAGCGCGGACGCCCGGTCACCCTCGAAGTGCAAGACGACATCGACGAGGTGCTCCAGCGAGCGCGGTCCTGCGATCGCGCCGTCCTTGGTGACGTGGCCGACCAGCAGCATCGCGACCCCGGTGGTTTTCGCCGTCATGGTCAGGGCCGTCGTCACAGCGCGGACCTGGGTGACCCCACCGGTGACGCCGTCGGCTTCGGTACTCGACAAGGTCTGCACCGAATCCACCACGACCAGGCTGGGCCGCACGGCGTCGATGTGTCCCAGCGCCGTCGCCAGATCGGATTCCGCCGCGAGGTAGACCGCGTCGTGCGTGCAGCCGGTGCGTTCGGCGCGTAGGCGGATCTGACCGGCCGACTCCTCCCCGGACAGGTACAGCGCCCGTCGCCCGGACTCCGCCCAGCGGTGGGCCACCTCGAGCAGCAGCGTGGATTTCCCGACCCCGGGATCACCGGCCAGCAGCGTCACCGATCCCGGGACCAACCCGCCACCGAGCACCCGGTCCAACTCGGTGACGCCGGTGTGGAAGTGCCGGGTGGTGCCCGGGTCGATGGAGCTGATCGGCACCGCGGGCGTGGCGGGCGCTACCGCCAGCCGCGATCCGGACGCCCCGACCGCGGCCAGGGTGACCTCCTCGACGGTGCCCCAGGTACCGCACTCGGGGCAGCGGCCCACCCACTTGGGCGTGACGTGGTGACATTCCGAGCAGCGGTGTTGCGCGCGCGTCTTCGATGTTGCCCTGGCCACGCCGTGACCGTAACGGTGGTGACCGACAGAACCTGCCCCATCGGCGCCGTGTCGCGACCCGGTGTCACACCGTGGGGTCGCCGCCGTCGAGTCGGTCAGTGACCGCCCGAATGCCCCGCGGACTCGCCGCCGGCCCCGGCGTCGTCGCGCCGTGGCTCCTCGCCCGCGGAGATCGGCACGGCGACGGTGGTCTGGCCGCCTTCTTTGAAGGTGAAGGTGAAGTCGTAGGTCAAGCCGTTGGTGATGGGCTGGCTCAGGTCGACGGTCGCTTCGGCGTCCACGGCGGGTTCGACGCTCTCCAGGGCTGCCAGCTCGCCGGTGTCCGGCGCGCCCACAATCAGCGCCCCGTTGACGGGAATGGCGGTGTCCCCGGTCAGCGACACCTCACCGATGTCGGAGGTGATCGACTCCAGTTCGTCGGCGACGTCCGGCGAGCCGTTCGCGGCGACGAAGATCAGCTCGACCTCGGTGCCGGGCTCGACATAGTCGGTGGTCTGCGGCGCGCGCAGGTGGATGTTACGCAGGTCGATCGTGCCGGCGCCGGCACTGGTGCCGTTCACGGCCGGTTCCTGCGTCGCGGTCTGGGCCACCTGGCCGGCACTGCATCCGACGAGCGCCACGGACGCGGCCAATCCACAGGATGCCAGCGCTGCGGTCATGATCGGGGTGCGCCGGTTCAAGGGTTTCACGGGGGCCTCCTGCTCGGCCGACGAGGCGGCGTGACCGGCCGCTGCGTCGGCGGTCACTGTGGATTCGACTATGCAGAGTAGTAGGTCGCCCATCTGTGCGGTAGCCGAGGTCCGAAGCGTCTGACGCCCTGCTGATCCCGAACGCCGACCGACCCGCATCCGGAGTCTCCCAGCGCTGCCAAATGGCCCCTCCCGGGCGTGCACCGGGACGTGGGAAAGCGCTCTGCACACCGCCTGGTGCAGGCGTCCACCTTGCACGGATCGGCCGCGCTGTCAACCCCCAGTGTTGGTCGACTGTGCCCCTGACCTGCATTGTTGATCCGCGCCCAATTCCGTCACGTGTTAACATCGAGGGGTGAAAGGGGCTCGAATCTGATGATTTTCAAGGTCGGAGACACCGTTGTCTATCCACACCACGGTGCTGCGTTGATCGAGGCGATCGAAACCCGGACCATCAAAGGCGAGCAGAAAGAATATCTCGTCCTGAAGGTCGCGCAGGGAGACCTGACCGTTCGGGTACCCGCAGACAACGCGGAGTACGTCGGTGTTCGCGATGTCGTCGGGCAGGAGGGCTTGGACAAGGTGTTCCAGGTCCTGCGCGCACCGCACACCGAGGAGCCCACGAACTGGTCGCGTCGGTACAAGGCCAATCTGGAGAAGCTTGCATCCGGTGACGTGAACAAGGTCGCCGAGGTCGTGCGCGACCTGTGGCGGCGAGACCAGGAACGTGGTCTGTCGGCGGGGGAGAAGCGCATGTTGGCCAAGGCCCGCCAGATCCTGGTCGGCGAATTGGCTCTTGCCGAGAACACCGACGACGCCAAGGCGTCGACCATTCTCGACGAGGTTCTGGCTGCCGCGTCCTAGTCGCTCGGCTCTGAAGCCTCGATGACGTTACGCGTCGGGCTCGGTACCGACGTCCATCCCATCGAACCCGGGCGTCCATGCTGGCTGCTGTGTCTGCTTTTCGACGACGCTGACGGCTGTTCCGGTCATTCCGACGGCGACGTCGCCGCACACGCATTGTGTGACGCGTTGCTGTCGGCGGCCGGCATGGGCGACATCGGTGAGGTGTTCGGCACCGGCCAACCCCAGTGGCAGGGCGTCAGCGGCGCCGAGATGCTACGACACGTGCACGCGCTGCTGATCGAAGCAGGATTGAGCGTCGGCAACGCGGCTGTTCAGGTCATCGGAAACCGGCCGAAGGTCGGTCCGCGCCGGGCCGAGGCTCAGCAGATGCTCTCCGAGCTACTCGGGGCGCCGGTGTCGGTGTCGGCCACCACCACCGACGGCCTTGGGCTGACGGGCCGGGGCGAGGGTCTGGCGGCGATCGCCACCGCGCTCGTTACCGACGAGCGCTTGCGCGAGGAGCAGACCGATACCGACGAGCGCTTGCGCGAGGAGCAGACCGATACCGACGAGCGCTTGCGCGAGGAGCAGACCACTACCGGCGATGAGGGTCGGAGCGGAACCGGCCGGTAAGCTGGCCCGTCGTGACCGAACGCCCCGCAGCCGTGATGCGGCTGTATGACACCTTGTCTGGCGGTGTGCGCGATTTCGCGCCACTGCGGCCCGGCCACGTCTCGATCTATCTGTGCGGCGCCACGGTGCAGGGTCTGCCCCATATCGGGCACGTGCGCAGCGGTGTCGCCTTCGACGTCCTGCGCCGCTGGCTGACCGCCAAGGGCTTCGACGTGGCCTTCATTCGCAACGTCACCGACATCGACGACAAGATCCTCACCAAGGCCGCCGACGCCGGCCGCCCGTGGTGGGAGTGGGCCGCCACCTACGAGCGGGCGTTCTCGGCGGCGTACGACGCGCTGGGCGTGCTGCCGCCGTCGGCCGAGCCGCGCGCCACCGGGCACATCACGCAGATGGTGGAGTTGATCGAGCGGCTCATCGAGCGCGGGCACGCCTATGCCGGGGACGGTGACGTGTACTTCGACGTCGCGTCGCTGCCCGACTACGGCAAGCTCTCGGGCCACAAGGTCGAGGACGTCCATCAGGGCGAGGGTGTGGCCACCGGAAAGCGGGACCAGCGCGATTTCACGCTGTGGAAGGGCGCCAAGCCCGGTGAGCCGTCATGGCCGACGCCGTGGGGCCGGGGTAGGCCCGGGTGGCACACCGAGTGCGTCGCGATGTGCGAGGCGTATCTGGGTGAACAGTTCGACATCCATGCCGGCGGCATGGATCTGGTGTTCCCTCATCACGAGAACGAGATCGCTCAGGCCGAGGCAGCCGGTGACGGCTTCGCCCGATTCTGGCTGCACAACGGCTGGGTGACCATGGGCGGTGAGAAGATGAGCAAGTCGCTGGGCAACGTGCTGGCCATACCCGCGGTGCTGCAGCGGGTGCGCCCCGCCGAGCTGCGGTACTACCTGGGTAGCGCGCATTACCGCTCGATGCTGGAGTTCTCCGAGACCGCGCTCACCGATGCGGCCCGGGCTTACACCGGCATCGAGGATTTCCTGCACCGGGTCCGCACCCGGGTGGGTGCCGTGGTGCCCGGTGAGTGGACGGTGAAGTTCGCCGCGGCCCTCGACGATGACCTGGCGGTGCCTGCGGCGCTGGCCGAGGTGCACGCGGTGCGGGCCGACGGGAACCGGGCGCTGGAGAGCGGCGACCACGACACCGCGCTGAACCGGGCGATGTCGATCCGCGCCATGATGGGCATCCTCGGTGCCGACCCGCTCGACGAGCGGTGGGAGTCGCGGGATGAGACCTCCGCTGCGCTGGCGGCCGTCGACGTACTCGTGCACGCTGAGGTGAAGCGCCGCGAGGACGCCCGGGCGCGGCGCGACTGGGCCGAGGCCGACGCGATCCGCGACCGCCTCAAGCAGGCCGGAATCGAGGTCACCGACACCGCTGACGGGCCTCAGTGGTCACTCATCGACGGAACGGACAAGTAATGGCCGGCAACTCGCGGCGGCGGGGCGCAGTACGCAAGCCCGGCACCAAGAAGGGGCCGACGGTCGGCTCCGGCGGGGTCCGGCGGCGTGGGCTGGAAGGAAAGGGTGCCACCCCGCCCGCCCACCAGCGGCCCAACCATCCCGCAGCCAAACGTGCCGCCAAGACCGCCCGCCAGCAGCAGGGCAAGCCCCGGAACGCTTCGAAAGACTCGGGTGTGGAGATCGTGCTCGGGCGCAACCCCGTGGTCGAATGCCTGCGCGCCGGGGTGCCGGCCACGGCGCTGTACGTGGCGCTGGGCACGGACTCGGATGAACGTCTGACCGAGTCGGTGCAGACCGCCGCCGACACGGGCATCGCCATCCTCGAGGTGCCGCGCCACGACCTGGACCGCATCGCGGCCAACGGCATGCATCAGGGCATCGCGTTGCAGATTCCGCCCTATGACTACGCGCATCCCGACGATCTGCTGGCCGCGGCGAAGTCCGATGCGATGCCGCCGCTGCTGGTGGCGCTCGACAACATCTCCGACCCCCGGAATCTCGGTGCGATCGTGCGCTCGGTCGCCGCGTTCGGCGGCCACGGGGTGTTGATTCCGCAGCGGCGCTCCGCCTCGGTGACGGCAGTGGCGTGGCGCACCAGCGCGGGTGCGGCTGCGCGCGTGCCGGTGGCGCGTGCGCCGAACCTGACCCGCGCCCTCAAGAGCTGGGCGGACGCCGGGTTGCAGATCGTCGGCCTCGACGCCGGGGGGGACACCACGATCGACGAACTCGAGGCCGATGGCCCGACGGTGCTGGTGGTGGGGTCGGAGGGCAAGGGACTGTCCCGGCTGGTGCGGGAGAACTGCGATGCGGTGGTGTCGATCCCGATGGCGGGACCCACCGAGTCGCTCAACGCCGCGGTCGCGGCGGGTGTGGTGCTCGCCGACATCGCCCGGCAACGCCGGAGCTGACAGCGCAGGCTCAGCCCACCCTTGCCAGCGTGGTGGACTTGGGCTCGATCCCGATGCCGGGTGTGATCCGGCGCAGCCGCCGGATGGCCCACGGCGCCGCGAACGACACCGCCCAGCGTACGTTGCCGACGACTGTCGCGCTGCCGGACGGAGCGGCCAGAAACGACGTCGCAGGGCAGGTCAGCGGGTCGGCGTCCGGCAGGCAGTCGAAGACCCGCTCGGCCATGAACTCGTGGCCGAGTGCCGACAGGTGCACCCGGTCGTGGTCCCAGAGCCGGGGGTCGCGGAATTCGTCGAAGCGCCAGAAGTCGATGAGCCCCACGCCGAGGTCGTCGGCGATGCGGCGCAGCAGTTCGTTGTAGATCGCCGCCCGCCCGCGCAACCCGCGGAACATGGGCTTGGCCCCCAGGTCCGGCGCGGTGAAGGCGAGGACCGTGGCGCCGGTCTGCTGCAGGGACTTCAGGCCGTCGGCGTAGCGGGCCATCATGGCGTCCATGTCGACGCGCAGGGCCATCAGGTCGTTCATTCCGGCGTAGATGGTCACCAGGTCTGGTTCGGCGAGCATGGCGGCCTGCACCTGGGCGGTCAGGATGTCGTCCATGGTCCGGCCTCGCACGGCGAGGTTGGCGTAGCGGAATTCGGAATCGGCTCTCGCCAGTCGCGCGGCCAGCCGGTCGGCCCAGCCGCACACGCCGTTCGGGCTACCGGGGTGAGGATCGCCGATGCCTTCGGTGAAGGAATCACCCAGCGCGACGTATCTGCGGTAGGCCGCCACGTTCTTCATTGTCCCGGCTCAGGCGCGGTTGCGCCTGCCGCACCGCTGCTCTGGCAGGTGAAACGTTGAGGGTCAGATGTTGAACAGTTGTAGACCGGCCCACAGCGCTGCCACGCCGGCGACCAGTGTCAGCGGGACCGTGCACAGTCCAACGAGGCTGAATGCGACGGCGCCGGTGGGGACGTCCGATGTGCGCACCACGTTGCGCCACAGCAGGTTCGCCAGTGACCCGACATAGGTGAGGTTGGGTCCGACGTTGACGCCGATCAGCATGGCCAGTACGGCGGCCGGCCCCACCGCCGCCACCAGCGGCAGCAAGACCAACACCGCCGGCAGATTGTTCACGACGTTGGACAGGATCGCGGCCACCGCGGCGATCCAGAGCAGCGCGGGCAGCCCCGTCCCGTCGGGCAGGATCTGCTGCATCGCCGATTCCAGGCCGTTGCGCATCACGGCGTCGACGACCACGCCCAGGCACAGCACGAACACGAGAAAGGGCCCGTCGGCGGCGACGGTGATCCTGGTGACCGTTGTCCGCCCGGTGGCAAGACCGCGGATGCCGAGTACCAGTGCCCCGGCCAGCGCAGCCCACGCCGGGGACAACCCGGCCAGTGAGGTCAGCGCGAACCCGGCCAATGTCAGGGCCAGCACGACGAGGGTGAAGCGAGGCCAGGGGGCCGGAGTTGCGTCGGTCCGCGGGCGCGGCGCCACGGCCAGATCTTTGGCGAAAACCCCTCGCAATATCAGGAATTCAATCGCGACCACCGCCAGCCAGGGAAGTGCCATGACGGCGGTGAAGTGCAGGAACGACAGCCCGGCGGCACTGAATGCGAGAAGGTTGGTCAGGTTCGACACCGGAAGCAGCAGCGAGGCGCTGTTGGCCAGATGGGCGGTGGCGTAGGTGTGGGGCCGGGCGGGCACGCCGAGGGTGCGGGCGGTGGCCAGCACGACGGGGGTCAGCAGCACCACCGTGGCGTCCAGGCTGAGGATCGCCGTGACGGCCGCGGCGATGGCGAACACCGAAGCCAGCAAGCGTTTCTGGTTCCCCCGGGTGCTGCGCGCCATCGCCGATCCAGCCGCGCGGAACAGCCCGTCGTCGTCGCACAGGCGGGCCAGCACGAGCACCGCCGCGAGGAAGCCGACCACGGGAAGCAGGTCGGTCACCTCGGTGCGCGCACTCTCCCACGTGGTCGCCCCGACCGCGAGCAGCAGTGCAGCCGCCGGTAGCGCCACCACGATCTCGGGCCACCCGCGGGGGCGCCGCAACGCGAAGCCGAGTACGGCCGCGAGGGCGGCCACGGAGAGGATCAGCGCCATGGGTCGGCGCGGTGCCACAGCGTCGGCAGGTGCAGCGTCACCCCGTCGCGCTCGGCGAGCCCAGTCAGCACGGCCATCGTGGCGTCGAGATCGTCTGCGGCGAAAGGCAGTGCGCGCAAGGGCTTGTCGAGCGGGCGGAAGAAGTCATCCCAGTGGATCAGCACCACCCGGCGGGCGCCGACCGTGCGGACAGTCTGCGTCCAGTATTCGACGAGGTAATCAGCCGGTTGCAGGCCGAGCTGCCCGACGCCGAGATAGGCCACGTCCGCGCGGTACCCGGACAGCGCCCCCGGCAGGTATCCGGCGCTGCCGACGATCAGCAGTCGTCGGCCGGTCGGGCGGTGCGCGACGATGGTCGACCAGGCTTCGCCGCATCGGTAGGCCGACGCCCGCGCGGAGGGGGCGACGGGGGCGGAGATGGGACCCGGGAATCGATCCGGTGGGCAATGGTGCCCTTCGATCAGCGTGATGTCGTAGTGGCCCGCGGTGACGGGCTCACCGGGGGTGACGATGTCGGCCCGATGCAGACCGTGGCCGGCGGCGATCTGTGCGGCTGACGATCCGCCGATGATGCGGGCGCCGGTGAGATCGGCCACCGCCGCCGAGTCCATCGCGTGGTCGTAGTGGGTGTGCACCGGCGTCACGGCGGCCAGGCGCTGTACACCCAGCCGGTTCAGAGCCGATTCGATGCGCCGGCTGCTGGACCGCAACGGGCGGGTGGTGGCCACCGTGAGAAGGCCGGGCCGGCTGAAGAACCCGTCGGTGAGCACCGCGGAGACACCGTCGTCGATGAGCAGGGTCGTGACCCCGGCCCAGGTCACCGACAACTCGGCGTCCCCCGACGCCGCGGGGACGTCGCAGAAGCCGCGGTAAGCCGCCAGGTCGGGCCGGCCCAACTTCAGACGCATCACGCCACCTTAGGCGGGGTTGCGGTGGGGCGGCCGGAGCCGGTATTAATGGAAATGATTTTCAAATAGTTTGTGACCGTGGAGGCAGCTCATGAAGGCGGGAATTCACCCCGACTACCACCCCGTCGTGTTTCAGGACGCCAACACCGGCACGAAGTTCCTGACCAGGTCGACCTTGACCAGCGACAAGACCATCGAATGGGAGACCGCGGAGGGCGTGCGGGAGTATCCCCTGGTCGTCGTGGAGGTCTCGGCGGACTCGCACCCGTTCTGGACGGGAAGCCGTCGGATCGTCGACGCCGCAGGTCAGGTCGAGAAGTTCAACCGCCGCTACGGAAGTCGGCGCCCGGGCGCGCACGGGCAGTGACCGACCGGTGGGGCTGGCGACAGCACGCACGCTGCCGTGGTCTGCCCACCGACCTGTTCTACGCCTCCGAGCAGTGCCAGGGCAGTCTCCGGCGCGCACGTGAGGATGAGGTCAAGCGAATCTGCCACCGCTGCGCGGTACGCCCGCAGTGTTTGACCCACGCACTGGAACATCCTGAACGGCACGGTATCTGGGGTGCGACCACCCCGCGTGAACGCGCCGGGATGGGCCCGGTCGGCGATCGTCGTCCTGATGCTGCGGTCAGTGGCCTTCGTCGTCCTGATGCCGCTGGGTGACGTCGTCGGCGGCGTCGAAGTCGTCGCACGGATCCTCGTGCCAGTCGCCGAACGGATCGTCGTAGGTGGCCCAATCCCGTTCTCGCGCCATCTCGTCGTCGGTCAGCAGGGCCCCGGTGAGCGCGTTGGTGATCACGCCCGGGTCCGCGCCGCAGACGAGCGCGGTCAGGGAAATGTGGCGGTCACCGAACCGCTCGTCCCACCGCAGACCGGCCAGGGCCACCCGCTCGGGGTCGGCGTATCCGTCGGAATGCTCCGCTGAGCTCGCGAGCCATTCACCGGCATGGCCCACTTTCAGTCCCCCGCCGGCGGATTCGATCCACACCACGGCGTCGGGCTGGGTGGCCAGCCAGGCTCGCCCGCGTACCCGCACCACGCCGTCGAGCAGATCGTCGATCGCGATATGGAGCCGCATCGGGTGGAACGGTCGGTCAGCGCTGAACTCCACCAGCTCGACGTCGCCGTCGGCGCCCAGCGGCGGTTGCCCGGCGAGCAGCGCCTCGTGGGGGTTGTGCTCGCGGCCGCGCCGGGCGGTCCATTGCAGCGACGCCAGCGCCGGTTCCAGGAGTGCTGGACCCACGACGTGCTGCGATCGCGGTGCCAGCCGGCGCAGAACCGCCGACGTCCGGTCGTGTGTCGCGGACAGCACGAGTACATCGGCGAACTCGGCCTGGCCGACGACGACCTGGGCCACGGTCCGGTCGTCGTCGAGCACTTCGTCGTCCAGCGCCTGGGTCAGCCACGCGGCGGTGTGCATGGTGCTCACCACCGCTTCGATCCGGACGTCGCGGGCCGCCGGGCCGTCGGTGTATCCCGGTCCGACCCGGACGATGACGTTGTTGATGGCCCAGCAGACCGGCTCGGGCTCCAGCCAGGGCGCCAGGTGGATGACGATGCGCCTCACGTCGTCGCGCCGGTGCAGGCGGCGCAGCAGGATCAACAGGTCTTCTCGGATCGTGCAGTCGACGCAGCAGTTGGCCAGTTCCAGCGGCCATTCCGAGGTGTGCGGTCGCAGGTCGTCGCCGATGCGCACGCTGCGCACCACCACCTGGCCGTCGAAGCGGTGCCGGACCACGATCGTGCCCGGCGTCTGCGCCAGCGTCTCGCAGACGTCGTCGGTCATCTCCTGGCCGGCCACCACGATCACCGGTGTTCGCTTCATCGTCACCTCAACACCACCGCTTAACGAAAACCCTTTCCATCTAGATTGGGTGCGACGATACCTCGCCGGTCGGGCGGTGTCGAAAACGGCGTCCGAGGGGTCAGTAGCTGTACGGGTTCTCGGGCGGTTCGATCTCCTGCACGGCGGACACCTGCATCGTCGGGGTCGAGCGCATCGACGAGTCGCTCTGCCCGGGCGGCATCGTTCCTTCCACGCGCACCCAGGTCCCGTCGTCCAGCGCGGCCGCACGTGCGGCGGCCGGTCCGACGAGATCGAGTCGTGCCAGCTGGGCATCGGCAGCGCAGCACAGGATCACCACGCGGCCGAGCTGGACCTTGTCACCGTCCTTCATGGTGAAGCCCGTGACGGTGATGAGTCGCCCATCCAGGGTGTTCGCCGAGTCCTGGGCCACTCGGACCAGCACCTCGGGCAGGGCGAGCTCCGGTGCCCGTTGCGCGGGCAGCGCCGGGAACGGCCGCCGCAACACCTCGGTCGAGACCTCTCGCACGGCGGGCCGCGCGGTTTGTCGGCCGAGGGCCGGAGGCACGACGAAACCCAGCAACGCGACCGGCACGATCAGCAGCCACAGCACACCTGAGCGATGCCGGTGACCGTGCTCGGTCTCCTGTGGGCCGCTGCGGATGTCGCGGACGATCGACACCAGCGCCAGAACGATCAGAAGGACCGCCGAGGCCATCAGCCACGGCAGCAGCGAGGGTTTCACGTAACGGGTGAAGGTGCCGGTCGCCGAGATGATCAGCGTGCTGACCCCGACCAGCAGCAGCAGCGCGTTCTCGGTTTCGCGGCTCATCGGTTGCCCACCACCAGCAGGCCCACTCCCGTCGCCACCGCGACGGCGACGACGAACGTGACCGGCGCGAAGCGCACCGCGAAGGCACGACCGAACATGCCGACCTGCATGGCGAACAGCTTGATGTCGATCGCGGGGCCGACGACCAGGAACACCAGCCGCGGCACCAGCGGAAGCATCGACAGGCTGGCGGCGACGAACGCGTCGGCTTCCGAACACAGCGCGAGGATCACCGCCAGCAACGCCATCACCGCGATACCGAGAACTAGTTGTCCGGCCAGGTGGTCATACACCCATTCAGGCACCACGATGTGCAGCGCCGCCGCGGCCGCGGCGCCGATCACCAGGTAGGACGAGGCCTGCAGGAAGTCGTGTCGCGCCGCTTCGGTGAACACGGTCCAGCGAGATCCGTCGTGGCCGTGCAGGTGCGGCATGCGGCGGGTGATCCACCGCGGCTGGCCGAAGCGAGCCCAGAGCGCACCCATGATGAGCGCGGTCAACAGCGATGCGGCGCAGCGCGCGGCGACCATCCGGGGCTCTCCGGGGAACGCGACGGCCGTCGACACCAGCACCACGGGGTTGATGGCCGGCGCGGCGAGCATGAACGTCAGCGCGGCGGCCCCGACAGCACCTTCTCCGAACAGGCGGCGGGCGATGGGCACCGAACCGCACTCGCAGCCTGGCAGCGCCGCGCCGCCGACCCCGGCGGCCAGGATCGCCGCAGCGGGCCGCCGCGGTAACCAGCGGGCCAGCCGATCGGGGGTGACGAACGCGGCGACGGCACCGCTGACCAGGATGCCGAGCGCCAGGAACGGAATAGCCTGGACGAAGATCCCACAGAACACCGTTGCGGCCGTGGCGATGTCGGGTGTTCCGGCCACGACGCTGCGCAGGAACGAACCGGCGAGCGCCAGCCCCACGACCACGGCGACGAGCACGTGCATCGATCCCAGACGCGTCCGGCGAGGTTGCGCTTCAACCGCCACGGCGGCCATTGTGCCAGCAGGAACGAGCTGCGACGGTCACGTGGACACGGAGGCCGACAGCTCAGCGGCGGGCTGAGGCCGGCGTTCGCATGCCGTACAGGCCGACTACGGCGGCGATCAGACACGCGGCGGCGACGCTGCCGGCGGACCAGGGGAACACGGCAGAGAGCTCCCACCGGGTGGCGGCCCAGCCGGCGACGAGAGTGGGCACCGCCATGGCGGTGTAAGCCACCAGATAGAACGCCGACATCGTCTCGCCGCGACGGTGCGCGGGGACGACTTCGGACAGGTGCCGCAGCGATCCACCGAAGCCCAGACCGAAGGTCACCCCGAGCAATACGGCGGCGACGAACACCAGTGGCCACCGATGTGTCATCAACACCGGGATGGTGAGTATCAACGACAGCGCCATACCGACGTCACCGATGATCGCGGAGTACCTGGCAGGTAGCCGCGTCGCGGCGAGCTGGGCCATGGCGGCCGCGAAGGCGGTCGTTCCGACGACAGCGCCACCGAACACCAGGTTGTCGATGTGGGTCTGGCGCGCCGCCAGCGACGGGTACAGCGAAAGCAACACGCCCAGCACCGACCAGGAGGCCATCACGCCCAGCGCGGAGAACCAGAAGTCGCCGCGGATCTCGACGGGGACAGCGGGTTTGGCGATGCGGACCGGACCGGGATTGCGGGCGGTGTGGGGTTCGCGCAATGCCAGCAGCCCGATGCCGACGAGAAGACAGATCACCGCCACGACCGCGTACGGGGTCCGCAGTGGGTGAGGGGCGTATTGGGCCAGCAATGCCGAACCGATGATCGCGATAGTCATGCCGACGTTGAAGCTCACTCCGCTGAGTTGCCCGGACCGCACCCCGCGGTCGGGCCGCAGGTCCAGCAGCGCGGCCGCGCCGGCGACGACGATCGAGCCGACGGCCGCGCCGTGGATGGTGCGAGCCAACAGCAGAAGCGCCATGTTGTCGGCCACCAGGAAGATCCCGAGCCCGACCAGCAGAGCGAACAGCGCGGCCAGGAGTACCGGCTTGCGTCCGACCACGTCGGACACGCGGCCCGAGACGAGCACCGCGGCGAGCGCGGCGAGCGCGTAGACGGCGAAGACGACTGTCGTCGCCAACGGCGAGAGGTGCCAGGTGCTCTCGTAGATGCCGTACAGCGGCGCGGGGAGGCCGGATACGCCCAGCGCCACGCCGCTGACGACGAGCAGCAGTGGATAGGCCCATCGCTGCTGCTGGCCCGGACGATCCAACGCCACCATCGCGGATGCACTTCCCGTCGAGTAGGTTTGACAGATATCGAACCCCGCCGAGCGTACGCTGGGTTTGACCGATATCAAACCTCGTGTGGTGAAGGGCACTGTGGATGACAGACGACACAGGGGTCGCCGCCCAGGTCGGGACGGTGCAGCAGGTGCTGGCCGCGATCCACGATCCAGTGCGCCTGGAGATGGTCCGCCGTCTCTACAACGCGGGAAAACCACTGCAGTGCGGCGCACTCTACGACGGGATCAACAAATCCACGGCCACCCACCACTTCAAGATCTTGCGCGAAGCGGGGGTGACCGAACGGTTGGCCATCGACGGTCTGATTCATCAGCGACTGCGTCGTGCGGAGGTCGATGCGGCCATCCCAGGACTTCTCAACAGCATCGTGCAGGGCGTGAACGCCGAGTCGGCTAACTGAACGGCGCGAGTGTCACGCCCTCGTCGACGAGGCGGCGGCGCACCGCGGTCGCGATCTGTACGGCGCCGGGTGAATCGCCGTGTACGCACACCGATTCCACGGTGATGGGGATCGTCGATCCGTCGACCGCGTCGACGCGGCCGTGAGTCACCATCGAGATCACCCGCTCGGCGATCTCGTCGACATCCTCGAGCACGGCGTGGCGTTCGCGGCGTGACACGAGCTTGCCGTCCGGCCGGTAGGAGCGGTCGGCGAACGCCTCGGGGACGGCGCGCAGTCCGAATTCCTCCGCGGCGGCGAAGAACATCGATCCGGCGATGCCCAGTACGGGCAGCGACGGGTCGACCGCATGCACGGCCGCTGCGACGGCATGCGCCTGGCTACGGTTGGTGACTATCGAGTTGTACAGCGCACCATGTGGTTTGACATAGGAGACGGACGTGCCGGCCGCCGTGGCCAACGCCGCGATTGCGCCGATCTGGTAGATGACGTCAGCGGTCAGGTCGGCGGGTTCGACGTCGATGAATCGCCGTCCGAAACCGGCGAGGTCGCGGTAACTGACCTGGGCGCCGACGCGTACCCCCCGGTCCGCGGCCGCCCGGCACACCGTCAACAGGTTCGCCGGATCGCCGGCGTGGAAGCCGCACGCGACATTGGCCGAGGTGACGATGTCGAGCATGGCGTCGTCATCGCCGAGTGTCCAGACGCCGAAGCCCTCGCCGAGGTCGGCGTTGAGGTCCACCGAGCCTGCTGCCATCGCCCCAGCCTAGTGCGGTGCGTGCCCGGCGATGTCGATGCGGTGGTCGGCCGCCGCGGTGAGTGCGGTGTCGTGGGTGGCCGCGATGACGGTTGTGCCCATGTCGGCGAGGCGGCGTAGGTGGGCGATCACCAGCGCTCCCGAGGCGGCATCGAGGCCGGTGGTGGGTTCGTCGAGCAGCAGGAGAGGAGCTTCCTGTGCCAATGCTTGAGCAAGCAGGACGCGCTGGCGCTGGCCGCCGGAGAGCTCGCCCAGGGTGCGGTCCCGGAGGTCCGCGAGGCCGAGCTCGGTCATCCAGTGCTCGACGACCGCGTGGTCGGCCGCGCTGGGACGGCGTAGCAGTCCCAGCCGGCGCCAGCGGCCCATCATGACGGCTTCGGCAGCGGTGATCGGGAAGTTGTCGCCGGCCTGGCTGCGCTGCACGGCGTAGGCGATGTCGCGAACCCCGACATGGAGGTGGCCGCGGTTGGGACGAAGCACTCCCGCGATCAGATCCAGCAGGGTGGACTTGCCGCACCCGTTGGCGCCGACGACCGCGGTGAACGAGGTCGGTTCGATCTGCAGGTCGAGCCCGTCGAACACCGGGACGCGGCCATAGCTGAACGCCACGGCGGTCAGCTGGATCCGGGCGGTGCGGATGTCCGTCTTATTGAAAATGACTTTCATTACTGCTAGAAGTGTACGCCATGCAGTTGTTGACGGAGCCGTTCGAAGCGGACGTCGTCGTTCGGGCTCTCGTCGCCGGAGTGATCGCGGCGTGCCTGTGCGCCGTGGTGGGGTGCTGGGTCTTACTGCGCCACAGCGTTTTTCTCGGTGACGCGATGACACATGGCATGCTGCCCGGTGTCGCGGTCGCCGCGTTGCTGGGTGGCAGCTTGATGGCAGGTGGGCTGCTGGCCGCGTTGGCCATGTCGCTCGGTGTCGCCGCCATCGGTCGGTCGTCGAAACTCGCGTCGGACGCCAGTATCGGTCTCCTGCTGGTAGGCACGCTCGCGCTGGGCGTCATCATCGTCTCGCGATCGCAGAGTTTCGCCGTCGATCTCACCGGCTTTCTGTTCGGTGACGTGTTCGCAGTCGGCACGGTCGACCTCGTCGTCCTGGCGGTGGCGCTGGCGTCGACGTTCATCGCCGTCGTGATCGGGCACCGTGCGTTCGTGGCTGTCACATTCGATCCGCGCAAGGCGGCCACGCTCGGTTTGCGGCCGCAGCTGGCGATCCCGGCCCTGACGGTGTTGATGGCCGTCGCCATGGTGGCGTCCTTCCACGTGGTCGGCACCTTGTTGGTATTGGGTCTGCTGGTGGCGCCGCCGGCGACTGCGTTGGCGTGGGCGCGATCCATTCCGGCGGTCATGGTGCTCGCCGCGCTGATCGGCTCTGCCGCGGTGTATGTCGGACTGACCATCTCGTGGTACGCCGAGACGGCCGGTGGTGCCACGATCGCCGGGGTCGCTGTGCTGATGTTCTTCGCCTCGACGCTCCTGTCGCAGTTGCGGTCACACTGGCGGCGCGCGTCGGTAGCGGTGGCCGGGGCTTGTCTGGTCGCCGGCTGCTCGGGCAGCAGTCCAGCGCCGCAGGAACCGCCGGAAACGCCCGCCGGTGAGCACGACGAGGTCGTCGTGGAGGGTGCGCGGGAACTTGACGGCCCGCTGACGAAACTCGTCATCGTTGACCCGGCAAGTGGAGACACGGCGGTATACGACGCCGTCGACGAAACAGAGTCCATGATCGGCTCCTATGGCGCGGTCGCCGCGATCGCGGGTGACGGTCGTTACGCCTACCTGCAGACAGGACGGGGCGCGACCATCGTGGATGCCGGCGCATGGACCTTCGATCACGGTGATCACTACCACTACTTCGCGGCTGATCCGGTGATGGTCGGCTCAGTCGACATTCCGGTCTCTTCAGCGGCCGCGAGCAATTCGCTCGCCACTGTCGCGTCCGACGCAGGCGATGTCGCGGTTCTGGACTACGAGAAGCTCGGAGAACACGCCGTCGAGCCGGCAGGACTTTCCCTCGGTCGGGAGGTTACTGCGGCACTACCCTTCGGAAACCGCGTCGTCACCGTCTCGAGTACGGGTCGTATGCACGTTGTCGATGACGACGGCGCGACCGACCTGGCCGGCGAGTGCCCCAACCCCAGCTGGTCGAGGGCGTCGCGGCGCGCCGTGGTGTTCGGTTGCGAGACAGGCGCGGTGCGAGTCACCGGCGGAGACGAAGATTTGACGGTCACCGCCATGCCATTTCCGCCCGACGCTCCGACGCAGCACCCACAGCAGATGGACCACCGCGACCGCGCTGACGTGTTCGCCGGGCTGTCGGCGGGCACGGTCTGGGTTCTGGACAGCCGGCAGCGCAGATGGACCGCCATCGACGTGCCCGACGCGGTTGCCGCGAACACCGCAGGAGACGGCGCCGTGCTCGTACTGCACCGGGACGGGAGCCTGGGCTCCTTCGACGTCAACGAGCGCACCGAGACTGCGCGGGTGTCCCTGTTCCACGACGGTGTGCCGGATCAAGGCCCCCAACCGGTCATCGACATCGACTCCGATCGGGCCTATGTCAACAACGCAGCCGCGAGGGAAATCTACGAAATCGACTACGCCGACGGGATCAGGATCGCCCGCACGCTTCGCACCGAGGTCGTACCCGGCCTGATGGTGGAGGCTGGGCGGTGAGGCCGACGTGTTCGCACTGGAGCCTGGCGTGGCTCGTCGCTGCTCTCGTCGTGACCGTCTCTGCGTGCGGCGGTGGGGCGGACCCTGGACGCAGTGAGATCGTCGTCACCACCAATATCCTCGGTGACGTGGTGCGCCACGTGGTCGGTGACGCCGCTGAGGTCCGGGTCCTCATGAAGCCGAACGCTGACCCACACTCGTTCGGCATCTCCGCTCAGGAAGCTGCGGCGATGAACTCGGCGGGGCTGATCGTCTACAACGGCCTGGGGCTCGAGGAGAATGTGGAACGAAACGTCGAAAGTGCCGCGGAACAGGGCGTTCCGACCCTTGCGGTAGGCGAGGACATCGATCCGATCCGGTACTCCGAAGGCGATACCGCGGGTGCGCCCGACCCGCATTTCTGGACGGATCCGCAACGGATGATCACCGCTGTCGGTGTCATCGAGGATGCAATCGTCAATGAGGTCAACGGAATCGACACCGCCGCGATCGTGCGCAACGCTGAGGTCTACCGCCGGCAGCTGACAGAGCTCGACGCCTCGATGGCCGCCGACTTCGAGACCATCGCTGTCCAGCGCCGAAAGCTGGTCACCAATCACCACGTGCTCGGCTACCTCGCTCAGCGGTTCGGCTTCACGGTGATCGGTGCGATCGTGCCCAGCGGGACCACCCTGGCCGCTCCGAGTCCATCCGACCTCGAATCGCTCGTGGGTGCCATCGAAACCGCTCGAGTACCTGCGATCTTCATCGACTCATCGCAACCGGAGAAGCTGGCCCGGGTGCTGTCGGAGCAGGCCGACATCGCCGTCACGATCGTGCCGCTCTACAGCGAATCACTGAGTCCGCCAGGTACACCCGGCGCGACGTATGTCGACATGATGCGTTCCAACACCGACTCCATCGTCAAGGGGCTGCGATGACCGCAGCCCGATCAGCTCAGAAGGGAGCAGATATGTGCGACATGCGGTGGCTCTACCGCGCCGGCGCCGCCTCGTGTGCGGCAGCGACCCTGGTGGCGTGCTCGTCCGGAACCGACAGTGCCGAGAGCACCCAGAGTCCGGAGTCGGCGCCCGCCTCGGAGGCGCCTGCCGAACCGATCGCCGAGCCCGTCGTCGCCACTTACGATGGCGGTCTCTATGTCCTCGACGGCGAGACCCTCGAGTTCGCCCAGGACATCCCGCTCGACGGCTTCCTGCGGGTCAACCCCGCCGGCGACGAGGCGCACGTGCTCGTGACCACCGACGAGGGATTCCGGATTCTCGATGCGGCGGGAGGCCAACTGACCGACGACACCTTCGCCGCGTCGGATCCGGGACACGTGGTCGTGCACGGGGAGAACACCGTCCTGTTCGCCGACGGCTCGGGCGAGATCACCGCATTCGATCCGCACGCGCTCGAAGAGGGGGGCTTACCCGAGACCAGCACCTTCACCACGCCGGAGCCTCATCACGGGGTCGCAGTCATTCTCTCCGACGGCACGTTGGTGCATTCGCTGGGCGATTTGGACAACCGCATCGGCGCGGTGGCGATGCAGGGCGACCGCGAGATCGCCCGCAGCGAAGAATGCCCCGGTATCCACGGGGAGGCGGTAGCCGCCGACGAGGTCGTCGTGCTCGGTTGCGAGAACGGTGTGCTGACCTACGCCGACGGGTCGTTCACCAAGATTCCCAGCCCGACCCCGTACGGTAGGTCGGGAAACGTTCGCGGACATGATGATTCGCCGGTCGTGCTGGCCGACATGAAGGTCGACCCGGACGCCGAGATGGAGCGGCCGAACCAGTTCGCTCTGATCGACACCACCACAGACCAAATGCAGGTGGTCCAGCTCCCCGAGTCGGTCAGCTACTGGTTCCGTTCGCTGGGCCGGGGGCCCCGAGGCGAAGCACTGATCTTGGGCACCGACGGAAAACTGTACGTCTTCGATCAGGTGACCGGTGATCAGATCCAAGCGATCGACATCATGCAGGCGTGGTCCGAACCCGACGACTGGCAGGCCGGTGGGCCGGCGGTGTTCACCCGCGAGGATGCGGTCTACGTGTCCGACCCGGCGACTCGGCAGATCCATCTCGTCGACCTGCAATCGGGCGCTGTCACGGCATCGACGACGTTGGAGCAGGCCCCCAACGAGCTCAGTGGGGCCGTCGGACATCACCACCATTAGGCGAGTCGGTGCGACGATGGTGGCGTGACCCGAGCTGACATCCTCATCACGGCGTCAGAGCTGGCGCGCCACCTCGCCGTCGGCCGACCGGTGAACGTCCTCGACGTCCGTTGGGAACTGACACACCCCGATGGGCGCGAGGCGTTCTCCGCCGGTCACGTCCCCGGTGCCGTGTACGTCTCGCTCGAGGATGAGTTGACCGATCACGCTGTGACGGGTCGCGGGCGCCATCCGTTGCCGTCCGGGCAGGCCCTCGAGCAGTCCGCTCGCCGCTGGGGGATGCGCGCCGGCATACCCACCGTGGTCTACGACGATTGGAATCGCGCCGGTTCTGCCCGGGCGTGGTGGGTGCTGACCGCGGCGGGTGTCCAGGATGTCCGCATCCTCGATGGCGGGCTCTCCGCCTGGGTGGAGTTCGGCGGTGATCTCGAAACGGGCGTGGCCACCGTCAGTCCCGGTGACGTGACGGTCGCGCATCGCGACCTGTACCAAGGTGCGCTGCCGACGTTGACCGCCGACCAGACAGCGGAGTTCGGCGGCCTAGTGCTTGACGCGCGCGCTCCCGAGCGGTTTCGCGGCGAGCGCGAGCCGGTCGATCCCGTCGCCGGCCACATTCCCGGCGCTCGCAATGCCCCGAGCACGTCGGTGCTGTCGGTCGACGGAACAGTCCGCTCCGACGATGAGTTGCGTCAGTTCTTCGCCGAGCGTGGCGTCGACGGCGTAGGCGCGTACTGCGGTTCAGGTGTCACCGCCGCGGTGTTGATCGCGGCCCTGCAGATGGTGGGCACCGAGGCCCGGCTGTTTCCGGGGTCGTGGTCGCAGTGGTGTGCCGAACCGGACCGGCCGGTGGCCACGGGAGACTAGACCGTCTGTTCAGTCGGCCCGTGCGTTCGGCCGGCTCACTCAGTTCGGCCGGCTCACTCAGTTCGGCCGGCTCACTCAGTTCGGTCGGCTCACTCAGTTCGGTCGGCTCACTCAGTTCGATCGGCTCAGTCTGGCCATGTTCAGCTCGGCGCGCAGGTTCGTCGGGAGATCGCCCGGATCCCACTCGCCGGCGGCTATCCATTTGCACACCGCCTCGGCATCGACCTCGTCGCGCACCGGACCGATCCACTGCATGGATGACACGGGGGTCCGGTCCCTCGTGCAGGGCTGCAGCACCAGCATCACGTCCCGCCCCGAATTGCCCGGCTCTGCCGAGGTCTTCGCGCCGCAGGCGAAAGTGCCCAGCAAGCAATTGGTCACGACCAGCACGCCGTGCGGGCAGTTGCGTACCACCTGTCGCAGCTTCGGCATCACCATCGCGGTGACGTCGGTGCCGCAGGCCGTGCAGACGGCCACGGTGAAGGGGTTGCCGGTGTGTCGTTGCTTCGCGCTCAACGCTCGTCTCCTCGGTAGCCTCCGCGCAGCAGGGCCGTATTGGTAACGGTTTTCAACAATACCGGCTTCACGCTACAGTGCCCCATGGTCGTTGTCGAAAACTGTTTTCAATAACTTAGGAGGATGTCCGTGGGTCGAATGACCGGCAAGGTCGCTTTCGTCACCGGGGCTGGCCGCGGGCAGGGTCGCAGCCATGCTGTTCACTTGGCCGACGAGGGGGCCGATCTCATCATCGTCGACATCGGACAGAACATCGAGACGAATTCCTACCCCTTGGCCACGGCTGCCGATCTCGAGGAAACCGCCCGACTCGTCGAGAAGTCCGGCCGGCGGGTGATCACGGCCCAGGTCGACGTCCGGGACCGGGTGGGCCTGAAGAAGGTACTCGACGACGCGGTCGCCGATCTAGGCGGTTTGGACGTGGTGGTCGCCAACGCGGGTATCTGCCCGCTGGGCAACGACATTCCCGTCCAAGGCTTCAACGATGCGTTCGATGTCGATTTCGTCGGCGTGGTGAACTCGGTTCACGTCGCACTGCCGCATCTGAAATCGGGCAGTGCGATCGTCGTGACCGGGTCGGTGGCGGGACTGGTGCCGCAGACCGGCATCAACGGGCAGGGCGGCATGCAGGGAGCCGGCGGTGACGGATACGGACTGGCGAAGAAGATGATTCGCGACTACACCAAGTCCCTTGCGCTCACGATGGGGCCGCAACGGATCCGGATCAATGCGGTGCACCCCACCAACGTCGACACCGACATGCTGCACAACTCGGCGATGTACAAGACCTTCCGTCCGGATCTGTCGGAACCGACTCGCGAAGACGCCGAAGTCACGTTCCCGTTCATGCAGGCCATGCCCGTGCCCTACATCGAAGCCTCGGACATCTCCCATGCCGTGGTCTATCTCGCCTCCGACGAGTCCCGGTATGTGACCGGCCAGCAGTTGTTCGTCGATGCCGGAGCCTCGCTCAAGCTCGGCCTCTGACCGGGCTTCAACCGTTTGACCGCGGGCCCGCTGGGTAACCGCTGGCACCATGTGGTTCGACGACTGGTCCGACATCGTCCGGGTGCTCGTTGTGGGCACCGCCGCTTACGTCGGACTGGTTGCCGTGTTGCGGGTTTCGGGCAAGCGGACTCTGGCCAAGCTCAACGCCTTCGACCTGGTGGTCACCGTGGCGTTCGGTTCGACGCTGGCCACCATTCTGCTCAGCTCCGACGTGTCCTACGCCGAAGGTGTCACGGCTCTGGTTCTGCTGGCGGTTCTGCAGTTCGTCGCGGCGATGATCTCGTCGCGTCTACGCTTGGGCAGGGCCGTGATCACCGCACGTCCGACTCTGCTGCTGCGGGACGGGGCCGTCCTCGACGAGGCCCTGCTCGAACAGCGCATCAGCGCCGACGAGATCCGCCAGGTGGTGCGGGCCAGCGGCGCCGGCAGTTTGGCCGCCATCGCGGCCGTGGTGCTGGAGACGGACGGCACCCTGAGCGTGATCAGCGCCGACCGCCTCGGTGACGGCTCTGCCCTCGGCGGCCTGTCAATGTGAGTGGCTGTGCGTCACACCCCAAGCAGGCAACGGATCGTCGAACCTGAGCCAGGCGTCTTCACCCGCTGACAGCTCCAGGTCCGTCAGCAGCGCACCGGAGAGCAACTCCTGCACCCGCTCCCGGTCCAGCTTGACCCCGATGAACACGATCTCCTGCCCCGGCGCGATATCGGTGCTCGACCAGTACTTGGGCGGGTTCGATCACCAGATTCGGCCCGGCCTGTGACCAGATGGCCGCGATGGCCGGCCTGCTGGCGATCCAGCAGAACCCCTTGCTGCGCAGGATGCGGGTCATCTGGCCCAGCGCTCGGGCCAGGCGGTTCGGGTGGAACGGCCGGTCCGCCCGGAAGGTCATGGAGCTGATGCCGTACTCCTCGGTCTCCGGGGTGTGGCCATCGGCGATCTCCTCGTCCCAGCCCGGCGCCTCGGCGGCCAGGATCGGGTCGAACAGACCGGTGTCGAGCACCTTGGAGAGATCGACGACGCCGTGGTCGGTGTGGATCAGTTTCGCGGTGGGATTCAGCCGTCGTACCAGCGTTTCCACCGTGGCCAGCGTGGCCGGGGTGACCAGGTCGGTCTTGTTCAGCAGAATCACGTCCGCGAACTCCACCTGGTCGACCAGGAGGTCTGAGATGCTGCGGGCGTCACCTTCCCCGGCGCTCATCTGTCGGTCGGCCAGCGCCTCTCCCCGGGCGAGCTCGGTCAGAAATGTCGAGGCGTCGACGACGGTGACCAGCGTGTCGAGCCGGGCCAGCTGTCCGAGGCTGAAACCGTCCTCGAACTCCCAGCTGAAGGTGGCGGCCACCGGCATCGGCTCGGAGATCCCGGTCGACTCGATGACGAGCTGGTCGAATCGATTCTGGCGGGCGAGCGCGCCGACTGCTTCGACCAGGTCCTCGCGCAGCGTGCAGCAGATGCATCCGTTGGTGAGTTCGACCAGCTTCTCCTCGGTGCGGTCGAGGTGGCCCTGACCGGCCACCAGGGCGGCGTCGATGTTGACCTCACTCATGTCGTTGACGATGACGGCCACCCGGCGGCCTTCGCGGTTGGCCAGGATGTGGTTGAGCAGGGTCGTCTTACCGGCGCCCAGGAATCCGGAGAGCACAGTGACGGGCAGTTTCGGGGACGCGTCGGAAGCCATGTATTAATGATAATCATTTTCATTTAATGCGCACCAGTTGACCGGCCGTGTGCGCTTCCAATTGGCAACGGTTATCGTTGCCGGGTGAACGCAGTTCGATCCTCGACAATGCGCGTGCTGACAGCCTCCTTCGCGCTCGCCCTCCCTCTTGCCTTGTCGTCCTGCGGCAGCGATGAGGACTCCAGCAGCTCGGCCGGCACCCCGCCCCCCTCGGAGGGCGGATGCCCGACGGCACCGGTCGACGTCGTCGTCAGCGTCGATCAATGGGGAGACATCGTTTCCCAGGTCGGCGGCGCCTGTGCCGACGTCACCACGGTTCTGGCGAGTTCCTCGGTGGACCCACACGACTACGAGCCCACCCCCGCCGACGCCGCGTTGTTCGACGGCGCGCGGCTCGTCGTCCTCAACGGCGGCCACTATGACGAGTGGGCGGCGAAGCTGGCGGCCTCGTCGGCCCCGGATGCCCCGGTGATCAACGCCGTCGAACTGAGTGGACATGAGGGCGAAGAAGGGCACAGCCCGGAGGGCGAAGAAGGGCGCAGCCCGGAGGGCGAAGAAGGGCACAGTCACGAGGGGGAAGAGGGGCACAGTCACGAGGGGGAGGCCGGCCACGACCATGCCGGTGAGGGCAACCCTCATGTCTGGTACAACCCGGCGGTCGTGAACGAGGTGGCCGAAGCGGTGACCGCCCAGCTCAAGGATCTGGCGCCCGACGCCGCCGATTACCTCGATGAGCGGCACTCCGAGTTCAACAACGTGATGAAGCCCTACAACGACGCCATCGCCACGATCAGGTCCGGCGCCCAGGGCAAGACCTACGCCGCCACCGAGAGCGTGTTCGACGACATGGCTTCGGCGCTGGGGATGCAGAACCGCACGCCGGAGGGTTACCAGGCCGCGTCGGCGAACGAGGCCGAGCCGTCTCCGGCCGATCTGGACGCCTTCCTGCGTCTGCTCGGTGACCGCGGGGTGGACGTGCTGATCTACAACACTCAGACCGAGGGGTCCGTGCCCGAGCAGATCCGGGCGGCAGCCGAGCAGGCCGGAGTCCCCGTGGTCGAGGTCACCGAGACGGTGCCGCCGAACACCGAGTCGTTCCAGACCTGGCAGGTGGGACAGCTCGACGCACTGGCCGAGGCCCTCGGTGTCCGAGCATGAGTCGGCAGCCGTGCCGGCGCTGGCGTTCGACGACGTCAGCGTTGTCCGGGGCGGGCGCACGATCTGGTCGGATTCGACGCTGCGGGTCGAGGCCGGTCAGTTCGTCGCCGTCATCGGCTCCAATGGTTCCGGGAAGACCACGCTGCTCAAGGTGATCCTCGGGTTGCTTCCCGTCGCGCACGGAACGGTGCAGGTGTACGGCTCCCGTCCGGGTGCGCGTAACGACGAGATCGGCTATGTACCTCAGCACTACGACGTCAACGCGACCGAGGCGATCCGGGCCAGGGACGCCGTGTTGCTGGGGCTCACGGGACGGCGGTGGGGCTTCGCGCGGCCCCGCGCAGAGGATCGCCGTCGCGTCGAGGAGGCCCTGAATTGGGTCGAGGCCACCGACTTCGCCGACCGGCGGCTTTCGGAGTTGTCCGGCGGACAGCGTCAACGCATCGCGCTCGCCAGCGCGCTGGTGGCTCAGCCGCGAATGCTCATTCTCGATGAACCGCTGGCTTCGCTCGACATTCGTACCCAGCACGAGATCGTCGAGCTGCTCGCCAGGCTCAAGCGTGAGCTGGCGGTGACGATTCTGGTGGTCGCCCACGATCTCAATCCCCTGCTGGCGGTGCTCGACAGTGCGATCTACCTGCTCGACGGCCACGCCCATCACGCGGCGATCGATCAGGTGGTGGATTCCGATCTGCTCACCCACATGTACGGCACGCGGATCAAGGTTGCGCATACCCTGCAGGGGCAGCTCTACATGCGGAGCGACTGATGACTTTGCGGAGCAACCGATGACTTTGCGGAGCAACCGATGACCCAGTCCCTCGTGGCGATGGGCTACCAGGACAACTGGGTGCAGATCCTGGGCTCGTCGTTCATGCGCAACGCCTGGCTCGGCGGAACGATCGTCGCGCTCGCCGCGGGTCTGATGGGCTACTTCATCGTGGTGCGCAACTCCTCATTCGCCGCGCACGCGCTGGCCCACATCGGGCTGCCCGGTGCTACCGGCGCGGTGCTGCTCGGGCTGCCGGCGGCGCTCGGGTTGGGGGTGTTCTGCGTCGGGGGTGCCCTGGCGATCGGGGCGCTTGGCAAACGCGCCTCCGATCGTGACGTCGCGACCGGTACCGTGCTGGCCTTCGCCACCGGGCTGGGTCTGTTCTTCAACTCGCTGGCCACCCGCAATTCGTCCACCCTGACCAACGTGCTGTTCGGGAACCTGCTGGCGATCACCAACGAGCAGCTGGTGGGGTTCCTGACGCTGCTGCTGGTGCTGGCGGCCTGCATGGCGTTCATCTACCGGCCGCTGCTGTTCACCTCGGTCAACAGCCAGGTGGCCGAGGCCAAGGGGGTTCCGGTCCGCCGGCTGTCGGTGGTGTTCATGGTGCTGCTCGCGTTCACGGTGACCATGGCGGTGCAGGCGGTGGGCACGCTGCTGCTGTTCGCGCTCGTCGTCACTCCCGCGGCGACGGCTCTGATCTTCACCGCGCGCCCCGTGTACGCCATGGCAGTATCGGCGGGCATCGGGGTGTTCTCCGTCTGGGCGGGTCTCGCGCTGTCCGCGATGTTCAATCTGCCGCCCAGCTTTCTGGTGGTCACCATCGCCTGTGGCATCTGGCTGGTGGTGTGGCTGGGCGCTCGCGTGCCGCGCCCGAAGCGGACTTCCGCAGCGCAACCCGGTGTGTCCACTAATCTCGGGGAGCATGTCCAGGAGTCCAGCGCCGAGGCGCCGAGCGACCCTGGCCTCACTCGCCGCTGAGCTCAAGGTCTCGCGGACCACTGTCTCCAACGCCTACAACCGGCCCGACCAACTGTCGGCCGAACTGCGCGAACGTGTGCTGTCCACCGCCAAGGCGCTCGGCTATCCCGGTCCGGACCCGGTGGCGCGCTCGTTGCGTACCCGCAAGGCCGGCGCGGTGGGGTTGGTCATCACCGAGCCGTTGAACTATTCGTTCCGGGATCCGGCCGCGCTCGACTTCGTCGCCGGGTTGGCCGAGTCGTGCGAAGCGGTGGGGCAGGGACTGCTGTTGGTGGCGGTCGGGCCCGACCGCAGTGTCTCCGACGGCTCGGCCGCGGTGTTGGCCGCCGGTGTCGACGGTTTCGTCGTCTACTCAGCCTCCGATGACGACCCCTACCTGCCGGCGATCCTGGAGCGTCATCTGCCGGTGGTGGTGGTCGACCAGCCCCGCGACGTGCCCGGGGTGTCGCGGGTGTGCATCGATGACCGGGCAGCGATGCGCCGGCTCACCGAGCACGTGCTCGAGCTCGGTCACCGCGAGATCGGGCTGTTGACGATGCGGCTCGGCCGCGAGTGGCCGGACGCCGGCCCGGCCCCCGCGATCGCTGATCCGCAGCGGGTTCGTAGCCCGCACTTCCATGTCCAGAGCGAGCGCATCCGGGGCGTGCGTGACGCAATGACTGCGGCGGGGCTGGATCCGGCGTCGCTGACCGTCGTCGAAAGCTATGAACACCTGCCCTCGTCCGGAGGTGCCGGCGCCGACGCCGCGCTGGCGGCCAATCCGCGCATCACCGCGCTGATGTGTACCGCCGACGTGCTGGCGCTGTCGGCGATGGATCACCTGCGGGCCCGCGGGGTCTACGTGCCGGGCTCGATGACGGTGACGGGTTTCGACGGTGTGCCGGAGGCGCTGCAGCGAGGCCTGACGACGGTCGTGCAACCCAGTGTCGAAAAGGGCCGCCGGGCAGGGGAACTGCTGCACGACCCGCCCCGGTCGGGACTGCCGGTGATCGAGGTCCTCGACACCGAGGTGATGCGGGGACGGACCTCCGGTCCGCCGGCCTAGCCGGTCAGTCGGCGCGCCCTGATGATGTCGTCGTGGGTGTGCTGTCCCTCGAGTCCGGCGGGTACGTCCCGTGGGTGCCGGCGGTCGACGCTGACTTCCCAGCCGTCTGAGAGCAATTCGACGATGTCGTCGTGCCCGAGGTAATCCGCGGGGTCGAAGCCGTTGGACTTGGCTTTCTCGACGTCGACGTCGGCGTGGTGCACCACGAGCAGTGTGCCACCCGGTGCCACCGCCGCCAGCAGTGCGCGTTCGGCGTCGTGTCGCGGCGAATGACGCAGCGCCGGATAGTGGGCGGTGACGAGGTCGAAACCGTTGGACGGCAACGGCATGTCCTCGAGGCGGCCGCAGCGCCACGTGATCTGGACGCCGGCCTCACGGCTTCGCTGGGTGGCGCGGTCCAGGGCGACCTGGGAGACGTCGAGCGCGGTCACCCGCCATCCGCGGGTCGCCAGCCAGACGGCATCGGCGCCCAGACCGCAACCGATCTCGAGTGCGGTGCCCGGGGCGAGTTCGCCGATCTCGCGGATCAACGCCGCGCTCGGCGCCATGTCGGGGAGTTGGTCGGCGAGCGAGCTGTAGCGCTCGTCCCATTCCTCGGCGGTCGCTGTGGGGGAGGGGGATTCAGGCATGTCACCACTGTGCGTCAGGTGAACGCTGCCGGCAAAGGTTATTGCCGATCAGGCAAAGCGCATACCGCTACGCGCGTCCAGCAGATACTGCAGTGCCACCGCGACGTCGTCCGGCGAGTCGACCCGGTAGCCCGCCCCGGTGTCCCCGGGCCCGACCTTGACGCCGATGTCGCCGTCGGTGAGCCGCCGGAACGCCTTCTCGTCGGTGACGTCGTCGCCGAAGAACACCACGGTCGACGCGGCGTGCTGGTCCCGCAGGATGTCGATCGCCTCGCCCTTGTCGGTGGAGATCACGGCGAACTCGAGGACGGCCTTGCCGGTGGTGGCATGGGCGTCCCACTCGGCGGCGGCCTCCCAGGCCGCGGCCAGCGCGGCCTCCCCGTCGCTCGGCGAAGCGTTGCGCACGTGCAACGCCACACTGGCGGGCTTCGTCTCCACGGTGACCCCGGCCCGGCCGGACGCGATCTCCTCCAGCGTCTCGGTGATGTTGCGCAACAGCTCCCGATCGATGTCGTGCGAGAACCCGTGGTCGAACTCCGCGCCGTGGGATCCCACCAGATGCACCGCGTCCGGCATCGACGACAACGCCCGCAGGTCACGCAACGCGCGACCGGAGATCAGCGCGACGGCGGTGGACGGCAGCTCCGCAAGGCCGACAAGGGCGCGTCCGGCCTCGGGCAGCGGGCGGGCATCGGACGGGTTGCTGACGATCGGCGACAGGGTGCCGTCGAAGTCGGAGGTGACCAGAAGCCGGGGCAGTTTCGCGGCGGCGTCGAGCGCGCTGGACAGATCGGCAGGCAGGTCGCTCACGCCTTCAGATCTTAGGCTGGTCGCCGTCCCCGATGAGCAGTCGCACGGCCAGATCCAGGCGTTTGGCGACGTCGGTGGCCGATGCCCGTCGGGTCAGCCAGGCCAGCAGATTGGACAGCCACACATCGGAGATCACCCGTGCGATGTGGTACTGGTCCTCGGTCGGTTCGCCCTCGCTCATCGCGCGCGCGAACATCGAGTCCATCAGCTTGCCGACGTGGTCGACCTCACCGGCTGCCGAGGCGTCGGCGAACACGAAGGCCCGAGTCATCGCCTCGGTGAGCAGCGGGTTGCGCTGCATTGCGCGGTTGAGCTTGCCGACCATGATGTTGAGGCGCTGGTACGGGGTGGCGCCGGCGGCGAGCACCGCCCGGTCGGTCTTGGCGTCGATGCGCTCGAACTCCCGCCCGAGCGCCGAGACCAGCAGATGCACCTTGGACGGGAAGTACCGGTACAGGGTGCCGACCGCGACATCGGCGCGTTCGGCCACCGCCCGCATCTGAACGGCCTCGTAACCGCCCTTCGAGGCGATCGCCAGCGTGGCGTCCAGGATGCGCTTGCGTCGCTCGCGCTGGGCCTCGGAGCCGAGTTCGGATTCAGCCAGAACCGCCACGTTCATCACCTGGCGGGGGCGGGTGTCAGCACCAGCGCCCGATGCGGCGCGGGCCGGCGTGCCCGACAATTCTGACGTCCCTGACATGCGACGTGCGGCTCCTTCGTGATGCGTACCGCTGGAAACGATACGCATGCCGATCCCCGATTGCTCACCTCCGTGCCGTGACGACACCGACGTGCCCTGCTGTGATGGCGGTCGACTTGACGGTCCAACGCTGGCAATATTAGAACACGTTCTAGTGGGAAGCACGGTCTTCTCGCCCAAACGCTAGGAGTCACGGTGTCGGCTAGGTCCACGAACTCGTCTGCCACCCTCACCGACGAGCAGTCCGCCGCGCGTGAACTGGTTCGGAGCTGGGCGGCCGGATCCCGCGCGGTCGAGGCCGCGCGCGACGTCGAGCAGGGTGATCCCGAGGCGTGGCGCTCGGCTTACGACGGTCTGGCTCAACTAGGCACATTCGGTGTGGCACTGCCCGAGGAGCACGGCGGGGCCGACGGAACCGTGGGCGACCTCTGCGCAATGCTCGACGAGGCGGCTGCCGCGATGGTCCCCGGCCCGGTGGCCTCCACCGCAGTGGCCACCCTGGTGTTGTCGGATTCACACGCCGAACTGCTGGAATCGTTGGCCTCCGGGGAGCGCACCGCGGGTGTGGCCCTGGCCTCCGACCTCACCTACTCCGACGGACGAGTGTCGGGTACGGCCGAGTACGTCCTGGGCGGGTCTGCCGGTGGTGTGCTGCTGCTGGCGGCCGGGGACACCTGGGTGCTGGTCGACGCCGCCGCCGACGGCGTCACCGTGGAACCGCTGGCCGCCACCGACTTCTCCCGGCCGCTGGCGCGGGTGGTGACCGACGGCGCCGCCGCTGAGGAGCTCGCTGTGCCCGCGCAGCGGATCGTCGACCTGATCGTCACGGTGCTCTCCGCCGAGGCCGCCGGTCTGGCCCGGTGGTGCCTGCAGACCGCCACCGAGTACGCCAAGGTCCGTGAGCAGTTCGGCAAGCCGATCGGCAGCTTCCAGGCCATCAAGCACATGTGCGCCGAGATGCTCCTGCGCTCCGAGCAGGCCTCGGTCGCCGCCGCGGACGCGGCCCGGGCCGCGTCGGAATCGGCGGGGCAGTCCGAGGATGCGCAGTTGTCGCTGGCCGCCGCACTGGCAGCGTCGGTAGGTATCGAGGCCGCGAAAGCCAACGCCAAGGACTGCATCCAGGTTCTGGGTGGTATCGGCATCACCTGGGAGCACGACGCGCATCTGTACCTGCGGCGCGCCTACGCCATCGCGCAGTTCCTCGGCGGGCGGTCGCGCTGGCTGCGGCGGGTCGTTGCGCTGACCCAGCAGGGTGTTCGTCGCGACCTGCACATCGATCTCGACTCGGTGGCCGATCTGCGGCCCGAGATCTCCGCCGCGGTCGCCGACGTCGCAGCGAAGCCCGCCGAGCAGCGTCAGGTGGCGCTGGCCGAGGCCGGCTTGCTCGCACCGCACTGGCCCCGGCCCTACGGTCGGGCCGCCGGGCCCGCCGAGCAGTTGCTGATCGACCAGGAGCTGGCGGCGGCTGAAGTGGTGCGTCCGGACCTGGTGATCGGGTGGTGGGCGGTCCCGACGATTCTCGAGCATGGCAGCCAGGAGCAGATCGAGAAGTTCGTCCCGGCGACGTTGCGCGGTGACCTGCGCTGGTGCCAGCTGTTCAGCGAGCCCGGGGCGGGCTCGGACCTGGCCGCGCTGCGCACCAAGGCCGTGCGCGCGGACGGCGGGTCCGCGGGCGGTGCAACGGGGTCCGGCTGGAAGCTGACCGGGCAGAAGGTGTGGACGTCGTCGGCGCAGCAGGCGCACTGGGGGGTGTGCCTGGCCCGAACCGACCCGGATGCACCGAAGCACAAGGGCATCACCTACTTCCTGATCGACATGACGTCACCGGGGATCGTCGTGCGACCGCTACGGGAGATCACCGGCGACGAACTGTTCAACGAGGTCTTCCTGGACGACGTGTTCGTCCCCGACGAGATGGTCGTCGGGCAGGTCAACGACGGGTGGCGGCTGGCGCGTACCACGCTGGCCAACGAGCGGGTCGCCATGGCTCAAGGCACCGCACTGGGCAACCCGATGGAGGAGCTGCTGCGCTCGGTGGCCGAACTCGATGCTGCGCAACAGGATCGGCTCGGCGAGCTGATCGTGACCGCCCAGGTCGGATCGTTGCTCGACCAGCGCATCGCCCAGTTGGCCGTGGTCGGCGAGGACCCCGGTCCGCAGGCCAGCGCCCGCAAGCTCATCGGTGTGCGTTACCGCCAGGGGCTCGCCGAGTTCCGGATGGATCTGGCCGAGGGCGCGGGCATCGTGGACAGCACGCAGGTGCACGACTTCCTCAACACCCGCTGCCTGACCATCGCCGGCGGCACCGAGCAGATCCTGCTGACCATGGCCGGCGAGCGGTTGCTGGGCCTGCCGCGCTGAGGCGTGCGCGGGCGCGCCATCTGAAGGCGTGCGCGGGCGCACCATCCGAAGGCGTGCGCGGGCGCACTAACCAAATGTGGTCTGTGCGCAGGCGGTCGGAGTGGTGAGGTTGACACCGCTGTAGACGACCTGGATCTGCGAACAGGCGATGAAGTCCGACCCCGTCGCGGGCAGTCCGGTGCTCCACTGGGTGGGCGCGGTGTCACCGTCGGACTTGAACCGTTCGATGGGGCCGCCGCCGAAGTAGGTGATGGAGATCTGCACGTCGTTGATCGCCTTGTACATCTTCGACAACACGTTGTTGTGGTTGGCGCCCTTGAGTTCCCGGGGTGTCCCGGACGGGGCGCTGTACCACGCCTCCTGCCACACGTCGCGATCCGAACTGCGGATGGTGATGGTCTGACGGGCCCAGGTGTCACCCGGGAAGCCGGTGGGGCCGGTCGGCGTCATCAGGTTCGCCGTGGTGTTGAAGAAGCACCGGTTCTGCGCCGCCACACAGTCGGCGGTGACGTTCATCTGGATCTGGGTGGCGCCGTCGACCGGGATCGACGACGTGCCGGAGTTGGATGCGCCGGCGGCCGTGGCAGGCTGCGCGAGCCCCGCCGCTGCCAACAGGACGGCGGTGCATGCTGCTGCGAGCCGGTTCATCGTCACGAAGGTAATCCCTAGCTACTCGTCGTAGGTGACTTCGACCGAATCCGACAGGGGATGGGCCTGGCAGGCCAGGATCAACCCCTCCTCCAGATCGGAGTCCTCGAGGACATCGTTGACCTCCATCTCGGTGTCGCCGGATTTCTTCACCACCGCGCACGCGCCGCAATGCCCTTCCCGGCACGAGAACGGCGCGTCGAGCCCTTTGTCCAGCAGCACGTCGAGCAGTTTCGCGCGCCGCGGCCAGGACACCTCGTGCGTCTGACCGTCGAGGGTGACCACCGCGGAGGCCGGTCCCTCGTCGCTGTCGTCCTCCTCCAGTACCACGGCAGCGAACGGGTCGGAGTCGAGTGACTTGAACACCTCGATGTGGATGCGGTCGGGGGACATCCCGGAGCTGGTCAATGCCTCCTCGGCGGCTTTCATGAACGGTCCCGGGCCGCAGATGAAGGCTTCACGGGCGCCGAACGGGGCGACCAGCTCGGCCAGTCCGGCCACTGCCGGCAGGCCCTGCACCGACTCCAGCCAGTGGATGACGGTGAGCCGGTCGGGATATTGGGCCGCGAGCTCGCGTAGCGCGGCGGCGAAGATGACCGAATTCTCGTCCCGGTTGGCGTAGATCAGCGTGACCTTGCCGCTGCCTTCCGCCAGCGCCGACTTCAGGATCGCCATCATCGGCGTGATACCGCTGCCGGCGGCGAGCAGCACGAAGTCGGTGTCCAGCGACTTCGGCACGAAGGTGCCCGAGGGCGCCAGCACATGCACCTTCATGCCGGCCTGAGCGTGGTCGCACAGCCAGTTCGACGCGTAGCCGTCGGCGGTGCGCTTGACGGTGACGGTCATCGGGTCGCCGGTGAACGGCGAGCTGCACAGCGAGTAGCACCGCGCGACCGAACCGGTCAGATCGCTGGGCACCCGCAGGGTCAGGAACTGGCCGGGTTGGTAGCGCAGTTTCTCCGGTGCGACGGGGGCGTCGGCAGGAGAGGTGAACACCAGGGATCGGGCGTCGGCCGTCTCGTCGATGACCTCGGCGATCTCCAGTTCGAGCACATGGGTGCCCAGTGGTTCGTCGGCTTTGACGTCCGTCACTCGCGCGCCTCCCTTTCGACGGGCACCGTCATCTGACGCCACCCCAATAACTAGAACAGGTTACAGAAATGAATGTCTGCAGGTCCAGCCGCCGCAGGGCACCGCTGCTCGACACAAATCGTAACGTGTTCTAATCTCAATACCGTCAGTCCGCACTCCCTGGGAGGCATACCCGTGACGTCCATTGAACAGCGCGACGTGCAATCGGTGCTATCGGGCATCGACGATCTCCTGCCGCGGATCGCCAAGCGCTCCGCGGCCGCCGAAGAGTTGCGGCGTCTGCCCGACGAGACGGTCGCCGAACTCGACGAAGTCGGGTTCTTCAAGCTGCTCCAACCTGAGCAGTGGGGCGGACTGCAGTGCGATCCGACGCAGTTCTTCGAAGCGGTGCGGCGCATCGCCAGCGCGTGCGGCTCCACCGGATGGGTCTCGTCGATCCTCGGTGTGCACAACTGGCACCTGGCGCTGTTCGATCAGCAGGCTCAGGACGACGTCTGGGGCGACGATCCGACGGTGCGCGTGTCGTCGTCGTACGCGCCGATGGGTGCGGGCACCGTGGTCGACGGTGGCTACCTGGTCAGCGGCGCCTGGCAGTGGTCGTCGGGCTGCGACCACGCCACCTGGGCGTTCCTCGGCGGTCCGGTGATCAAGGACGGCAAGCCGGTCGACTTCGGCAGCTTCCTGATCCCGCGCAGCGACTACCGCATCGACGATGTCTGGAACGTGGTGGGTCTCAAGGCAACCGGAAGCAACACCGTGGTGGTCAAGGACGTGTTCGTCCCGCGTCACCGGTTCCTGTCCTACCGGGCGATGAACGACGGGACCGCCGGCGGATACGCGAACAACACCGCACCGGTCTACAAGATGCCTTGGGGCACCATGCATCCCACCACCATCAGCACCCCCATCATGGGGATGGCGTACGGCGCCTACGAGGCGCATGTCGAGCATCAGGGCAAGCGGGTGCGTGCCGCGTTCGCCGGTGAGAAGTCCAAGGACGATCCGTTCGCCAAGATCCGTATCGCCGAGGCCGCCAGCGACATCGACGCCGGCTGGCGTCAGCTGATGGGCAATGTCGCCGACGAGTACAAGCTGCTGCAGGCCGGTGAGGAGATCCCGTTCTCGCTGCGGGCCAGCGCACGCCGCGATCAGGTCCGCGCGACCGCGCGGGCGATCGCGTCGATCGATCTGCTGTTCGAGGCGTCCGGTGCGACGGCACTGCAGCTCGACCAGCCGGTGCAGCGGTTCTGGCGGGACGCACACGCCGGCCGGGTGCACGCCGCGAACGAGCCCGAGCGTGCCTACCTGATCTTCGGCAACGAGGCGTTCGGCCTGCCGCCCCAGGACACGATGGTCTAGATGACATCCTTCGCCGCCGAAACTGCTCAGCAGCAAGAGATCACGTTCGATTCGACCTCCCGCTATGCGCAGGTCCGCGAGGACATGCGGTTGCACTATCACGAGGCGGGCGACCCGGAGTCGCCCACCATCGTGCTGCTGCACGGCGGCGGCCCGGGCGCATCGAGCTGGTCGAACTTCGGGCGCAACATTCCGGTGCTGGCCGAGCACTTCCACGTGCTCGCCGTGGATCAGCCCGGCTACGGGCATTCCGACAAGCACACCGAGCACGAGCAGTACAACCGCTACAGCGCCACGGCGCTGCTCAACCTGTTCGATCACCTCGGCCTCGAACGGGCTGCGCTGGTGGGCAACTCACTCGGTGGCGGCACCGCGGTGCGCTTCGCTCTGGACAACCCGAAGCGGGCGGGCCGTCTGGTGTTGATGGGGCCCGGTGGGCTGAGCGTCAATCTGTTCGCGCCCGACCCGACCGAGGGCGTGAAGCTGCTCGGCCGCTTCGCTGCCGACCCGACGCGGGAGAACATCGAGAAATTCCTGCGCATCATGGTGTTCGACCAGAGCCTGATCACCCCCGAACTGGTCGAGGAACGTTTCCAGATCGCCAGCACGCCTGAGTCGTTGGCCGCCACCAAGGCGATGGGCAAGTCGTTCGCGGGTGCGGACTTCGAGCTCGGCATGATGTGGCGCGACGTCTACAAGCTGCGCCAGCGGGTACTGCTGATCTGGGGCCGTGAGGACCGGGTCAATCCGCTGGACGGGGCACTGGTGGCGCTCAAGCAGATTCCCCGCGTCCAGCTGCATGTGTTCGGCCAGTGCGGGCACTGGGCGCAGCTCGAGAAGTTCGACGAGTTCAACAAGCTCACCGTGGATTTTTTGTCCGACGTCGCTGAGGGGGGTTCACGATGATCCGCTCATTGGGGTACCTACGCATCGAGGCCACCGATATGGGGGCCTGGCGCGAGTACGGGCTCAAGGTGCTTGGCATGGTCGAGGGGTCCGGCGGCACCGAGGGTGCGCTGTACCTGCGTATGGACGAGTTCCCGGCACGCCTGGTGATCGTGCCCGGCGAGCATGACCGGTTGCTGGTCTCCGGCTGGGAGACGAGCAACGCCGCGGGGTTACAGGAGATCCGGCACCGACTCGACCTGCAGGGCGTCCCGTACAAGGAGGGCACCTCCGCGGAGAAGGCTGAGCGTCGCGTTGACGAGATGATCGTGTTCGACGATCCGTCCGGCAACACCCTGGAGGTGTTCCACGGTGTCGCGCTCGAACACCGCCGCGTGGTGAGCCCCTACGGCCACAAGTTCGTCACCGAGGAACAGGGCCTCGGTCACGTGGTGCTGACCACCCGCGACGACGCGGAGACGCTTCACTTCTACCGCGATGTGCTGGGCTTCAGCCTGCGCGACTCGATGCGGCTGCCTCCGCAGCTGGTGGGCAGGCCCGCCGACGGGGAGCCGGCGTGGCTGCGGTTCCTCGGGGTCAACCCGCGCCACCACAGCCTGGCCTTCATGCCCGGCGAGACTCCGAGCGGAATCGTCCATCTGATGGTCGAGGTGGGAAACGCCGACGATGTCGGCCTCTGCCTGGACCGGGCACTGCGCCGCAAGGTCAAGATGTCGGCAACGCTGGGGCGCCACGTCAACGACAAGATGCTGTCGTTCTACATGAAGACGCCCGGCGGGTTCGACGTCGAGTTCGGTTGCGAGGGTCTCGAGGTGGACGACCACAGCTGGGTTGCGCGGGAGAGCACCGCGGTGTCGCTGTGGGGACACGACTTCAGCGTCGGCTTCAAGAGTTGATGACGGGCGCTGACACGGGGAGCCATCGGTAGTGGGTAGCCCACCGATCGACCCCCGCACTTTCCGCAGTGTGCTGGGCCAGTTCTGCACCGGTATCACCGTCATCACGACGGTGCACGACGACGTTCCGGTGGGGTTCGCCTGCCAGTCGTTCGCCGCGCTGTCTCTCGACCCGCCGCTGGTGCTGTTCTGCCCGACCAAGATGTCACGGTCGTGGGCGGCCATCGAGGCGAGTGGCTCGTTCTGCGTGAACATCCTGCACGAGAACCAGAAGGACGTTTCGGGCCGGTTCGGCTCCCGGGAGCCGGACAAGTTCGCCGGCATCGACTGGACCCCGTCCAAGCTCGGCTCGCCGATCATCGACGGGTCGCTGGCGCACATCGACTGCACCGTGGCGTCGGTGCACGACGGTGGCGACCACTTCGTGGTGTTCGGTGCGGTGCACTCGCTGTCTGATGTCCCGCGCAAGAAGCCGCGGCCGCTGCTGTTTTACCAAGGTCAGTACACCGGCATCGAACCGGACAAGAACTCGCCGGCCGACTGGCGCAACGACCTCGAGGCTTTCCTGACCGCGACGACGGACGACACCTGGCTCTGAGCAGGGAGTTACACGAGTGTGATTCATCCACACTGTGCACAACTGCTGTGGATAAGTGCCGTCCCGTCGCCGTCAGGCCTGTAGCGCGATCAGCATTTCCCGGACGTGCGCAATGTGCAGAGCGGCGGCGGTGCGAGCGCCCTGCACGTCGCCCGAGATGATCGTGTCGAAGATCGTCTGGTGCTCGGCGATGGAGAGATCCAGCCGGCCCGCCGGGGTGAACCCGACGGACCGGGCTTCGCGCAGGTGCTGGTGCAGCTCGCCCAGCAGGTCGACGAGCAGTGGGCTGCCGCTCGCTTGGGCGATCGCCAGGTGGAATGCGATGTCGAGGTTCGCGAGCGTGTCGAGGTCGCGCTCGCCGGCCCCGACGGCGGCGACGAAGGCGTCATGCGCAACCCGCATCGCCGTGCGGTGCTCCTCGTCGGCGCGCCGCGCGGCTTCGCCGGCGGCGAGTTCATCCAGCGCGCCCCGTACGAGCATCATGTCCATCACCTCGGCGCGATGTTCGCCGAGCCACTTCATGACGTCGATGGTCGGCCGCCGCACCGTCGCCTTGACGAAGTAGCCGTGGCCATGTCGGACTTCGACCAGTCCGACCGCCTCCAGGGACCGCATCCCTTCCCGCACGCTGACCCGGCTCACGCCGAGCATCTCAGTGAGTTCGCGTTCGGACGGCAGCTTGGCGCCCACCGGATAGATACCCTTCTTGATCGCCTCTCCCAGTTGGTCGCGGACCTGGTCGGCGCGCGAGCGCGACGGCAACCGGGTGAAATGGCTGGAACTCGTCACATACTCACCGCCCGCCGGCGCTGTTCAATCCTGTTCCGCACGCCCTGCCACTGACTGCTGCCGACCGTCACCGGCGCACGGCGCCCCATTCCCCTCGCCCACACTGCGCGATGGCCTAGCTCGGTCGCGGCGCTCAGATCCACACTCCCCGGAGGCGCTGAAATGTCCACCACCAATGAGCCCGGACGCAGACCGGTGAGAACGCTGCTGTCCACGATCGGTGCCGGCACGGCCGAGAACAACATCGACGCGCCGGTAACGGCGGAGGGCAGCTCGGCGAGCGGCACCGATTGGAGGTGGGCCGCGTAGGCGGCGGCGCGCTGCACCGGATTGCGCGCGGCTACCGTCACTGAAGCGCCGAGTGCACGCAGTGTGGTCGCCAACCGAGCGCCGATGTTGCCATAGCCGACCACCACCGCGGCTGCGTCGTTGAGGGTGAACCGGGTGTTCTCGATCGCCACTCGCAGTACCCCCTCGACGATCGCGGGGGCCCGCAACAACATCAGTTCCTGGTCGTGCTCGTATTCGTCCAGTCGTGCCCCGACTTGGGCGGCCGCTGCAGCGAGTGCGGGATCGGCCTTACCGAGGATTATATGTGCCGGCGACACCATCAGCTTCAGGAGCGCGGCGGTGATCACGATGGGGGGAGCGTGGCCCGGCGCGAAGAGAGACCCGTCGGCTGCGATGCCCGGGATCGGCAGTAGCAGCACATCAGCACCATCGACTGCCTCTTCCAGTCCGGCCACGCTGTGCACACCGTCGATCGGCGTGTCCGCGCCGACGAATCCGTATGCCCGAACGGATGCGCCCGTCTGCGCGGCCAGCCTGGCGATCTCTTGCTCGCGCTCGTCACCACCGACGACTGCGATGGTGAGATCTGACCAGTTCATAAGGCTCCACTTCTCACGAGACCCCGAAGCTCCTCCACGCTGTCCGTCTCCAGACCGATGTCGTGGAGCCGCAGCCCCGTACGCGTCGGCTCCCCACGCAAGGCGCAATCCGCCAACGTCAGCAGTGCTCGCGCGACCGGCACGTCGACACCTGCGACAGCGGCCAATTCGATCAGCGGCACTACGGCGAATCCGAAGTCCTCTCGGTAGTAGCGATGTCGGAGGGAAGCCGGTGCCGTGATCGAAGCGTTGGCCCGCCCGGTCGACACCGCCACCCTCAACTGCTCGTCGGTGGTGCCGTCGGCAGGCAGCGCATCGACTGTTCCGATAGCGAGCATCTCCATCATGAGTGGATCGAGTGTATGGCCGTAAGCGCTTGCCACATTGAGCCTTTCATTGTCGAGATCAGCCATTACGGCCGCAACCGCAGGGGTGGTGGCGTCGGCGTAGTAGGCGAACTCACCTCCTGTGGCCTCCACCCAGGCAGCCGCGAGGACTGCCGCCGGTGGATGCAGGACCATGTTGACGTTGGAAAGGCCTGTCGCGAACACATCGGATTGTGGCTTGCACGCAGGCCACAAGCCGGTCGCAAAGGCCAGCGCCGCATCGTCGACACCGATCACCGCGGCGCGGACGCGCCGTGCCGTCCCGGTGATTCGTACGGTGGCGCCGGCACCTGTTCGCGCCACGTAGGTCATAGTCGACAGCTCGACGATCGATGGCCGTTCGACCCCGAGGCGGGCGAAACGTGAGGCGAAATGCGCCGCTCCCAAGGTGTGACCGGGGTTCAACACCAACGGAGTGCGTGACTTGAGTGTCGCCAGTTCGTCGGCCAGTGCGCGGTGACCCAGAGCGGGCAGACACACCACCGCGACGTCGGCTCCGTCGAGCACTTCTCCCAAGGAGGTGGTCATGACCGGCAGCTCCGTGAAGCCGTCGCCCAATACGCCGCTGGCGTCCACTCCACCGGCCTGCCGGTAGGCGGCCAGCGTGGATTCACGGCGGTTCCACACCCGCACGGCGTGCCCACCCCCGGTGAGTTCGACTGCGGCGGAGAGGCCTCCTGCACCAGCGCCGAGAACCGCGACCGTCGTCACACCGGAACCGATTCGTCGGAGTACTTGTCGAGCTTGTCCTGGTCGACCTCGATCCCCAGTCCGGGACCGTCGGGGCAGAGCAGGATTCCGTCGCGGAAGGTGAACGGCTCGGTGATCAGGTCGTCGAGATAGTAGACACCTGCGATCCGGGGGCCCTGCGCGCCCTGCACGGTGGTAACCGGGCACACGCTCGGCAGGATGGCCGCCTCTGCGGCTACCCCGAGGTGCAGGTTGGCGGCCGTACCGATGCCGAACTCGATCGAGCCGCCGACATCGTGGTAGAGACCCATCGCCGCGGCGAACTCGGCTTGCTGGCGGGCGCGCCACAGGCCACCCGGCTTGGTCACGTAGCAACTGAAGCACTCTGCCGCCCCCCGCTGATGCAGTTCGAGGATATCGTGCACGGTCCACGCGGACTCGTCGGCCATGACGGGAACGCCGATCCGCCGGGCGACCTCAGCCAGACCATGTGCCCCCGATACCGGTTGCTCGCACAGCAGCAACCCGTATTCCTGCTGGCGCAGTGTGATTCGCACTGCTTCTGCGATGGTGGGGTAACCCTCGTTGGCATCCACACGCAACTCGACGTCGTCGCCGACAACTGCGCGCATCTGTCGCATGAGTTCGACATCGCGTTCACCGTCGATTCCAGTCTTGAGCTTGAAGACGGTGATGCCCTCCGCGACCGCTGACTGGGCCTCTTCGAGCGCGTCGGCGATCGGCATCAGTCCCAGTGAATGGGTGATCCGCACGCCGTCACGGCATTTGCCGCCGAGCAACGTGTGTACCGGCACTCCCAGTGACTTGCCGGCGATGTCGTAGCAGGCGATGTCGATGGCGGCCTTGGCGTAGGGAGCCCCTTTGGCTACCCGGTCCATCGCACGGTGGACGATGCGGGGCTCGCGCGGATCCAAGCCGCGGATTGCCTCGAAGAGGTAGTCGCGGACCAAGGCCAACACCGTCTCGGGCGATTCACCGCCATAACGCATCTGGGAGCCTCCCCAGGTGGGGATGGCGGGGGTTTCACCCCAGCCGTGGACACCTTCGTCGGTGTCGATCCGCACGATCGCATGGTGGCCGATGCGTCGATGGGTGTTCCCGGCCCAAGAGTGTGTGCGCCGCAGCGGCAGCGTCACAAGGTAGATCTGACCGCCGACTATTCGCATTGGTGCCTTCCGTTGTTGACCGACGGCCGTCTTCAGGTACCCGGCGCGTCACCGATCATCTCGACCTTGTTCCCATCGGGATCCAGCATGTAGAGGCTCAAACCGTAGCCGCTGGGTTCGGGACCGGACACGATGGTGATGCCACGCTCCTCGGCTCGTCTAGCGATCGCGGGCAGGTTGCGTGCCCGGAATGCCACGTGCTCAACGGGATTGCCCCCGTCAGGCCGCCCGGTCGTGAGACCGAGACCCTGATGGGTGACCACCAGCGGCCGACCGTCGCGAAAGTCTTCCCGTTTGCGCACGGTGAGTCCGAGAAAGTCGATGTAGAAGTTCTCGGCCGCGGCCAAGTCGGTGGTCTGCAGGAGCAGATGACCCAGCCCGTATATCAGCGGCGGTTTCTCACTACCCAGCACGCCGTGCCGTTCGATGTCGGATCCGAGGACACCGGCTCTGGCCCAGTCTTGTGGCGGATACTCACTGATGGCGACATGGAGGTGATCGGGGCTGGCTCCAGCATGCTCGACCATCGCATCGGTGATCGCCCGGGCCAGGCGGCGCTTCTGTTCGTCGGTGCGCCCATCCCACATGTGCACGGTGACAAAAGGCATGTATCTCCTTTGCTTTGGTCTTCGAGATTGATTGGTAGTCGAGCCTGCTCAGTCGTAGAGAACGGTCGACGTCGGGGTCTGGGCGCCGAGACCTGCGCGCGCGACGATCGCGCGGGCCCGCGCGGTGGCTTCGGCGCGCAGGGCCTTCTCGTCGAGGGAAACCACTGCGCCGTCGCGGTAGACGAGCCTGCCCGCCACCCAGGTCTGGCTGATGCTCGCGGTGCTGGCTGACCACCCCAGCGCCAGTACGGGATCGCCGTAGGGTATCCATTCCGGATGGTGCAGATCCCACAGCACGAAGTCGGCCTGCTTGCCGACCTCGATGGAACCGATCTCGTCGTCCCAGCCGAGTGCGCGGGCACCGTCTATCGTCGCCATCCGCAGCGCCCGGCGTGCGCCGATCAATGATTCGTCGAGCCGTGCGTCCTTGAACATCCCTGCCACAACGGGGATCTGCCGCATCAGGTTCATGTTTCCCGCCGCGGCGACGCCGTCGGTACCGAGACCCACCGTGACGCCGGCCTCGAGCATCTCCGGGTATCGACCGATTGATGACGTGGCGCCTTTGCCCAGTTTGAGGGAGGAGAAGGGGCAGAAGGCGACGCTGGTGCCGGTGCTCGAAAGCAACTCGACCTCGGCGTCGGCGACAGCGACAGCATGGGCCAGCACCAGGTTCGGACCGAGGCCGTCGGTATCGCCGATTCGTGAGATCGGCCACTTCCCGTACTTCTTCTCGCTCACGTGGGCTTCTTCGATACTGCTCGCCAGGTGATATGTGGTCCCCACCCCCAGCTCTGCCGCCAGCGCCCGGGCGCCGACATGCAGTTCCAGCGAGCACGGCTCCTTCCCTTCAATGTTCACCCAACAGCGGATACGGCCGTCGGCGTGGCCGTTCCATCGTCGTACCGCGTCGCCTAGCGCATCGAGGGCTTCGACATGGTTGGCGAAGAAGTGGTGTTCGACCATCTCCGGGGACCAGCCGGGCGGTAGCTCGGCTGGCGGGCGGTCAGCAGCGTGGCGCCCGACCACCCCCCTGATCCCGACCTCGGCGGCACCGGTGGCGGTGATGCCCGGATCGTTCTGCGCACCCATGTCCAGAAAGCACGTCGTGCCGTTGCGCAGCATCTCTGCGGCTCCCAGGCGAACGCTGACTCCCTCATCCTCCACCCCGACATGGGCGTAAAACGGCTTGCCCCAATGAAAAACCCAGGTTCGCGTCGAGATGTTGTCGGGAAAGACAGCGCGAGAAAGGGTCTCGGAAAGGTGCACATGAGTATCGATGAATCCAGGGCTCAAGCCCAAGCCCCTGGCGTCTATCACGACATCGGTCCGGCGGGGAGGGTCCTGGCTCAGTACCTCGTCGGTCGTCCCGACCGCGGCAATGGTGTCGCCGTCGATCACGACCGTCGCATCCCGCACCACGGTGTCGGTGGCGTCCACCGTCACAATCCAGTCGAGGTTTCTCAGGTAGGTCCGGTCAACCGTCGATGACAAAGAGTTCCCCTCCGTCGAGGAGGTCGGAGATGACCTCGTAGCCGGTGTCGGTGACGGCGACGACATCTTTGACCTGGAACCCGAAGCGGTTCGGGATCATGGCGAAAGGCTCGACTCCGATGATCGCCCCGGACTCGATGACATCAGTCGATGTACCGCTCAGGTAGGGCAATTCGTGCATGTCGAGGCCCATGCCGTGGCCGAAGAACGCGATCGCATACTTGCTCAAAGGTCCCAACGCATCGACGTAGGTACGGTAGATCTGGCGGGGGTCAGCTCCTGGACGAATCATCCGCAGACCGGCCTGACGCGCCCCGCTCACCAGATCCCAGTGCCATTGGACGTCTTGACTGGGTTCACCGACCACTGCGGTGCGGGCGACGCCTGCCTGGTATCCGTCTCGGCCGCCGAAGATTTCGACTCGAACCACATCTCCGTGGTCGATCTTCCGTGATGTCGGCCCAGCGTTCGGGTATTGGCTCCCGAGCCCGGTCGCGGCGATCAGAAAACGATGTTCGCTGACACCGGAGGAGTACAACGCGGACACGATGCTTTCGCCCAGTTCGGTTTCGGACTGCCCTACCGCCGCCGCTTCCAGGCCGACCCGTAACGCGTTGTCGGCGGCCAGCGACAACTGGCGGATGGTATCGAGTTCGCCGCGGGTCTTGCTTGCGCGCAGAAGTTCCAGGTCGTCGTCGATGGCGACCCAGGTCACGTCAGGTAGCGCGGCGCGCAGCCGGTCCAGCCGCACGGCGGGGATGAAGTCCGTTTCGATCCCGATCCGTAACGGTCCGGTGCCCCAACTATGCCCGATGAGGCCGGCCAAGGCCACCATCGGTTCCTCGACGAATTCCTTCCACACCACCAGCGGAACTCCCGGCATCGCGTCGGTGACGAAGCTGCGCTCCATGTCGATCACCAATACGCCCGCCAAGTCGTCAGGACCGATCAGAGCTGCGGCATGGCGCCAGCGCATCAACGGATGTGACACGATCCGTAGACCGGTGGCGTAGGTGAAACCCTGCGGGGAGAGCAACACCGTGCCGTCGAGGTTCCGGCGCCGCACCAGGTCCGCGATTCTGCCGACCGTCTCTCTGGGCGATAGGGGTGCGGTCTTCTCAACTGTCACGGTGACTCCAACTGACGATGCGCCGGTCGAGGAGTTCGACGACGAGATACGAGCCGTAACCCATCAGCGCGAGCACGACGACCAGGGCGAACGACTCGGCGATCTGTAGTTGAGAGTTGAACGTCGTGATCATCACACCCAAACCGATGTTTCCGCCGACGAATTCGCCCACGATCGCGCCGACGAGAGAAGCCGGAACGGCCAGCCGCAGGCCTGCGAAGATGGTCGGCAGTGAAGCCGGGAGCAGCAGCTTGCGGAACATCGTCCATCTGGACGCGCCCAGTGAGCGCAACAACGTGCGTGCGTCCTGATCGGCGGCGTTGAGGCCCACAACCACGGCGACCAGGACAGGGAAGAAGCAGGACAATGCCGCGAAGAAGACGCGGGGGGCGATCCCGAAGCCGAACCAGATCAAGAACAGCGGCGCGATGGCCACCTGCGGAGTGCTCTGTACGGCGACTGCCAGCGGATACACTGACTTGCGGGCAAAGTTGCTGATGCCGATGATCAGGCCGGAGGCGAAGCCCAATCCGACTCCCATTGTGAATCCGGCGGTAGCCTCGAATGCCGTCCAGTAGAAGTTCTCCCAGAAGTACTGTTGGCCGGCCAGCACGAACAATGCCTGCACGATTTCGCTCGGCGGCGGCACGATCAGGGGGTTGACCAACCCGAGGCGTGACGCGGCTTCCAGCAGGGCAAGCATCGCCAGTAGCGTCAAAACTGGCCAGATCCATGCTGTTCGGGTGTGTTTGGCGATGGTCGGCGACTGCGGTTTCGCGTGTCCGCCGACGGTAGCTGTCATAGTTGCTGCTCGGAGATGTTGTCGGCGAGAGTTTTTCGTATTGCTGCAACCAATGCGACGGCTTCCTGGCTGTCCATCACTTCCGGGGTGCGCGGCTTGGGTAGATCGACGGTCACCCGGTCGACGACCTGTCCCGGTCTCGGCGTCATCACCACGACTTCGTCGGACAGGGCGACCGCTTCGCTGATGTTGTGGGTGACGTACACGATGGTGCGATTGAGCCGCCGCTGCATCGAAGCGACTTCCTGGTCGAGGCGTTCTCGGGTGAACTCGTCGAGGGCGGCGAAGGGTTCGTCCATCAGCAGAACGTCGGGCTCGAAGATGAGCAGCCGGGCGAGACTTGCCCGTTGTTGCATGCCGCCGCTGAGTTCCCAGGGCTGTTTGTGCTCGAACCCGCGCAGGCCGACCATCTCGATGAGGTCCATCGCACGGGCCCGAGCCGCCGAGCGGTCCAGACGGAGCACCTCGACGGGCAGCAGGATGTTGTCCAATGTGCTGCGCCAGGGCAGCAGGACAGGTGACTGGAGCATGATCCCGCAGTCGGCGCGCCCGGCGCTGGCGGGCTTGTCGTTGATCGTGACGGCCCCGGTACTGGGTTCGACCAGCCCGGCGATCATCTTCAGCAGTGTGGATTTGCCGCAGCCACTGGGGCCGACGAGGGATACCACGTCACCCTTGTGGACTGTCAGGTCGACATCGGTCAGTGCGACCACGTCGCCCCCGTTCCGGGTCGGGTATGTCCGCGAGGCACCGGAGACCGAGATGATTGTTGGTGAGCTGGCGAGTGCGCCGTCGTTGAGCATGGCGGTCGGCGAGCACATCACCGAGTGCTGTTGATCTGGTCGATGTAGTCGTTGGTGAACACGTCGCCGAAGGGAACCTCCATGGTGCCGTACACCGCGTTGAGGAGGGTGCTGGTCGACTGCTCGTCGATGTAGCCCCAGCGGTCGCCGATGGGTTCGGTGCCCTGTGATGCCAGATCGACCGAGTAGGAGGCAGTTTCGGGATCGGTGCAACCTTCAGGAGCTTGCTGGCAGACGATCTCGACAGCCTCGGCCTGATTGGTCATGATCCAGTCGGCGGCCTGCAGCCAGCCGCTGGCGAGCTTGATGGCGATCTCGGTCTTGGCGGGGTCCTCGAGCAGGGAGTCAGGGACGACCATCATGTTGCCGGGCAGGTTGGCGAATTCTTCGGGCATGATCGACCGCAATTCCATTCCGGCGCCCATCTCCATGGCGGCCATGTCGCCGCCGCCGTGGGCATAGGCTTGGATCTGGTCGGTCTGAAAGGCGTTGACCACCGCCGCGCCGCCTCCGCCGACGATCGGTTCGTCCCACTCGGTCACGCCGACGGAATTCATCACCGCTGCGACGATCGGGATGGCTCCGTCGGTTGCGGATGTGACGCCGATGGCTTTGCCTTGGAGGTCGGCGGCTGTTTGGATGGCGCTGTTGTCGGCGGGCACGCTCAGCATCGCCACGTCTCCGTGGGTGAGCATGGCGATCGCGGTGATCGGAGCGCCCTCCAAGGCTCCGCCGTAGACGGCCTGGGCGCTTGCCGCACCGTAGTCGGCGTTGCCGGCGACGATCTGCTGCACGACGTTCGACGAGCCGTCGGTGCCGATGCCGCTGACATCGAGCCCCATTTCCGGCCAGAACTTGTCCGCGGCGACGAGGAATGCGGCCCAGTCGATACCCAAGGTCGCCGGCAACACCATGTCGACGCTGGTCATGCCACCTTCAGCCGAGGTGGACTCGGCAGCGTTGTCCGAGGAACACGCGACCAGAGCCGCGCCGGTCAACACGCTGGATGCCACCGCAAGCGAGCGGAACAGGGATTTCTTGCCGTGAACTGCCATTTTCACCTAGCGCCTCTCGGATCCGCATCTCTGGTCAGTTGTTAGTTATAAGACCAGTTTGTTTCAGCGCCGTTTCGGTCGGTTTCTTTCAGGCAAAAGCCTGCAAATCATGAGGCTCGGGTTCGCTCAGCCCAACTGACCTGCGACGAAATCGACCACGGCGGCGGCCACGTCGCGGTGTTGAACTTCGTTGAGAACGTCGTGACGTGCGCCGGCGAACTCGACGAACCGCAGTGCGTCGATCTGTTCGGCGTACGCGCGGACCGCGCCGACGGGCGCGATCAGGTCATTGCTGCCGTGCACCGCCAGCGTCGGAACGGTCAGTCCGGGCAGCTCGGCACCGAAGCGGTCCCAGCCGCGATCGAGTTCGCGGACCAACGCGACGCCGTCGGCGCCGACAAACGCCAGCGGGTCGTTGATCAGGGAGTCGACGTAGAACGGGTCGGCTGACAACAGGGCCGGGTCGAGGTCGAACGTGGTGTTGGGGTCTCGCAGGGCGGGCACGGCAACCACCGGTGCCCCCGAGACCACCGCGGCGCGGTACGTCTGAGGTTGCGCGAGCACCCGGAAAAGCGTCACGACCGCGCCGAACGAATGGCCCTGCGCCACCAGGGGCACACCGGGGCGGCGGTCGGCGGCCAACTCGGTCAGCGCGTCGGCCAGTGCCGAACTGTCCTCGATCGTGCCGAAGTCGCCCCGGTCGCCGGGGCTGAGCCCGTGCCCGAACTGGTCGACTGCCCACAGGTCGATACCGGCGGCGTTGAGCGCGAATCCGTAGCGGTGGTACAGACCGGTGTGCTCGCCGAATCCGTGCAGGAAGATGACGGCCGCTCGGGGTTCTTCGGCCGCCCAGTGCCGGTAGTAGGCGGGGCCGAGGCGGTGGTCGGCGCGGTGTTCGAGGAAGGGCATGCCGCCGACGTTAGTGGGCGCCCAGCAGCACGGTGCGCTGCTCGGCCATCCGGGCTCCGATCGCCTCGACGACCGCCGACACCTCGGGTCGACGCAGGGTTTCTTCGCGGGTCACCAGCCAGTACGTGAGCCGGATCGACACCTCGGTGGCCAGAACCCGGACCAGATCTGGGTGGCGGTCGGCCATGAAACACGGCAACAGCCCCAGACCCGCTGACGCCCGGGTGGCCTCCACATGGACGAACACATTGGTCGACGTCACCGACTCCCGCATGGCCGGCGCGAAGCTGGGTGCCAGATCCAGATCGTCGACCTGCAGCATCGAGTCGATGAAGTACACCAACGGGAACCGTTGCAGATCGGCGACATTCGCCGGCGAGCCGTGGTCGGCGAGATAGTCGCGGGACCCGTACAGCCCGAGGCAGTAGTCGCCCAGGCGAAGGGCTTTGGCGCGGTGCACGGTCGGTTCACCGACCACCACCTCGACGTCCAGGCCAGAGCGCTGCTGGCTGGCGCGCCGGGTCGCCGCGACGATCTCGACCGCCACATTGGGGTGTTCACGCTGTACGGCAGCGGCAGCGGGCGCGGCGATATAGGCCGAGAATCCGTCGGTGGCAGAGATGCGGACGACGCCTTCCAGCGCCCGCTTTCCGCCGGCCTCGGTGCTCAACGAGCGGACCGCGGCTTCGACCGCCTCCGCCGCGGCGAGTGCTTCGCGCCCCAGCTCGGTCAGCTCCCAACCGCCCGAGACGCGGGCCAGCACCCGCCCGCCCACGGCCAGCTCGAGTGCAGCGATCCGCCGGCTGATGGTCGTGTGGTTGAGACCGAGTTCGTCGGCGGCGGTCGTGTACTTACCGGTGCGTCCGACCGCCAACAGGATCAGCAGGTCATCGGCGCTGGGTCGTCGGCTCGGACCGGTCATGTCTGCATTTTCGCAGATGCTTCCTGCAGGTTTGGTCATTGCTCGGCCGGGGCACCTGCATGAATACTCACGACTGAGTGTGGCGGCTGTCACAGAGGAGGGAGTACCGATGACCACCCAACAAAGCTCCGATGCATCGGGGGGCAAGGTCAGCACCGGACTGAAACGCGTTGTCGCCGCGTCGATGGCCGGCACCGTCGTCGAGTGGTACGAGTTCTTTCTCTACGGCACGGCGGCGACCCTGGTGTTCAACAAGGTGTTCTTCGCCCAAACCGGCAGCGAGCTCGACGCGATCCTGGCGGCGTTTCTGACGTACGCGGTCGGCTTCCTCGCCCGACCCCTCGGCGGTGTGGTCTTCGGGCATTTCGGCGACAAGTACGGCCGCAAGAAGCTGTTGCAGTTCAGCCTGCTCCTGGTCGGTGCCGCCACCTTCTTGATGGGATGCCTACCGACGTTCGGTCAGATCGGTTACTGGGCGCCGGCCCTGCTCGTGGTGCTGCGGTTCCTCCAGGGCTTCGCAGTCGGCGGAGAGTGGGGTGGCGCCGTGCTGCTCGTCGCCGAGCACAGCCCCGACCGGCAGCGCGCATTGTGGGCCAGCTGGCCGCAGGCCGCCGTGCCCGTCGGCAACATGCTCGCCACCGTCGTTTTGCTGGTCTTGACCACGACGCTGTCGGACGAGGCGTTTCTGTCCTGGGGTTGGCGTGTGGCGTTCTGGCTGTCGGCCGTGGTGGTGCTGATCGGCTACTACATCCGCACCAAGGTCACCGACGCACCGATCTTCGTGGCGGCCCAAGCAGAGGTCGAGCGCGTGAAGGCGGTGTCCTACGGTGTCGTGGAGGTGCTGAAGCGCTACCCGCGCGGCGTGTTCACCGCGATGGGCCTGCGGTTCGCCGAGAACATCATGTACTACCTCGTGGTCATCGTGTCGATCACCTATCTGAGCCAGCAGGTCGGCGCCGATACCGGCGACATCCTGTTGTGGCTGCTGATCGCGCACGGAGTGCACTTCCTGATCATCCCCCAGGTGGGTCGGCTCTCCGATCGCATCGGTCGCCGTCCGGTCTACATCGTCGGCGCCATCGGCGCGGCAGCGTGGGGATTCATCGGGTTCCCGATGATGGACACCGGTAACTACCTGTTCGTCATCGGCGCCATCGTTCTCGGCCTGATGATCCACGCCCTGATGTACTCGCCGCAGCCGGCGATCATGGCCGAGATGTTCCCGACCCGCATGCGGTATTCCGGTGTGTCGCTGGGGTATCAAGTGACCTCGATCGTGGCGGGGTCGCTGGCCCCGATCATCTCCGTGAAGCTGCTCGACATCTATGACTCCTGGGTACCGATCGCGATCTACCTCGCAGTCGCCGCGATCATCACCTTGGTGGCAGCGCTGTTCATGCGCGAGACCAACGGTGTCGACCTGGCGATGATCGACGCCGCCGACCGCGAGCAGCTGGCGGAGGCGGGGGCGCGGTGAACGACCTCGACGGCCGTTCGGCTCTCATCACCGGCGGCGCCGGCGGAATCGGGGCGGCGTGTGCGCGGGAACTGGCGCAGCGCGGTGCGAAGGTGACCGTCGCCGACATCGACGAGGCGGGCGCGCAGAGTGTCGCCGACGAGATCGGTGGTTCCGCATGGACGCTGGACCTGCTGGATGTCGGGGCGCTCGAGGACCTGGACTTGCACACCGACATCCTGGTCAACAATGCCGGCGTACAGACGGTCAGCGAGATCGCGGCATTTCCGCCCGACAGGTTCCGTCTGATGATGACGCTGATGGTCGAGGCGCCGTTCCTGCTGATCCGGGCCGCACTTCCGCACATGTACCGCAACGAGTTCGGCCGCGTCATCAACATCTCGTCCATCCACGGCTTGCGCGCATCGCCGTTCAAGGCCGCCTATGTCACCGCCAAGCACGCGCTCGAAGGTCTGTCGAAGGTCACAGCGCTGGAAGGCGGTCCGCACGGCGTCACCAGCAACTGCGTCAACCCCGGCTACGTCCGCACCCCGCTGGTGACGAAGCAGATCGCCGACCAAGCCCGAACGCATAACATCGGCGAGGACGAGGTGGTGGCGGAGATCCTGCTGAAGGAGAGCGCGGTGAAACGTCTTGTGGAGCCCGAAGAGGTCGGCTCACTGGTGGGGTGGCTGGCGTCGCCGAACGCGGGCATGGTGACCGGGGCGTCCTACACGATGGACGGTGGATGGAGCGCCCGGTGAGCGAGCAGGTCCCGGTAAGACAAGCCCACGCCGGCGGGCCGGCAAGACAAACCCACGCCGGCGGGCCGGCAATTGAAACCCACGCCGGCGGGCCGGCAATTCAAACCCAGTGGGAACCGACCGAGCAGGACATCGCCGATGCGCGGGTCACCGACTTCGCGCGGTTCGTCGAAGCCCGCACCGGTGGGCAGTTCGGTGACTACGCCGCGCTGTGGCGCTGGTCGGTCGAGAATCTCGACGATTTCTGGGCGGCGCTGTGGGACTACTTCGAGCTCGGCGAACGCGGCGAGACCGTCGTGGAGTCCGTCGACATGCCCGGCGCCCGGTGGTTCCCGGGCACGTCGCTGAACTATGTCGATCAGGTGATCCGCCACGCACGTGCCGATCGCCCGGCGATCGTCCACGTCAGCGAGCAGGAGCCGGACCGGGAGATGTCCTGGGACGAACTGCTCGGCCGCACGGCGGCCCTCGCCCAGACGCTGCGTTCCCACGGGGTCGAGCCGGGGGATCGCGTGGTGGGCTACCTGCCCAACATCCCCGAAGCCGTGATCGCGTTCCTGGCCACCGCATCCGTGGGGGCGGTGTGGAGCGCGTGCGGGCAGGACTATTCGGCCAAGGCGGCGCTGGACCGGCTGGGGCAGCTGGAACCGAAGGTGCTGATCGCCGCGGACGGCTATGTGTTCGCCGGTAAGTACCGCGACAAACACGAGGACGTCGCGGCGCTGAGTGCCGGTTTACCGACCCTGGTGGCCACGCTGGGTCTCGACGACCTTGCCGCCCACAGCGACCAGCCCGTCGACACCGTCGCCGTCGAGTTCGACCATCCGCTGTGGATTCTGTTCTCGTCAGGCACCACCGGGCTGCCGAAGGGCATCGTGCACGGTCACGGCGGTGTTGTCGTGGAGCATCTGAAAGCCGTTGCACTGCAGTCGGACATGGATCGCGACGACACGTTCTTCTGGTTCACCAGCCCCAGCTGGATGATGTGGAACTTCCAGGTGGCCGGCCTGCTGGTGGGTGCGACGATCGTCTGCTACGACGGCAGCCCCTCGTCGCCGACACCAGATGCGCTGTGGGGCATCGCCTCCCGGGTGCGGGCCACAGTGCTGGGCACCAGCCCAGGCTATGTGCTGGGTTGCATGAAGGCCGATGCGGATCCGAGCAAGAGCCACGACCTGTCCGCGCTGCGGACGGTCGGTATCACCGGGTCGTCACTCCCGCCGGCCTCATCGCTGTGGCTGGCCGAACACGTGGGCGTGCAGGTCGCGTCCATCAGTGGCGGCACCGACGTGGTGTCTGCATTCGCCGGGGGGGTGCGCACCGTGCCGGTGTGGCCGGGCGAGCTGTCCGCCCCCTATCTGGGCTGCGCGTTGGAGGCGTGGGACGAATCCGGCAAACCGGTACGCGGCGAGGTCGGTGAACTCGTGATCACCAAGCCGCTGCCTTCGATGCCGGTGAAATTCTGGAATGACCCTGATGGGCAGCGTTACCGCGACGCGTATTTCGAGATGTTCCCGGGCGTATGGCGGCACGGGGACTGGATCACCCTCACCGATCACGGCAGCGTGATCGTGCACGGGCGCTCCGACTCCACCCTCAACCGGCACGGCATCCGCATGGGTAGTGCCGACATCTACCAGGCCGTCGAAAGCCTTCCCGAAGTGGTCGAGGCGCTGGTGATCGGCGCCGAGCAGTCCGACGGCGGCTACTGGATGCCGTTGTTCGTCGTCCTGGCCGACGGACTCGAGTTGACCGACGAGTTGCGCGAGACGATCAAGGACACCATTCGCACCGAGGTTTCGCCGCGGCATGTCCCCGACGACATCATCGTCGCGCCGGGAGTGCCGCACACCCGCACTGGCAAGAAGCTCGAGGTGCCCGTCAAAAAGCTCTTCCAGGGCGGTGATTCAGCCAAGGTCGTCGAGCGCAGCGCCGTCGACGATCCGGCGCTGCTCGACTGGTACCTCACGCAGCGTCGAACGTGATGAGGTTGATGCTCAGTCCGTCTTCGATGATGCTGCGGCGGCTGACGGGGGTTCGGCCACGGACACGTCACCGCAACGTCAGCGTCTGCGCGGAGTCGTAGCGCTCCCGCACGTGCGGCGTTGGGTCGGCCGTGTACACGGCTGGGCTGCCCACCGACCACGGCGGCGGGGCAGACTGACCGCCGAGAACCCAGGCCGCCTGACGGGCCGCTCCGAGTGCGACGTACTCGGACGGTCTCGGCACGTGGACGTCGAGCCCGAGCACGGCGGGCGCAATCTGCCGGACTGCCTCTGATCGGGCGCCACCTCCGACCAGGATGATTCTCTCGACGTCGACTCCTTGACCGCCGATGGTGTCGACGCAGAACGCCATCGAACTGAGTAGACCCTCGACAGCGGCGCGGGCCATGTTCGCCGCGGTCATGTTCCGGGAGGTGACGCCGTGCAGCGCGCCCGAAGCGTCTGGCAGATTGGGTGAACGTTCCCCGTCGAAATAGGGAATCAACACCATGCCTTCGGAGCCCGGCGGTGCCGACAGCGCGAGGCGGTCGAACTCGGTGAAGTCCACCTTCAGCATCGCCGCCACGGCGGCGAGTACCGGGGCGCCGTTGAGAGTGCACACCAGGGGCAACTGCCGTCCCGTCGCATCAGCGAAACCTGCGACGAGGCCGTCGGCGTCGTGTGGAGCGGCCGTGGCCACGGCGCTCACCACACCGGAGGTTCCGAGGGAGACGATGCAGTCCCCGGGAACTGCCCCCAGCCCCAACGCGGCAGCGGCGTTGTCGCCCGCGCCGGCACCCAGCAGCGCCCCCTGGGAAGCGGTGCCGGCCGATTCCCGGGGGCCGAGGACTTGCGGAACCACGGGACGCCTCCCGCGGAAGGCCAGTTCCAACAGGTCGGGCTGGACGGCGTTGCTCTCGGCAGAGAAGTACCCCGTTCCGCTCGCGTCGCTGCGATCGGTGCGCAGATCGGCGATGTCCGACGAGCCACTCAGCCGCCACGTCAGCCAGTCGTGCGGCAGGCACACCGCCGCGGTCGCGTCGGCGTGGTGTGGTTCATGGTCGGCCAACCAGCGCAGCTTCGTCGCTGTGACAGCCGCGACCGGCACCACCCCGGTGCGACGCGCCCATGCCTGCGGGCCTCCGAGTTCGTCGGTCAAGTCAGCGGCCGCGTGAGCAGACCGGGTGTCGTTCCACAGCAATGCGTCTCGAACGACTCGGCCGTGGGAATCCAGGCAGACCATGCCGTGCTGCTGGGCGCCGACCGAGACTGCCGCGACGTCGGCGATGCCGCCGACGGCGCTCATGGCCTGCTCGAGCGCATCCCACCAACGATCAGGATGGACCTCGGTGCCATCGGGATGCGGTGCGGACGCCGAGCGCAGGATCTCTCCGCTGTCCGCGTCGCACACCAATACCTTGCATGACTGTGTGGACGAATCTATACCGGCGACAAGGGACATCGTCAGTTCCTTCCGGGGTCGGCGAGCACGGGACCAAAGGCCAGTTCGGCGGCGCCGATCATCAGGGTGTCTGCCCCCAGGGTGGCGGGAACGACACGGACCAGCTGTCGCGGGGCGGTCATGCTGTGGCGGGCCAGTTCGGCGCGCAGGGCCTCTGCGGCGTACCGGGGGAAGACCCGAAGGAAGCCACCCAGCACGATCAGGCCGGGGTTGAGCATGTTGATCGCATTGCCCAGGGCGATCGCCAATGCCCGAGTCTGCCCGCTGAGTACCTGCCGCTCGTCCTGATTCGGTTCTGCCGAGCTGTGTTCGGTGGGTCCGCCTGACTCGCTGTCGAGTTCGGACAACAGCCGTGCGAGCGGCGCGTGGGTCACCTCGGTCTCCAAGCAGCCGATGCTGCCGCAGTGGCACGCGCCGGTCCCCCCCACAAAGGTGTGGCCCAATTCGCCGGCATAACCGGCCAGCCCTTCGAGCAGGCCGCCGGCGACCACGAAGCCGGCGCCGATGCCGCTCGGGCCGCCGTTGACATAGATGAGGTGTTCGGCGCTGTGATGGTTGCCGAACAGATGCTCGGCGATCGCCCCGGCGTTGGCATCGTTGGCTGCGTACACAGGCAGTTCCGTTGCGGCGCTGAGCATCGGGCCGATATCGGCGTCATGCCAATCGAGATTGGGTGCCAGTTGTACGGCCGACTGCCGACTGTGTACCAGACCGGGGACCGCGACTCCCACGGCCGTGATGGACTGCGCATCGCTCAATGTGCGGCGGATCTCGGCAAGCGTGTCCACGACAATCGCCACAGTGTCCTCGGGTGTGGGCACCCGGTCGGTGGCACAGCGCAGCACTCGCAGGACTGCGCCGCCCATGCCCACCAGGCCCACGGTGACCGCGTCGACTTCCGGTGTCACTGCCGCGGCCAGCACCTTGTGTGCCGGGCGCACGACCGGACTGGGTCTGCCCACCTGAGACGGCGCCGCGGCGGGGGATTCTTCGACGAGTCCGCGCGCGACCAATTGTTCGACGAGATCCTTGGTGGTCGACCGGGACAGCCCGGTGTGCCGAGTGAGCTCGGCGCGAGTGAGGGCGCGATGCCGGTGAACCAGCGTCAACACGGTCGACAGATTGCGCCGGCGGACGTCATCGGTGTTGGTCCCGACTCGGACCGTGCTGCCATTTCCGGTCGGCTTCAACGCCACAACCACCCCTTGCATTCGGTCTTGACAGTGTTGCAGGCCACATCTTATGTTCGGGCGGAGAACAAAACAAAATGGTCTGGGCCGCGTGGCCCGCACCGACACCTCATGATCTCGGAGGAGCATCCGCGATGACCGTCCTGGAATCCCGCGCCGCGTCGGACTCCCTCATCCCGCGGCGGTCCGACAAGTTCTCGTTCGGCCTGTGGACGATCGGTTGGCAAGGCAATGACCCGTTCGGCGTCGCGACACGGCCCCTGCTGGACGTGACCGAGGCTGTGGAACGGCTCGCGGATCTCGGTGCATACGGTGTCACACTGCACGACGACGACCTGTTTGCGTTCGGAAGTTCGGATACCGAGCGACGCCGAATGATCGACCGACTGTCCTCGGCATTGAGCGCGACGGGTCTGGTCGTGCCGATGGTGACGACCAACCTGTTCACCCAGCCGGTCTTCAAAGACGGCGGGTTCACCAGCAACGACCGTGCAGTGCGTCGGTTCGCTCTCCGTAAGGTCTTGCGCAACATCGACCTGGCCGCAGAACTCGGAGCGCACACCTTCGTCATGTGGGGTGGTCGTGAAGGAAGCGAATACGATTCGGCCAAGGATGTCCGAGCCGCGCTGGAACGGTATCGCGAAGCGCTCGATCTGTTGTGCCAGTACGTGATCGATCAAGGTGTCGGAATCCGCTTCGCCATCGAACCCAAACCCAACGAGCCTCGAGGCGACATTCTGCTACCCACGGTGGGACATGCGCTGGCCTTCATCGAGACCCTCGCCCACCCCGACATGGTCGGGGTGAATCCGGAGACCGGTCACGAGCAGATGGCCGGGTTGAATTTCATGCACGGGATCAGCCAGGCGCTGTACAGCGACAAGCTGTTTCACATCGACCTCAACGGACAGCGCGGGATCAAGTTCGACCAGGACCTGGTGTTCGGCCATGGTGATCTGGCCAATGCCTTCGCGCTCGTCGACCTCCTCGAACACGGTGCCCCCGGCGGCGGGCCCGCCTACGACGGGCCCCGGCACTTCGACTACAAGCCGAGCCGTACCGAGGACGCCGACGGTGTCTGGGCCTCCGCTGCGGCCAACATGCGGATGTACCTGCTGTTGCGCGAACGCGCGGCCGCATTCCGCGCCGATCCTGAGGTCGTCGCCGCGATGGCCGCGGCCAAGGTGGAGGAGTTGCGCCAGCCCACCCTCGACGCGGGCGAGTCCTACGCCGATCTGATCGCCGACCACACCGCCTACGAGCAATTCGACGCGGACGCCTACTTCGGTGGAAAGGGTTGCGGATTCGTCGCCCTTCAACAGTTGGCACTCGAGCACCTGATGGGAGCCAGGTGACGGTCAGGCGCACCGATATCGACAACCAACCAATTCATCGACCGGGAGGGAAATCGTGAGAAGACTTCGCACACTTTCAGTTGGCGTCATCATCGGGGTGGGGCTGGCTCTGACCGCATGCAGTTCGGGCTCGGACTCCTCGGGCAGCGGCGCCGGCAAGGTCGGGGTCATTCTTCCCGACACCAAATCGTCGGTGCGCTGGGAAAGCAAGGACCGTCCCGCCCTGGAGGCGGCGTTCCAGGACGCCGGGGTGGACTACACGATCCAGAATGCCGAGGGTTCGGCGGACACGATGGCCACCATCGCCGACGGGATGATCGCTGATGGGGTGACCGTCCTGGCCATCGTCAACCTCGATTCCGACAGTGGGGCATCGATTCAGCAGAAGGCCGCAACCCAGGGCGTGAAGACCATCGACTACGACCGCCTGACATTGGGTGGCTCCGCCGATGTCTACGTGTCGTTCGACAACACGAAGGTCGGGGAGCTGCAGGGTCAGGGTCTGGTGGACTGCCTCGGCGGCCGGCCGGCGAACGTGGTGTTCCTCAACGGTTCTCCGACCGACAACAACGCCACATTGTTCAGCGACGGCGCGCACTCGGTGATCGACGCGACTCCCACCGTCACCATCGTCGGTGAGCAGTCGGTGCCGGACTGGGACAACGACAAAGCGGTGACGATCTTCGAGCAGCTCTACACCGCGGCCGACGGTCGCGTCGACGGGGTGTATGCCGCCAACGACGGTCTCGCCGGTTCGGTCATCTCGATTCTCGAGAAGAACAAGCGCGCCGGCCAGGTACCGGTCACCGGCCAGGACGCGACGGTCGAGGGACTGCAGAACATCCTGGCCGGATCGCAGTGCATGACTGTCTACAAGTCCGCGACCGAGGAAGCCAATGCGCTCGCCGACGTGGCCATCGCGCTGGCCAACGGTGAGCAGCCGAACACGACGAGCACCTCACGTGACGACACCGGCGGCCGGGACGTTCCCTCGGTGCTGCTGACCCCGAAATCCATCACCAAGGACAACCTCAACGTGGTGTTCGACGACGGCGGGCAGTCCAAAGATGAGGTGTGTTCGGGCCAGTTCGCGTCGCTGTGCACCGAAGCAGGAGCCTGATCGCCGATGACCGCCGACGTGCAGCCGATCCTCGAACTATGCGGAGTGAACAAGAGTTTCGGTGTCGTTCACGTGCTCCACGACGTCGACTTCCAGGTGTATCCGGGACAGGTGACCGCCCTGGTCGGCGACAACGGGGCAGGCAAGTCGACCCTCGTCAAGACGATCGCGGGCATCTATCACATCGACAGCGGCAGATATCTCTTCGAGGGGCGCCCGGTGACCGTCCGCAGCCCCAACGACGTCTCGGCGCTGGGCGTCGAAGTCGTCTACCAGGATCTGGCACTCTGCGACAACCTCGACATCGTCGAAAACATGTTTCTCGGCCGAGAACTCACCAGCAGAGGTCTGCTCGACGAGGCGCGTATGGAGACAATGGCCCGGGATGCGCTGGCGTCGCTGTCGGTGCGCACCGTCAAGTCGGTCCGCCAGACGGTGTCGAGCTTGTCCGGCGGACAACGCCAGACCGTGGCGATCGCCAAGTCGGTGCTGTGGAACTCCAAGGTCGTCCTGCTCGACGAACCCACCGCGGCGCTGGGGGTGGCGCAAACCCGTCAGGTGATCGATCTGGTCCGCCGACTGGCCGATCAAGGACTGGGAGTGGTTCTGATCTCCCACAACATGTCCGACGTCTTTGCCGTGGCCGACCGGATATGTGCGCTCTACCTCGGACGGGTCGCCGCCGACGTCGAGGCTTCCGAGGTGAGTCACGCGCAGGTCGTGGAGCTGATAACCGCCGGCCGATCGGGTGATCTCGGGTTGGTATCGCTGACCGAACCGGTGTGAGCGCCGGCGCCGTGCACCACCGTGACGACACACATGAGGAACCCGTGATGACAACTTTCCGCTCCCGACCTGCTGTCAGCCTCGCCGACGCGGATTTCGCCGGCGACGTCGGCGAACAACAGACACTCCGTAGCGCGATGGTCGGGTACTGGAGGCGCGTGCGTGGCGGTGACATGGGTTCGCTGCCTGCGGTTCTCGGTCTCGTCGTGCTCTTCGTCGTCTTCGGACTCGCCAACGACCGCTTCCTGTCCGCGTTGAACCTGGCCAACCTGATCACCCAGGCCGGAGCCATCTGCGTGCTGGCCATGGGTCTGGTGTTCGTGCTGCTGCTCGGCGACATCGACCTGTCGGCCGGGGTGGCCGGCGGAGTCTCGGCCTGTGCCATGGCGCTGACCGTGGTGAACATGAGCTGGCCGTGGTGGGCCGCCATCCTCGTCGGCACGGCGTGCGGCGCATTGATCGGGCTGGCCATCGGCGTCCTGCGGGCCAGCCTCGGAATTCCCTCGTTCGTCGTGACATTGGCGTTCTTCCTCGGGCTGCAGGGCGTGACGCTCAAGCTGATCGGCGAGGGCGGCTCGGTCCGAGTGGACGATCCGGTGATCCGAGGTCTGACCATCGAGAACCTGTCCGTCCCTGTCGGCTGGGCGCTCGCGCTGGCAGTGGTGCTGGGATACGCGGGTGTGGAGGCCCTGCAGCTTCGGCGCAAGAAGGCGCTACGACTGTCGCACCCCCCGGGTGGGGTGGTCCTGGCGCGCATATCGGCGATAGCCGCAGTCGTTTTCGGTGTGACGGTCGTGCTCAATGTCAACCGCAGCGTCAACCCGAGCGTGGAGATCCGCGGCATTCCCTACGTGCTGCCGCTCGTTCTGGTCCTGCTCGTGGTCGCCACCGTCGTGCTCACCCGGACGTCCTACGGACGGCATATCTACGCCGTCGGCGGCAATGCCGAGGCGGCCCGTCGGGCGGGAATCTCGGTTGACCGGATACGGGTTTCGGTGTTCGTCGTCTGTTCGTCGCTGGCGGCGCTGAGCGGGATCATCGCCGCGTCCTATGCGGGCAAGGTGTCGGCGTCCTCAGGGGCGGGAAACACGCTGCTCTATGCCGTCGGCGCCGCGGTCATCGGCGGCACCAGCCTGTTCGGCGGCAGGGGCAGGGCCATCGACGCCGTGATCGGCGGCGTGGTGGTGGCCACCATCGCCAACGGCCTTGGCCTGCTCAACCAGTCGTCCTACATCAACTTCCTGGTCACCGGCGGTGTGCTGCTGCTCGCCGCCAGCGTGGACGCGATCTCCCGTCGTCGGCGCTCGTCGACCGGTGTGGGCTGACAGCTCCCGGATGCCGGCCTCCTCACACGCATTCCACGAGCGCAGCACTGGCGTCCCTGACGTCCCCCATGGTCGCGTGGACCCGGAGAACCGCCCCATCGTAGGTGGCGCAGACGATTCCGCACGTGCCATCGTCTACCCGATGCGTCAGCGCGGGAGAGCGCTTGAGCAGTGACAGACCGGTTTCGACCGCGTGCGCGGCCGCGACATGCGCATGGGATTCCACGGATGCGCCGCGACCCACCAGCGACATGAGCACTCCCTCGACCGCGGCGCGCATCGCACCGTCGGGCAGCTCCGCGTGATTCCAGGCCTTGACCGCAGCGCGAATCGCGGCGCAATCATCGTGTCCGAGCACCACGATCAGCGGCACCTCCGCGGTTTCGACGGCGAAGTCGACCCCGGCCAGCACGCTGGTGTCGACGGCCAGGCCCCACGAACTCAGGTCGACCAATGACCCTGCAGGCCGGCCGAAGATGCCGGGACCGCTCATCGTGGCGTCCGCGCAGCGCAGCACCGCGGCGACGGGTCGACCCATGTCGGTGTCGTTCGGGGCGTGCAGTCCGTCGGCTCCGGCGCGGAGGCGGTTCCAGATTTCTTGCGGATTGGACATGTGCGGTGTTCCTTTCGTGGTGGGTCAGCTGAAGTATTCGGGGCGACTGACATAGGTCTCGGTCACGAACATCACCCCGGATGACGCGTCGAGCAGCGGCCGGAGTCCGGCCAGGAGCGCGTCGGCCCTCTCCTGGGGAACGACGGTGATGATGAGTTCGAGGGTGGCCTGCTGGTTGAACAGCAGCCGGCCCTGGTGATAGCCGTGGTGGCCGAGGCCCGACACACCCGAGAGGCTGGTGAAGCCGGTGGCGCCGACGGAGCCGATGAGGTCGCGCACCGCCGGGGCATCTTTGCCGGCCACCACGACCTCGACTTTCGTCATCTTCGTCAGGGCGGTTGTCATCTCAGTGTTACCTCCGTCAGATCGTTTGCAGGACAGTTGTTGTCGAACCACGATCGCCAACTGGACCGAGTCCAGCGCTGCCATGGCTCGCTCGGATGGGCGCGGGCGGCCACGCTGACCCACCCGTTTCCGAAGAGTTGCTGCAGGATCGGGTTGCGGGCGATCACCGTGTCGATCAGGTCCAGCGGGGCTTGGATGACGGCCAGGAGCCGTTGCGGTTCGTGCACCAGCCGATCTCCGACGGCGACCGATTGCGCGGGCAGTCCGAGCTTCAGGTCACCGGTGTGACCGGCGATGACGCCGGAGCCGCCGACGACGTTGTGGATGGTCTTCGAGCCCGCGCCGAAGATGTCAGGTGCGACGGTGGAGAAGTAGTACTGCGAGTTGATCCAGTGGGCGACAACCAGCGGTGCGGTGAGAATCGTCTCCAATGCGGCGCCGTCCGGATCCACCGCCGCGTCGTAGGAGTGCAGGAATGTCCGTCGCTGCAGATCTATCCCGCGGGTGACCGTGCGCGGAGCGATGACCATGGCGGCGTTGCCGGCCAGGCCCCACTCGGGATACACCTGCGCCCAGTCCACCGAACGTCGTGCGACACCGCGGGCCGTACCCCGGCGCGCTGTCGTGCCGGGAAGTGCCACGGCCCGCTCGGCGGCGAGCGCGGCGCCGGCGCGGCGGAGGTCGGCGGTGAGGCGGGCGATGTCGGGTCGATGACCGGCGGGAACCAGGTGGGTGTCCAGAATCGTGACCACGTCGGTCGTGGTGTCGTGCAGCGCGGCCACGGCGACGGTGTGCGCCGGAATGTCGATCCCGCGCGCCCGCAACCCTTCTCGGACCTCAGCTCGGTTGAGGACCCGAGCGGCGGTTCGGGCGTTGGGTCCGCCTGCCTGGCCGCCGCAGGCGCCGCAGTCCAGAGAGGCCTGATAGGGGTTGTTCTCCGTGGTGCTGCCGTGGCCACACAGCACGATGAGTCGTCCGAACCCGCGGGTCAGTCCGATCGCGGTGAGCATCACCTCGGCGAACAGGATCTGTTCGTGCACCGGCATGGCGCTGACGTCGACGTGTGTCGGAGCCGGGGGCGTGACCAAACCGTGCAGACGACGGCGTACCCGGGCTGCTGCGGCGGGCATGAAGGTCTTCGCGGCGGCCAGCGGCCCGGCGATCCAGCCGGCGGCCTCGGCCAGCGCGTAGGGCGCGACCATCGCATCTTTGGCGGCGTGGAACGCCGACTCCGCGCCCGCCAGTTGCTGGTTGCCGCGGATGTGGCGGCACACCGCAGCCGACTCGGATTCCTCGGCGTTCTCGCTGATCTCGTGGGCCGGTGAGATCAACACCGGGCAGAGGTCAGCAGAGGCACCGCCGAGCAGGCCGGTGTACCTGATGGCGACCGCGAAGAAGCCGGCGAAGCCGTAGGTGTCGTAACCCTGTGACGTCTCCAGGTGCCTACGCAATCCTTCCGACCGGGTGTCGATGCAGGTGACCAGGTGGGTGTGCGCCGGCTCGGTCTCAATTGGCGGGTCGGTCGCCAGGTCTGCCAGGAGGCGGTCCCGGTAGGCGCCCTCGAAAGCGTTCTGCCAGATCATCTCCCGGGTGGTGACCGGCAACAGTGCCAGGATGCGGGCCGCGGCGGTCAGTTCGCTCTCGTCGCCCGGGGTGATGTTCCACAGATCCAGCAGGTGCGTGAGCCGATCTCGCGCGGTCGGGGGAGTGGGCCGCTCTGCGGGGGCAGCTGGTCCGGGGTACTCGTCGGACAACAGCGCGGCCTCGTACAGCAGGCGCATGGCCAGGTAGTCCACCAGGTCGATTCCCGCTGCCCGGTCCCCGCACCACTGCACGTGCGCGGCCCATCCCGGCAGCTTGGTCAGGTGTGCCTGCAGGTAGGTGATGCGGTTGTCGTCGTCGACACCGAGCGCGTCGAGCGCGGAGAGCACAGCGTCGTCGGCGCGCTCGGCGGTTGAGGTCAGGGCGATCCGCGCCGCGCGGGGTAGCGTGCGGTCCTTCGGTGCCAGCGTGCGCCATGCGCGGTAGAAGCCGTTGTCACGGCCCGGCATCGGCCAGGCGGCCGCACCGAAGAAGGCCGAACACCATTTCGCGACCTGCGTGTCGACCTGCTCTGCGACGCGAGGAGCGCTCTGCTCGGCGCGGGTGCGGTACCGGCGTAGCGGGTTCGGGTACTCGGCACCGTTGAGAAGGTCCGCGCGTAACAGCTCGGTGGCATCGACGCGGCGCCCGCCCAGCAGCACCGGCGGTTCGTCGACGAGGTTGGGGTGGCGGCGCACAAGCGCGTGGTCCAGGTCGGCGTCGGTGATCCGACCCTGGCGGTGCAGTGTGCGGAAAGTGCTCTCGGGCAGCGTCCCTCGTGCTCCGTACAGGTCGCCGGCACGGCGAATGGCCTGTTCGAACGGCATACCGAGCATGCCGCTGAGCGGGTTGACCGCGATGAAAGTCTCCAGCGGGTAGTGGGTGGGAAGCACCCGGGCAGCCAGCCGGACGTCGCTGCGTAGCTGTGCGCGGCGGGTCGCCGCGGTCGGTGCTGCTGTGACTGTGGTCATCGATGAGCTCCTGTCGTGGGGGTCGGCACATGTCCGGCGGCGAGGACTCGGGTGTAGATGGCGCCGTGCAGGCCGCCAGGTCGGTAGCGGAGCGTCGCAACCCCAGCCAGCAGCGTGACCGCGGCTGCGACGACGACCCAGGCGGTGGTGCTCGGCCCCGATGGAGCGGGCAGCGCGGGTTCGAGGAAGTGCCCCACCGCCCGGATCAGGCCGAGGTAGGCCACCGCGGCGGGCACCAGGAAGGACGCGGCGACGGCGGCACCACCGAGGCCGGGGCGTCGGTGCAGCCAGCCCCAGGTGGCGGCCACGCCGGTGACCCAGGCGAAGATCAGCAGGGCGTACTCGGCGCCGTGGTCGGCGGGTGCAGCCGGGATCACCGCGAGCGCGGTCAGAAGGGCGGCGGTGGGCAGTGCTACCGAGAGGGTCGCGGCGAGTGTTCGCTGTCGGCCGCTTGCCGCGATGTCGTGGGGAACTGCGGAGTTACGGCGCAGTCCCGCGATCGCCGAACCGGACGACAGGAACAGCGTGGCCTTGTAGAAGCCGTGTGCGACAAGATGGATGACCGCTGCTGCCCAGAGTCCCAGTCCGCAGGTGAGGATCATGAACCCCATCTGCGCCATCGTCGAATGTGCCAGTGCGCCTTTGACGTCGGGCTTGACCAGCATCACGGCGGCGCCGTAGAGCAACGTCGCGGTGCCCGCCACGATCGCGAGAGCGCCGGCCACAGCGGTGTCGTAGACCGGGTGCAGCCTCAGCAGCAGTAGCGCTCCGGCGTTGACGGCGCCTGCGTGGAGCAGTGCCGACACCGGCGTGGGTGCGGCCAGTGTGGCGGGCAGCCAGCGATGGAAGGGTATCTGAGCGGACCGGGAGAGCGCGGCGGTGACGATGAGGAAAGCCGCCACCGCGGGGAGGGTCCCGCCGGCGGACGCGTCGAGCGTGACCAGGCCGATGGCCGACCACAGCGCGACGTCACCGATGACGAAGGCGATGGCCGTTCGGCGGACCCCGTCGCGCGCGGCGGGCAGCTGCCAGTAGGTGGCCAGTAGTACGCAGAGCGCGATCCCGGCCCCGGTCCAGCCGACCCCGATCCCCACGGGTGCGGTGGCCGTCACCATCACCGCCGAGCTCGCCGTCAACAGCGATGCTCCCGCGGCGAACCATCCACCGCGGCGGTCGCCGGCCAGGTAGCGCACCGCGTACGTCTGGGCGACCGCGCTGACCCCGAAGATCAGCAGCAGCATGATCGCGGCGACCGGATCGACCTGCAGGCTGAAAACGCCCTTCCCGATGACAGTTTCGGTCCCGCTCAACAGGGCTGCCGCCAGACCCACACTGACGAGGAAGCCGATGCCGGCAACAGCTGCGCCAACTCGCACCAGCTGCTCGGGCCACCGCGCGCCGAGCAGCGCTGCGAGCAGTGCCGACATCAGTGGCGCCGATACCGTGGTGGCCAGGGCCGCCTGCGCGATTCCGCTTAACATACGAAGCACAGTACGTGTATTGTGTCTCGTGTGTCAATCTTCGCGAAAATAACAACGGATGAGCTCTCTGCTCTCCGGAGCGCAACCGCAGGTCAGGGGAAGTGATGACCGAACCTTTGGCGGTGCCGGTATGGGCGTGGGTCGCGGTCATGTCGGCCATCGTCGTGATGCTGGCCATCGACCTGTTCATGCATCGCGACAACCACGTCATCGAATTCCGCGAGGCGGCGGTGTGGTCGATCCTGTGGATCGGCGCAGGACTCGGTTTCGGAGCTGTGCTGTGGTGGACCTACGGGGGCGAGGTCGCAGGCACCTACTACGCCGGATATCTCATCGAGAAGGCGCTGTCGGTCGACAATGTGTTCGTCTTCGCCCTGATCTTCACCTATTTCGCCGTTCCCGACCGTTATCAGCACAAGGTGCTGTTCTGGGGCGTCATCGGTGCGCTGCTGTTCCGGTTGGTGTTCATCTTCGTCGGCGCCGAACTGCTCACTGCGTTCTTCTGGACCGCCTACCTGTTCGGTGGATTCCTGATCTACACCGCGTACAAGATGGCCTTCAAGCACGACGAGGATCTTCAGCCCGAGAAGAACCTCCTCGTGCGCCTGGTTCGTCGGGTGATTCCGGTCGACCCGAACTACCACGGTGACCGGCTGATCACGCGGATCGACGGGAAGCGGGTTGCGACGCTGCTGTTGGTGGTGCTCGTCGCCGTGGAAGCCACCGACTTGATCTTCGCGATCGACTCCGTCGCCGCGGTGCTGGCGATCACCACCAGCACCTTCCTGGTGTGGACGGCGAACGCGTTCGCCGTGCTGGGTCTGCGCAGTCTGTACTTCTGCCTGTCCGGGTTGATGCGCCGGTTCATCCATCTGCACTACGGCCTGGCGTTCCTGCTCGCCTTCGCCGGGGTGAAGCTGATCCTGTCGGAGACGCCGGTGGGCAAGCTACCCATACCGCTGACGCTGTCGGTCATCGTGGTGACGCTGGCGGTGTCGATCGGCTGGAGCCTGGTGGCGACCCGAAACCGAGACGCCGTCGACGATGAGAAAGGAGTTGCGTCCCGCGATTGATGAAACGTCTTTCGTGAACAGGGCAGTATCATGGCGCGGTGGCTGCGACGAAGCGAACGCGAACGACGACGACGCGGCGGCGCGCGCCGAGCACGGACCGCCCGGCTCGACGCGCTGCGGGCGCCGGGTCGGGCGGGCGTCTGCCGGAGGCCGGTGCCGAGCGGCCGCGCACCTGGACGTTTCTGACCAACCACGCCCATGTGCTGCTGTGTCTGGCCCAGGGGGAATCCCTGACCGCCCGGGAACTCAGTCAGCTGATCGGCATCACCGAGCGCGCCGTCCAGGCGATCGTGGCGGACCTCATCGCCGACGGTTACCTGGACAAGTCGAAAGAAGGCCGGCGCAACCGCTACACCGTCAACCCGTCGGGCCGGCTGCGGCACCCACTGGAGTCGGCGCACACCGTCGGAGAACTGATCGAAGCACTGACCTGACCCCGATTTCGGGCGGGCGGCTCATCCCAACCGGAAGCCGACCGGCTCAGGTGAGCCAGGCGCCGAGTCGGCGCAGCGCCTCCTCGATGTCAGAGGTCGGTCCGGCGAACGACAACCGCACGAACGCCCCGCCCCGCACGGTGTCGAAATCCACCCCCGGCGCGATCGCGACGCCGGTGTCGGCCAGCAGCTTCTCGCAGAAGGTCAGCGAGTCGGTGGTCAGGTGGGAGACGTCGGCATACACGTAGAACGCACCGTCGGTGGGGGCGAGTTTGTCCAGGCCGAGGGCGCGCAGGCCGTCGAGGAGCAGTCTGCGGTTGGCGCCGTAACCGTCGAGCAGCGCCTCGGCCTCGGCCACCGACTCCGGTGTGAACGCCGAGACGGCAGCCAACTGGGGGAGCACCGGTGGGCAGATGGTGAAGTTGCCGGTCAGACAGTCGACCGCGCGGCGCAGTTCCTGCGGTACCAGCAGCCAGCCCAGACGCCAGCCCGTCATCGCGAAATATTTCGAAAAACTGTTGACCACAACAGATTCCCGTGATGTCTGCCACGCGCAACTCGTCGCCGGTGCGCCGTCGTACACCAGGCCGTGGTAGACCTCGTCGCTGATCAGGCGCACCCCGTTCGAGTCACACCACGTTGCGATCGCGGCGAGCTCCTGCGGGGGAATGACCGTGCCGGTCGGATTGGCGGGACTGGCCACGATGACACCCGAGACCGGCGGATCGACGGCAGCCAACATCTCGACCGTCGGCTGGAACCGGGTCTCGGGACCACAGGGCAACTCGACGACGTCACATCCCAGGGCAGAGAGGATGTTGCGGTAACAGGGGTATCCGGGGCTGGCGATGGCCACCCGGTCACCGACATCGAAGCAAGCCAGGAACGCCAACAGGAAGCCACCCGAAGAACCGGTGGTGACGACGACATCGTCGGCGTCGACTGCAAGCCCGTGCCGAGCGCGGTAGGACTCGGCGATCGCTGCGCGCAGTTCGGGGATGCCCAGCGCCACCGAATAGCCGAGCTGGTTGCGGGTCAACGCCGCGACGGCGGCCTCGCGCACCGCCGATGGCGCGCCCGCGCTGGGCTGGCCGGCCGAAAGGTTGACCAGATCACCGTGGGTGCGCTGACGCTCGGCAGCAGCCAACCACACGTCCATGACGTAGAACGGCGGGATACCGGAGCGCAGAGCTGGGCCCCTGTTGCTCCTCGCGTCCGCAGAAGTCACGGTGTCCAGGCTAGAACACCTCGGATTCGAGACTGCGCAGCTGCTGTCTCGGGGGCCCGAGCAGCTGAGCGCTGCCGTGCGCGCGCTTGAAGTAGAGCTGGATGTCGCTTTCCCAGGTGATCGCGATGCCGCCGTGCATCTGTACCGCTTCGGCGGCCACCGCGGAGAAGGCCTCGCTGGCCGCCAGCCTGGCCAGTGCGGCCGACGTCGGTGACGGGTCGGCGACCGCCTCGGCGACCACAGCCCGCGCCGACTGCACCGCGACGTAGAGGTCGGCCATCCGGTGCTTGAGGGCCTGGAAGCTCCCGATCGGGCGACCGAACTGCACCCGGTCCTTGGTGTAGGCGACGGTGAGGTCCAGGCATCGCGTCGCGGCGCCGATCTGCTCGACGGCCAGCAGGATCGCAGCAGTGTCGGCCAGCCCGGGGTCGGCACCCACCGTCGCGGTGGCCTTGGCTTCCACCACAGCCAGCCGCCGCGTCGGGTCCATGGAAACCGATGGGGCCGCGGTGAACTCTGTCCACCGGGTCAACGTCTCACCGTCGGTCGCGATGACGACGTCGGCGACGTCGCCGTGGACCACGTAGCGGCGGCCGGTCTGCTCCTCGCGCAAGCGCTCGTCGGTGTTGGTCTGCTCCTCGCGCAAGCGCTCGTCGGTGTCAAACACCACCGCTCCGATCGCGGTCCCCTCGGCGAGAGCCCCCAGGGTCTCGCCGTCGGGGTCGTCGACCGACAGCAGCGCGAGCTCGGCGAGGGTGGTGCCCCACAGCGGGGTCGGCACCAGCGCCTTACCCAGCTCCTCGAAAACCACGGCGGCATCCGCCAGTTCGCCCCCCGCGCCACCCAGCTCTTCGGGAACCATCAGTGCCGCGGCGCCGACCTGTTCGCACAGCATCGTCCACAGCGCCTCGTCGTAACCGCGCTCGGAGACCATCGCCTCGCGAACGGCCTCGGGTGTGGCGTGCTTGTCCACGAGCGCAGCGACGGTGTCGCGCAGCAGTTCGCGTTCTTCGCTCATCTACAGGGCCTCCAGTACTCGCCGTCGATGCCAGGTCGGATCACCCCATGCGGGTCTCAACGCCTGTACCCGCAGCAACTGCAGCGACAGATCGTGTTCGGCGGTGAAACCGATCGCCCCGTGGGTCTGCAGGGCGGACCTGGCGGACAGCAGGGCGGCGTCGGCTGCGGCCACCTTGGCGGCGCTCACGTCGCGGGCGGTGTCGGGGGAGCGGTCGGCCAGGGACAGCGCTGCACCGTAAACCAGCGGGCGGGCCAGTTCGACGGCGATGAGCACGTCGGCCAGCTTGTGCTTGATGGCCTGGTAGGTGCCGATCACCGTGCCGAACTGGCTGCGCTGCTTGGCGTAGGCGACCGCGGCGTCGAGCATTCCCTGCGCGGCGCCGACCAACTGCGCGGCGGTGGCCAGCGCCCCGAACTCGAAGGCCAACGCCGTGTCGGCCGACCAACCGTCGCCGGTTGCCTCGACCGCGAAGATCTTTCGACTCGGATCCACCGACTCGTGTTCGGCGCCGGGACTCGCCTCGTGGACCTGTCCGTCACCAGCCAGCAGCACCAGGCCGGCGGTGGCGGCGTCCACGGCGCGCGGCACCCATGGCGGCTGCGCGACGGTGGCGATGAGCTCGCCGGACGCCAGGGCGCCGAGACGCTCGTCGTCGCCCAGCAGAATCGGTGCCACCGCAACGGATTCGACGACCGGGCCGGGCACACACCAGCGGCCCAGCCGCTCCATGGCCACCACCAGGTCGACCGGATGGGCGTCGATGCCGTCGAACCGCTCTGGGACCATCAGCGCGGTCACACCCAGGTCGGTCAGCTGGGCCCACACCTTGCGGGCGGGTGCGGTGTCGCCGTCGGCCCACGACCGCACTGCGGTCGGCAGGTCGGCGGCGCCGAGGGCCGCATCGATGCTGGCCGCGAAGTCGCGCTGCTGTTCGTCGATCTCAAAGTTCACGTCGATCTACTTTCGGGGCAGGCCCAGCAGCCGCTCGGCGATGATATTGCGCTGAATTTCGTTGGTACCGGCATAGATCGGGCCGCCGAGGGCGAACAGCAGGCCGTCAGAGACGGAATCGGCGATCTCGCCGTCAGCTCCGCGAAGGTCCAGCGCGGTCTGATGCAGCGCGACGTCGAGATCGGACCAGAACACCTTGGTGACCGAGGACTCCGCCCCCAGTTCCCCACCGTTGCTGACGCGGGTGACGGTGCCGAAGGTGTGCAGCCGGTAGGCCTGCGCTTTGATCCACGCATCCGCCACCCGATCGGTGAATGCCGGGTCCGGGTTCTGCTTCCACTGGGCCACCAGTCGCTCGGCCGGTGCCAGGAAGCGGGCCGGGCTGCGCAACGACATTCCGCGCTCGTTGCTGGACGTGCTCATGGCCGCGCGCCAGCCGTCGTTGGCCTCGCCGATCACGTCTTCGTCGGGGACGAAGACGTCGTCGAGGAAGATCTCACCGAACCCGGTGTCGCCGCCGAGCTGGGCGATCGGCCGGACCGTGACACCGTCGGCCTTCAGGTCGAACATCACGTAGGTGAGGCCCTTGTGGCGCTGCGCTTCGGGGTCGGAACGGAACAGGCCGAACGCCCGCTCGCCGAACACCGCGCGGGAGCTCCAGATCTTCTGGCCGTTGAGCAGCCACCCGCCGTCGGTCCTGGTGGCCGTCGAGCGCAGCGACGCCAGGTCGCTGCCGGATTCGGGTTCGGACCAGGCCTGAGCCCAGATCTCTTGACCACTGGCCATTTTCGGCAGGATTCGGTCGCGCTGTTCTTCGGTGCCGTGCGCGAACAGCGTCGGCGCCAGCATCGAGGTGCCGTTGGCGCTGGCCCGACCCGGTGCGCCGGCCCGGAAGTACTCCTCTTCGAAGACCACCCATTGCAGCAGCGTCGCGTCTCGGCCGCCGTAGCGTTCCGGCCAGGTGATGACCGACAGTCCCGCATCGAAGAGCACCTTGTCCCAACGCCGGTGCTGTTCGAAACCGTCGGCGGTGTCGTAGGACTTCGTCGGGAACGCGTCGGTGTTCGCGGTGAGGAACTGTCGCACCTCGGCGCGGAACTCGTCGGTGGCGTCGTCGAACGTGAGATCCACGTCAGGCCCTTTCGCTTCGCTGTCGGAGAAGGGGTTTGACGACCTTGCCGCCGGGGTTGCGGGGCAACGCGTCGATGAACTCCACCGAGCGGGGGGTTTTGAAATTGGCGAGGTGTTCGCGGGTGTGGTCGATCACCGACTGCTCGGTCAGGTCGGCTCCGGGCAGCACGACGACGAAGGCCTTGCCGACCTCGCCGAGCCGGTCGTCGGGCACGCCGATCACCGCGGCCTCGGCGACACCGTCGAGCCGGGCCAGCACCTGTTCGACCTCGGCGGGATAGACGTTGAACCCGCCGCAGATGTACATGTCCTTCAGCCGGTCGGTGATCCTCAGGTTGCCCGCGTCGTCGAGTTCCCCGACATCGCCGGTGTGCAACCAACCGTGCGAATCGATCGCCGCGGCGGTGGCATCGGGATCGTCGAGATAGCCCAGCATCACGTTGGGTCCGCGGAGCAGCACTTCCCCCTGGTCGCCGATGCGCAGCTCGAAGTCGGCGATCGGGCGACCCGAGGTGGTCGCGACGGTCACGGCGTCGTCGTCCGCGCGGCACATCGTGCCGAACCCGCTGGCCTCGGTCAGTCCGTATGCGGTGAGCACGATGTCGATGTCGAGCTCGTTCTGCATCCGCTCGATCAGCACGACCGGGATGGTGGCCGCACCCGTGACGGCGAACCGCAGCGAGGACAGGTCGTAATCCCCGCGTTTGGGGTGGTCGAGCAGCGTCTGATAGATCGTCGGAGGCCCGGGCAGGACGGTGATCCGGTGCTGCTGCACCGCCTGCATGGCTGCCTGGGGGTCGAACGTCAACTCCGGAAACAGCGTGGCGCCGGTCTGCAGACAGGCCAGGATTCCGGCCTTGTAGCCGAAGTTGTGGAAGAACGGGTTGATGCACAGGTATCGGTCGGCCTCTGACAGCTGACCGCAGGCCGCCCAGGCCGCCGACGCATCGAGCGACTGGCGGTGCGCACAGAGCACGCCCTTACTGCGCCCGGTGGTACCGGAGGTGAACAGGATGTCGGACACATCGTCGGGGCCTACTGCCGCGGAACGGGCGTCGACCTCGGTCAGCTCGACGTTGGCGGCCCGGGCCACGAACTCCTCCCATGTCCCGTCGTCGGAGTCCACCGGGATTCGCACGATGTGCCGCAGCGCCGGCAGTTGCGCGCGGTCCACGCTGGCGGCCTTGTCGGTGCCCAGGAACTCGCCGGAGGCGAAGAGCAGCGGAGCGCCGGTTCGCGCCAGGATGTCGGTGGCTTCGCTGGCGGTGTAGCGGGTGTTCAACGGGACCAGCACCGCACCGGCGCAATGGGTGGCCAGGCATGCCACCACCCAGTGCCAGGTGTTCGGCGACCAGACCGCCACGCGGTCGCCGGGCTGGACACCCAGGTCGATCATCGCCGCGGCGGCCTGCCGGACGTGGCTGCGCAGCACGGCGAACGTCAGCGTCTGCGCCGGTGTCACCACTGCGTCGTGGTCGGGCAGCTCGCGGGCGATCCGGTCGAGAACCGCGGGAGTGGTTCTCGGAGAGGTCGTCATCGATACTCCTCTGGGGATCGGGTACCCGAGCAAGTGCTTGGTAGGTTAGCCTACAAGGGTGATAGAGGTCCAGGAGTTCCGGTCGGAGGTCCGCGACTGGCTCGCCGAGAATCTGGTGGGTGACTACGCCGCGCTCAAGGGGCTGGGCGGGCCGGGTCGCGAGCACGAGGCATTCGAGGAACGGCTGGCGTGGAACCGGCATCTGGCCGCTGCGGGGTTGACCTGTCTCGGCTGGCCGACCGAGCACGGCGGCCGCGGACTGTCGGTCGCCCACCGCGTGGCGTTCTACGAGGAATACGCCAAGGCCAACGCCCCCGACAAGGTCAACCACCTCGGCGAGGAGCTCGTCGGTCCCACGCTCATCGCCTACGGCACCCCCGAGCAGCAGCAGCGGTTCCTGCCGAAGATCCTCGACGTCACCGAGCTCTGGTCACAGGGCTATTCCGAGCCCGGCGCGGGCAGTGACCTCGCCAACGTCGCAACCACCGCCGTACTCGACGGCGACCAGTGGCGCATCAACGGCCAGAAGGTCTGGACCTCGTTGGCGCACTGGGCGCAATGGTGTTTCGTGGTGGCGCGCAGCGAGAAGGGCTCCAAGCGGCACGCCGGTCTGTCGTATCTGCTGGTCCCGCTGGATCAACCGGGCGTGGAGATCCGCCCGATCATCCAGCTGACCGGAGACTCGGAGTTCAACGAAGTCTTCTTCACCGACGCCCGCACCGACGCCGACCTCGTCGTCGGTGAGCCCGGTGACGGATGGCGGGTGGCGATGGGCACGCTCACCTTCGAACGCGGTGTCTCCACGCTGGGGCAGCAGATCCGTTACGCCCGTGAACATTCCAACCTCGTCGAGGTGGCCAGGAAGACGGGCGCGGCCGACGACCCGCTGATCCGGGAACGGCTGACCCGGTCGTGGGCCGGGTTGCGTGCGATGCGCTCGTATGCGCTGGCGACGATGGACGAGGAACAGCCGGGCCAAGATTCGGTGTCGAAATTGTTGTGGGCCAACTGGCACCGCGAGCTCGGCGAGATCGCGATGGACGTCCAGGGCATGGCCGGCCTGACCCTGCCGGACGGCGAGTTCGACGAATGGCAGCGGCTGTACCTGTTCTCGCGATCGGACACCATCTACGGCGGATCCAACGAAATCCAACGCAACATCATCGCCGAGCGCGTGCTCGGCCTGCCCCGGGAGGCTCGACCGTGACCGACCTGTCCATCGCGCCCGAGGAGATCCCCGGCCACGGTCTGCTCACCGGCAAGGTCGTGCTGGTGACCGCGGCGGCAGGCACCGGCATCGGGTCGACGACGGCCCGTCGCGCACTGGCCGAGGGGGCCGACGTCGTGGTCTCCGACTACCACGAACGCCGGCTCGGCGAGACCCGCGACGGGCTCGCCGCGCTGGGGCTGGGCAAGGTCGACGCCGTCGTCTGCGACGTCACCTCCACCGAGGCCGTCGACGCGCTGATCAACCAGACGGTCGAGAAGGCCGGCCGGTTGGACGTGCTGGTGAACAATGCCGGTCTGGGCGGCCAGACCCCGGTGGTCGACATGAGCGACGACGAGTGGGACCGGGTTCTCAACGTCACGCTCACCTCGGTCATGCGGGCCACCCGCGCTGCGCTGCGCTATTTCCGCGACGCACCCCACGGCGGCGTGATCGTCAACAACGCCAGCGTGCTGGGTTGGCGGGCACAGCATTCGCAATCCCACTATGCGGCGGCCAAGGCGGGGGTCATGGCGCTGACCCGGTGTGCGGCTGTCGAGGCGGTCGAGTTCGGGGTGCGGATCAACGCGGTGTCGCCCAGCATCGCCCGGCACAAGTTCCTGGAGAAGACCAGCAGCTCCGAGCTGCTGGACCAGCTCGCCCAGGGTGAGGCGTTCGGCCGGGCCGCCGAGCCGTGGGAGGTGGCGGCCACCATCGCGTTCTTGGCCAGCGACTACTCCAGTTACCTGACCGGCGAGGTGATCTCGGTCTCGAGCCAGCACCCATGACCGCGCAGCGCCCCGCGGCTCCGGCGAACACCCGACGTGACGAGCTCCTGCGTCTCGCCGCGGCGATGTTCGCCGAACGGGGCCTGCGGGCGACGACGGTGCGTGACATCGCCGACTCGGCCGGCATTCTGTCCGGCAGTCTGTATCACCACTTCTCCTCGAAGGAGGAGATGGTCGACGAGGTGCTGCGCGGCTTCCTGGACTGGCTGTTCGACCGATACCAGCAGATCGTGGCTACCGAACCGAACCCGCTGGAGCGGCTCAAGGGACTGTTCATGGCGTCGTTCGAGGCGATCGCCACCCGTCATGCCGAGGTGGTGATCTACCAGGACGAGGCCAAACGGCTGTCGTCACAACCGCGGTTTGCCTATGTGGAGGAACGCAACAGGCAACAACGCAAGATGTGGGTCGACGTGCTGACCGAGGGCATCGAACAGGGGTTGTTCCGTCCCGACGTCGACGTCGACCTGGTGTACCGGTTCATCCGGGACACCACCTGGGTTTCGGTCCGCTGGTATCAGCCCGGGGGCCCGTTGACCGCCGAACAGGTTGGTCAGCAATATCTTTCGATCGTTCTCGGTGGTATCACCACGACACAAGGAGACTGAACAATGGCTGTCACATCTCAGGCGTACGTCATCGATGCCGCGCGCACGGCGATCGGCAAGCGCAACGGATCCCTGGCCGGGGTGCACCCCGTCGACCTCGGAGCCGCCGGCTGGCGGGGATTGTTCGACCGCGTCGACGTCGATCCGGCCGCCGTCGACGACGTCATCGCGGGCTGTGTCGACGCCATCGGCCCGCAGGCCGGCAACATCGCGCGGCTGTCCTGGCTCGCGGCCGGGTACCCGGAGGAGGTGCCCGGGGTGACCGTCGACCGGCAGTGCGGATCCAGCCAGCAGGCCATCTCGTTCGGCGCGCAGGCGATCATGTCGGGCACCGCGGACCTCATCGTCGCCGGCGGCATGCAGAACATGAGCCAGATCCCGATCAGCTCGGCCATGACCGTTGCCGAGCAGTTCGGTTTCACCTCCCCGACAAACGAATCCAAGAGTTGGCTGCACCGCTACGGCGACCAGGAGATCTCCCAGTTCCGCGGCGCGGAGATGATCGCCGAGAAGTGGGACATCTCCCGCGAGGAGATGGAGCAGTTCGCGCTGACCAGCCACCAGCGCGCCCAGGCCGCCATCCGGGCCGGGTACTTCGAGAACGAGATCATCCCGGTCGACGGCTTCGTTACCGACGAAGGCCCGCGGGAGACGTCGCTGGAGAAGATGGCCGGCCTGAAGACGCTGGTCGACGGCGGCCGGCTCACCGCCGCGATGGCCAGCCAGATCTCCGACGGCGCCAGCGCCGTGTTGTTGGCGTCCGAACAGGCCGTCAAGGACCACGGCCTGACGCCCCGTGCCCGCATCCACCACATCAGTGCGCGCGGCGCCGACCCGGTTTTCATGCTCACCGGCCCGATCCCGGCCACCCGCTATGCGCTGGACAAGGCCGGCCTGACCATCGACGACATCGACACCGTCGAGATCAACGAGGCGTTCGCTCCCGTCGTGCAGGCGTGGATCAAGGAGACCAAGGCCGACCCGGAGAAGGTTAACCCCAGCGGCGGGGCGATCGCGCTCGGACACCCGTTGGGTGCCACCGGCGCCAAGCTGTTCGCGACGATGCTGAACAACCTGGAGCGCATCGGTGGCCGCTACGGCCTGCAGACGATGTGCGAGGGCGGCGGCACCGCCAACGTCACGATCATCGAAAGGCTCTGAGCCCGAACCTCAGTGGTCGTGCAGGATGACGCCGCGGATGTTGCGTCCGTCCCGCATGTCCTGATATCCCTCGTTGACCTCGGCCAGTTTGTACTCGTGGGTGACGGTTTCGTCGAGTAGCAGCTTGCCCTCGCGGTAGAGCGACAGCAACCGCGGGATGTCGGCGCGGGGGTTGGCCTCCCCGTAGAGGCTGCCCAGCAGCCGCTTCTGGAACAGCGTGAACATCATCATGCCCAGTGTCGGCTGATTGTCCGCCATGGTGGACAGCGCTGTCATCACCACCGCGCCGCCCTTGCGGATGATGTTCGCGGCCTCCTCGAGCATCGAGCCTTCCAGCAGGCCGACGGTCAGGATGGCAGAGTCGGCCATGACCCCGTGGGTCAGGTCGGCGACCAGCGCGGTGGCCTCCTCCATCGATGTGACGAAGTGGGTGGCGCCGAAGCGGAACGCCAACTCCCGCTTGGCCTCCACCGGTTCGACGACGACGATCTTCTCGGCTCCGGCCAGCCGGGCCCCCTGGATCGCGCCGCTGCCGATGCCGCCCAACCCGATGATCACCACGGTGTCGCCGGGGGACACGTCGGCGGTGTTGACCGCCGAACCCCACCCTGTGGTGACTCCGCAGCCCAGCAGGCAGGCGCGTGACAGCGGGATGTCGTCGTCGATCTTGACGATCGACGCTTCGGGGACGGAACCCATCTGCGAGAACGTCCCCACGAACGCCATCGCTCCCACGTTCTGGCCGCGTGCCCGGCGCCGGTAGGTACCGTCGACCTGGGTGCCCGCCATGATCAGGGCACCCAGATCGCACAGGTTCTGGTGACCGGTGGAGCAGAACCGGCAGCGGCCGCAGGCCGGCAGGAAGGATGCGACGACGTGATCGCCGGGTGCCAGGCCGACGACACCGGCGCCGACCTCGCGCACGATCCCGGCCCCTTCGTGTCCACCGATCAGCGGCAGCGGGGCGGGCAGATCACCGGTGCGGATGTGTTCGTCGGAGTGGCACAGGCCGGTGGCCTCCCAGGACACCAGGACCTCGCCGTCACCGGGCGGATCGAGGTCGATTTCTTCGACGGTCCACTCGGACCCGTACTCCCACAGGATGGCGGCGTTGGTCTTCATGGTTCGGCAGTCTAAGAAGACGCGGGTCCGCTGCGGGCGGGTTTACCCCGACTGGACTCGCCGCAGCGCGGATCAAGCGATGAAGCCGGACGCCTTCTGGAGATGCTCGACAGCCTCGGCCACGATCGCGGGGACCAACTCGGCGCACGAGGGCAGGTCGTCGAGCATGCCCGCCACCTGCCCGGACGCCAGCACCCCGGCATCGGTGTTGCCCTCGACCAGGCCGGCCTTGAGCAGCATCGGCGTGTTCGCCGCCATGATCACCTGCGACCAGCTCAGGTCTTTTCCGTGGCGCATCTCCATGCCGTCACTGATCATCGAACGCCACGACATCTTCGACATCTTCTTGAACTTCTGGGCATTGAGCACCGCCGCCGACAGGCCTCGCAGCGGCGAGCCGCTCTCGAGCTTCTCGACCAACCCGGTACGCAACACCCGGTGGGGCATGCCGTCGACCTTGGTCGAGACCACTGTCCCGTCGAGTGCGGACGCGAGATACCGCTGCTTGACCGAGTCGGGGACGGTCGAGTCCGACGTCAACAGGAAGCGGGTGCCCATGGCGACGCCCGCGGCCCCGTAGGACAACGCGGCGGCGAGTCCCCGGCCGTCGAAGAAGCCGCCCGCAGCGACCACCGGCATACCGGTGTCGGCCACCGCGTCGAGGACCGACGGCAGCAGCAACGTCGTGGCGATCGGTCCGGTGTGGCCGCCGCCTTCGCCGCCCTGCACGATGACGGCGTCTGCGCCCCAGCCGGCGACCTTCTTGGCGTGCTTGGCCAGCCCGACCGACGGGATGACGACGACGCCGGCATCCTTGAGCTTGGCGATGAGGTCCGGCTTGGGAGCCAGGGCGAAGGAGGCGACTTTGACTCCTTCGCTGATCAGGAGGTCGACGCGGTCGTTCGCGTCGCCGGCGTCGGCACGGATGTTGATGCCGAACGGTTTGTCGGTCGCGGCCTTGACCTTGCCGACAGCGGTTTTCAGTTCGTCGAGGGTCATGGTCGCCGACGCCAAGATCCCCAGGCCGCCGGCGTTGGACGTCGCTGACACCAGCCGAGCACCGGCCACCCATCCCATGCCGGTCTGCACGACCGGATGTTCGATGCCGACCAGTTCGGTCAGCGGGGTCTTCAGCCGCGACGTCACGCTGGATCTCCGTTTCTCGCGCAAGCCCTCATGACCGAACCTCTTTGTCGCGCAGCGACTTGGGGTCGATGACCTCGCGCAGCAGTTTCTGCTCGTCACCCGTGGGAAGCCGGGTGGTGTCGGCGGTGTCGAGCCCGTGCACGTCGAAGGAGGTGTTCTCGGCGACCTGTTCGGCCGTCACCCCGGGATGCAGCGACACCGCACGCATCTGGTGGTCCGGGCCGTTGAAGTCGAACACGCCCAGGTTGGTCACCACCCGGTAGACGTTGACGAAGCGGTAGGCCGGGTTGTCGGGATCGACCTTGTCCCAGCCTATTCCGGACACGATATCGACGGAGTCACCGAAAACCCGCTTGGAGTGATTACCCACCCAGTAGCTGGTGGCGTGGTTGATCGAGTTGCCGGGTGCGCCCCGGACCCCGAACATCTGGCGGGTCGGATGTTGCAGCGGTCCGAAGGCCGACAGGTTCTGGTTGCCGTAACGGTCGATCTGGTTGGCGCCCATCACCACATGGCGGCGGCCCCAGGCCAGTGTCTCGAACACCCGCCCGAAGGGCATCCAGCCCTCGATCGCCGCGGACGCTCCGATGGCGGGGGTGTCCGCGATGAGCCGCGCCTCGCCGTCGGTCAGCAGGATGTCGGGGGAGAAGGTCAGCCGGGCCAGCCGCGCGCCGACCGACACGATGGTGGTCATCGGGCTGACCATGATCTCGCCGGCGTCACGGAACAATTCGGCACAGGCGACAGCGCACACCTCGGCGCGGGTTGCGGACATCACTTCTGTGCCTCCTTCTGCTCCTCGGCGAAAGCGCGAACAGCCGCCTGGTAGTCGGCCTCGCTGCCCGACAGGAACCTCTGCACGAACGCCGACCAACTCTCGTCGCTGCCGGCGGCTTCGGCGTAGTGGCGCTGGAACTTCTCGTCACGGCGGTAGTCGGGTTCGGCGGTGGTGAAGTGGGCGCCGCCCCGCGCCTCGACGACCGTGTCGACCATCATCCGGTTGATCAGCAGCGCCTGCGGCGGAACCGATTCGACCAGTTCCTCGGTGCTGACCACGTTCTCCACCGACAGCAGGCGACGCTGCGCCGACATCAAGAACAGATCGTCGAAGTACGGATCGATGCCGGTGTAGGCCGCGTTGCCGGCCGAATCGCCGAGGTTCATGTGCACGAAAGCGGCATCGAGGTTCAGCGCCGGCATCGCGATGAGTTCCTCGTAGTCGGAACCGGTCTGGTAAGGCGAGCGGACCGTCTTGAGTTCATCTCCCCAGAAGGTCCGCACGTCGCTGCCGAGACCGGCCCGGATCGGCAGGAACGGGAGTCGTTGGGCGGCGGCCTGCAGCCCGCAGCGCAGCATGCCCTCGTCCATCTCGCGGGCTTCGATCGTGCCGGACGTGCGCGCCTTGGCGAACCACGGATCGTAGAACGGCGGCGAATCCAGCGACACGAAGCCGTAGTACGCGCGTTTGACCTTGCCTGCCGAGCACAGCAGGCCGAGGTCGGGGCCGCCGTAGGTGACCACGGTCAGGTCGGTCACGTCGGTGCGCAGCAGTGCCCGCACGAATGCCATCGGCTTGCGCCGTGAACCCCATCCGCCGATGCCGATGGTCATGCCGCTCTCGATGGAGGCGACGGCCTCGTCGATCGTGGTTCTCTTGTCGCTCATATTTTCCCCAGTCGTCCCCTGCGCTGCGCGCGTGGCCCCATCGCTCCTACCCGCCGAATCACGCCTTCTCCCTCTTCGACGTCCCCGCGAACGCGTCGCGGTGCTCGTCTGCGACGCCGGCGAGGTTCAGCTCGAACGTGAAGCCCTGCTCCATCCGGTAGCTCGAGTTGACCCGCTGCACGTCGATGAAGTTCAGCGCCTCCTTGGCGGCCCGGATCACCCGGGTGTCCTTGGCGGCGATGTCCCTCGCGACGCGCAGCGCCGCCTCGTCGAGATCGGCACGTGGCACGACCTCGTGCACCGAACCGTGATGCCGCAGCGTTTCCGCGTCCACGGTCGCGGCGGTGAAGAACAGCCGGCGCATCATGTGCTGGGGAACCAGGCGGGACAGATGGGTGGCCGCGCCGAGCGCACCGCGCTCGACCTCGGGCAACCCGAACTTCGCGTCGTCCGAGGCGACGATCACGTCGGCGTTGCCGACCAGGCCGATGCCGCCGCCGACGCAGAAGCCGTTGACGGCCGCGACGACCGGCACCGCACATTCGTACACCGCCCGGAACGCCTCGTAGCAGCCGCGGTTGGCGTCGATCAGCGCGGTGAAACCCTCGGTGTTCTGCATCTCCTTGATGTCGACGCCGGCGTTGAAACCGCGCCCCTCGGCGCGCAGCACGACGACATGGGTGCTGAGGTCGCGTCCGGCCGCAGTGATCGTGTCGGCGAGTTCGAACCAGCCGCGCGACGGGATGGCGTTCACGGGCTGGTAGTCGACGGTCACCGAGACGATGCCCGGCTCCACGGTTTTCGTGGCGATGCTCATCGCTGAACTCCTGGGTCTGCTGGGGTGGCTACCTAAGCAAGCACTTGCTTGGTACGCTAGCACAGTGACTGACGCCGTCGACAGTGCTGTCAAGCTGGGCCTGGAAGGCCGCGTCGTGCTGGTGACGGGGGGTGTGCGCGGCGTCGGTGCCGGCATCAGCGCGGTCTTCGCCGGCCAGGGCGCGACGGTCGTGACCTGCGCACGGCGCCCCGTCGAGGGGTCGCCGTGGGACTTCCATTCATGCGACATCCGCGACGACGACGCCGTCAAGACGCTCATCGACACGATCGTCGCCGATCACGGCCGCCTCGACGTCGTGGTCAACAACGCCGGCGGCTCACCGCACGTACCCGCTGCCGAGGCATCGGCCAAGTTCAGCCGCAAGATCCTCGAGCTGAACCTGCTTGGTGCCCTGTCGGTGTCGACCCACGCCAACGAGGTCATGCAGGGCCAGGAGTCGGGCGGCGCGATCGTCAACATCGGCAGCGTCAGCGGCCGGCGTCCCACCCCGGGCACGGTGGCCTACGGTGCGGCCAAGGCCGGCATGGAGAACATCACCGCAACGCTGGCCGTCGAGTGGGCGCCCAAGGTCCGCGTCAACAGTGTCGTCGTTGGCATGGTCGAGACCGAACAGGCCGACCTGTTCTACGGTGACGCCGACTCCATCGCGGCGATCTCGCAGAACGTTCCGTTGGGCAGGCTCGCCAAACCGGCCGACATCGGCTGGGCCACGGCGTTTCTGGCGTCCGACGCGGCGTCGTACATCAGTGGTGCGTCGCTCGAGGTGCACGGCGGGGGCGAGCCGCCGCACTATCTGTCGACCACCACCGCCGACATCAAAAAGTAGAAGGAGACTCTGGCAATGGGACTGCTTGACGGCCGCGTGGTCATCGTGACGGGTGCAGGTGGCGGGATCGGCCGGGCGCACGCGCTGGCTTTCGCCGCCGAAGGCGCCCGCGTGGTGGTCAACGACATCGGGGTGGGCCTCGACGGATCACCCGCCGGGGGCGGCAGCGCCGCGCAGGGCGTCGTGGACGAAATCGTCGCCGCCGGAGGAGAAGCGGTCACCAGCGGTGCCAACGTCGCCGACTGGGCGCAGGCCGAGGGGCTGATCCAGACCGCCGTCGAGAACTTCGGTGGGCTGGACATCCTGGTGAACAACGCGGGGATCGTGCGGGATCGCATGTTCGCCAACACCAGTGAAGAGGAGTTCGACGCGGTCACCGCGGTGCACCTCAAGGGACACTTCGCCACGATGAAACACGCCGGTGCCTACTGGCGGGCGAAGTCCAAGGCCGGGGACACCGTCGACGCGCGCATCATCAACACCAGCTCCGGCGCCGGTCTGCAGGGCAGCGTCGGGCAGGCCAACTACAGCGCATCCAAGGCCGGCATCGCCGCGTTGACCTTGGTGGCCGCGGCCGAGATGGGCCGCTACGGAGTGACGGTCAATGCGATCGCCCCGTCGGCGCGTACCCGCATGACCGAAACGGTGTTCGCCGAGATGATGTCCACCCAGGACGCCGAGTTCGATGCGATGGCGCCGGAGAACGTCTCCCCGCTGGTGGTGTGGCTCGGCAGCGCCGAGGCGCGCGACGTCACCGGCAAGGTGTTCGAGGTCGAGGGCGGCAAGATCCGCGTCGCCGAAGGATGGGCACACGGTCCCGAGATCGACAAGGGCGCCCGCTGGGATCCGGCCGAACTCGGTCCGGTGGTCAGCGACCTGCTGGCCAAGGCGCGCCCCCCGGTGCCGGTCTACGGCGCCTGAGCGGCGTCACCTCTTCAGCCGGCGGCTTCCGGCGTGCCAGTCCTCCTGCTTGCCGACCTCGCCGATGTCGACGCCGAGACCCGCCAGCTGCGGCAACTCGCGCAGCGAGCGTTTCAGTTCGGCGAATCCCGCGAACGAGGCGAGCCCGATCACGTGGTCCCACAGCGTGATCGCGTCGTCCGGATCGGGGAGGCGGCTGATCACCGGCCCGAAGAACGCCGTGCCCTCCGGCGGCTGGAAATGCAGGATCGGGGTGCCCACGTCGCGTCCGGTGAGAGAAAGAGCTTCGCCGGTCTCGGCGCGCACCTGCTCGTCGAGGGTGGCATCGTCGAGCGCGCGGACCAGGTCAGCGGGAAGCCCGGCCTCGGCCAGTAGCGGGGCAACGAGCCGCTCGGCCCCCTGCGCAGCCGCCGTGAGCGGGTCGGCGTCGTGGCGGGTGTCGAAGATGTGCGCGCCGATCGCTTCGTAGAGGCTGCCCACCGCGGCCCGTCCATGCTCGGAACGCACCCGCGTCATCATCCGCAGCAACCGCAAACCCGCAGTGTGTCCGGCCTCGTACTCCGGTGGGAAATGACTCGCGTAATCAATGTGCGCGTTGAGGATTCGCAATGAGACGAATCGCCAATCGACCCGATAGTCCCGCTGCGCGGCCACCATCCGCACCCACTTGCTGGTCATCCATGCGAACGGGCACACCGGGTCGAAGTAGAAGTGCAGATCGAACTCACGCTGCTCCGTGGGCGTCGCCATGACGCCAGTCTAGGTGCGCGCGTTCTCAGACCGGATCGCAGAGGATGATCGGGATCTTCCGGTCGGTCCAGGAACGGTAGTTGGCGAAGTCGGGGTAGATCGCGTCCAGCTTGGGCCAGTACTCGTCCCGCTCAGAGTCGGTCGCGTCGCGGGCCGTCAACTCGAGCACTTCGTTCTTGATCTGGAACTTCACCCGCGGATCGGCCTGGATGTTCAGGTACCACATCGGATTGGTCGCCCGACCGCCCTGCGAGGCGACGAGAACGATTCGGTTGCCCTCCCGCAGGAACAGCAGCGGACTGTCCCGGGGCTGTCCCGACTTGCGTCCGGTCGTGGTCAGGATGCCCACCGGCGGCGGAGCGGAGAACCGGTTGGACCCGCCGCGCCAGCTGTAGCCCAGCCGGCCGCCGGTCGCCTTGTAGATCCACGTGTTGAAACGCGACATCCACTTGATGGCGGTTCCGGTCTGCTTGGAGTTCAAGCCCTTGGGTGCAGTGGCCACGGCAGAGACCTTATCTGGTCAGAAACGGTCGGATGGAGGCGTTGATGTGATGGATCTGCGCGCGCCCCGACGGATCGTCGGCGGGAATGAGGAACGTCTCGTCGATGTGCGCGCCGACCTTGCGGCCCGCGAGCGACGGTTTGGTCGACAGGTCGAATCGAGCCCGCACGGTATCCCCGTCGACGCTGAACTCGGGAGTGCTGACCGACTCGATCACGCGAAACTGCAGTCCTCGATTCAGGCTGCGGCGCAGATGGTTTCCGGAAAATCCGGTCTTGAGGCCCATCTCCACCCTGGTGCAGCCTGGTGCGAACGGTACGGCGTCGGCGTCGTGGCTGGCCAAGGCGCTGATGTAGGCCTGTGCCGCCGCGATGCGGTCGGTGTCGGCGATCACGGGCACGCTCAGATCCGCTCGATGATCGTCCCGGTCGACAGCGCCCCGCCGGCGCACATCGTGATCAGCGCGGTGGTCTTGTCGGTGCGCTCGAGTTCGTGCAGCGCGGTGGTGATCAGCCGGCTGCCGGTGCTGCCCACCGGATGTCCGAGCGCGATGGCGCCACCGTTGACGTTGACGGTGTCCATGTCGGGCTCGTGCACCCGGGCCCAGGACAGCACCACCGACGCGAACGCCTCGTTGATCTCGGTGATGTCGATGTCGCCGATCTTCATGCCGGCCTTCTCGAGCACCTTCGTCGTCGACTGCACGGGGCCGTCGAGGTGGTAGTAGGGCTCGGCCCCGACCAGCGCCTGGCTGACGATGCGGGCGCGGGGCTTGAGACCGAGCGCTTTGGCTTTGTCCTCGTCCATCCACAGGACCGCCGCGGCACCGTCGGAGATCTGCGACGACGTTCCGGCAGTGTGGATTCCGCCCTCCATGACCGGCTTCAGCGATGCCAGGCCCTCCAGCGTGGTGTCGCGCAGACCCTGATCGCGGGTGACCGGCGCCCGCTCGGCGGTGGGCTGCTTGTTCTCGTCGAGCACTGGGGCCTCGATGGGGCTGATCTCGCGGTCGAATCGACCCTCGGCCCAGGCCTGCTGGGCCTTGCGCTGCGAGTCCAGGCCGAAGCGGTCGATGTCCTCGCGGGTGATGCCGCGCCGCTTGGCGATCCGCTCGGCAGCGGTGAACTGGTCGGGCAGGTCGATGTCCCACGACGAGGGCCGGATGATGCTGCGGTCGGGTCCGGCGTTGGCGCCGAGACCGACCCGGCTCATCGCCTCGATGCCGCAGGCGATGCCGACGTCGATGGCGCCGGTGGCGATCAGGCCGGCGATCAAGCCGTTGGCCTGTTGACCGCTGCCGCACTGGCAGTCGACGGTGGCCGCGCCGACGTGATCGGGCAGCCCGGCCACCAGCCATCCCACCCGGGTGATGTTGTTGGACTGTTCGCCGAACTGCGTGACACATCCGCCGATGACCTGCTCGACGGCGCCGGCGTCGATGCCGGCCTTCTCCACCAGTGCTTTCTGCACGGCGCCCAGCAATTCGGTCGCATGCAGACCTGACAACCAACCGTTGCGCTTGCCGATGGGGCTGCGGGTGGCTTCGACGATGACAGGGTTACCCATTCCGCCAGGCTAGAACACGTTTCATTACTCTGACAAGCGACGATGCACGCACGCCTTTGATCTGCGGTGGAGGCATGTTTTACTGGCACTAGAACACGTTGCAACTACAGGAGTGCGCACGTATGCCAGGACCGTCCTCATGCCCGATCGCGTCGGACTTCGACTTCCTCGATCCGGACGTCAACCTCAAAGCCCTGCCCATCGCCGAACTCGCCGAGCTGCGCAAGTCCGAGCCCATCCACTGGGTTGACGTGCCCGGTGGCACGGGTGGCTTCGGAGACAAAGGCTACTGGCTGGTCACCAAGCACGCCGACGTCAAGGAGGTGTCCAAGCGCAGCGACATCTTCGGCAGTTCACCCGACGGCGCCATCCCGGTGTGGCCGCAGGAGATGACCCGCGACGCGATCGACCTGCAGAAGAACGTGTTGCTGAACATGGACGCGCCGCAGCACACGCGGCTGCGCAAGATCATCTCGCGTGGTTTCACCCCACGCGCCATCGGCCGCCTGAAGGATGAGCTCAACGAACGGGCTCAGAACATCGCCCGCGAGGCTGTGGCCGCGGGCACGGGCGACTTCGTCGAGCGGGTTTCCTGCGAGCTGCCGCTGCAGGCCATCGCCGAACTGCTCGGCGTCCCGCAGGATGACCGCGACAAGCTCTTCCGCTGGTCCAACGAGATGACCGGCGGCGAGGACCCGGAGTACGCCGACATCGACCCGGCCATGTCGTCCTTCGAGTTGATCACCTACGCGATGAAGATGGCCGAGGAGCGGAGCAAGAATCCGACCGAGGACATCGTCACGAAGCTGATCGAGGCCGACATCGATGGCGAGAAGCTCTCCGACGACGAGTTCGGATTCTTCGTCATCATGCTGGCAGTGGCCGGCAACGAGACGACCCGCAACTCGATCACCCACGGCATGGTCGCGCTGGCGAACAACCCGCAGCAGTGGGAGCTGTACAAGAAGGACCGTCCGGAGACCACCGCCGACGAGATCATCCGCTGGGCCACCCCGGTATCGGCGTTCCAGCGCACCGCGCTGGAGGACACCGAGTTGTCGGGTGTGCAGATCAAGAAGGGGGAGCGGGTGGTGATGTCCTACCGCTCGGCCAACTTCGACGAAGAGGTCTTCGACGATCCGCACACGTTCAACATCCTGCGCGACCCGAATCCGCACGTCGGATTCGGCGGCACCGGAGCCCACTACTGCATCGGCGCGAACCTGGCCCGGATGACGATCAACCTGATCTTCAACGCCGTCGCCGACCACATGCCTGATCTGAAGCCGATCGGCGAGCCCGAGCGGCTACGGTCGGGGTGGCTCAACGGCATCAAGCACTGGCAGGTGGACTTCACCGGCACATGTCCGGTCACCAGCTGACGAGGTAACTGACCTTTCCCGGGATCAAGGAGGATTCGGGTGGACTTCAGTCCAGACGAAGGGCAGCAGGCGGTCGCCGACGTGGTGACGTCGGTGCTCGGTCGCGACAACAGCTGGGACGCGCTGGTCAGCGGTGGGGTCACCGCACTGGCCGTCCCGGAACGCCTGGGTGGTGACGGCGTCGGTCTGGCCGAGATCACGGCGGCGCTGACCGAGATCGGCAGACACGGCACCGTCAGCCCGGCGTTGATGACGCTGGGTGCGACAGCGGTGCTGCTGGATCTCGCCGACGACGCCCAGCAGGACCGCTATCTGGCCGGCGTGGGCAAGGGGGCGGTGTTATCGCTGGCGCTGAGTGAACCCGGGCGCGCCCTGCCCGAGCACCCTGGTGTCGCGCTGGCTGACGGCAAGCTCACCGGCACCAAGGTCGCGGTCGGGTATGCGCAGCAGGCGGAGTGGCTGCTCGTCACCACCGACAGCGGCGTCGTGGTCGTCCCCGCCGGAGCGGACGGCGTCACCGCCGCGAAGACGCCGGCGTCCAACGGCGCCGACGAGTACGTGGTCACCTTCGACGGCGTCGCCGTCGACGGAGCCGATGTCCTCGCCGGCGCGTCGGTGACGCGGGTCAACCAGCTCGTGCTCGCCGTCACCGGAGCGCTTGCGGCCGGTCTGGTCGCCGGCGCGTTGCGGCTGACGGCCGACTACGTCGCCACCCGTGAGCAGTTCGGCAGGCCGCTGTCGACCTTCCAGACCGTGGCCGCGCAACTCTCCGAGGTGTACATCGCCTCGCGCACGATCTCGTTGCTCGCCGACTCGGTGGCATGGCGGCTGTCCGAGGGGCTCGACGCCGACGACGATCTCGCGATCCTCGGGTACTGGCTGACGTCGCAGGCGCCGCCGGCGATGCGGCTGTGCCACCACCTGCATGGCGGCATGGGAATGGACATCACCTACCCGATGGACCGCTACTACTCCTCCATCAAGGACCTCACCCGGCTGCTGGGTGGTCCGACGCATCGCCTCGATCTGGTGGGAGCCTGATGTACATCGAACTCACCCCTGAACAGCGCCAGCTGCAAGCTGAACTGCGTCAGTACTTTTCGACGCTCATCACGCCCGACGAAGCCGCGGCGATGGAATCCGACCGCCACAACGAGGCCTACCGCACGGTCATCAAGCGGATGGGTTCCGACGGCAAGCTGGGCGTCGGCTGGCCCAAGGAGTACGGCGGGCTGGGCTTCGGCCCGGTCGAGCAGCAGATCTTCGTCAACGAGGCCAACCGCGCCGACGTGCCGCTGCCTCTGGTCACACTGCAGACCGTGGGACCCACGCTGCAGGTGTACGGCACCGACGAGCAGAAGAAGAAGTTCCTCCCCGGGATCCTCTCCGGCGACATCCATTTCGCGATCGGATACTCCGAGCCGGAGGCCGGCACCGACTTGGCCTCGCTGCGCACCACAGCCGTTCGTCACGGTGACGAGTTCATCGTCAACGGGCAGAAGATGTGGACCACGGGCGCCCACGACGCCGACTACATCTGGCTGGCGTGCCGCACCGACCCGGATGCGCCGAAACACAAGGGCATCTCGATCCTCATCGTCGACACCAAGGATCCGGGTTATTCCTGGACGCCGATCATCCTGTCGGACGGGGCGCACCACACCAACGCCTCCTACTACAACGACGTGCGGGTGCCCGCCGACATGCTGGTCGGTGAGGAGAACGGCGGCTGGAAGCTGATCACCACCCAGCTCAACCATGAGCGGGTCGGACTGGGGCCGGCCGGACGCATCGCCGGCATCTACGACCAGGTGCACACGTGGGCCTCGAAGCCAGGTTCTGATGGGGTGACCCCGATCGACCAGCCCGCGGTGCAACGCCTGCTGGCGCAGATCAAGGCGATCTGGCGGGTCAACGAACTGCTGAACTGGCAGGTGGCCGCCTCCGGAGAGACCATCGCCGTGGCCGACGCCGCGGCCACCAAAGTCTTTTCCACCGAACGGATCCAGGAAGTGGGCCGGCTCGCCGAGGAGATCGTCGGAGGTTACGGGAACCCGGCCGACACCGAGACCGCCGAACTGCTCGACTGGCTGGACAAGATGACCAAACGCAATCTGGTCATCACCTTCGGTGGCGGCGTCAACGAAGTGATGCGGGAGATGATCTCCGCCTCGGGCCTGAAGGTGCCGAGGGTGATCCGGTGAGCACCGATCTGCAGCAGGGCATCGACGCGATCAAGGCGGACGGTAAGAGCGAGCCGCGTACCGGCCGGGATCCGGTGAACCAGCCGATGATCCATCACTGGGTGGACGCCATCGGCGACAAGAATCCGATCTACGTCGACGAGGAGGCTGCCAAGGCGGCTGGGCACGCCGGGATCGTTGCGCCTCCGGCGATGATCCAGGTGTGGACGATGGGCGGCCTCGGACAGGGCCGCGCTGACGACGACCCGCTTTCGAAGATGATGAACCTGTTCGACGACGCCGGCTATGTCGGAGTGGTGGCGACCAACTGTGAGCAGACCTACCACCGGTACCTGACCCCGGGTGAGCAACTCACCGTTCACGCCGAGATCACCGATGTGGTGGGACCCAAGCAGACCGCGCTGGGCGAGGGCTTCTTCATCAACCAGCTCATCACCTGGACAGTGCCCAACGGTTCGACCGACGACGAGACCGTCGCCGAGATGAACTGGCGCATCATGAAGTTCAAGCCTCGGGCCGACGCGGAGTCGGACGTCCCCGAGGACCTGGACCCGGACAAGCTGATGCGGCCGGCCTCGTCGAAGGACACCCAGTTCTTCTGGGACGGCGTCAACGCTCATGAGCTGCGGATCCAGCGACGCCCAGACGGTTCCCTGCAGCATCCGCCGGTGCCCGCGGTCTGGAAGGACCACAAAGAAGGGGTGGCGCCGTCCGATTATCTCGTCTCCTCGGGCAACGGCACGGTCTACAGCTATGTGGTGCATCACGCGCCGAAGGTGCCCGGCCGGACCCTGCCCTTCGTGATCGCCCTCGTCGAGCTGGACGAGGGTGTGCGGATGCTCGGCGAACTACGTGGCGTCGACCCCAGCGAAGTTCAGATCGGAATGCCGGTGCGCGCAACGTATATCGATTTCCCCGACAGCGACATCAGCCCCGCGTGGACCCTGTACGCCTGGGAGGCCGCCCGATGACCGCCCCCGGCGCGGCCCCGGTTCTCGAGGTGGGCGCCACCCTGCCCGAACTCAAGATCTACGGCGACCCGACGTTCATCGTGTCCACGGCCATCGCGACCCGCGACTACCAGGACGTGCACCACGACCGGGACAAGGCGCAGGCCAAGGGCTCCAAGGACATCTTCGTCAACATCCTGACCGACACCGGTCTGGTGCAGCGTTACCTCACCGACTGGGCGGGCCCGGCGGCACGGATCACCTCGATCGGGCTGCGCCTGGGGGTGCCGTGGTATGCCTACGACACCATCACGTTCACCGGTGAGGTCACCGCCGTCGACGGCGGTGTCGCCACCGTGAAGGTCGTCGGCGCCAACAGCCTCGGCAACCACGTCATCGCCACGGCGACGCTCGATCTCGGTTCTTCGCGCGAGCGCTCATCACAAGAACTGGGGGACCGCTGATGCTCTCCGGCAAGGCCGCGATCGCCGGTATCGGCGCGACCGACTTCTCCAAGAACTCCGGCCGCAGCGAGCTTCGCCTGGCGGCCGAGGCGGTGCTCGACGCGCTCGACGACGCTGGGCTCGCGCCGTCGGACGTCGACGGGCTGGTCACCTTCACCATGGACTCCAACCTGGAAACCGCGGTGGCGCGGGCCACCGGAATCGGTGATCTGACGTTCTTCAGCCAGATCGGTTACGGCGGTGGTGCGGCGGCGGCCACCGTCCAGCAGGCGGCGCTGGCCGTGGCCACCGGAGTCGCTGAAGTGGTGGTGGCCTATCGGGCCTTCAACGAGCGCTCGGAACACCGGTTCGGACAGGTGATGACGGGTCTGACCGTCAACGCCGATTCGCGCGGCGTCGAGTACAGCTGGTCCTACCCGCATGGTCTGAGCACCCCGGCGGCGTCGGTGGCGATGATCGCGCAGCGCTACATGCACGAATACGGGGCCACCAGCGCGGATTTCGGTGCAGTGTCGGTCGCCGACCGCAAGCACGCCGCGAACAACCCGAAGGCGCACTTCTACGGCAAGCCGATCACCATCGAGGACCACCAGAACTCGCGGTGGATCGCCGAACCACTGCGGCTGCTCGACTGCTGCCAGGAGACCGACGGTGGTGTCGCCATCGTCGTCACCACGCCGGAGCGGGCCAAGGACCTCAAACACCGCCCGGTGACCATCGAAGCGGCTGCTCAGGCCGCCGGCGCCGACCAGTTCACCATGTACTCGTACTACCGCGAGGAGCTCGGCCTGCCCGAGATGGGCCTGGTGGGCCGCCAGCTGTGGGAGCAGAGCGGTCTGTCGCCCAACGACATCCAGACCGCCGTCCTCTACGACCACTTCACGCCCTACACGCTGATCCAACTCGAGGAGCTCGGCTTCTGCGGTAAGGGCGAGGCGAAGGACTTCATCGGCGGTGGTGCGATCGAGATCGGCGGAAGGTTGCCGATCAACACCCACGGCGGGCAGCTCGGTGAGGCCTACATCCACGGCATGAACGGCATCGCCGAAGGGGTCCGTCAGCTGCGAGGCACGTCGGTCAACCCGGTACCGGACGTGGAGCATGTTCTGGTCACCGCGGGTACCGGGGTGCCCACCTCCGGCCTGATCCTGGGTTGAGCCGGGGTCGCCACGAAGGTGTGGCTCACCCGTCTGGACTGTGGGGCCAACTAGGCTTGGCCCGATGAGCTCCGACGAGCCGGCGCCCGACGACGACACCGGGCCGCTACCGGTCGAAAACAGAGCGCCGCAGACCGGCGGTGCGGGGGAACGCCGGTTCGATGCCCCCTTGTCGGTGAATCCACGGCCGGTGCACAAGGACCGCCGCCCTGTGCTGCTGGTGGCCGTGGCCACGGTCGCGGTGCTGGCACTCGGTGTGCTCGCGTGGCTGTTCTGGCCGGCGCCGGACCCCGAGGACACGCCGACCGGTTCGATCGCCTCCGGGACGCCGTTGGGCTCCGGGGTTCCGGAGACGGAGGCGTCCGACGCGGCGGCCGAGCGCCTGCGCGGGATCCTTCCGCGCGGCTACCCCCCAGGTGCCTGCGAGGAGGTGGCCCCGCGCGACGGCGCCTCGGCGACGGTCAGGTGTCAGAAGAACGACGATCCGGGGGGCCCGCTGTCGGCGACGTACACGCTGGCCACCGACGAAGAAGCGCTCGAAGTGATGTTCGCCGATGTGGTCGACGCGTTGGCGGTGGTCGACTGCCCGGGCAACATCCAGTCACCGGGTCCGTGGCGGCGCAACGCGACCCCGCAACAGGTGGCGGGCACCCTGGTGTGCGGCTTCGACGAGAACACCTCAACGGTGGCCTGGACGACCGACTCTCAGCTGCTGATGAGCGAGATCCAGTCGGGCCCGCAGGGGCCGAACATGGTGCAGCTCTACGCGTGGTGGTCGTCGCACTCCTGACCCGACGGCAGGGCGCGGAGAAACCGTCAGGCCGGAGGCGGCGCCACGACCGTCGTGGTGACCGGGGCGGCGGGGGCGGTCTGCTCGCCTTCGGGCAGCGGCGTCCCCGAACTGCCGGACGGGGCCTGCGCGGCCGAGGCGCCTTCGGGCAGCGGCGTTCCTGCACTGCCGGCCGGTGCCGCCGGATCGGCGGCGGCCGGAACCGGTGCCGGGGTGGCCTCGCCGGGCAGCGGGGTTCCCGAACTTCCCTCGGGCAGCGGCGTTCCCGAGCTGCCTTCGGGCAGCGGGGTGCCGGAGCTGCCGGCCGGTGCCGGCGTCATCGTCGCCTCGGCGCCCTCCGGTGCAACCTCGTCGGTATCGCCCTCGGGGGCCGGGGTTTCCGTGGTGGCAGGTTCGGCCGGTGCGGTGTACGTGCCAGTCGAGGCCGGGGTTCCACCGGTGGGGCCGGTCGCCGGCGGGGCGGGCGGAGCCTCGACCCACACCAGCATGTCGGTGCCGCCGGCGTTGTAGACGACGCTGTCGGGTGCCTCACCGGTGACGTCGAAATAGACCTTGCCCGTGGTGGATTCGCCTTGGGCCAACGTTGCGGGGTTCACTCCCTGCGGGGTGGCGACACCGAACAGCACCCGATAGGTCTGTCCGCTCTCAGCGCGCGCGTTCAGGTTCGCCACAATGGGGATGACGCTGCCGGAGATGGCCTCGTCGGTGGCGGTGGCCTCCCACAACGTACCGGCGACCGGGTAGGGGATCGTGTCGGTGCTGGGCTTCAGGCCGGAAACCGTCCAGCCCTGCACGACGTCGCCGTTGACCAGTTCGCCCTGTTCGCCGAGATAGTGCATGTCGGCGTCAGCGGCTGCAGTCGGCGCGCCCGCGAGAGCGACAGTCGCGGCGGTTGCGGTGGTGATCGCCGCCAGAGCGGGCTTGATCTTCACGTCATGTCCTCCTGTTTTCGTGACATCGAGCAGCGAGGTGATCCCCCCGCGAGCAAGGTAGCAGGCGTTCACACCGAGTAAGCACGGCTCTGCCCCTTTCCGGGTACCAACGGGCAGGGGGCTGAGAAATAGCCGGAAACGCGGACGGCGGTCGCACTGGAGGTCGATGATGCTTTTCAGGCTGGATTCACACTAATTACGTTTTGTTTGCCAGCGGCCCATGCACCGGCTAATTGCCATTCGTGGGTACGCCTGTGTCGGGCAGCAAATGGAAAAAGCTTTGGATGCAAATCCTGCCGCCAGGAATATCCACCGGGGTATTCACCGTGCGTTCTGACTCGTCGTCGGCCTGGTGGTCGCCGTTGCCGACATCGGGTCAGGTGGACACAGCAGCATTACCCCGGTTCATCTGCGATTTGTCTGCACCCAGGAGTTCACTTGCCGGACGCCGGCACGTCAGAAACCGGCGTTGACGTGCGCACTTTGTTCGCGGCCGGACCGGCCGAAAGTCTTGACTAGGCAAAGATCGTGAAACGCTTGACACGGATATCAGCAAAGCCATAAATTCTGATCACATCTTTGTAAAGATGCAGGTGCTGCCGCCAAATGGGGAGATGGGCAGCACCTCGATATCTGTCTAGGGGGTTTTCATGGCCAAGCATGCCAAGAACCGCGCGCGTCCGGCCGCGGTTCGCGCCTACCTGACCGCGGGAGTCACCGGTGCCGCATTCGCGGGCCTCGGCGCGTTCCTCGCGGTTCAGGACGCCACTCCGGCGACGACGCAGTACGACATCAAGCTGGTGTCGAACGAGGAGGACACGCTCTTCCTTTCGCTCAACGGCGGCAGCGATCGCCGCGATCGTGAGCAGCGTGCGCTTGCGGTCCAGGAGGTGACCGACGCGAACCCGGCGCTGCGACCGATGTTCGGCGACGGCGGCTGGCTCATCGGCAACGGTCTGGACGCGGTGGAAGGCTGCGAAGGCGCGGCCTGCAACGGCGGCAACGGCGGCCTGCTCGGCGGTGACGGCGGTAACGGCCTGCACGGCGGCAAGGGCGGTGACGCCGGGTGGTGGTTCGGCAACGGTGGCCACGGCGGTGACGGCTTTGCTAGCGAGGGCTATGCGGCCTCTGCCGGCGGCGACGGCGGCAGCGGCGGCTACTTCTTCGGCTTCGGCGGTGACGGTGGCGACGCCGGTGAGGGAGCAGTCAAGACCTCGTCCGGTGTGTACGTCGGGTACTCCGGCGGAGACGGCGGTCGGGGCGGTGCGGGCTTCGGCACGGGCGGCAACGGTGGCGCCGGCGGCAGCTACCAGAACACGAATGACATCGCCGATGATCCGGACACCGAGATCGACGAGTCACTGCAGAACGATGTGATCGGCGGCGCGGGTGGCGACGGCGGTGCGGCCGGCGGATTCGTCGGCACCGACGGCCACGGTGGCGCAGGCGGAGCGGCCATCTCCGACAACGGAAGCGCGACCGGTGGTGCGGGTGGCGATGGCGGTGGCACCGGCACCATGACCGGCGGCCTCGGTGGCAACGGCGGCGACGGGGGTGACGCCGAGGCGAATGCCGAAGGCGAGACGGCGACCGGGGGCGCCGGCGGAGCCGGTGGCTGGACCGGCACCGGCAACGGTGGCCTCGGCGGCGACGGCGGTGACGCCAACGGCTACGGCGGCGCGGACGCGGTCGGCGGCGACGGCGGCGAGGGTGGCGGCTCCCGAGTCGGTAACGCGGGTGAAGGCGGCAACGGCGGCAACGGTTTCAGCACCGACGGCGAAGCCACCGGTGGGCGTGGCGGCGACGGCGGCCATACCTGGGTGTTCGGCGAAGGCGGCGGCGACGGCGGCAACGGCGGCAACGCCGAGGCCGAGGAAGACGCCACCGGCGGCGACGGCGGCGACGGCGGCAACGGCGGACTCTTCGGCTACCCCGGCGACGGCGGTGACGGCGGCGACGCCGAATCGACCAACGGCACCGCGACCCCCGGCTCCGGGGGCTCGGGCGGCGTCGGCGGCGAGGACGGTGAGTCGGGTGAATCCAGTGGCAGCGACAGCGACAGCGACAGTGACGGCGGCGACAGCGCCTGACCGCCAGCGACACTGACGACGACAGGAAGAGCGCCGGCCACAGCTGTGGCCGGCGCTCTCTCTGCTGTCAAAAAGGTTGTCGGCACCAGACTTTGACGCTACTCACGTGAGGCTATGATCGCCCAATGTCGGAAACCTCTGCACTCCGTCCCGACCGGCTCGTCGTCGTGGCCCTCGTCGTCGCGGTCGGCGCACTGGCTGTGGCGATCTGGGCGCTGCTCAGCGCCCCGTCCGCGGGCGAGGCGACCTCCGCCGGCGATGAGGCCTCGTCCGGTGACGAGGACTCCTCCGAGGAAGCCGGCGCCCACGTCTGCGGCGCCTTCGACACCGTGCGCACCGCGGTCTCGCTGCAGACGAACGCTGACCTGGGTGCGGACCCGGTAGCCGTGCAGGCGGTCGCGGCGAACGCCCGACTGGCAACCCTCGGCGGGGGGCAGTATCTGTTGATGCAACTGAGCGATGCGACGCCGAGCGACCTTGCCGAATCCGTGCGGTCGTTCGCGACCACGCTGCAGGACATCGGCATCGGCCAATTGGCGGGCTCGCCGGCCAATGATCCCGCTCAGGTGCAGCGTCTCAACGCCGCTCAAGACGACGCGGCGCGCATCTCCGAGCTCTGTCAGCAGTGACGGGTCAGGCGGGCACGAACTCCACGCCCGCCAACGCGACCGCGTCGTCACGGTCCGGCGCACTCACCACTGCCGCGTAGGAGTCGTCGGACTTCCAGACACTCACCTTCAGTGTCTCGCCGGGGAAAACCACTCCGGCCATCCGGGCGCCGAAGGATTTCAGTCTGGCGACATCTCCGTCAAGCAGGTTGTCCACCAAGGCTTTGCACGTCATGCCGTAGGTGCACAGGCCGTGCAGGATGGGGCGGGGAAACCCGGCAGCGGCAGCGAAGTCCGGATCGGAGTGCAGCGGGTTGCGGTCCCCGCACATCCGGTAGAGCAGAGCCTGCGACGGCAAGGTCGGCACCGACAGCTCGAAGTCGGGGGCCCGTTCCGGGGCGGCCTGGCTTGTGGACGGTCCGCGGTCGCCGCCGAACCCGCCCTCGCCGCGGGCGAAGATGGAGCGCTTCTGCTTCCACAGCAGTGTGCCCGCCGGATCGTTGACGGTCGTTTCGGACCAGATCACTGCCGCCTTGCCTTTGTCCCAGATCTCGGTGAAGCGGGTGACGGCGATACCGGTGCCTGCCGGCGGTATCGGGCCGGGCGCCTCGACCGCCTCGCTGGCGTGCAGCACCTTCGACAGCTCGATGTCGATGCCGGGAAACTTCACCGCAGGCGGCTCGGTCATGTGGAAACTCTGCGCGACGTTGCCGAACGTCGGCAGCACCTGCGGTGTGTCGTCGGTCAGGTAGCGCAGCTCCTGCTTGTCCATCGGGTCGGCGCCAGCGCCCAGACCCAGATGGTAGAGCTGGATATCGCTACTGGTCCACGAGAATTCGACCGGTTCCAGCTCGGCGCCGATCGCCTCGTCGAGGTTGATGGGCATTGCTCAGTCCTTCCGGTGCCCGGTCGCGGCGATGTGCAGCGCCGCGAGATAGCCGAACGTCATGGCCGGCCCGATGGTTCCGCCCGGGCCGGGGTAGGTGTGGCCCATCACCGGGGCGCTGACGTTGCCCGCAGCGTAGAGGCCCTCGATCACCGAGCCGTCGTCGCGCAGTGCCCGGCCGTCGTTGTCGGTCACCACCCCGCCCTTGGTGCCGAGGTCACCGGGAACCATCTTGGCCGCGTAGAACGGACCTTCGCTGATCTCGCCGAGGTTGGGGTTGGGCTTGTTCGTCGGGTCGCCGTAGTACCGGTCGTAGGCGCTCTCGCCCCGCTTGAAGTCCTGATCGACCCCGTCGCGGGCGAAGCCGTTGAAACGCTCGATCGTCGCGGTGAGTTCTACTGCCGGCAGGCCGGTCTTGGCGGCGAGTTCATCGAGGGTGTCGGCCTTGACGATGACGCCGGATTCCATCCACTTCGACGGGATCCGCTGTCCCGGCTGAAGACCGGCGAAAATGTAGCGGTCGCGATACCGCTGGTCGAACACCAGCCAAGCCGGGATGTTCTCTCCGGGTCCGGGGCCCTGTCCGTATTGCCCGCCGTACATGTGGTGGCACGCCTCGACATAGGGCATCGACTCGTTCATGAAGCGCTTGCCGGCCATGTTGACGATGATCGATCCCGGCGAGTTGCGTTCGGACAACGCGAACCAGGGTGCACCGACCAGGGGCACCGTAGGGCCCCACCAGGCGTCCTCCATCACATCCAGTGCGGCGCCGAGCTTCTCGGCCGCCAGGATTCCGTCGCCGGTGTTGGCCACCGCCCCGACCGTCCACTCGGTGGTGATCGGAGCGCGCTGGTACTTGACCCGCATCTGCTCGTTGTGTTCGAACCCGCCACTGCCCAGGATCACGCCGCGACGCGCCCGGATGAGTTGCGGTTCCGCTGTTTCGGGCCCCTGGGTGTCGCGCACCAGAATGCCGGCGACGACACCGTCTTCGATGTACAGGTCGGTCATGGCGGTGTTCAGCAGCACCGGCACTCCCGCGTCACGCAACCCGATCCGCAGCGGGGCGATGAGGGCGCGGCCCATCCCGACGAGGTTCTTGCCCGTGGCCTGGGCCCACATCGTGCGGGCGCCCACCTTGAGGCTGCGCAACACGCCGCGGGGGTGGCGCTTGAGCTGGTTGAGTCGCACGTAGTCCTGCTGCATCACCACCACGTTGAGTGGCACCTTGCCGTACGGGGGTTCGAGGCCCTTGAGGTCGGGGCCGAGCTTCTTGGCGTTGAACGGCTTGGGTTCGACCGACCGCCCGGAGGCCTTGCCGCCCGGGGTCTCGGGGTAGTAGTCGGAGTAGTTGGGAACCCAGCACAGCTTCAGCGGGGAGTGCCGCAGGACGAACGACAGCATCTCCGGCCCGCGCTTGAGGTAGGTGTCGATCTTGTCGGCCGGCACCACGTCTCCGATGATCGCGTGCAGGTAGGCGCGCGCCGCCTCGGTGGTATCCTTGACGCCGTCGCGCTGCAGGACCTCGTTGTTGGGGATCCACACTCCGCCACCTGACCGCGCAGTGGAACCACCGTAGTGCGGGGCCTTCTCAACGAGTACTGTCGAGAGTCCCTGGTGGGCGGCGGTGAGTGCGGCGACCATGCCGGCGGCGCCGCTCCCGACCACGACGACGTCATACACCTGTCCAGTCATGTAGAACACGTTATAGAATTGCCCGGCCAGCTAACAACTGGCCCGGTCAGAAAAACGAGGGGAATTCATCTGATGCTCCGTGACGAGGTTCGGGAACGACTCGCCGCCGATCTCGCGCAGGCGGAACGCAGCAGGGTTCCGATCTCGCCGTTGACCGATGGTCAGCCCGATATCGACGTGGTGGATGCCTACGAGATCCAGCTGATCAACATCCGGCAGCGGGTGGCTGAGGGGGCCCGGGTGATCGGGCACAAGGTGGGCCTGTCGTCGGAGGCGATGCAGAAGATGATGAATGTCGACGAGCCTGATTACGGGCATCTGCTCGACGACATGCAGGTCTTTGAGGACCGGCCGGTCCAGAGTGCGAGCTACCTGTATCCGCGGGTGGAGGTGGAGGTGGGATTCATCCTGGCCGACGATCTGCCGGGAGCCGGTTGCACCGAGGACGATGTGCTGGCTGCCACGGCGGCGTTCGCCCCGGCCATCGAGCTCATCGACACGCGCATCACCAACTGGCAGATCAAGCTGTGCGACACCATCGCCGACAACGCCTCGTCGGCCGGCTGGGTGCTCGGCGAGGCCCGGGTCTCACCCAAGGACGTCGACATCAAGGCCATCGACGCGGTGCTGACCAACAACGGGGAGGTCGTCGCCGAGGGGCGCAGTGACGCGGTGCTGGGCAATCCGGTCACCGCGGTGGCGTGGTTGGCCCGCAAGGTGGAGAGCTTCGGGGTGCGGTTACGGGCCGGCGACATCGTGTTGCCGGGTTCGTGCACCCGTGCGATAGATGCCCCGCCGGGCAGCCACTTCGTGGCCGAGTTCAGCGGGTTGGGTTCAGTACAACTGAGTTTCGAGTAAGGAGCCGCTCATGACTGACAAGAAGTCTGTGGCGATTGTGGGGTCGGGCAACATCAGCACCGACCTGCTGTACAAGTTGTTGCGTTCGCAGTGGCTGGAGCCACGCTGGATGATCGGCATCGATCCAGAGAGCGAAGGCTTGGCGCGGGCCCGCAAGTTGGGGCTCGAGACGTCGCACGAGGGAGTGGACTGGTTGCTGAACCAGTCCGAGAAGCCTGACATGGTGTTCGAGGCGACCAGTGCCTACGTGCATCGCGCCGCAGCGCCTCGCTACGCCGAGGCCGGCATCCGGGCCATCGACCTGACCCCGGCGGCGGTGGGTCCGGGGGTGATCCCGCCGGCGAATCTGGGTGAGCACCTGGATGCGCCCAACGTCAACATGGTGACCTGCGGGGGCCAGGCCACGATCCCGATCGTGCACGCTGTGTCGCGCGTGGTGGAGGTGCCTTACGGAGAGATCGTGGCGTCGGTGTCCTCGGCGTCGGCCGGCCCGGGGACGCGGGCCAACATCGACGAGTTCACCAAGACCACCAGTGCGGGGGTGCAGAACATCGGCGGCGCCAAGCGGGGCAAGGCCATCATCATCTTGAACCCGGCTGATCCTCCGATGATCATGCGCGACACCATCTTCTGCGCGATCCCCGAGGACGCCGACCGCGATGCGATCGCACAGTCCATCCGTGACGTCGTGGCAGAGGTGCAGACCTACGTTCCGGGCTACCGGCTGCTCAACGATCCGCAGTTCGACGATCCGTCGATGAACTCCGGAGGGCAGGCGCTGGTCACCACGTTCATCGAGGTGGAGGGTGCGGGCGACTACCTGCCGCCGTATGCGGGAAACCTGGACATCATGACCGCCGCGGCCACCAAGGTCGGCGAGGAGGTCGCCAAGAAGATGGCAGCAGCGAGCCTTTCCACGGCAGGAGGCCAATCATGAGCACGCAGGACATCTACTTCGACCCCATGTGGGACATCCGGATGACCGACACGTCGCTGCGTGACGGCAGTCATCACAAACGCCACCAGTTCACCAAGGACGAGGTCGGCGCCATCGTCGCGGCGCTGGACGCGGCCGGGGTGCCGGTCATCGAGGTGACCCACGGCGACGGGCTGGGCGGGTCGAGCTTCAACTACGGGTTCTCCAAGACCCCGGAGCAGGAGCTGATCAAGCTGGCCGCCGAGACCGCCAAGGAATCGAAGATCGCCTTCCTGATGCTGCCCGGTGTGGGCACCAAGGAAGACATCAAGGAAGCGCAGAACAACGGCGGGTCGATCTGTCGCATCGCGACCCACTGCACCGAGGCCGACGTGTCGATCCAGCATTTCGGGCTGGCCCGCGAGCTCGGCTTGGAGACGGTCGGCTTTCTGATGATGAGCCACACCATCGCGCCGGAGAAACTGGCCGCGCAGGCGCGCATCATGGCCGATGCCGGCTGCCAGTGCGTCTATGTCGTCGACTCCGCGGGCGCGTTGGTGCTCGAGGGGGTCCGCGACCGGGTGGCTGCGCTGGTGGCCGAGCTCGGCGATGACGCCCAGGTCGGGTTTCATGGCCACGAGAATCTCGGCCTGGGGGTGGCGAACTCGATCGAGGCGGTGCGCGCCGGCGCCAAGCAGATCGACGGGTCGTGCCGCCGGTTCGGTGCCGGCGCCGGCAACGCCCCGGTCGAGGCGCTGATCGGGGTGTTCGACAAGATCGGCGTCAAGACCGGTATCGACTTCTTCGACATCGCCGACGCCGCCGAGGAGGTTGTCGCTCCGGCGATGCCCGCCGAGTGCCTGCTGGATCGCAACGCGCTGATCATGGGGTATTCGGGGGTGTACTCGAGCTTCCTCAAGCACGCCATCCGCCAGTCCGAGCGCTACGGGGTGCCCGCCCACCAGCTGCTGCACCGCGCGGGGCAGCGCAAACTGATCGGCGGCCAAGAGGACCAGCTGATCGACATCGCACTGGAGATCAAACGCGAGATGGACTCGGCGTCGGCCTGACCGGTCACGCTCACCCCCACCGGCGCAGGGGCCTTGTTCGCCTGGTGCGCCGATTCTCGACTGGTGTTCCACCTGAGCGGATACGCTGGCGCGTGCGACCGACAGGTCGTCGACAACGTCGTCGATAGTGGGGGATTTCATGACCATGTCCGTGATGACCGTTCGCCGTGGCCTGTTCAGCGTGCTTGCCGGCGGGGCACTCGTGTTCGGCCCTGCGGCGATCCTGGCCCCGGCGGCCGCCGCGCAGCCCGACCCCGCGCCCGACTGCTCGGCAGCCAACGTGGCCCGCACCGTCAGCGCCGCCACCGCGGCCGAGGGGGACTACCTGGTCGCCAACCCGCCGACCAACTCGCAGCTGTCGAGCATCTCGTCGCAACCGGCGGAGCAGGCCCAGGACGCCTACAACGCGTATTTCGAGCAGAACCCCCAGGTCAGAGATGACCTGGCGGCGATCCACCAGCCGGTGAGTGCGTTGAGTGAGCAGTGCGGGTTCGATGTGGCGCCGACGCTGGTGGCCGCCGCGGTGTGGCAGACCCAGCCCCAGACGGCGGCGGGTGTCGATACCCCGAACCTCAACCAGAACCAGGAAGGCACTCCGGCAGGAGTCGAGCCGCCGTCCTAGACACCGGCTGAGGACCGCGGCGGGCAGTCACGACAAGGACGCCTTCGGTCGGGCTGAGGAGTTGGCTCCCGACCCGCTGACCTGGTCGGAGTTTGGTGCGCAGCCGAATCGGCTAGGCACGGTGTACGAGCTTGTTCGCACACCGTGAGGAGTGATCTTCCATGACCGCGTCTGTCAGGACCGTGCGGCGTAGTCTCTTCGGCGTTTTCGCCGGTGGCCTGCTCGCCTTCGGGTCAGCGGCCATCATTGCCCCGGTGGCCAACTTCGAGCCTGCGCCCGCCTATGTGTACACCACCAGTGTGAGCGGACAGACCGACTCGAACTGACTCGCCGTTGATCGGACCGGCAACCGGTTGGGCTGTTCACGGCGGTAAGGTCGCGATGTGCCGCGGTTCTGCGGCTGCCGGTGACGGCGCACCCACTGCATCGGAGATCTACTGACCGTTCTTCTCGTTGCACCGCGTGCGCGCGGCCTCATACATCTGGTGAGCGCAGTCGCAGCTGCTGTGGCCGGCGGGGGACTGCTACTGAGCGCGTGGGTGTCGTCCACTCCGCGCGCGGTCGGCGCTGTGCTGGTGTATGTCGTCGGAATTGTTGCAATGTTCGGCATCAGCGCCACCTACCACCGTGTCCGATGGGTGTCCGCGGTGGCGGAGAAGTGGATGATGCGGCTGGACCATTCCGCGATCTTCGTCTTCATCGCGGCGAGCTACACACCGCTGGCCATCCTTGCGATGCCGCCGGACATCGGCGCGGATGTGCTGATGATCGTCTGGATCGGTGCCGGCGCAGGTGTGGTCGTCAAGATGTGCTGGCCGTCTGCCCCCCGGTGGGCAGGCGTGTGTTGTTACCTGGTGTTGGGATATGTGGCGGTCTGGTTCGCCGAGACACTCGTGCTGGGCGCGGGCACCACCGTCGTCGCGCTGCTCGTCGCCGGCGGTGTTCTGTATAACATCGGCGCCCTGCTCTATGGGGCACGATGGCCCAACCCCTGGCCGTCGACCTTCGGCCACCATGAGTTCTTTCACGCCTTCACCGCCGCAGCGGCGATCTGTCACTTCGTAGCGATCTGGCTCGTCGTTCGTTAGGCAGAGGAGACCGCAACTCATCGGTGCCACCCGGCACTTGCTCGTCGGTGCCACCCGGCACGATGGGCCTCATGGCGACTCGAGCCGAAGCGCAGGCGATCCTGGAACAACTCGCTGGCCCGACGGCTGTCCTGCGGGACGACCAGTGGGCGGCGATCGAAGCGCTGGTGGTGCAGCGGCGCCGTGCGTTGGTCGTGCAGCGCACCGGTTGGGGCAAGTCGGCCGTCTACTTCATCGCCGCGAAGCTGTTGCGCGCGGCAGGGCTCGGCGCGACCGTCATCGTGTCGCCCCTGCTGGCGCTGATGCGCAACCAGGTCGCTGCAGCTGACCGGGCCGGCGTGCGCGCCGCGACGATCAACTCCAGCAACGTCGCGGACTGGTCGGACATCCACGCCCGGGTGCGCGGTGGTGACCTCGATGTGCTTCTGGTCAGTCCGGAACGGCTGAACAACCCCGATTTCCGCGACGAGGTGCTACCGGCGCTGGCCCGCGATGCCGGGCTGGTCGTCGTCGACGAGGCCCACTGCGTCTCGGACTGGGGACACGACTTTCGGCCCGATTACCGCCGCATCCGCACGCTGGTCGCCGAATTGGGCGCCGACATCCCGGTATTGGCCACCACGGCCACCGCCAACGACCGAGTCGTGGCAGATGTCGCCGCGCAGCTCGGCGTGGGGGGACGCGACACGCTGGTGCTGCGCGGCGGCCTGGACCGCGAGTCGCTGCGGCTGTCGGTGGTGCAGGCGGGCAACCCCGCCCAACGCGCGGCGTGGCTGGCCACCCACCTCGACGCGCTGCCCGGGTCGGGGATCGTCTACACCCTGACCGTCGCTCAGGCGCACGACGTCGCGGCGTTGCTGCGTGAGCACGGCTACCAGGTCGCGGCCTACACCGGCGCCACCGAGGCCGCCGAGCGCGAACAGCTCGAGACCGACCTGCTGGAGAACCGCGTGAAAGCGCTGATCGCGACGTCGGCGCTGGGCATGGGCTTCGACAAGCCCGATCTCGGGTTCGTTGTCCACCTCGGCGCGCCGTCCTCGCCGATCGCCTACTACCAGCAGGTGGGACGAGCGGGCAGGTCGACGTCGAGCGCCGAGGTGGTGCTGCTGCCCGGGCGGGAAGACCAGGACGTGTGGCGTTACTTCTCGTCGGTGGCGTTCCCGTCGGAAGCCATGGTCCGCTCGGTGATCGCCGCGCTCGACCCGGATCGTCCGACGTCGACACCCGCGCTGGAGCCGTTGGTCGATCTGAACCGTTCCCGCCTGGAGATGGTGCTCAAGGTGCTCGACGTCGACGGCGCCGTGCGCCGGGTGAAGGGTGGCTGGGTCGCCACCGGGACGTCGTGGGAGTACGACGAACGGCGATACCGGACTCTGGAGGAGGCCCGCCGGCGCGAGCAGGAGGCGATGCTCGATTACCAGTCCACCGCCGGCTGCCGGATGGCCTTCCTGCGTCGCCAGCTCGACGACCCTGAACTCGGGGCCCAGGAGCGGTGTGGGCGTTGCGACAATTGTGCCGGGGCCCGGTTCGACGGTGCCGTCGACAGCACTGCCGCCGATGATGCGCGCGAGCGGCTGATGCGTCCCGGTGTGGAGATCGCTGCTCGCCGCCAGTGGCCCACCGGGCTGGCGAAGCTCGGTGTCGAGCTGTCCGGACGGATCTCCGACGGCCCCGCCCCGGGCCGTGCCATCGGCCGGCTCACCGATCTGGGCTGGGGCGCGCGGCTGCGTCGGCTGCTCGCCGAGGAGGACGGCGAGGTGCCCGACGACGTGGTGGCGGCTGCGGTCAAGGTGCTTGCCTCCTGGGACTGGGACACCAGGCCGACCGCGGTGATGGCCCTGGACTCCGACACCCATCCGAAGCTGATCACTTCGCTGGCCCGTCGGCTCGCCGAGCTCGGTCGGCTGACGGATCTCGGCACGCTGCACTACCACCCGCAACGCCGGCCGGTGACCGCGGTGAACTCCGCCTACCGGGTGGCCGCCCTGCAGGGGTCCTGGTCCACGCCGGATTGTTCGTTCGACGGTCCGGTGCTGCTGGTCGACGACCTGGCCGACACGGGATGGACGTTCACGATGGCTGCCCGCGCCGTGCGTGCGGCCGGCGCCCCCGCGGTGCTGCCCTTCGCCCTGGCGGCGACGAGCTAGCAGCGGCAAGCTAGTTGCGCGTACGTGCCACCTCGGCAGCACCGTTGCCGGTGATGAGCCACAGCGTGGTGAGACTGGCCACGAGGTCGGACACCGAGATGTCGGCCCGGCCGTCCAGGTAGGCGAGGATCGCGTCGGCCGTCCCCCCGACGATGAACGCGGGCGCGACCTTGGCGAGAGCGTCCTTTTCCAGCTCGACGTCGTGAATGGTGCGCGCGTGTCCGACCAGAACGGCCGTCAACCCCCGCATCACGGATGCCCGGTGGTCGTGCAGCACGGGGGAACTCGCCACACCACCGAGAAGGATCCGGCCCCGGCGTGGATCGTCCACCAGGGTGTGGACCAGGGCGAGCACGGCGGCAGCGGCCTGATCCTCCAGTGGTGCGGTCACGGCGGCGGCGATGGCGCTCATCGTCGCGGTCCGGACCTCCTCGGCGATCGCATCGACGACGGCGGTGGCCACCTCGTCGAGGCTGGCGAAGTTCTCGTAGAAGTACCGCTTGTTGAGTCCGGCAGCGGCGCAGAGGCGGTCAACGGTGAGGGTTCGCCACTCATTGCCGGCAAGGGCATCGATGGCGGCGTCGAGCAGACGGGCTCGCCGCTGGTGCCGGCGCGCGTCCGCGGTCTGGCCCGCGTACGTGCGTCCCGAAGTGTCGGCCACCCGACGATCGTCGCACCCCCGGCGGCCGGGGTCGCGGGAGACTCTTGACAACACCGGCCCAATTCTGGCACGGTCCTGTGCCAGATGGTCTGGCACAGTCTCGTACCAAAAGTAAGGATCCCCGTTGAGCACATCGATCGCTGACCCGACGCCCGAATCTGCTGCGTCCCTTGTCGCCCGTGTCGCGTCGGTGCTCGCCGAACTGCGCGAGCTCGCAGCGACATCGCCGGCGCTTGCGCGTCGCCTCGGCTGGGACTACCTGCGCGAGTTGGGCGCCGGGAACCGTCGTGACCAGCTGGCCGAGCTATTTGCCAAGGGAGTGGCGCCCGACGGTCCCCACGGTGAGATGGAAGGCCTGATCGTGGGCAAGCTCTTCGGTATCCCCGAAGCGCATCTGGCCAACCCGTTGATGAAGATCGACCCGACGTGGCGTGGAAAAACATTCGACCAGCGCAGTGGAACCGGGTTCAACCGCCTCAGCCCGCTGGGGAAGTACACGTTGCGCGCGGTGGCGCCGCTCTACGGCGGTCTGCGCCGGGCCGGGCGAGAGGTGCAGGGTTACGGATTCACCCACCAGCTCGACACCGCTGCCGCCGAACCGTTCAACGAGGTTCGCGCGCTGGACTATTCGCCGGCGGAATACCGCAACCCGAGCGTTCGGACGTTCCCCATCAAACGCACCCGCGACGAGATCGTCGAGTTGGTGCCCCGGCTCTACCTCGGTCGCGCCCTGCTCACCATGCCCGACGGTGAGGTTCGCCTGATCGCCTACTTCGCGCTCCGCGAGTTCAGCGACGAGCGGGACGCATGATCGAGCTCGACGGCGCCGTGGTGTGCGTGACCGGCGGGGCCCGCGGCATCGGCAAGGCCACCGCCGCCGCGCTGGCACGCCGTGGCGCCCGGGTGTGGATCGGGGACATCGACATCGAGGAGGCGGACCGTACTGCGAATGAGATAGGGGCGCAGGCACTTCCGCTCGATGTCACCGACCCGGCAAGTGTGACGGCTTTCCGTGACGCGAGCAGCACCGACGGGCCACCGGACATGGTGGTGAACAACGCCGGCATCCAGATCATGGGGGCATTCGTCGACCAGAAGGTGGAGCTGTATCACCGGGAGGTCGCGATCAACCTGCTCGGCGTCATCAATGGCCTCCATGCTTTCCTGCCCGGCATGCTCGACCGCGACCGCGGACATATCGTCAACGTCGCGTCCATGGCCGCCAAAGTGACGACACCGGGAATGTCGGTGTACTGCGCCACCAAGTACGCGGTAGCAGCGCTGTCCCGGGCGGTGGGCGCGGAGATCGCCTCCAGCGCGGTGACAGTGAGCACCGTGTCCCCGACGGCCGTGCACACCGAGCTGACCGCAGGAGTGGCGCTCGATCTGCTGCCCACCCGCCAGCCGGAGGACATCGCCACGGCGATCGTCGACAGTGCTCGTCATCCGCGGCGCGAGATCACCATTCCCGGTTGGCTGTCGCCGATGGCATTGGTCGAGGAGTTGGCGCCGGAGCCCCTGCTGCAGCGACTCAAACATCTGGCGACGCTGCGTCGGCCGCCGGGGCATTACGACGAGTCGGTGCGCCGACGCTATCTCGACCGGATCGGCCAGTGACCGCCCTGGCGGGCCCGATGCACGCCAAGGTGCGGATGCAGTCCGTCGCGGCCGGCGTGACAGCACGTTACCCCAGCCGCGAGCGTCCCTTGGCCCATCCGCCGGCAGGCTCCGATCTGGAGCCGGTGATGGGTGACTACGGGTTTCCGCTCATCGGCCATCTCCTTAGCTCGATCGTCGAACCGCTCGACTTCGCGCGTCGTCGCTATGCTCGCTTCGGTCCGGTGAGCTGGGTCGGGGGCGTGGGTTTCCGCATCGTGTCGCTCATGGGTCCGGAGGCGCTCGAAACCGCGTGGATCAACAAGGACAAGGCGTTTTCCAGCGCGCGCGGATGGGCGCCGGTGATCGGTCCGTTCTTCCATCGCGGGATCATGCTGCTCGACTTCGACGAGCACCGAGACCACCGCCGCATCATGCATCAGGCGTTCACCCGCACTGCTCTCGACGGCTATCTCGCACTGATGAGACCGGGCATCCGGCGCACCGTCGGCGACTGGCCGGCGGCGCCCCGGTTTCCGTTTTACTCGTCTGTCAAGCAACTGCTGCTCGACCAGGCCGCCGAGGTCTTCGTCGGGACCACCCTCGGCCCGGAAGCCGACCAGCTGGCCGCCGACTTCCACGCCACGGTGCATGGCGGTCAGGCGATGATCCGCGCCGATGTGCCGGGTGGGGCGTGGGCTCGGGACCTACGAGCCCGGGAACGGCTGGAACGGTACTTCGCCGCCCAGATCCCCGACCGCCGCGCGGGCCGCGGCACCGACCTGTTCTCGATGCTGTGCCACAGCCGGGGCGAGCGCGGTGAACGGTTCAGCGACACCGACATCGTCAATCACATGATCTTCCTGTTGATGGCGGCGCACGACACCAGTGCGATCGCCATCTCGATGCTCGTCTACGAGCTGGGCCGGAACTTGGACTGGCAGGACCGGCTGCGGGACGAAGCACTTCACAACGCCAACGACGAATTGACCCTCGCTGATCTCGACGGCGGATACCCCCTGCTCGACGCCGCATTCGACGAGATCCTGCGGATGTACGCCCCCGCGGGAACGCTGTTCCGGCAGGCAGTCACCGACACCGAGGTTGCCGGACACTTCATCCCGCGTAAGAGCCAGGTGGCGATCAACGTCTACGACTCGATGCGGTTGGCCGACTGGTGGCCCGATCCGGACCGGTTCGACCCCGGTCGGTTTCTCGGTGGCGCGGACGCCCGGCCGGTGCACCGCTACGCGTTCGCCCCGTTCGGTGGCGGGGTCCACAAGTGTCTCGGTCAGCAGTTCGCCGACATGAACGTCAAAGCCGTGATGCACCAGTTGCTGCGCCACTTCGACTGGCACGTCCCTGTCGGATACCGTCCGGTGATGACCTGGGGTACCGGCCCGACGCCCGCCGACGGGCTGCCGATCACGCTGCGCAGGAGGGGCAGCGAGCATCGGCGCAACGGGACGTGACCCGCCGGCGGCCCCGCGACCGGGTCACCCGTCGGGCTTGGTGCCGCCGAGCTGCTCGGTGACGGCGTCGGCTGTCATCACCACCGCCCGCGCGCGCTCCCGGATCTCGTTGTCAGTCAGCGCTTTCCCGACCTGCATCGACACCACCATGGCCTGCCGCCGGTAGTGGTCGAACACCGGCGCCGAGATCACGCTGATGTCGTGGCGGGTCTCGTCGTCGTCGGTGTCGCGCAGGTACACGCGCTCACCGATGTCCGAGACGAGTTCGCCGAGCAGGGCGCGCAGTTCGTCGGGCAGGGTGGCCGACACCCCGGCCATCATCGCGTACAACCGCCGTCCGCCGGGCGTGAGCCGTTCCACCAGATAGCCGGAGCGTCGGCAGTCGGCCACCACCCGGTCGCGGCGCTCGGTGTCGGTGCGCAGCGGAATGGTGGGTTCCCGGGCCAGCCAGTCGCGCAAGGAGTCGTCGTCCCACAGCACGAACATCAGGCCGACCGGGGGAGCGAACGGGTAACTCTGTCCCACCTGCACGCCGACGTCGGCACCCGGTGGGCCGACCAACTCCAGCAGCGTGATGCGGTCGTCGACGACGGCCGCCAGCGCGGCGGTGGTGCCGAACTCCGAGGACAGCCGGCGCAGCTGGTCACGCGCCGGCGGTCCGATCCGCATCGATTCCTGTGCGACGTGCCCCAGCGAGATCAACGACGGGCCCAGCCGATAGGTCTTGTCGGCCGGGTCGCGCACCAGGTAGCCGGATTCGGCCAGCGTGATGACGATGCCCAGGCAGGTCGGCTTGCTCTGACCGACGCGTCGGGCCAGTTCGGAGACGCCGAACCGGTCATGCGGATGCCGGGCCAGGAAATCGAGGACATCGACGACGCGCTGCGTCGGCGGCGAGGCTCGCCCACCCATGCGTCCCTCCAGCGACGTTGACTCGAACTAGAACACGTTCTAATCTCGGATCAGAACTCTACCAGTCCGGTCCAATATTGAACCGTGGAGGCGCTTCCCGCATGTATTCCCAGCCCCTGGTCGACGCCATCGCCGAGGCCGAGGGCCTCGTGGCGGCCGCGCCGTTCATCGAGTCCGAAGCCGACCTGCTCGAAGGGCTGCAGTACCTCGCGGGCTGTATCGCCGCATGTACCCATGTCGGCTTCGACTACGACCGGGACCACCCGTTCCTGCACAGCGGCACCGGGCCCTTCACGAAGATGGGCCTGGACAACCCCGACACCATGTATTTCGGCACCCGCGTGCAGCCCGGCCACGAGTACGTGGTCACCGGCCGGCGCGGCACCACCACCGACGTGAGCTTCCAACTGCTCGGCGGTGAGTACACCGACGAAGTCGTGCCCGACAGCGAAACCGCGTTCGACGACCGCAAGCTCGACATCGCCGCCGACGGCACCTTCGAATGGCGGTTCACCCCCGAGGTGCCGTCGCAGCTCGTCATCCGTGAGGTCTACAACGACTGGTCCGCGCAGCGCGGGACCTTCGCCATCGCCAGGACCGACACTGCGGGCACGGCGCCGCCTCCGCTGACCCGCGAGCTCATCGAAAAGCGCTACGCCGTGGCGGGCAAGCAACTGGTGCAGCGCGTGAAGACGTGGCTGCAGTTTCCGCAGTGGTTCTACAACGACAGCGAGCCCAACACCATGGTGGCCCCTCGCCTGACTCCCGGAGGCCTGGCCACGCAGTATTCGTCGGCCGGCCAGTTCGATCTGACGCCCGACCAGGCCCTGGTGATCACGCTGCCGGTCACCGACGCGCCGTACCTCGGCTTCCAGCTGGGCAGTCTCTGGTACATCTCACTGGACTACATCAATCATCAGACGTCGCTGAACGGCACCCAGGCGCAAGCCGATCCGGACGGAAAGATCCGGATCGTGGTCTCCGAGCGCAATCCCGGGGTGACCAACTGGGTGGAGACGCTCGGGCACCGCAAAGGCTTTCTGCAGTTCCGCTGGCAGCGGGTGTCCCGTGAGATGACGGCCGAGGACGGGCCGACGGTGGAGCTGGTCGCGGCCGACAAGGTCGCGGAATCGCTGCCGTACTACGAATCGAACAAGATCTCAGAAGAAGACTGGCGGGCGCGGATTGCGTTACGCCAGAGGCAGATCGGCGAGAGAATGGTGGGTTGACGGTGGCCGGATCCGAAGGGCTTCTGCAGGACAAGGTCGTGGTGATCAGCGGTGTCGGACCCGCGCTGGGCACCACGCTGGCGCGGCGGTGCGCGGAGGCGGGTGCCGACCTGGTGCTGGCGGCGCGCACGGTCGAGCGTCTCGACGACGTCGCCAAGCAGATCACCGATCTCGGTCGGCGCGCGGTGTCGGTGGGAACGGACATCACCGACGACGCGCAGGTCGACAATCTGGTCGCCGAGACCCTCAAGGCCTACGGCAAGGTCGACGTGCTGATCAACAACGCCTTCCGGGTCCCGTCGATGAAGCCACTGGCCAACACCACGCTCGAGCACATGCGTGAGGCGATCGAACTGACGGTGTTCGGCGCGCTGCGGATGATCCAGGGCTTCACACCGGCCCTGGCCGACGCCAACGGGTCGGTGGTGAACGTGAACTCGATGGTGGTGCGCCATTCCCAGGCCAAGTACGGGGCCTACAAGATGGCGAAGTCAGCGCTGCTGGCCATGTCGCAGTCGCTGGCCACCGAACTCGGCGAGCAGGGGATCCGGGTCAACTCGGTTCTGCCCGGCTACATCTGGGGTGGCACGCTGGAAAGTTACTTCAACCACCAGGCCGGCAAGTACGGCACCACCGTGGACGAGATCTACAAGGCCACCGCGGCGGCCTCGGACCTCAAGCGCCTGCCGACCGAGAACGAGGTGGCCTCGGCGATCCTGTTCATGGCCAGCGACCTGTCCTCCGGCATCACCGGCCAGACTCTCGACGTCAACTGCGGGGAGTACAAGGCCTGATGGCGCGAAGACGAGCGCGAGTGAGGATCGCAGCGAGGAACGAGCGAGGACCGGAACGAGTGGGAGTCGAGCCATGACGGCGCGAAGACGAGCGCGAGTGAGGATCGCAGCGAGGAACGAGCGAGGACCGGAACGAGTGGGAGTCGAGCCATGACGGCGCGCACCGATGTGGGGACCGTCGAGGACCTGCACGCCTCGGCGACCAAAGCCTGCGGCCTGGACGATTTCGGTGCCGACGACGACAACTACCGCGAGGCCCTCGCGGTGTTGCTGGACTCGTTCGCCCGGGATGCTGCGCTGACCGAGTTCGGTAGCAAGATGAACCGGTTCTTCGTCCGCAACGCACTCGTCGCCCGGCTGGTCTCCGAGGCGGCGTTCAAGCAGTACCCCGAGCACGCCGACGTTGCGATCGAGCGGCCCATCTTCGTCACCGGGCTGCCTCGCACGGGGACGACGGCGTTGCATCGCCTGTTGGCGGCCGACCCCCGCCATCAAGGGCTCGAGCTGTGGCTGGCCGAGTTTCCGCAGCCGCGTCCACCGCGCGAAACATGGGCGGACAACCCGGTCTTCGCCCAGCTGGACGCGCAGTTCACCAAGGCGCACAACGAGAACCCGGACTACACCGGTCTGCACTACATGACCGCCGACGAAGTCGAGGAGTGCTGGCAGCTGTTGCGTCAGTCGCTGCATTCGGTGTCCTACGAGACGCTGGCGCATGTGCCGACCTACGCGCAGTGGCTGGCCAAGCAGGACTGGAGCCGGCCGTATCGGCGGCATCGGCGCAATCTCCAGCTGATCGGCCTCAACGACGTCGAGAAGCGGTGGGTGCTCAAGAACCCGAGCCACCTGTTCGCGCTGGACGCCCTGATGGCGACCTACCCCGACGCGCTGGTGATCCAGTGCCACCGGCCCGCGGAAACCATCATGGCGTCGATGTGCTCGCTGGCCCAGCACACCACGGAGGGCTGGTCCACGAAGTTCGTCGGGGAGACCATCGGAGCGGACTCGCTGGAGACCTGGTCGCGCGGGTTGGAGAGGTTCAACACTGTTCGCGCCCAGCACGATCCGGCGCAGTTCTACGACATGGACTACTTCGACCTGATCGCTGACCCGGTGGCGACGGTCGAAGCGATCTATCGCCACTTCGGTATCGACATGACCGACGAGGCCCGTGGGGCCATGCAGGCCAGCCATGAGGCGAGCAAGCAGGGCCCCCGCGCGCCCAAGCACACCTACTCTCTTGCCGACTACGGGTTGACCGAGGAGCAGGTCAAGGAACGCTTCAGGGAGCTTTGACTTCAGCCGTCGCCGGGGGAGGGGGCGCTGGAATACTCCTCGAGGCAGCCCTCCGACACCGCATGCCGGATGCTGTCCGATAACCGGGGGCATGCGCGCTCGCGGGCGGGGTCGCCGCCGGAGTCGCGGATCTCGGTGAAATAGGCGCAGCGCTGCGTGGCCGCGGAACTCCACTGCACTGACGTGTGCGCCGGTCCGAGCTTCTTCACCCGAACCGAGACGTGGCAGTGCCGGCAATCGACCTCCGCGAGACCGGAGTTGAGGTAGCGCTCGCGGTCCCGTGTGGTGCTTTCGGCCACCGCCGACGCCCGCACCGGGTCGGAGGCGAAATCCGGAGCTTTGCGCCACGACCCACCACTGTCACCGTCGTGTCCACCATGGCCGTGCTCGTGGTCGTCGTCGTGGCCGCCGTGCAGCAACAGCATGGACCGGGCCAGCCGGTCGACGTCGGGCGGTTGCTGCTCGGCAGCCATGATCAGGAGACCTCGGTGGGTTGCTCGGCTTCTGCGGCAGCGTCGTTGCGGGCCTTCAGGTTCTCCTCGACCTCCACCTGCCACTTCTCGTTGGCGATGGTGGTGTCGACCTCAATTTCGAAGCGGTCGGTCATCTCGGGGGTGACGTCGGCGGCATCGACGTAGAACTGCTGGTACCAGCGTCGCATCTGATAGACCGCGCCGTCCTCTTCGACCAACAGCGGATTGTCGATGCGGGTCTTGTGCTTCCAGATCTCCACGTCCTGCAGGAAGCCCTTGCTGACGCCGTCGGTGAAGGCGGTCGCCAGCTTCTCGGTGGTCTTGTCGTCGAGTCCCTTGGGCTTCTCGACGATGACACCCCACTGCAGCACGAACGAATCCTGGGTGACCGGGTAGTGGCAGTTGATCAGGATCGACTCGGCCTTGAAGTCGCCGTATGTGTTGTGCAGCCAGTTGATCATGAACGACGGGCCGAAGTAGCTGGCCTCGGAGTCCAGCGATGCGTCCCCGTACGCGGTGCCCATGTCGTTGACGTCGGGACGGCCCACGTTGTGCAGGTACTGACTGGCGATGTGCCCCTCGAAGACGTTCTTGAAGTACGTCGGCAGCCCGAAGTGGATGTAGAAGAAGTGCGCCATGTCGGTGACGTTGTCGATGATCTCGCGGCAGTTGCTGCCTTCGATCAGCATCGTGTTCCACTTCCAGTCGGTCCACTCACCGCTGGCCCACTCCGGGATGTCCGGAATGCGGACCTCTTCGTGCGGTGGGTTGCCTTCGTGGTCGTGCCAGACGAACAACAGACCGCCCCGCACATCGGTGTGCCAGGCGCGGGTACGGGCCAGGCGCGGCGTGCGCTTGGCGTACGGCACCAGCTTGCACTTGCCGTCGCCGCCCCAACGCCAGTCGTGGAACGGGCAGGCGACCTCGTCGCCCTTGATGGTTCCCTGTGCCAGATTGCCGCCCATGTGCCGGCAGTAACCGTCCAGGATCTTCAGCTCGCCCTGCGAATCGGCGAAGACCACCAGCATGGTGCCGAAGATCTCGATGCCGTGCGGCTTGCCGTCCTGAAAGTCCTTGACCGGCCCCAGGCAGTGCCAGCCCCGCGCGAACCGATCGGGCAGCGTGCCGGTGTCGATCTCGCGAATTGTCGCGGCTCCCGCAGTTGACTCGGTGCTCACGTCGGGCCTCCCGTTGTTGGCTTCTAACTAGAACACGTTACAGTTTTTCGCTGCGTGGACGCAATCCGATAGGCGTTCACCTGCGCAAAAAGTGACCAAAGACCCTCTCGGCTCCGAGTACCCACTGGCCCGTGGTCGATACCCGTGTGTCCCGCGCCGATCAGGTCGATATAGTGGACACTGTGTTCACTAATGCAGCGGTCCTGTCGCCGACTGCCGTCGGTGCCGAGGGCGACCGACGGCCCCGGCCCTGGCAGGCGGTCGCCGCCGCCACCTTCGCCATCGCCTGGGGCGGAAACGAGTTCACCCCGCTGCTGGTCATGTACCGCGACACCACAGGCTTCTCTCCGCTGACCGTCGACCTGCTGCTGTTCGCCTACGTGCTGGGCATCATCCCTGCGCTGCTCGTCGGTGGTGCGCTGTCGGATCGCCTGGGCCGCAGACCGCTGATGATGCCGGCGCCGGTGCTGGCGGCTGTCGGCTCGCTGATCCTGGCGCTCGGCGCGCACTCGGCCCTGGTCCTGGCTGTGGGCAGGGTGTTCAGCGGTCTCGCGCTGGGCCTGGCGATGGCGGTCGGTGGCAGCTGGCTCAAGGAGCTGTCGAGCCCGCCTTTCGGGGACGGCGGATCGGGTGCGCGCCGGGCCGCGATGAGCCTGACGGCCGGGTTCGGGCTCGGTGCGGCGGCGGCGGGTGTCCTGGCGGAGTGGGGGCCGGCGCCGGCGGTGATGCCCTACGTGATCAACATCGCGATGGCGCTCGCGGCCGCGGTCCTGCTCGGTACCGCACCGGAGACCCGAACCCCCGCCCGATCCGGGCGCGCCTGGTGGACCGATCTCGCGGTGCCGGCCGCTGTCAGGCGCCGGTTCCTGACCGTCGTCGTACCCATCGCACCCTGGGTGTTCGGCGCCGGGGCGACGGCCTACGCCGTGCTGCCTGCGCTGATGTCCGAGCACGTCACGCAGGCGCCCATCGCGTTCTCGGCGCTGATGTGTCTGGTCGCGCTCGGGGTCGGTTTCGGAGTGCAGCACGCGGGCCGGCGGGTCGTCGGCGACGGTATCGGCGGTGTGGTGGCGGCCTTGGTGTTGCTGGTCGCAGGGATGGCGATGGCCGCCTGGGCGGCCACCGTGCTGACGGTGTGGGCGGCCCTGCCGGCGGCGGCCGTGCTGGGCGCCGGTTACGGCCTCGCGCTTCTGGCCGGGTTGCAGCAGGTCCAGCACATGGCGGGTCCCGACGATCTGGCGGGACTGACGGCCGTGTTCTACAGCCTCTGCTATCTGGGCTTCGGTGTGCCGGCGGCCCTGGCGTTCCTGTCGGGAACCCATGGGTTGTCCTATCCGACGATGTTCGTGGTGGGCGGGTGCGCGGCGGTCGGCTGCCTGACCGCGGTGGTCTGCGGGAACAGGAGAACCGCGGCAATAAGCTGACGGCATGGTCAGCCGGCGCGGTCGCCCCCGCAGCTCCGCCGTCCGCGAGAAAGTGGTGCGCGCGGCGGCCGACCTCGCGCTCGACGGGGGTCCGGGAGCGGCGACGGTGGACGCCATCGCCAAACGCGCCGAGGTGAGTCGCACAACCATCTACAAGTGGTGGCCGTCCGCTTCGGCGATCGTGCTGGAAGGGCTGCTGGACTCGGTGCGGGACACGATCGTGCGTCCGCCCGGCAGCACGACGGTGCAGGCGTTGGAGCATCACGTCGGCGCGCTGTTCGGCCTTGTCGCCGATCCCGCGGTGGGGCCGCTGCTGCGTAACGTCATCGCCGCCTCGGTATCCGACCCGGCGATCGAGCGCGCCCTGATGGATCAGTGGATCACCCCGCGTCGCGCGGCGGTCGCCGTGACGCTGCGCGACGCCGTGGCGGCCGGGGAACTGCCCGCCCGTACCGACGTCGAGGTCGCGGTCGACGCCCTGGTGTCGCCGCCGTACTACCGGCTGATGCTGGGGATGGCGCCGCTGGACGACGCCGGAGTGGCTGCCCTGGTGAACACCGTGTGGTGTGGATGCCGAGCCACTCGGAAGGTTAGCGGCCCGTAGGCCCTGCGAGCCGCCCTTGGTGGTGCCCGGCGTCGGCGTTGAGTTCCAAGCGGGGGCGCCGTTCGCGAAGGGAACGGTCGCTGTCGCAGGAACTCCTCTTGGTAGTACGTGTCGAGACAAAACGTATGATGGCTGGTCCTGGAGCCGCGATATTTCGGGCGATTACCCACTGGATATTGACCGCAGCGTCCGTGTGGTCATACGTTTCTTGCGTAACTGTCTTATAAGCTCAGTGGAAGTGAGGCCAGGATGGCCGCGCACAGCACCGCACCCAACGTCTTTGAAGCTGGCCTGCCCACCCTCGACTACAGCCTGGCTGCCACGCCACACGACGTGGTCGATGCTGCCCGGCAGGCGCAATCGCTGGCGCCTGTCGCCATTGGTCCCCTTGGTCCGGAAATCCTGTCTTACCACCTGGTTCGCGAGATACTGCGAGACCACAGGTTCAAATTGCCGCCAGGTATCACGCTTGCGGCGCAAGGCGTCACGTCGGGACCGCTGTACGACAAGATGGCCAACAGCCTCTTGGGACTCGATGGGCCACCGCACGTCCGGTTGCGCAAACTGGTCTCCAAGGCGTTCACGCCACGTGCAACATCACGTCTGGATGAGACGATCCGCGCCGTGGTGAATACGCTGATCGATCGGGTGGAAGACGCAGGACGGTGCGACGTCGTCACCGATATCGCTCGCCCCTACCCCACGCCGGTGATGTGCGCGCTCCTCGGTGCGCCTCCCGAGGACTGGCAACTGTTCGCCGACTGGACAGAAGAGATATTCAAGGCGCTGAACTTTCAGCCGGATGTCACCTTCGACGAAGCGGCAATCATGGGCGCGTGGCGCGAACTCGATGCGTATGTCGATGACATGGTCGCGGCCCGCCGAACCAATCTGACCGACGATCTGCTCTCCGAGCTCATCCGCGCGGAAAGCGAAGGTGACCGTCTTGATCTCGACGAACTCCGGATGTTGGTGGCCGGCTTCTTGATGGCCGGGACTGATACGACCCGAAACCAACTGGCGGCATCAGTGCAGGTTCTCTGCGAGCATCCAGATCAGTGGCAGAAGCTGCGCGAGCACCCGGAACTTGCCATGCACGCTGTCGAAGAGACCATGCGACATTCACCAGCAGTGTGTATCGCGCCACGCGCCGCGGTCGAGGATGTCGAGTTCGGCGGCTACCTGTTCCCGGCGGGGACCTTTGTCCTTGCGAACACCTTCGCCGCCAACCGCGATCCGGCGATCTATGCCGATGCGGATCGCTTCGACATTTCGCGCAAGGACGTTCCGGCAATCATGACCTTCGGCGGAGGCGCGCACTACTGCCTCGGGGCGAACCTCGCGCGCCGTGAATTGGCCGAAGCGCTCGTCGTCCTGACTCGGCGCCTTTCCGTCGCCCATCGCATCGGTCCCGCACCGTGGAAGTCCCTGCTGGGCATGACCGGTCCAACGACACTTCCGATCGAATTCACCAGCGAACAGCTGGTAGGTGCTGATGCGTAGTCGTGGGTGGGCGGGCGCCACCCCGTCATCGGATGAGGAGGCCATCTCGCGAATTCTGAATGCGGTGGACGACGAGGTCGCCCAGCACGGGTCGGCCATACGCCTTGCCGACGTCGCCCGCAGGCTCGGTGTCACCCGTCAGACGGTGTACCGCTACTTTCCGAATGCTGACGCACTACTCATCGCCAGCGCGATGCGTGCGGTCAACGGGTTCATCGACCAAGTGATCGAACGCGCCCACGGCCTCAACGACCCGGTCGCTGCGATTGTCGAGAGCGTGTCGTTCGGCGTCGAAAATCTCGCCGGCGACCCACAGCTGGAAGCTCTCCTGGCGCGACAACCGGGGGGCGAAGCCGCCGTCTCGCTCACCTCTGACACCGCGATGGCGTTCTGCTTGTCGGTATTCCGCCGTCTTGACGTCGATTGGACACTTCACGGGTTTGACGACGCTGCGCTGGATGAACTTGCCGAGATGACCCTACGTACAGCTCAGTCCCTTCTCACTGATCCCGGACAGTCACAGCGCGACGGCATCGCACTACGCCGCTTCGTTAGACGATGGCTCGGACCCGCGATCCTCTATCCACGGCTGACGTCGCTGTCGCGATGAGGTCCTCTCGCCGGACGACCGGATGAGAATCGCCGGGGTGAGAATGCTGTCGAGCTGGCACCGGGCGACATGTCCTCGACCGACGCCTACAGCCCATCGGATGGCAACGGGAAGCTCGACATCCGTCAAGCTCGGGCACAACACCCGAAACCATTGTCAGACGAGCTCTACTTGTCCTGCCAGCCTGAGTGGATGTAGGTGTCGGCGAAGCGCTTCAGCGAGTCCTTCTTCTTCTCGATCGGCGCGTCGAAGCCCAATCCGTCGAACACCCAGGGGATCACGATGTTGTCGGTGACCCCGGCCTCGGCGAGCTCACGATGACCGTCCACGCCGAATTTGTCGATACACACCGCCTGGAACTCGAATGGTTCGTCAGCGCGGCCGTATTCGGCACGTAATGCGTTGAGCTTGCCGATGGTCTCGGCCAGCTGGTCACCCGTCATCATCGCGCTGGTCCAGCCGTCACCCACCCGGGCGGCCCGCTTGAGCGCCACCTCGGTGTGTCCGCCGACGTAGAACGGCACCGGCTTGCTGGGTGCCGGACTCATCTGCAGGCGGTCGAAGTCGTAGAACTGACCGTGGAACTCGACCATGCCGCCGGCCAGCACCAACTTGATGACCTCGATCATCTCGTCGACCCGTTTGCCGCGCTTGGCGTAGGGCACCCCGCACCATTCGAACTCCTCAGGTGCCCAACCGATTCCGACGCCGAAGCCGAACCGGTTGTTCGTCAGGTTGGCCACCGAGCCGACCTGACGTGCCAGCAGCAACGGGTTGCGCGAGCCGAGCTTCATCACGTTGGTGTAGAAGCGCAGCGTGGAGGTCACCGCGCCCATGGCACCCGCGGCGATCAGCGGGTCGACCCAGGGGGTGTCCTCGTTCCACATCCGCGACCCGTCGGGTGTGTACGGGTAATCGGCCGCCTGCTTTTCCATGTAGAACAGCGAGTCGGGAAGCGCGATCGAATCGAAGCCGACTTCCTCGGCGGTGCGCGCGATCTCGACGAGCTGGTCGACCGGGCCCATGGCGACGCTGCAGGTGTACTGCATCCGGCTCATGAGGCGGAGGAGGCCGGTTTCTCGCTGCCGACAACCCACATCGAGTAGTACTGGGCGCCACCGCCGTAGGCGTGTCCGAGCGCCTTCTTGGCGCCGGGAACCTGGTGATCGCCGGCCTTGTTCATCACCTGGATGGCCGACTCGGCGAAGCGGATCATGCCCGACGCGCCGATCGGATTGGACGACAGCACCCCGCCGGACGGGTTGAACGGGATGCGCCCGCCGATGGCGGTCTCGCCGGCTTCGGTGAGCTTCCAGCCCTCGCCCTCGGCGGCGAAGCCCAGGCTCTCCAGCCACATCGGCTCGTACCAGGAGAACGGCACGTACACCTCGCCGACATCGATCTCGTCGATGGGGCTGGTGATGCCGGCCGCCTTCCACAGCGCCGCGGCAGCGTCGCGGCTGGCCTGCGGGTTCACCTGGTCGCGCCCCGCGTACGCGAGAGGTTCGGTGCGCAGCGCGGTCGCGTGGATCCATGCCACCGGGTGACCCTCGGCGACGCGCGCGTCGGCGGTGGCTTCGTCACCGATCACCAACGCGGCCGCGCCGTCGGAGGACGGGCAGGTCTCGTCGTATCGGATCGGATCCCACAGCATCGGCGACTCGAGCACCTTCTCCAGCGTGATGTCGGGCTGATGAAGATGTGCCAGTGGGTTTTTCGCGCCGTTGAGGCGATCCTTGACCGCGACCATGGCGCCGATATGCGTCGGCGCTCCGGAGCGGCGGATGTAGGCGCGGATGTGCGGGGCGAAGTAACCGCCGGCGCCGGCGCCCACCGGCTTGGTGAACGGCACCGGGATGCTCAGCGCCCACATGGCGTTGGACTCCGACTGCTTCTCCCAGGCCATGGTCAGCACGCGCCGGTACTTACCCGACTGCACCAGGCTTGCGGCCACGATGGCGGTCGAGCCGCCCACCGAGCCCGCGGTGTGCACGCGGATCAGCGGTTTGTTCGTCGCGCCGGTGGCGTCGGCCATGAACAGCTCCGGCATCATGACGCCCTCGAAGAAGTCCGGCGCCTTGCCCACCACGACGGCATCGATGTCGTCCATCGTGCAATCGGAGTCGGCCAGAGCCTTGTCGATGGCCTCGCGCACCAGGCCGTTCATCGACACGTCCTTGCGTTTGGCGACGTACTTCGTCTGCCCGGTGCCCAGGACGGCGGCGAGATTCTTCTTTGCTCCGTCAGCCATGTCTCAACGCCCTTCCAAAACCGCGACCAGATTCTGCTGCAGCGCAGGCCCACTCGTTGCGTGGGCGAGTACCCGGGATGCCTCGCCGGCGAAGACGTGGCGGGCGGCGAAACCGATGCGCTCGAGGCCCGCCGAGAACATCGGGTTGGCGGCGAGCGCGCCACCGGACGGGTTGATCTTCGTGCTGTCGGACAGTCCGATCGCCTCGGTCAGGATGAGCTGCTGATGGCTGAACGGAGCGTAGATCTCGGCGAGCTCGATGGAGGAGGCGTCACCGTTGGTGGCCGCCGCCGCCGATGCGGCCGTCGACGGCGACGTGGTCAGCTCCCGGGCGCCGAGTACCGGCGTTTCGATGCGGTGCTCGATGCCCGAGATCCACGCCGGGCGCTCGCGCAACTCACGGGCCCGGTCGTCGGCGGCGAGCACGATCGCCGACGCGCCGTCGGTGATCGGTGCGATGTCGTGGCGACGCAGCGGATCGGCGAAGAACGGCTGGGCGAGCAACTCCTCGACGGTTCCGCCCGATTCGAGTCGGTCCACCCGCGGGCCGGCGGCCTGGGCGTCCAGGGCGACCTGGGCCATCTGCTCTTCGGTCCATGTGCCGGCGTCGAGGCCCATGCGCGCCTGCAGCCCGGCCATGCTCACCGAGTCGGGCCACAGCGGCGCGACGGTGTACGGGTCGGTCTGCAGCGCCAGCACCCGCCGCAACGTCCCGGCCGAAGACTTGCCGAAGCCGTAGACCAGCGCGGTGTCGACCTCCCCGGTGAGGATCTTGATGTAGGCCTCGTAGAGCGCCCAGGCCGCGTCCATCTCGACATGCGACTCGTTGATCGGCGGCACCGCGCCGATGGAGTCGATCGCTGAGATGAACGAAAACGCCCGTCCGGCAAGGTAGTCCGACGATCCGGAACACCAGAATCCGATGTCGGCCTTGGTGATGCCGAGGTCGTCGTAGATCTCGGCGAAGCACGGCATCAACATTTCGACACCGTTGGTGGTCCCGTCGGTGCGACGCACGTGCGGTGCGTGCGAGAACCCGACGACGGCAACTTCTCTGCTCACGAAAGTCCCTTTACAGGTGATGCTTGTAGGTGTCGTAGTCGGCGTCGGGTTCGCCCGTCGGCCGGAAGTACTCGATGTTGTCGATGCCCAGGCCCCATTCCTCGCGGGGCTTCCAGACCGCCTGCACCCGCATCCCCATCCGCACCTGGTCGGCCTCGATGTCGGCGACGAGGTGCAGCACCGGGATGTCGGCGCCGTCGAGCAGCACGTAGGCCGCCACGTAGGGCGGCTTGATCCGCTGCCCGGCGAACGGGATGTTGATGATCGCGAACGTCGTGACCGTGCCGGTGTCGGCCAGTTCGATGTACTGGTCGAGCGGCTGGCCGGTAGCCGGGTTGGCCTCTTTGGGCGGGAAGTACACCTTGCCGTCCGCGCCGGTGCGGGCCCCCAGCAGCTTGCCCTGTTCCAGCGCTCGCAGGAACGCGCTCTCAGGCTGGGATGCGGTGTGCTGGATCTCGATCCAACTGGGCACAACGAGCATCGTCACCGGGTCCAGCCCCTCCGGCGGCTCCGGCACGTCTTCGGCGGTGTCGCCGAGCGAGAAGTAGGCGATGTCGGTGATCGCGCCGGCCGGCTCGTCGACCCAGTGGACATGCACCCGGGCTCCGGTGCTGATCGCGTCGGGTCCCTCGGCCTCGACGGCGTGCAGCATCGGGGTGTCGGCGCCGTCGAGGCGGATCAGCGCCCACGCAAACGGCCGATCCAGCGGTTGCCCCTCCAACGGGTGGGACTGCCACGTCCACGACACGACGGTGCCCACGCTGGCCACGGGCACGACCTCGGTCAACGCCTCGTAGGTGACGGGGTCATACTCAGCGGGCGGAACCAACACGCGTCCGTCCGAACCGCGCACCCCGACGATGCGCCGCTCGCGTAGCGCGGTGAAGAACTGACCGAGGAGTGGTCCGACTGAACGGGTGTAGTCGAATGCCAGCTTCAGAGGAGCGGAAAGTGGCGGTTCATGCGGATCGATCTGCACCGGGCTGCTTTGGCTGGTGGTCACAGCATCGAGTAGAACAGGTTCTAAGAATGGTTTCAAGGGACGGCTGTGGCTTCCCGGAAAGGCGGATCGGATGAAACTGGGTCTGCAACTCGGATATTGGGGTGCGCAACCTCCGACCAACCATGCCGAACTGGTGTCCGTCGCCGAAGAGGTCGGCTTCGACACCGTGTTCACCGCCGAGGCCTGGGGCTCGGACGCCTACACACCGCTGGCGTGGTGGGGCCGCGAGACGACGCGGATGCGGCTGGGCACGTCGGTGATCCAGCTGTCGGCGCGCACCCCGACCGCGTGCGCGATGGCGGCGCTGACCCTCGACCACCTCTCCGGCGGCCGCCACATCCTCGGCCTCGGGGTGTCCGGTCCGCAGGTTGTCGAAGGCTGGTACGGCCAGAAGTTCCCCAAGCCGCTGGCACGGACCCGCGAGTACATCGACATCATCCGGCAGGTGTGGGCCCGGGAAGCGCCGGTACACAGCGACGGACCGCACTACCCGTTGCCGCTGACCGGGGAGGGGACCACCGGGCTGGGCAAGAACCTCAAGCCGATCACCCACCCGCTACGTCCCGACATCCCGATCATGCTCGGGGCCGAGGGACCGAAGAACGTCGCACTGGCCGCCGAGATCGCCGACGGCTGGTTGCCGATCTTCTACTCCCCGCGCATCGCGACCATGTACAACGAGTGGCTCGACGAAGGTTTCGCCCGCCCGGGTGCGCGGCACACCCGCGAGACGTTCGAGATCTGCGCGACCGCGCAGGTGGTCGTCACCGACGACCGGCCGGCGATCATGGACCTGATGAAGCCGCACCTGGCGCTCTACGTGGGCGGGATGGGCGCCGAGGGCACCAACTTCCACGCCGACGTCTACCGGCGGATGGGTTATGCCGATGTCGTCGACGAAGTCACCCGCCTCTTCAGGAGTGACCGCAAGGACGAGGCAGCCAAGGTGATTCCCGACGAACTCGTCGACGATTCGGCCATTGTGGGCGACCTGGCGTATGTGCAGGAGCAGATCAAGGCGTGGGAGGCCTCCGGGGTGACCATGATGGTGGTGGGCGCGCGTTCGGCCGAACAGATCCGGGATCTCGCCGCGCTGGTCTAGACACTTCTTGCAGTGTGTCTAGAACACGTTCTAGATTGACGGTGTGACCGAAGCCACGAACGCGTCCACACACACGATCGCCGGAACGGTGCTCACCATGCCGGTGCGGGTGCGCACCGCCCACCAGCACACCGCGATGTTCGTCGTGGACGCCGACGCCGCGCAGGCCATGATCGACTACAGCGGCCTGCAGGTGTGCCGGTTCGCCCGCAACCGGGCGATGGTGGTGCTGATGCTCATGCGCTACGAGGACACCGACCTGGGTGCGTACTACGAGTACGGCACCAACGTCATGGTCAACCCGCCCGGCTCGAGTGCAAGCGGGTTCTCGGCGCTGCAGTCGGCGGGCGCGTTCGTGCACCATCTGCCGGTCGATCAGTCCTTCACTCTGGAAGCCGGACGCACGATCTGGGGCTACCCGAAGGTGATGTCGGAGTTCACCATTCGCGGAGCGGATGATTCGGCTGGGGTTCGCGGAGCGGATGATTCGGCTGGGGTCCGCGGAGCGGATGGTTCAGCAGGAGTCCGGCAGGGCCGGTCGTTCGGCTTCGACGTCACGATCGACGGGCAGTTCGCCGTAGGGATGGACTTCCGGCCCGGCTTCCCGGTGCCCGCGGCGTTGACCGGACGCAAACAGGTGCACTCGACGTACTCCTATCTGGACGGCGTCACCAGGGAGACGCCGGGGGAGATGGTGATGACCGGGGTGCGGTACCGGCCCGGCGGGGTCACGGTGCGGTTGGGTGACCATCCCTACGCCGCCGAACTCGCGTCGCTCGGTCTGCCCAAGCGAGCGTTGATGTCCAGCTCGGCGGCCAACGTGGACATGACGTTCGGCGACTCTCGCGTCTTCTAGCCCGGCACCTCGAAGCAGCCACGAAAAGGAAAGTCATGACCTCGACACTGTCCGGCCTCGACGTCGATCTGGCCGACGGCAACTTCTACGCCGACCGCAACGCACGGGAGGCCTACAAGTGGATGCGGGCCAACCAGCCGGTGTTCCGCGACCGCAACGGACTGGCCGCGGCGACGACCTATCAGGCGCTGCTCGACGCCGAGCGCAACCCGGAGCTGTTCTCGTCCACCGGCGGCATTCGGCCGGACCAGCCGGGGATGCCGTACATGATCGACATGGACGATCCGGCGCACATCCTGCGCCGCAAGCTCGTCAACTCCGGGTTCACCCGCAAGCGCGTCATGGACAAGGTGCCGGCCATCGAGAACCTGTGCGACGCGCTGATCGACGCGGTGTGTGAACGCGGCGAGTGCGACTTCGTCCGCGACATCGCCGCGCCGCTGCCGATGGCCGTCATCGGAGACATGCTCGGCGTGCTTCCCGAAGAGCGTGACAAGTTGCTGCAGTGGTCCGACGACCTGGTGTGCGGACTGTCCTCGACGGTCGACGAGCTGACCATCCAGAAGCTGATGGACACGTTCGCCGCCTACACGGCGTTCACGATGGAGGTGATCGCCGACCGTCGCGCCAACCCGACCGACGACCTGTTCTCGGTGCTGGTCAACGCCGAGGTCGAAGGCCAGCGCATGTCGGATGACGAGATCGTGTTCGAGACGCTGCTGATCCTGATCGGTGGCGACGAGACCACCCGCCACACGCTGTCCGGCGGCACCGAGCAGCTGCTGCGTCACCGTGATCAGTGGGAGGCGCTGGTGGCGCAGCCTGAGCTGCTGCCCGGGGCGATCGAGGAGATGCTGCGCTGGACGTCGCCGGTGAAGAACATGTGCCGCACGCTGACCGCCGACACCGAGTTCCACGGCACGTCGCTGAAAGCCGGCGAGAAGATCATGCTGATGTTCGAATCGGCGAACTTCGACGAGTCGGTGTTCGGCGATCCCGAGAATTTCCGGATCGATCGCAACCCGAACAGTCACCTGGCCTTCGGTTTCGGCACGCATTTCTGCCTGGGCAATCAGCTGGCCCGTCTCGAGTTGAAGATCATGCTGACCAAGGTGCTGTCGCGGCTGCCCGATCTCCGGCTGGCCGACGACACCGCGCTACCACTGCGACCGGCGAACTTCGTCAGCGGGCTGGAATCCATGCCGGCCGTGTTCACACCTACCGCCCGGGTGCTGTAGCGCCCCTTCGGCGGTGCGCTCTTGCGTCGAGCGCCGTTCGGCGCCTCCTTGCACCCGCGCGCCGAGCGTGAAGTGAGTGCGAAAAGTCGCGCGGGTTTTCGCAGAGGATTCACGGCGGGCGAGCGGGCTGGTTGTCGTGGGCCGGACCTGCCCGGCCGGACCTGCCGCGGGCCGGAACCAGCCGATCGGACGTGCGTCCATGCTCTCGCTGTTCGTCGAGCGTGAAGTGAGTGCGAAAACTCGCGCGGGTTTTCACAGAGGATTCACGGTGGGCGAGCGGGCTGGTTGTCGTGGGCCGGACCGAGCCGATCGGACGTGTGTCCGTGCTCTCGCTGTTCGTCGAGCGTGAAGTGAGTGCGAAAAGTCGCGTGGATTTTCGCAGAGGCTTCACGGTGGGCGAGCGGGGCGGACCGGACCTGCCCGGCCGGACCTGCCGTGGGCCGGACCGAACGAGCGGACCCGCCCGGACCGAACGAGCGGACCCGGCCGGACCGAACCAGCCGGGCCGGAAAGCAGACCGTCGAAGCCGGCGCGACCGAACCAAGACCGCCGAAACGGCCCGGGCTACTTCATCTGGAAGTTCGGCGCCCGCTTCTCCTTGAACGCCCGCGGGCCCTCCTTGGCGTCCTCGGACAGGAACACCGGGATGCCGTTGGCGGTGTCGGGCTTGAAGGCCTCGTTCTCGTGCATGCCCTCGGTCTCGCGGATGGTCTTGAGGATCGCCTGCACGGCCAACGGACCGTTGTTGTTGATCACCTCGGCGATCTCGATGGCCTTGTCCAGGGCAGAGCCGTCTGGCACCACGTAACCGATCAGCCCATAGGACAGCGCTTCGGCGGCGGTGATGTGCCGGCCGGTCAGCAGCAGATCGCAGGCGATCGTGTAGGGGATCTGGCGCACCAGCCGCACGGCGGACCCGCCCATCGGGTACAGGCTCCACTTCGCTTCGGAGATCCCGAACTTCGCGCTCTCGCCGGCGATGCGGATGTCGGTGCCCTGCAGGATCTCGGTTCCGCCGGCGATGGCCGGGCCTTCGACAGCGGCGATCAGCGGCTTCTTCAGCCGGCGGCCCTTGAGCAGACCGTCGATGCGCGACGGGTCATAGCTGCCGTCCTTGAACGAGTCGCCCGGCGGCTTGGCCGAGGCCGCCTTGAGGTCCATGCCCGCGCAGAAGTAGCCGCCCGCCCCGGTGAGGATGCAGCTGCGGATCTCCGGATCTTCGTCGACGCGGTCCCAGGAGTCGACCATGATCGAGAGCATCTCGCCGGAAAGCGCGTTGCGCGCCTCGGGGCGGTTCATGGTGACGATCAGGGTGTGTCCGCGCTGCTCAACGAGGCAGTCGGCCTGCTTGTCGGGGTCGCTCACAGATGTCCGCCTTCCAGCGTCGTTGCCACAGACTTGTCTCGAAATGTAACACGTTCTAGTTTAGAGCTGTGGCTCTGAATATCGCCGATCTCGCCGAGCACGCCATCGACGCCGTGCCTGACCGCGTCGCCCTCATTTCGGGTGACGAGACGCTGACTTACGCCGAGTTGGAGGAGAGGGCCAATCGTCTGGCGCACTACCTCATCGACCAGGGCGTCAAGAAGGACGACAAGGTCGGGCTCTACTGCCGCAACCGCATCGAGATCGTCATCGCGATGCTGGGCATCGTCAAGGCCGGCGCGATCCTGGTCAACGTCAACTTCCGCTACGTCGAAGGCGAGTTGAAGTACCTGTTCGACAACTCGGACATGGTGGCTCTCGTGCACGAGCGTCGCTATGCCGACCGGGTGGCCAACGTGCTGCCCGAGACGCCGAACGTCAAGACCATCCTCGTGGTCGAAGACGGCACCGACGAAGATTTCCAGCGCTACGGCGGCGTCGAGTTCTCCTCCGCACTCGAGCAGGGCTCCCCGGAACGCGACTTCGGCCCCCGCAGCGAGGACGACATCTATCTGCTCTACACCGGCGGCACCACCGGGTTCCCCAAGGGCGTGATGTGGCGTCATGAGGACATCTACCGAGTCCTGTTCGGCGGCACCGACTTCGCAACCGGTGAACCGATCGCCGACGAATACGGGCTGGCCAACCAGGCCAAGGAGAGCGGGCCGATGGTCCGCTACCCCATCCCGCCGATGATCCACGGGGCCACCCAGTCGGCTACCTGGATGGCGTTGTTCTCGGGCCAGACCACCGTGCTGGAGCCGGAATTCGACGCCGACAAGGTGTGGCGCACCATCCACGAGCACAAGGTCAACCTGTTGTTCTTCACCGGTGACGCGATGGCGCGGCCACTGCTGGATGCACTGCTGGCTCATCAGGACGAGGGCAACACCTACGACCTGAGTTCGCTGTTCCTGCTGGCCAGCACCGCGGCGCTGTTCTCGACCAGCCTGAAGGAGAAGTTCCTCGAGCTGCTGCCGGATCGGATCATCACCGATTCGATCGGATCGTCGGAGACCGGCTTCGGCGGTTCGAGCGTGGTGGCCAAGGGGCAGTCACACACCGGCGGGCCGCGGGTCACCATCGACAAGAACACCAAGGTGCTCGACGAGGACGGCAACGAGGTCCAGCCGGGTTCGGGCAAGCGCGGTGTCATCGCCAAGTGCGGCCACATCCCGGTGGGTTACTTCAAGGACGAGAAGAAGACCGCCGAGACGTTCAAGACGTTCAACGGTGTGCGTTACGCGATCCCGGGTGACTTCGCCGAGGTGGAGGCCGACGGGACGGTGACGATGTTGGGCCGCGGTTCGGTGTCGATCAACTCCGGCGGCGAGAAGATCTATCCAGAGGAGGTCGAGGCCGCCCTCAAGGGCCACCCCGATGTCTTCGATGCGCTGGTGGTCGGTGTGCCCGACCCGCGCTTCGGCCAGCACGTCGCGGCCGTTGTGCATCCCCGCGAGGGCGCCAAGCCGCGCCTGGGAGATCTGGATGCGTTCGTGCGCAAGGAGATCGCGGGCTACAAGGTGCCGCGCAGCCTGTGGCTGGTCGACGAGGTCAAGCGCTCGCCCGCAGGAAAGCCCGACTACCGCTGGGCCAAGGACGTCACCGAGCAGCGGCCGGCTGACGAAGTGCACGAGAAGCACGCGGCAACGAGCTCGTAGGCAGGAATGAACATGAGAACCGAACTCTGCGATCGCTTCGGCATCGACTATCCGATCTTCGTCTTCACGCCCTCGGAGAAGGTGGCGGCCGCGGTGACGCGGGCCGGCGGCCTCGGGGTTCTGGGCTGTGTGCGGTTCAACGACGCCGACGACCTCGAGAACGTGCTGTGCTGGATGGACGAGAACACCGACGGCAAGCCCTACGGCGTCGACATCGTCATGCCCGCCAAGATCCCGACCGAGGGTACCTCGGTGGACATCAACAAACTGATCCCGGCCGAGCACCGCCAGTTCGTCGACAAGACGCTCGCCGACCTGGGCGTGCCTCCGCTTCCGGAGGACGAGGCACGATCCGAAGGCGTGCTGGGCTGGCTGCATTCGGTGGCCCGCAGCCATGTCGAGGTCGCGCTCAAGCATCCGATCAAGCTGATCGCCAATGCGTTGGGCTCACCGCCCAAGGACGTCATCGATCAGGTGCACGAGGCCGGGGTACCGGTGGCCGCGCTCGCCGGTTCGCCGAAACACGCGCTACGCCATGCCGAGAACGGTGTGGACATCGTCGTCGCCCAGGGCCACGAGGCCGGTGGCCACACCGGTGAGATCGGCTCGATGGTGCTGTGGCCCGAGATCGTCGACGCGCTCGACGGCAAGGCTCCGGTGCTCGCCGCGGGCGGGATCGGCACCGGCCGGCAGGTGGCGGCCGCACTGGCGCTGGGCGCGCAAGGGGTGTGGATGGGCTCGGCGTTCCTGACGTCGGCCGAATACGACCTCGGGGAGCGGCTGGACTCGGGTCGCTCGGTGATCCAGGAGGCCATGCTGCGCGCCACCTCCGCGGACACCGTGCGTCGCCGCATCTACACCGGCAAGCCCGCCCGACTGCTCAAGAGCCGGTGGACCGATGCCTGGGATGCGCCCGACGCTCCCGAGCCGCTGCCGATGCCGCTGCAGAACATCCTCGTCAGTGAGGCGCATCAGCGGATGAGCGAGTCGGCCGATCCCACTGCCGTGGCGATGCCGGTCGGTCAGATCGTCGGCCGGATGAACGAGATCCGGCCGGTCGCCGACATCATCGCCGAACTGGTGGCCGGTTTCGAGGAAGCCACGAAACGGCTGGACACGATCCGCGAGGGCTGAGCCCGCGGTATACCTGGGCTGTGAACGGTGCCCAGGCTCTGCTGACCACGTTCGTCGACAACGGGGTCGACGTCTGTTTCGCCAATCCCGGCACGTCCGAGATGCACTTCGTTGCGGCACTGGACGACGTCCCCTCCATGCGCGCGGTCCTGGCGCTGTTCGAGGGGGTGGCCACCGGCGCGGCCGACGGTTACGCACGAATGGCCGGACGGCCCGCGGCGGTGCTGCTGCATCTGGGGCCGGGCCTGGGCAACGGGTTGGCCAACCTGCACAACGCCAAGCGCGCGCACGTCCCGATGGTGACGGTGGTCGGTGATCACGCCACGCACCACAAGCGTTTCGACGCGCCGCTGGAATCCGACATCGACGCGGTGGCAGCAACGGTGTCGGGATGGGTGCACCGGTGCATGCGCCCCGGCGATGTCGGCGCCGACGCAGCCGCCGCCATCCGCGCCAGCGGTCGTGGGGAGATCGCGACGCTGATCCTGCCCGCCGATGTGTCCTGGTCGGACGGGGGCGTGCCCGGCACGGTGTCGCCGCTTCCCGATCCGGTCGTCGACGCCGACGCGGTGCGGGCCGCGGCTGCGGCGCTGCGTTCCGGCGGCCGGACCGTGATCCTGGTCGGCGGCGATGCCACGCGGCGGCCGGGTTTGACGGCGGCGGCCCGTCTCGCCGAGGCCACCGGCGCGGAGGTGCTCTGCGAGACCTTCCCCACCCGTCTGGAGCGCGGCGCCGGAGTGCCTGCGGTGCCACGCCTGATCTACTTCGCGAAGTTCGCCGCGCAGCAGCTCGCCGGGGCCACACACCTGATCCTGGCGGGCGCGCGCTCGCCGGTGTCGTTCTTCGCCTACCCCGATCCGGACAGCCCCAGCGATCTGGTTCCAGCGGGCTGCACGGTGCACCCGCTGGCCGGCCCCCGCGGGGCGGCCGCGGCGCTGCAGCAACTCGCCGACGAGCTGGCGCCCGGGATCGTCGCCCCGGTGCCGGACATCGCCCGGCCGGAGGTGCCCACCGGGGCACTCGACGCGGCGTCGTTGGCGGCGACGGTCGCCGCGCTGTTGCCGGAGGACGCCGTGATCGTCGACGAGTCCAACACCGCCGGTGCCGCCGTGCCCGACGCCACGGCGGGAGCGCCCGCGCACGACGTGCTGACCCTGACCGGCGGTGCCATCGGTTACGGCATGCCGGCCGCGGTGGGTGCGGCCGTGGCCGTGCCCGACCGCCCGGTGTTGTCGCTGCAGGCCGACGGTTCGGCGATGTACACGATCTCGGCGCTGTGGACGCAGGCTCGGGAGAGTCTGGACATCACCACCATCGTCCTCAACAACGGCGCCTATCAGATTCTGCGGTGGGAGCTGGCGAACGTCGGTGTCGCCGAACCGCACTCCCGGGGCCGGCGGGTCACCGATCTGCTCGAGCTGGGCAATCCCGACCTCGACTTCGTCAAGCTCGCCGAAGGCATGGGTGTTCCGGCCCGACGGGTGAACACCGCCGAGGAGCTGGCCGCGGCGCTGCGCGAGGCGTTCACCGAGCCCGGTCCGCACCTCATCGAGGCGATGCTCAGGGCGTGATGACGGTCTGGTCGTCGATGATGTCCGTCGCCGGGCCGATGATGTCGAGCTGGCTCTCCAGCCCATCGGCGTTGAGCTGCAACACGTACAGCCCGTCGTTGCCGGGGACCACCGCCGTCTTCTGGGCCACCACCTTGGTCACCCCGTCCTGCACCCAGGTGCCGCCGAGCTGATAGGCGGGGAAGCCGGACAGCGTGCTCGTCCGGCCCCGGCTGAGTGGTTCCCAACCGGGCAGATTGGTCAATTCACCCGCCGCGTACTCGATGATGGCGTCGGGGTCGACGTCCCCGGTCAGCCGCGACATCAGCGCGACGATGCTCGGGGTGTACTCCTCGGCGCCGGGGCCCGAATAGTAGATCGCCCCGTAGGCCCATTCCGGGGTGTCGGCACCGGCGTCCTCCCAGTCTTCGGGAAAGGGCAGGTCGACCGTGGGGGCTCCGGGATCGCCACGGAACACCGGTGTCTCGCGGATGTCGTGCTCGGCGATGTAATCGGCGATCGTCGTGGCGGGGCCCGGTGCGGACTCCTCGCGCGGCGCGATGCGCTCCCGCGACGGTGCCGCCGCGGCTCTGGTCGTGGTCGTCGTGGTGGCCGTTTCCGACGATTCGGCGATGGGGGTGCCGGACTCGGTTTCCGACGTGCCGCAGGCGGTCGCCACGAGCACCACGGCGGCCGCGGCGCAGCGGATCAGGGCGGTGGGCTTCACATCGGAAAGCCTAAGTCAGGAACCCGCCGAGCCGGATTGGGTAGAAGTACTCAACTTGCGTGCCAGCGCGGCCATGTTCTGCTCGACCTCCTGCTGCCAGAGGCCGTTGGCGTGGGTGGTGTCGACTTCCTGTTCGTAACGGTCGGTCATGTCCGCCGTGACGTCGGCGGCGTCGACATAGAACTGCTGATACCACCGGCGGTGCTGATAGACCGGCCCGTCTTCCTCGGTCAGCAGCGGGTTCTCGATCGGGGACTTGTTCTTCCAGATCTCGACGTCTTCGAGGAAGCCCTCGCCGAAGCTCTTGTTCATGGCCGCGGCGAGTTTGGCGGCCTTGTCGCCGGGCAGGCCCGGCATCTCCTGCACGGCTACCCCCCACTGCAGCATGAACGAGTTGTGGGTGACCGGGTAATGGCAGTTGATCAACGCGACCTCGACGGTGAATTCCGGGGCGAGGTCGTTGTGCAGCCAGTTGATCATGTAGGCAGGCCCGAAATACGTCGCTTCGGAACGCAGATAGGTTCCGTCCCAGAGCTTGTCCGGATCGGCGGTGTAGTCGGGCCGCGGCTTGGACTCCATGAACTGGCTGGCGGTGTGCCCCTCGATCACGTTCTTGAAGTACGTCGGATAGGCGTGGTGGATGTAGAAGAAATGGGCCATGTCGACGTTGTTGTCGACGATTTCACGGCAATGCGCTCCTTCGATGAGGATCGAGCTCCACTGCCACGGTGACCACCGACCCTCGTCGAACCCCTCGATCGTCGGCGGGGTCAGCTCAGCCGCCGGAGTGCTGCCCTCCGGGTCGTGCCACACCAGCAGCTGACCGTTCACCTCGGTGGTCAGCCAGGCCCGGGTACGAGCCAGCCGCGGGGTGCGCTTGGCGTAGGGCACCAGTGAGCATCGACCGTTGCCGCCCCAGCGCCAGTCGTGGAACGGACAGGCGACGTCATCGCCTTTGACGGTGCCTCGGGACAGGTCCCCACCCATGTGCCGGCAGTAGCCGTCGAGCACGTTGAGCTTTCCGGCGGAGTCGGCGAACACCACCAGCCGGGTGCCGAATGCGTCGATGCCGTGCGGGCTTCCGTCTCTGAAGTCCTCGGCCAATCCGAGACAGTGCCACCCGCGGGCGAACCGGGTCATGGCCTGTCCGGGGTCGATGTCGCGAACTCCCTGCATCTCTGCGCTGCTCATGGCCTGCTTCCTTTCAGCATGTCCAGCACAGCCAGATGGCTGAAGACCATGCTGGTTCCAATCGGGTTGCCACCGCCGGGGTAGGTGGTGCCGCTGGGGGCGGCCATCGTGTTGCCCGCGGCGTACAGCCCCGGGATCACCTGGCCGGTCGTGTCGAGGACTCGCGCCGTCGTGTCGGTGCGCAGACCTCCTTTGGTGCCCAGATCCGACACCCCGAACGCGGCGGCGTGGAACGGTGGCTGGTCGATGGGGTGCAGCGGCGACGCGCCGCCGGAGAACGCGCGGTCATACGGCTCGTCCCCGCGGCCGAAGTCCTCGTCGATACCGTGCGCAGCGAACTCGTTGAACCGGGCGACGGTGTCGGTCAGGTTCTGCGGCGGCACACCGATCGCCTCGGCCAACGACTCGAGGGTGTCCGCGCTGCGCCACAGTCCCGCTGACACGTAGCGCTGCGGCTCGACCATCGACACGTTGGTGGCCTTGACCGGAGGGACAGGGACCTCCTCGTCCCCACTGCTGTCGTAGACCATCCAGAACGGCAGCGTGACCGTGCCGTCGGCCATCGCGGCCAGCACCGCCCGGCCGAGCCGGTCGTAGGCGGCGGACTCGTTGACGAACCGTCTGCCGTGGTCGTCGACGAAGATCCCGCCGGTGAACCAGAGCGCGAACGCCGACGACCCGTCGGGGTGGGTCAGACCGGGCGACCACCAGGCTTGATCCATCAGGTCGGTGTCGGCGCCGACGGCGATCCCCGCGAGGTGGGCCAGTCCCCGATTACTCCAGGGCCCCATGCTGTCTCGTGACTGCCCGGGCACGCCGTAGCGGGCCCGCATCTCGTCGTTGTGCTCGAAACCGCCGGCGGCCAGCAGCACGCCTCGACGGGCCCGGATCCTGCGCCGGCCTTCCGGGGTCTGCACCACCGCGCCGGCCACCCGCCCGTCCTCGACGACGAGCTCGGTCAGCGCGGTGTCCAGGTGCGCGGAGGAATGCGGATACTGCCGGGTGGCCAGCAGGAATCGGGCGATCAGAGCACGGCCGCCGATGAAGTAGTCCTCGGGCGCCGGTTGCCCCAACCGGTCGGTGTCGAGCGGTCCGCGGATCAGCTCGCGCAACTCGGGGGCCGCGGCCACCTTCAGCGGCTTGGCCGCGATGTGGCGCATACCGTCACCGCGCGCCTTCGGTGCGCTGCCGAAGTAGTCCGGCCAGGGCAGCAGTGAGAACTTCAGGCGCTCTTCGGCTTCCAGGTATTCGACGAGCGGCGCGCCCCCGCGGACATAGGTCTCCTGCAGCGCCGCCGGGGTACGGTCACCGACCACGGCCGCGTAATACTGCACGGCGTCGTCGACGTCATCCTCGATGCCGGCGCGGCGGACCACGGGGTTTCCGGGAAACCACATCCCGCCCCCACCGGAGTACGCGGTGGTGCCGCCGAACCGGTCGCTGGCCTCGACGAGGATGACCGACATCCCCTCGCGGGCGGCGGTGTAAGCCCCGGTGACACCGCCCGCACCCGAGCCGGCGACCAGCACATCGGTGGTGTCGTCCCACTCAGACATGGTGTTGCCTTCCGTGCGTGGTGAACTCGGCGTCGAGGTCGAGGCGGTCAGTGTCTGACATGAGGCGGTAGTCGGGACAGCCGCGGCCCGTCCAGCGGTACACGGAGTCTCCGGTGTGCCATCGTTGGGCCTGCAGATCGCGTTTGAGCACCTTGTTGGAGCCCGTCGCGGGCAACTCCGCTGAGACCCGCAGCAGTCGCGGCATGCCCTTACGGCCCAGATCGTCCTGCTCGGCCAGGAACGCCGCGAACCCGGCGGCGTCGAACACGGCAGGATCGGTGACCTCGATGGCGGCCATCACCTGATCACCGGAACGCGGGTCGGGCACACCGTAGGCTGCGGCGGTGATCACCGCGGGGTGGCGGCGCAGCACCCGTTCGATCGTCACCGCCGACGTGTTCTCGCCGTCGACCCGGATCCAATCGCCGCGTCGCCCCGCGAAATACAGGAAACCGTCGCAGTCGACGTAGCCCAGATCGCCCGACCAGTACCAGCCGTTGCGCACCCGCTCCGCGTCGGCGGTGTCGTTGCGGTAGTAGCCCTCGAAATCCCGCGCGCCGCGGCGGTCGACGATCTCACCGATCGCCTCGTCGGGGTTGCGAACGCGGCCGTCGGAGTCGAGCAGCGCACGCGGGCGCTCGGCCATCGTCTCGGGGTCGACGATCACCACGTCGGCGTGCGCAGGACGGCCGAGCGCGCCCGGCGGGGCAGCCGGGTCTGCGACCGCCACCGCGCCTCCCTCGCTGGAGCCGTACCCCTCGAAGAGTTCGGCGCCGAACCGGCGGCGGAACTCCTGCTGATCCTCCGGGGAGGCCTCGGTGCCGAATCCGCGCGTCAGGGTGTTGACCGCGTCGTCGTCGCGCTGCGGGGTGGACAGCAGGTAGGCCATCGCCTTACCGACGTAGGTGAAGAACGTCGCGCCGAAGAACCGGACGTCGGGCAGGAAGCGGGAGGCGGAGAACGTCGGTGTCAGGCACACCGTCGCGCCCACGGCCAGCGCGGGCGCCCACAGCGCCATGATCGCGTTGCCGTGGAACAGCGGCATGCAGCAGTAGTCGACGTCGCCGCGATGATGGCCGTACTTCTCGGCGGCGGCGTAGGCGATGCGGGCCAGCCGGCCCTGGCTGCACCGGACCGCCTTGGAGGCACCGGTGGTGCCAGACGTGAACAGCAGCAGCATCAGGCGCGTGCCGTCCACCGCGGGCGCGATGACCGGGTCGGTACGGTGCGCGTCGACGCGGCGCTGATGGCCGGGGTCGTCGACGAGCAGGAAACGCTCGGCGGGCAGCCCGTGCGCGAGCTCGCGCAGCCGTTCTGATCCCCGGCGGTCGGTGACGATCAGTGCACAGTCGGCGTGCCGGATGTCGGCGGCCAGATCGGCCGATCCGCGCGTCGGGTTCAGCCCGACGACGGTCGCGCCGGCCAATGCGGCACCACCGAGCCAGAACACGAAGTCGGCGACGTTGTCCAGCAACACGCCGATGTGGCAGGGCGTGTCCGGAAAGAGGCTGTCCTGCAACGCATTTGCCAGTGCCGCACGAGCCGCCGACTCGCGTACCACATCGTCCCAGCTCCAGTCGCGCTCGTGGGTGCGCAACCCCGGCCGGGTGTCACCGACACGGTCCATCAGCATGGAGGCGATGTCGGTGCGGCGCGGGGTCGGTGCGGTCATGGTCGCCGGATCTGGTGGACGGGGTCGGCACAATCGGTGCCCTCGGCCGAGAGCGTGCGCTTGATGACCTTGAACGTCTCGGTGCGGGGCAGTGCAGTGGCAACCCGCACGAAGGCGGGCCATTGCTTGGGTCCGAGATCGTCCTGCTCGGTGAGGAACCGGGCGAAGGCGCCGGGATCGAACTCGATTCCCTCGGGCAGCACCAGCGCTGCCATCACCTGATCGCCCACGTTCGGATCCGGGATCGGGTACACGACCGCTTCGGTGACGTCGGGGTACCGCGCCAGGACCCGCTCGATCGGGGCGGTGCCGAGGTTCTCGCCGTCGACCCGCATCCAGTCACCCAGACGCCCCGCGAAGTAGGCGAAGCCGTGCTCGTCACGGTAGGCCAGGTCACCGCTGTGGTAGACGCCGCCGGCCATGCGTTGCGCTTCGGCGTCGGAATCCTTGTAGTAGCCCCGGAACTGGCCGCGGCCGGTGGTGTTGACGAGCTCGCCGATCACACCGGGCGGGCACGGTTCGCCGGTGTCGACGTCGACGATGTCGACACCGGCGGCCAGCGGCCCCAACGCGCCTTCCGGGGTGTCGGGCGTGCGGGCGATCGACACCCCGCCCTCGCTGGAGCCGAAGCCGTCGACGACGTCGACATCGAAGCGGTGCCGGAACCGGGCCAGGTCTCGGGGTGCCCCTTCGTTGCCATAGGCCACCCGAAGCGGATTGTCACGGTCGTCCGGCCGTTCCGGCGTGGCGAGGATGTAGGACAGCGGCTTTCCGACGTAGTTGGCATACGTCGCACCGAAACGCCGCGTGTCGGGGATGAACTGGGATGCGGAGAATTTGCGCCGCAACGCAATCGACGCCTGCGCGGCGACGGCGGGCGCCCACCCGGCCATGATCGCGTTGCTGTGGAACAGCGGCATGGACAGGTAACACGTGTCCGTGGGTCCGAGGCCGAACCGCGTTGCGAGCATCACCCCGGGAAACGCCACTTTCTCATGGGTGCAGCGCACTGCTTTCGGGTCGCCACTGGTTCCCGAGGTGAAGATCAACATGAACAGATCGTCGGGGTCGACCGTCGGGAACTTCACGACGGCGCCCCGGTGGGCGCGCAGTTCGTCGGCGAAGTCAGCAGAGTCGACATCGATCGCGTCGACGCCCGCGTCCTGCCCGGTGGCATCGGACAGCACGAGTTGGCAGTCGGCGTGGGCGATGTCACGCTGCAGGGCCGCGCCACGCCGGGTGGGGTTCAGCCCGACGGGCACGATCCCGGACAGCGCGGCGGCCACCAGCACCGTGCCGAAGAACGGTGTGTTGCCCAGCAGCACCCCGACGTGGGGTGGCTCGGCCGGGTTCAGCCTGGCGCGCAGCGCTGCGGCCAGGTCGGCGCCGGCTTGGATGTGATCACGCCAACTGGTGAACACCACCGTGTCCGCCTCGGAACCGGTGTCGCCGGCTCCGATCGCGGCCACACCCTGGTCGTCGACCTCGGTCAACGGCTCCAGCAGGGAAGCGACAGTCGGTTCGTCCACCGTGACGCGCGAATCAGGCTGGGGTGTCTGCCAGCTCGCGACCGATGTGCAGCAGCGCCCCGGTGGCGCCACCGACCGCGAACTCCGTCTGCTTGGCGGCCAGGAAATAGCGATGCACCGGATGGTCGGTGTCGATGCCGACGCCGCCGTGCACGTGCACGGTCGTGTGTGCGACCCGGTGCCCGGCCTCCGCGGCCCAGAACGCAGCGGTGTTGACGTCGATGTCCGCCGGCAACCCCTCCGAGAGGCGCCACGCCGCCTGGGTCAGCGTGAGCCGCAAAGCTTTGACGTCGATGTAACCGTCGGCCAGTCGCGCGGAGACCGCCTGGAAGCTGCCGATCGGCCGCTCGAACTGTTCGCGCTCGCGGGCGTAGACCGCGGTCAGCTCCAACGCGCGTTCGACGACGCCGAGCTGGAACGCACTGCGGCCCAACCGGCCGAGCGTCGTCAGCCAGGCGAGCGCTTCGGCCTCACCGACCACCCGGTCACCGGCCACCTCGACCCCGCGCAGTTCCAGATGGCCCATGCTGCCGCGTCCCGTCGTGCTCAGCGCCTCGACGGTGACACCGGCGTCTTCCTTGGCGACGAGGAAAACCTTTGTACCCGAGTCGGTTTCAGCGGGGACCAGGAATGCGTCAGCCAGGGGCCCGTAACTGACCTGGGTCCGGGTGCCCGTCAGCCGGTAGCCGCCGTCGGCGGAGTGCGCCTGCACGGGGCCTTCACCCATGTCGCCGTCCAGTGCGACGGTGAGGATCTTCTCCCCGGTCACTGCCGGCCGCGCCCACTGCTCGCGCACGGTCTCGTCGCCGAACTTCTCCAGCCCGGCCGCGGCGACCACCACCGATTCGAGGTACGGCACCGCCGACATCTGCCTGCCGAGCGCCACGAGCACCGCCACCTGTTCGAGCAATCCGAACCCGCCGCCACCCAGCGATTCCGGGGCGGCCGCGGAGAGAATGTCGGCGTCGATCAGCTTGCGCCACAGCGCACTGTCGAAGCGTTGCTCGAGACCGTCGAGCTCCTTCTGGTGTGCGGGCGTGCACACCGACTCGGTGATGGTGCGCACCAGGCCGCCGAGGTCCTCGCTGGCTTCGGTCGTGTTGAAATCCATGGTGGTGTCAGCCCTTTCCTACCGGTTCACCCGGGGCAGCCCGAGGGCGACCATGCCGATGATGTCGCGCTGGATCTCGTTGGTCCCGCCGCCGAAGGTCAGGATGAGGCAGGAACGGTGCATCCGTTCGATCCGGCCGCGCAGCAACGCGCCCGCCGAATCGGTGCGCAGCGTCGCCGCGGAGCCGAGGACCTCCATCAGCAGCCGGTACGCCTCGGTGGCCAGTTCGGTGCCGTAGACCTTGGCCGCCGACGCGTCAGCCGGCGACGGGGCGGAATCGGTGGCCGAGGCCAACTCCCAGTTGATCAACTTGAGCACCTCGGCCTTGGCGTGCACCCGGGCCAGGTTGAGCTGCACCCACTCCGCGTCGATCAGGCGTCTGCCGTGCACGTCCTTGGTGTTCTGCGCCCACTCGCGGACACCGCCGAGCGCGACGAAGATCGGTTGTGCCGACACGAGTGCGACACGTTCGTGATTGAGCTGATTGGTCACCAGTTTCCAGCCGGCGTTCTCCTCGCCGACGAGGCTGGTCACCGGCACCCGGACATCCTGGTAGTAGGTGGCGCTGGTATCGACGCCGGCCATGGTGTGCACCGGTGTCCACGAGAAGCCCTCGGCGGTGGTGGGCACGATCAGCATCGAGATGCCGCGGTGCTTCTTCGCCTCGGGATTGGTGCGCGCCGCCAGCCACACGTAGTCGGCGTAGGCGATCAGCGACGTCCACATCTTCTGACCGTTGATGACGTAGTCGTCCCCGTCGCGCACGGCGGTGGTCCGCAGGGACGCCAGGTCGGTGCCCGCACCAGGCTCGGAATAGCCGATGGAGAAGTGCAGGTCGCCGGCGGCGATCTTGGGCAGGAAGAACCGCTTCTGCTCGTCGGAGCCGAAGTGCATGATCGTCGGCGCGACGCTGTTGATCGTCAGGAACGGCACCGGGACGTTGGCAATCGCGGCTTCGTCGTTGAAGATCAGCCCGTCCATCGGCGGACGCGCCTGTCCGCCGAACTCTTCGGGCCACGACAGCGTCAGCCAGCCGTCCTTGCCCATCTGCGCCACCGTCTCGCGGTAGACGTTGCCGCGGCCCATCTCGCCGTCGCTGGCCGCCAAGGCCTCGGCCCGCTCCGGGGTCATGAGCTTGGTGAAGTACGCCCGCAGTTCGCGGCGCAGCTCCTCCTGTTCAGGCGTGTAGCCGATCCGCATCGCGTCGTCCTCACTTGTCTGCGAGCCTTGGTAAAGATGTCATTCTCGGATGCCTGGTGGCACCTCAGGGCTACCCCGGTTGTAACACGTTCTAGTGTTGGGGTCCAGGGTGGTGTCACACTGGTTGCCCGACGGCATCGGACCAACAGCCCGGACCGACAGGAGGTTCTCATGCGAGTGGAAGTGGATCGTGACCGCTGCGAAGGTAACGCGGTGTGCGTCGGAATAGCCCCCGACCTGTTCGACCTCGACGACGAGGACTACGCCGTGGTGAAGTCCGATCCCGTGCCGCCGGGGGAGGAGGCGGTGGCCGAGCAGGCCATCGCCGAGTGCCCGCGCGCCGCCCTGATCCGTCACGACTAGAGGTATTCGTACTTTGTCTTCTCCCCAGTCTTCGCCCGAGTCTGCTGACTCTCCCTCCGACACCGATCTGTCCGGACGCGTCGCGGTCGTCACCGGCGCCGCGGCAGGTCTCGGCCGTGCCGAAGCCATCGGCCTGGCCAGGGCCGGCGCCACCGTCGTCGTCAACGACATCGCCCCGGCCCTGGACAAGTCCGACGTGATGGACGAGATCGCCGCCGTCGGGTCGAAGGGCGTCGCCGTCGCCGGTGACATCAGCCAGCGCGCCACCGCCGACGAGCTGGTGGAAACGGCCGACGGCCTGGGCGGGCTGGCCGTCGTCGTCAACAACGCCGGCATCACCCGCGACCGGATCCTGTTCAACATGACCGACGAGGAATGGGACGCAGTCATCGCGGTGCACCTGCGGGGGCATTTTCTGCTCACCCGCAATGCGGCGACCTACTGGCGGGCGAAAGCCAAGGCCGGCGGTGACGGCGGGTCGGGTCAGGTGTACGGCCGCATCATCAACACTTCCTCGGAGGCGGGTCTGTCCGGACCCGTCGGGCAACCCAATTACGGGGCGGCCAAGGCGGGGATCACCGCGCTGACACTGTCGGCGGCGCGCGCACTGGAGCGGTTCGGCGTGCGCGCCAACGCGATCGCGCCGCGGGCCCGCACGGCGATGACGGCCGGGGTGTTCGGCGATGCGCCGGAACTGTCCGACGGCGCCGTCGACCCGTTGTCGCCCGAACATGTGGTCAACCTGGTCCGATTCCTGGCATCTCCGGCCTCCGAAGCGGTCAACGGACAGCTGTTCATCGTCTATGGTCCGACGGTGACGCTCATTGCTGCTCCGACCGCGGAGCGGCAGTTCAGCGCCGACGGAGAGATCTGGGAACCGGCACGGTTGTCCGACGAGTTGCGGAGCTACTTTGCTGACAGGGATCCGGAGCGGAGTTTCTCGGCCGCGATGGGGCTCGGAGATCGAGACTGACAGTCTCGATGACCGACCGGGCTCGCCCATTAGAACACGTTCTAGGCAGCTATCGCCCTGCCATGCCTTGAGCTGGGGAAATATAACGATTTGCGCGGTTATGCCGAACTTTGACAGTGCGAACACGTTCTAGTTAGTATGATCCGGCTCACTAAGTGGAGCGCTTACACCAGGGTGGGTTCAGGTCTACGGCGACCGATGTCGAACTATTCGCCACAGCATGTACCTGAGCCCGCTGGGAGAACGGAGCCGAGGTGATCGAACAACTTGCGGCGCCTGCGCGGGCCGTGGGTGGGTTCGTCGAAATGTCCTTGGAGACGTTCGTCAAGACGTTCCGCCGGCCGTTCCAGTTCCGGGAGTTCCTCGATCAGACGTGGATGATCGCCCGCGTCTCGTTGGTGCCGACCCTGCTGGTCGCGATCCCGTTCACGGTGCTGGTCGCCTTCACGCTCAACATCCTGCTGCGCGAGATCGGTGCGGCGGACCTGTCCGGCGCCGGCACGGCGTTCGGGACGATCACCCAGCTCGGTCCGGTCGTGACGGTGCTCGTGGTGGCCGGTGCGGGCGCCACGGCGATCTGCGCGGACCTCGGCGCCCGCACGATCCGCGAGGAGATCGACGCGATGCGGGTGCTGGGCATCGACCCCATCCAGCGCCTGGTGGTGCCCCGTGTGCTGGCCTCGACGTTCGTGGCCCTGCTGCTCAACGGCCTGGTCTGCCTGATCGGGTTGTCCGGCGGCTACGTGTTCTCGGTGTTCCTGCAGGGGGTGAACCCGGGCTCCTTCATCAACGGACTGACGGTGTTGACCGGACTTCCCGAGCTCATTCTCGCCGAGATCAAGGCGCTGCTGTTCGGCGTCGTCGCCGGGCTGGTGGGCTGCTATCGGGGGTTGACGGTGCAGGGCGGCCCGAAGGGCGTGGGCAACGCGGTGAACGAGACGGTCGTCTACGCCTTCATCTGCCTGTTCGTGATCAACGTGATCATGACGGCGGTGGGAGTAAGGGTGCTGGCCTGATGAGCGCTTGCGCGAAGAAGCAGAGTGCCCTGATGAGTAGCCCTGTGTCAA
>NZ_BLTG01000010.1 GCF_017312405.1 Mycobacterium sp. PO1
GCCCGATACCCTCCGGCCCCCTGGCCGCCGACGAGCGCTTCCGCACCGAAGCGGTGCGCATCACCTCCGATGCCGAGCTGGCGGCGTTCGCCCGCCATCTGCTGCATCTGTTCGAAAACCCCAAGAACCGAGCCGATCTGCGGGCCGGCCGGCTGACGTTCCGGCTCGCCGGTGTGCAGCGCGGCTCGGGGGCGAGCGCGCGACGTGTCGAACGCGGGGCGGTCACCGAGCGTCAGATCGCGGAATTGGCCGGCTCCGGAGCCACCCTGGTCCTGGGCCCCCGCGCGGTACTGACCCCCCTGGCACGAGAACGCGCCCGTGCTCTCGGCGTGACGATCGAAAAGGAGCGCAGATGATCCAAGGCACGGTGACCGGCCAGGTCTGGTCCACCCGGCGCGTGGAAGGCGTGCCGGCCGGAGCATTCCTCGAGGTCGAGATCGAGGGCACGGCGAATCGGCTGATCGCCTTCGACGTCCTCGGCAGCGGGGTCGGCGAGCGGGTCCTGGTGACGCAGGGCTCGGTCGCGTCCAGTTGGTTCACCGGTCCCCCACCACCGGTGGACGCCCTCATCATCGGGTCCATCGACCCGTCGCACTGACCCAGAAGCAACCGACAGCAACCAGCAGAAGGAGAACCATCATGGCCAGCAACGCAATCGGAATGATCGAGACCAAGGGGTACGTCGCAGCTCTGGCGGCGGCCGACGCCATGGTCAAAGCCGCCAACGTCACCATCACCGACCGTCAGCAGGTCGGTGACGGTTTGGTCGCGGTGATCGTGACGGGCGAGGTCGGTGCGGTGAAGGCGGCCACCGAGGCCGGCGCCGAATCCGCCTCGCAGGTCGGCGAGCTCGTCAGCGTGCACGTGATCCCCCGCCCGCACAACGAGTTGGGCGCGCACTTCTCCGTCGCCGCTCAGTGACCCCCGCGGCCACCCCGATGACGGGTACCCGCACCGACATCCGCGTGTACCTGCTCGTCGAGGATCTCCAAGCCCAGTTCGCCGCCTACCTCGGCACCCCCACCCGGGCCCGCGGCTATCCGCCCTACGCGGGGGAACACGCGCTGATCGTCGAGGTGTCACCCGCGCTGGCGATCGAACGCGTCATCGACCTCGCTCTGCGCGAGGTGCCCGGTATCGCCCCCGGCATCCTGTACGTCGAGCGGCAGTTCGGCGTGCTGGAGATCCATTCCGCCGACCTCTCCGACGTCATCCGCGCCGGTGAGGCCATCCTCACGGGCACGGGGAACTCGGCTGCCGACCAGCTGCGGCCGCGGGTGCTCTACCACGACATCATCGAGGACATCACCGATCAGCATGCGGTCATCCTGAACCGCAACCGGCAGGCGTCTATGGTTCTTCCGGGTCAATCGCTCCTGGTCTATGAGATGACACCGGCCCTGTTCGCTGCGGTTGCGGCCAATGAAGCGGAGAGGGCAGCGCCGAACCTGACGCTGGTGGACGTGCAGATGATCGGGGCAGCGGGCAGGCTGTACATCAGTGGGGCGACCGCTGACGTCACGACGGCCCGTGACCGCATCACGACCGTGCTGGCCGGAATCGAAGGGCGAGATCATTGATGGCTGAGGCTGACTTCGTCGGCAACGACCTGGCGATAGCCGAGCAGGCCCTGGCGGCCTATGACCTACCGCCGGCGTCGGCGCTGACTCTGTTGAACCTCTCGGAGAACGCCACCTACGCCGTCGAGGAACCCGGCACCGGGGCGAAGTCGATCCTGCGGGTACACCGCAAGAACTACCACCGCCGACACGAGATCGAATCGGAGCTCGACTGGCTCGACGCGCTGCGCCGGGACAGCGACCTGACCGTCCCCGTCGTCGTGCCGGCCCGGGACGGCACCCGCGTCGTCACCATCGACGACGAGGACGGACCCCGGCACGTCGTCCACTTCGAGATGGTCGACGGTGTCGAGCCGGACGAGAAGACGTTGACAGTCCAGGACTTCCACACGTTGGGCGCGATCACCGCCGCCCTGCACGACCACTCCCGCACCTGGCAGCGCCCGCAGGGTTTCGGTCGGTTCTGCTGGGACTGGGAGCACAGCCTGGGCGCCACACCGCGCTGGGGTCGCTGGCAGGATGCCGTCGGGGTCGGGGACGCCGAAACCGATGTGCTCACCCGCGCGCAACAGCTACTGTCGCGGCGACTCGCCGAATACGGCGACGGGCCGGACACATTCGGGCTGGTACACGCCGACCTGCGGTTGGCCAATCTGCTCGTCGACGACGACACCATCACCGTCATCGACTTCGACGACTGTGGATTCAGTTGGTACTTCTACGACTTCGGCACCGCGGTGTCCTTCTTCGAAGACGACCCGTCGGTGCCCGAGTGGCAGGACGCCTGGGTGCGCGGCTACCGCACCCGACGGTCGATGAGCGCCGCCGACGAGGCGATGCTGCCGTCCTTCGTGCTGTTGCGCAGATTCCTGCTCCTGGCCTGGATGGGCACGCACAACCATTCCCGCGAATCCCAGCAGATGTCGATCACCTACGCCGCGGGCAGTGCCGCGCTGGCAGAGCGCTACCTGATGTCCAACGGCCTGACACTGGCCTGATCCGAACAGCGAAAGGCAGACCCGCAGATGTTCACTTCACTCGCCGGCCGATCGGCCGTCGTCACCGGCGGCAGCAAAGGCATCGGTCGCGGAATCGCGGAGGTACTCGCCGACGCCGGCGTCCACGTCGTCATCACCGGTCGCCATCAGGCCGACATCGATGCCACCGTCGACAGCCTCGCGGGTAAGCCCGGCACGGTCAGCGGGGTGACCTCCGATGTCACCGATCCCGCCGACTGCCGTCGGGTGGTCGCCGCGGCGGTGGAGCGCCACGGGGGGCTCGACATCGTCTGTGCCAATGCCGGCATCTTCCCGTCCAGCCGACTGGAGGAGCTGACTCCGGAGAAGATCGACGAGGTGATCGGGGTCAACTTCAAGGGCACCGTGTACATCGTGCAGGCCGCGCTCGACGCGCTGACCGCCAGCGGTCACGGGCGGGTGGTGATCACGTCCTCCATCACCGGTCCGATCACCGGCTTCCCCGGTTGGTCGCATTACGGCGCCAGCAAGGCCGCGCAACTCGGGTTCCTGCGCACCGCCGCAATGGAACTGGCGCCGAAGAAGATCACGGTCAACGCCGTGCTGCCCGGCAACATCGTCACCGAGGGCCTGGTGGACATGGGCCAGCAGTACATGGACCAGATGGCCGCGGCGGTCCCCGCCGGGCGGCTGGGCAGCGTCAGTGACATCGGCAACGCGGCGTTGTTCTTCGCCACCGATGAGGCGTCCTACATCACCGGCCAGACGCTGGTCGTCGACGGCGGGCAGATCCTCCCCGAGTCCCAGGAAGCACTCGCCGACATGTGAGCGGCGGTGCGGCGTCCTGCCTGCCGTAGAATTGGTCGTACCAAATTGAGGCGGGGAGGACCGGTGCCCACACAGACCGAGGATCTGCGACGCCGGATCGTGGCCGACATCAACGCCGGCGAGCCCGGAGCCAAGCTGGGCAGCGAGCGGGAGCTCGCCGAGCGGTACGGCACCAGCCGATCCAGCCTGCGGCAGGTCCTGGCCGCTCTGCAGGAGTCCGGATTGATCGACCGCGTGATCGGCCGGTCCGGGGGAATCTTCATCAGCCACGCCCAGGTGCAGCGCAGCCTGTCCGACCTGGTCGGCGTCCCGGCCTTCCTCGCCAACCAGGGTTACGAGGCCGGCACCCGCGTGCTGTCCACGCGGATCGCGGCACCGGACCGGCCTGCCCAGCATGCGCTGGGCCTGGGCCCGGACGATTTCGTCGTGGAGATTCGCCGCGTCCGGCTGGCCGACGGCTCACCGATCTCGCTGGAGTCGGCCCAGTTTCCCGCCGACGCGTTTCCCGGACTGCTCGAACGCCAACTCGGCGGTTCCATCTACGAGCTGCTGGAAAGCAGCTACGGACTGGTGACCTCGCGCGCCGACGAGCGCATCGAAGCGGTCAACGCCACGCCCGAGGAGGCCAGGCTGCTGGGGATCGCCCCGGAGTCCGCGCTGCTGCTCATCACCCGGGTGACGTTCGACCAGTCGGGCCAGCCGTGCGAATTCTCCAAGGACCTGTTCCGCGGTGACCGCACCAGACTGGCGGTCACGGTCCAGGGCCGAGGGGTCGGCGTGCAATCGACGGTCGACACCGCCTCGGTCGCACTGCAGAGCCAGTCGGCGCGGATCAAGGCCAGCTGAGTCGCGTCAGCGATGACCGCCGCAGGTAGGTTCGCGCCCAGTCCCTCGGCGGACCTGCACATCGGCAACCTGCGCACCGCCGTGCTCGCCTGGCTGTTCGCCCGCTCGACCGGGCGCCGATTCCTGATGCGGGTCGAAGACCTCGACGACCGCACCGACACCGACATCGCCGACCGTCAACTCGCCGACCTCGCCGCCCTCGGCCTCGACTGGGACGGCCCCGCCACCCGCCAGACCGCACACCCGGAACGCTACGCCGCCGTCGTCGATGAGCTGAGCCGCCGCGGACTGGTCTTCGAATGCTTCTGCAGCAGAAAGGACATCGCGTCCGCACCGCGGGCCCCGCACGCCCCGCAGGGGGCCTACCCCGGCACCTGCCGCGACCTGACCGACGCCGAGCGTGCCGTCCGCCGCGAGCAGACCGGACGGCCCCCGGCGCTGCGGCTGCGCACCGAGGTCACCGAATACACCGTGCACGACCTGTTGCACGGCGACTTCACCGGACTGGTGGACGACTTCGTGGTGCGACGCGGTGACGGCGTGCCGGCCTACAACCTCGCGGTCGTGGTCGACGACGCCGCCACCGGTGTCGATCAGGTGGTGCGCGGCGACGACCTGCTGTCGTCGTCGCCGCGGCAGGCCTACCTCGCCCGGCTGCTCGGGCATCATGCACCGCAGTACGCCCATGTGCCGTTGGTGCTCAACGCCGAGGGCGCCCGACTGGCCAAGCGCGACGGGGCGGTGACGCTCGCTGAGATCGGCGTGGACACCGCGCTACGCGAGATCGCCGCATCGCTCGACTACACCGCGGACACCGTCGACGGCATGCTCGCCGAGTTCGACCCGCAACGGTTGCCACGATCTCCCTGGATATACCGGCCTGCTCGACCCCAGCCGTGAGAAGGTTTCCGGCATGAGCACTGCACCGACCCACGAGGCGGACGTCGTCATCGTCGGAGCTGGGATCTCCGGGCTGATCGCCGCGCGCACGGTCCTCGCGGCAGGTTTGACACCGGTGGTGCTGGAGGCGGACGACCGTGTCGGCGGACGCATCCTGACCCAGGACGCACTGCCAGGTCTGCCGGTGGAACTCGGCGCGCAGTGGATCGGCGATACACATCATCGGATGTTCGCGCTCGCCGCCGAGCTGGGCGTGCCGACGTACCCGCAGTACGACGACGGTGAGACGTCCTACGACCTGGCGGGCTCGGGTGTGTTGCGCCAGAGCGAGTTTCACAGCCGCTTCGCCGGTGAGCTGGCCGAGTTGGAGAAGGTGTTCCGGCTGCTCGACGAGCTCGCGGCCGAGGTCCCGCCTGAGGCGCCGTGGCTGGCACCGGCTGCCGCGGAATGGGATTCGGTGACTGCCGGCGCCTGGTACGACGGCCAGGGTCTGTCCCCTGTCGCGCGCACGCTCCTGGAGATCTGCACGGTCGGGATCCTGGCGGTGCCCACCGTGGAGGTGTCGTTCCTGCATCTGCTGTTCACCATCCAGACCTGCGGGGTGACCTCCGAGCTGTTCGCCGAGTCCGAGGGGGGCGCGCAGACCACCCGGTTCGTCGGCGGCACCGGTGAGATCCCGCGCAGACTGGCCGATCTGGTCGCCGAACACCTGGTGCTCCGGGCCCCGGTGCAACTCATCGAGCACAGCTCCGATCAGGTCACGGTGACCTGCCGCGGCGGGTTGGTGGCCCGCGGCCGGCGCGTCATCGTCACCATCTCGCCGACCCTGGCCGGGCGCATCATGTACGACCCACCCCTGCCCGGGGTGCGCGATCAGCTGACCCAGCGGTTACCGAACGCCTCGGCGATGAAGGCGTTCTTCATCTACGACGAACCGTTCTGGCGCGCCGACGGGCTCAACGGCCAGTTGATCTCTGACATCGGACCGGCCCGGATGTCCAACGACACGTGTCTGCCCGGTGACGACCACGGCGTCATCCTGCTGTTCCTGGAAGGCGAACAGGCACGCACCTACGGTCGGCTGCCGCACGACGAGCGCCGGGCCGCGCTGACCGCCGAGTTGGTCCGCCACTTCGGCGACAGGGCTGCGCGTCCCGAGTGCTACGTCGACGACGAGTGGTCCGATCGGCAGTGGACCCGCGGCTGCTACAACGCCAACTGCGGCCCGCTGGTGTGGACCACGTTCGGGCGGGCGCTGGCCGCACCGATCGGCGCGATCCACTGGGCAGGCACGGACACCGCCACCCAGTGGAGCGCCTACATGGAGGGTGCGGTCGAGGCCGGTGAGCGGGCCGCGCACGCGGTCATCGAGGAGCTGACTGCGTGATTCAGTTGCCGTGTGGGTCGGCCGAGTTCAGTGTTTCGATCACCTCGCCGTAGTTTCCGTTCCGCTCGGCGTACCGGAGGAACTTCACGCCCTCGACCTGGATCTCGTGGGCATCTGGCTGGGTGCGCACCAGTGTCATCACTTCGCTGACGAACTCGTCGAGCGGCATGGCGAAGTCGCTGTCCTCTTGTCCCGGCAGCAGCGCGGTACGCACCGACGGCGGCACCAGCTCCATGATGCGGATACTGGTGTCGGCGAGTTGCAGTCGGATGGACTCGCTGAGCATGTGGATCGCCGCCTTGGAGGCGTTGTAGCTCGGGGTGGCCTGCAACGGCGTGAATGCGAGACCGGACGACACCGTGACGATGGTCGACGCGGGCTGTTCGGCGAGATGTTCGACGAATGCGGCGATCAGGCGGATCGGACCCAGCACGTTGGTGGTGACGACGGCCTCGGCGGATTCGAGGAACGATCCGGGATGGTGCCAGTCCTCGACCTTCATGATGCCGGCCATCGCGATGACCACGTTGAGGTCGGGGTACTTGGCGATCACCTCGTCGGCCGCGCGGGTGATGCTGCCCGGATCGGTGGTGTCGATCTGCACGGTGCCGAACTCGGGCTGCTCAGCGGCGATCTTTTCGAGACGGTCGGTGCGCCGGCCGCCGACGATGACGGTGTTTCCCGCTGCGTGGAACTGTTCGGCCAATGCGAGACCGATGCCACTGGTGGCGCCGGGGATGAAGATGGTGTTGCCGGAGATGTTCATCGGTGCGGACTCCTTCTCGCTCTGGTTTCGACACTCCCAGACGTGCAGCGATTTGTCCCATGCATTCTTATGATCGCTGCCATGCAGCTCACGCATACTCTGCGCGCAGACCTCAACCTCGTTCCGGCCCTCGCGGTGCTCCTCGACGAGCGTCACGTGTCCCGCGCCGCCGAGCGACTGGGCCTCAGCCAGCCGGCGATGAGCCGCGCGCTGCACCGACTCCGCGTCCAACTCGACGACCCGCTACTGATCCGGGCGCCCGACGGATACCGGCTCAGTGCACGGGCCGAAGCGCTGCGCCGCCGGCTCGAGGATCTGCTGCCCGGCCTGGAGACCCTGCTGTCCCCGGATCCGTTCGACCCCGCGGGCACCGCCGAACCGATCCACCTGGCGGGCACCGATTTCGCGGTACTGGCCTACGGCTCGACGATCTATCACCGGCTCATGAGCGAGGCGCCGATGACCACGGTGCGGTTCCACAGTTGGCGCTACGACTCGATGGCCGAACAGATCCGGCGCGGCACCGTCGATCTCGGCCTGTTCGGTGGCTTCACCGCCGCCGACTTGTCCGGGGCCGATCTGCTCGACGAGCACTTCGTGTGTGTGCTCGACAGCGACGGCGCGGCCGGTGACGAGCTCGGTCTCGACGACTACTGCCGACGACGACACCTCATCGTCGATGTCGCCGACGGCATCCAGCCCGACATCGATCTGCGGCTGCGCGCAATGGGTCTGGAGCGGACCGCGGCGGTCACCGTCCCCTATCACGCAGCGGTACCGCTGCTACTGGCCGGCACCGACCTGGTGGCCACCATCCCCGCGGTCCTGGCCGAGACGTGGCTGCAGTCCTACCCGGTGCGCATCGTCACGGCGCCGGCGGAAATCCGGCTCATGCCCTACCGGATGGTGTGGCATCCCGCCTACGACGACGACCGGCGCCACCAATGGCTGCGATCGACGATCCGGGCCGCGGTCACCGAATCCGTGTCAGGTCAGTGACACCGGCAGTTCGGACATCCCCCGCAGCGTGACGTTCTGCTTGTAGGTCGGCTCGCCGGCCAGGGCGGCGTCCGGGAACCGTGCCGTCAGCGCCGTCAGCGCGACGGTGGCCTCCAGCCGCGCCAGCGGAGCACCCAGGCAGAAGTGCGGCCCCTTCCCGAATCCGAGGTGCCGGATCGTCGGCCGCTGCGGATCGAATTCATCTGGGCGCTCGAGCAATTCGGGATCGCGATGGGCCGCGGCGAGCAGCAGCAGCATGTTGTCCCCCTTGGGTACCGTCACCCCACCGACGGACATGTCCTCGGCGGCGATGCGGCCGACCAGTTGCACCGGCGGGTCGTAGCGCAACGTCTCCTCGATGACACCCGCGACCCGGCCGGGGTCGGCGGCCAGCGCCGCCCACTGCTCGGGGTTACGCAACAGTGCCAGCGTCGCGTTGGCGATCAGGTTCACCGTCGTCTCGTGTCCGGCGACCAGCAGCAGGTTGCACGTCGCAACGATCTCCTCCTCGGTCAGCTGATCCCCGGACTCTTCGACGTGGATGAGCCCGGACATCAGGTCCTCGCCGGGATCACGGCGCCGACGCCCGATCAACTCGCGCAGGTAGTCGCGCAACCAGAGACCCGCCTGCATGCGCTCCTCGACCCCGTCGCCGGCGGCCCCGGTGACGGTGACGAACGGGTCCAGGGACTGCGCCAGCAGCGCCGAGGCCCGCGAGAACCGGGGCTCGTCCTCCAGCGGGACGCCCAGCAGCCGGCAGATCACCGCGACCGGAAGCGGGTAGGCCAACCCCTCGATGACGTCGAAGTCCTCGCCGGCGGCGGCGTCGAGCAGGGAGGCCACCAGCGCGGCGATGTCCGGTTCGAGCGCGTTGACCACCTTCGGTACGAACGCCTTGCTCACCAGCCGCCGCAACCGGGTGTGGTCCGGCGGGTCGAGGAACAGGAAGCCCGGTGGACCGAACGGCCGCGCAGCAGCACCCTCGGCGATCATCCGTTGCGCCACGGTCGACTTCAGGCGGTCACTGGCGGAGGCGGGGTGGCGCAGCACCTCGTCACAGTGCGCGAAGGTCGAGAACACGGTCAGGTTGCTGTCGGGCAGCTGCATCGGACCGCTCTGCCGGATCCGGGCGTAGACCGGGTACGGGTCGGCGCGATGCGCGGGATCGAGCAGCTGCACCAGCGGGGACTGAGAATCCGCAGCGGTCGTCATAGCCTTATTGTGCACGCGTTCAAGAAGACGCAGGTCAGGCTTTCGGCGCGTAATACCGACCCAGCACGTGCTCCCTCAGGTCGTCGAAGCGACCGGCAGGAATCGCCGCGCGGATGTCGTCGACCAGACGGATGACGAACCGCTCGTTGTGGATCGTGCACAGCGTCGAGGCCAGGATCTCCTTGGCCTTGAACAGATGATGCAGGTAGGCGCGGGTGTAGTTGGCGCAGGTGTAGCAGTCGCATTCCTCGTCGATCGGCGTGAAATCGCGCCGATAGCGCGAGCCGGTGATGTTGAACCTCCCGGTCGGCGAGTAGACCGCCGCGTTGCGGGCCACCCGCGACGGCGACACGCAGTCGAAAGTGTCCGCGCCCGCCGCGACAGCGGCGAACAGGTCGTCCGGCTCGCTGATTCCCAGCAGGTGCCGCGGCTTGTCGGCGGGCAACTCACTGCTCACCCAGCCCACGATCGTGGCCAGGTTCTGCTTCTCCAGCGCTCCCCCGATGCCGAAGCCGTCGAACCCCAACCCGGCCAGTCCCCGCGCGGCCTGGCGGCGCAGGTCCTCGTACTGCGCGCCCTGCACCACGCCGAACAGCGCCTGCGGCGGCTTGTCGGACCGCAACTCCGAGAGCCGGCGGTGCTCGGCGACGCACCGCACCGCCCACTCGTGCGTGCGCTGCACCGAGCGCTCCTGGTAGCCGCGGGTGTTGACCAATGTGGTCAGTTCGTCGAACGCGAAGATGATGTCCGCGCCGAGCTTGTGCTGGATGCCGATCGACACCTCGGGGGTGAAGCGGTGGGTGGATCCGTTGAGGTGCGAGCGGAACGTCACGCCGTCGTCGTCGACGTGGGCGAGGCGCTGCTTGCCCTCGGCGATGATGTCGTCGGCCTGCACACGCTGGGCATCCATCGACAGCACCTTGCGGAAGCCGGCACCCAGTGAGAGCACCTGGAATCCGCCGCTGTCGGTGAAGGTGGGGCCGGGCCAGTTCATGAACGCAGCCAACCCACCGGCCTCGTCGACGATGTCGGGCCCGGGCTGCAGATAGAGGTGGTAGGCGTTGGCCAGCACGGCCTGGGCGCCCAGCGACTTCATCGTCTCCGGGAGCACCGCCTTGACGGTGGCCTGCGTGCCGACCGCGATGAACGCCGGAGTGTGGATGTCGCCGTGCGGGGTCGAGATGACCCCGGTGCGGCCCAGCCGTCCGGGCAGCTCGGCACGCACCTGAAAGAACGGATCACTCACACGCTGCTCAGGCACGCAGTAGATTCTGCCTGTGACCACACGATCGACCCTCGGCGCGGGGGCCCTGGCGACCGTGCTCGCCGTCGCAGGGTGCTCGTCGTCGCCGCAACCCGCCTACCAGCCACCACAGGGCGCGCTGATTCCGGGCACCGCGCAGGCCACGGTCAACGGCCGGGACGCGGGCACCACCCACTCGGTGGACTGCATGACGATCGGCCCGATGACCATGATCTCCACCGGCGGGGACGAGTCCGGCGTGTACACGATGGTCTCGAACGCGGAGGGCCTCGACGTCAAGTTGTTGCGCCTGACCGACCTGGGCGGCTTCACCGGCAGCTACAACCAGGGCCTCGATGGCGAGGCGACGGTCTCGATGACCGACCGCACCTACGACATCAACGGCACCGCGGTGGGCTTCGACCTCGACAACCCGAGCTTCCGCTCCACGGGCGACTTCCGGATCAAGATCGCCTGCTGAGTCCCGTTTCGCGGATTCAGGCCCGGTTTTGGAGACCGCCGCCTCATACTTCTGATCATGATTCGCCGGCCTCGGCGGACCATGCCACACCAGACGAAGGAGAGTCGGGATGAACCGTGGAGCACGCCGAATCGCTGTCGCTGTCGGAGGCGCAGCAGTGATCATGGGCCTGTCGGCCTGCGGCGGATCGGATGAAGGCTCGTCGACGTCGGGCGAGACGTCGACAGCGGCCGCGGCCGAGGGAACGAGCACCGTCACGATCGACGGTCAGGACCAGAGCGTCGAGGGCACCGTGGTGTGCTCGTCCATGGGCGGAAACATGAACATCGCCATCGGCGACGCGACCACCGGCATCGGTGCCGTGGTCTCCGAGGGGGACGAGCCCAGCGTCGTCTCGGTGGGCCTGGGCAACGTCAACGGCGTCACGCTGGGCTACCAGAGCGGGGTCAACCAGGGCGAAGCCACGGTCCAGAAGGATGGCGACACCTACACCATCTCCGGCACGGCGACCGGTGTCGACATGGCCAATCCCATGCAGCCGGTGAACAAGCCGTTCGAGATCGAGGTGACCTGCCCCTGACATCAGGGGTGCGGGTTCAGAACGGGGTGTAGCCCGCGGCCGACTGCCGCAACTGCCAGATCTGCGCCGGACACAGCTCGTTGACGGCCTGATTGATCAGGTACCCGGCCTGGTAGTAGTCGGTGGTGCGGAAGTCGGCCTTCACCTGATTCACCAGATCCGCGTAGGGCATCGTGGTCGCCACGCGATCACAGACGCTGCGGCCGTAGCCCAACGCGGCTTCGGCGTTGGGGAAGTTGTAGCCGGGCCGGACGTGCACGTTGACCAGGTAGGCCACCTCGTCGGCGTGCGCGTTCGGCGCGGCGAACCCGGCCGCCGACACCAGCCCCATCGTGATCGCGGAAACGACTCCGACCAGCCACTTCATGGGACAGACCCTACGCCAGCCGTCCCGGCTGCGGGGCGAATGCCCGATCCCGCCCGTGCAGCGGGACAGCCGCTTATGGTGAGGCCATGAAGCTGACGGTTGCGATGGCGCTGGCCGCGCCGCTGGTGGGATTGGCTTTCGCGGCGGGAAACGCATCGGCACAGCCGAACACGGTCTGTGACGGAGACGGCTGCGTGCCCTACGTCGACCGCACCGCCCATCTCGGCGGATCGTGCGACCAGTCCACCCGCTACAACTTCGGCATCGACGCCTCCGGCAACACGCTGGCGTGCAACTTCGACGGGCAGTGGGTGTCAGAGACTCCGCTGGTCGGGGTCCGGCTGCTGCGCTCCCCGTGCACCAGCGCCGGCGCGACGGCGCAGAGCCCCGACGGGGTGCCCCTGACCTGTGACGGTGTGGCGTGGAGCGCTGACTACTCGGTGATCTTCTACGGCTGAGCGCGGCCGGCGGTCCGGAAGCCGGCCCCGCTGCGGATCAGCGGCAACGTCGCCGACGTGGCGAACCCCGGTGGTGCGTCGCAGACGGCGGGGACCGCGTTGAGCACCTGCATCGCGGTCGCCACGTTGGCCGACCGGACATGCTCGGCGAGGCTGGCTCTGCGGCGGAAGCTGGCCAGCGACATGAAGTGGGCTCGCATCGACGGATCGCCCTCGATGGTCAGCGTCCAGCCGTGCTGCGGGGCGGGCCAGTGCTCCGGGTACTCGTTGCCGACGGTCCACAGCGTCTCGATCTCGATCAGCGTCCGCCCGTCGCGCCGTCCGGTCCAGTTCCACCGCTGACCGGCGGTGGTGCCGGCGGCCAGCAGGTGATCGAAGATCTGGTGGTCCGCCCGCGCCGGCACCGCGTCGACGGTCGCGGTGACCTCGTCGAGGTCGGCGCCGAGTTCGTCGCCCAGGAACCACACCTGTTCGGTGAAGATCGAGCTGTTGAACGCCAGGAAGTCGGTCGCCGTCGGGCTGATCGAGTCGACCGGCTGCCCGAACGCCATGTTGTCGAAGGTGATGCCGGTGCTCTCGTAGGACGACCAGTCGGCACGTTCCTGCAGCGTGATCGTGTCGATGGTGCGGCTCATGCCCGACAACGCCAACGGCAACACCCCGGACAGGTTCCCCGGGTTCAGACCGCTGCCGTGGATCGCACTGGATCCGGCCTCGCACGCGGCGGCGACCCGGTCCCGGTCGGCAGCGGCTATGCGGCGCGGATGGAACATGAACGCCGTCGTCGCCACGTTCTTGCCCGCGGCCAGCAGCGCGCAGACGTCGTCGATACTGGCGGTGCGCGGCGTGTAGAGCACGCAGTCGGCCTCGAGTCCGAGGATCTCGTCGACGTCGGTGGTGGCCGTGACACCGATCGGGTCGCGACCGAGAAGCGTGCCGAGATCGGCGCCGTGCTTGTCGGGCGAGTAGACGCGGGCGCCGACCAGCGCCAGGTCGGGCCGGTGGTCCAGGACCGCCGTCATCATCTCGGTTCCGACAGCGCCTGTCCCCCACTGGATGACCCGGTACACACTGCTGAACCTAACAAGACGGCGAACGTGGCAAGACCAGACCGACGACCACCAGTGTTCCGCGACTTCCCGGCTCGGTTGAGTCGGCCGGGGATAGGGCACACTCGACAGCATGGGTGATTACGACGACGCAGGCCCCGACAACACACTCGGCCCCAGCGAATCGCTGGACTCCGACGAGGTCCGCAACGACGACGGCGACATCGTCGTCGATCCGCCCGAGCAGTGGATCGACGCCGAGGAGGACGAGACCCTCGACGAGAGGCTCTCCGCCGAGGTCCCCGATGTCGAACCCGACCTCGAGCCCGACGACGCGCGGCCGAGCCGGCGGTCGGCCGGCCAGATCGACGGCACCCCCGAGGACGGCGACTCGTTCTTCACCGTCGCCGACGACGACGAGAAGCAGGTCGTGCCCGGCGACGACGAAGCCGACTCCATCGTCAGCGACGGGTGACCCTCACGCCCGGATGACGACCGGGCCCAGCTCCTCGTAGCGCCGCGCTTCGGCCGCCGACAGCTCCGCGCCGGTCACGATCGACTCGAAGTCGCGCACCTGGGCGAAGCGGCAGAAGCTGCTCTCCCCGAACTTCGACCGGGCGGCGACGAGGATGGGCCTGCGCGCCACCTGCACAGCGGTGTTCTTGACCGCGGCGACGGCAGGATCGGGTGTGGTCAGGCCGTGCTCCAGCGAGATCCCGTTGGTGCCCAGGAACGCGACGTCGATCACCAGGCCGCGCAGCATGTCGGTGGCCCAGTGATCGACGGTCGCCAACGTGCGCCCCCGCATCCGGCCACCGAGCAGCAGCACGGTGACGGTGCTGCTGTGCGCGAGCGCCTCGGCGGCCAGCAGCGACGACGTGACCACGGTGAGCTCCTGCTCGGCGAGCCGTTCGGCGATCAGGCGCGGGGTGAAACCTTCGTCCAGATAGACGGTTTCGGCACCGTGTAGCAGCTTCGCGGCTTCGGCGGCGATCCGGTGCTTCTGGGCCAGGTCCACCTGGCTGCGGTACTCGACGCCCGACTCGAAGGCCGCCGTCTCCAGCGGGACCGCTCCGCCGTGCACGCGCTTGAGCAGACGACGACCCGCCAGAACCTTCAGGTCGCGGCGGATCGTCTCGCTCGCGACGTCCAGCTCGTCCGCGAGCGAGGCGACCTCCACCCGCCCGCGGGTGCGGGCGAATTCGACGATCCGGTTCTGACGGGTGTCGGAATCCACCTACGTCACGCTACTGGTGTCACCGGCGATCAGGATCGCCTTGACCTCCTCGGATGTGGTGGCCTCCCGCAGTCGGGCGACGTCGTCGGCCTTGAGGAACACCTGCGCGATCTTGGTCAGCAGAGCCATGTGATCCTTGCCGGCGCCGGCGATGCCGACGACGAACTCGGCGGGCTTGCCGTTCCAGTCGATCGGCTCCGGATACCGCACGAACGACAGCCCGGTCCGGCGGATCGTGTCCTTGGCCTCGTTGGTGCCGTGCGGGATGGCCAGACCGTTGCCCATGTAGGTCGAGATCGACTTCTCCCGCTCGTGCATCGCCTCCACGTAGGCCGGTTCGACCGCTCCCGCCTGGACGAGCAGACGGCCCGCTTCGTCGATCGCGGCGGCGGCGTCGGTGGCCGACCCGCTGAGCACGATCGAGTCCAGCGCGAGCACGTCACCCTCGGTTCCTGCGGTGTCCTGCTCCGGCTCGGAAACGTCCCCTCCGGTGCCGGCACCGTTGGTCTGTTCGAGCTGCTCGACGATCTCGTCGTAGCGCGGGCTGGACATGAAGTCGTCGACGGAGACGTGCAGCGCCGACGGGGTGCGCTGGCGCGCCCGCTCGGTCAGGTCCCGGTGGGACACGACGAGGTCGTAGCTGTCGGACAGGTTCGAGATCGCCGAGTTGGTCACCTTGACATCGCCGTAGCCGGCTTTCTGGATCTTGCGGCGCAGTACCGAGGCGCCCATCGCGGAGGACCCCATGCCGGCGTCGCAGGCGAACACGATGGTGTGGATCGGACCTGCCTTGGTGCCGACCAGAGCCGAGGCCACGCTGGACTTCTTGCCCTTCATCGATTCCATCGACGCGGTGGCGGCGGCCAGGTCGTCCTCGTCACCGCCCTTGTCGGTCTTGAGCAGCAGCCCCGCGACGGCGAAGGACACCGCGGCCGCACCGAACACCGACAGCGTGACCCCGATGAAGCTGTCGCCGGGAGTCTGGGCGTAGACGGCGATGATCGACCCGGGCGCGGCCGGCGCCCGCAGACCGGACCCGAAGAGCACGTTGATGAACACGCCGGTCATGCCGCCCAGGATGGTGGCCGCGATCAGCTTCGGCTTCATCAGCACGTAGGGGAAGTAGATCTCGTGGATGCCGCCGAAGAACTGGATGATCGCCGCGCCCGGCGCCGATGCGCGCGCCGCGCCCTTGCCGAAGACCATGAACGCCAGCAGCAGCCCGAGGCCCGGGCCGGGGTTGGCCTCGAGCAGGAACAGGATGGACTTGCCGGTCTCCAGCGCCTGGGTGGTGCCCAGCGGGGTCAGCACGCCGTGGTTGATCGCGTTGTTGAGGAACAACACCTTGGCCGGCTCGATCAGGATCGACGTCAGCGGCAGCAGGTCGTTGTTGACCAGGAAGTCGACGACGTTGCCGGCGCCGCGGGTGATCGAGGAGACGATCGGGCCGATGCCGAAGAACCCGATCACCGCCAGGATCAACCCGAGGATGCCGGAGGCGAAGTTGTCGACCAGCATCTCGAAGCCGGGACGGATCTTGCCCTCCCACAACGCGTCCAGCTTCTTGATCAGGAACCCGCCCAGCGGGCCCATGATCATGGCGCCCAGGAACATCGGCACGTCGGCGCCGGTGACCACACCCACCGTGGCGATCGCGCCGACCACCGCACCGCGGGTGCCGTAGACCATCCGCCCGCCGGTGTAGCCGATCAGGATCGGCAGCAGGTAGGTGATCATCGGGCCGACGATGCCCGCGCCCTCGAAGTCGCCCCAGCCGCCGATCTGCGCCACCCAGCCACCGGGATCCCGCAGGGCGCTGAAGATGCCGGTCAACCAGCCGGCCTCGATGAACAGCGCGGTGATCAGGCCCCAGGCGATGAACGCGCCGATGTTGGGCATGACCATGTTGGACAGCGCCGTGCCCAGTTTCTGCACGCGTACCCGGACCCCGGACCGCGACGACGCGTCCTGGCCGGTCACCGTTTGTGACATACGAGCCCTCCGATTCGATGTGGGCCGTTCGGCCCGGACCGAGACTGGTGATACCAATCACATACATTCAGTACACCGCATGAACGGGCATGAATGCAAGCATTCGGTCATGAATGGTCAAAGAAATCGGTGGTTTTGTGCCCGGTTGACCGTTAGAGTGCGGTAGAGCACACCAGTTGCAGCGGTCGACACCGAGAGGACCCACCCATGAAGGCATTGCGCTTCTACGCCCCCGAAGACGTCCGACTGGAGGACGTACCCGAGCCGACCTGCGCGCCCGACGAAGTGAAAATGCGCGTCCGCAACTGTTCGACCTGCGGCACCGACGTCAAGATCTTCTACAACGGCCATCAGAACCTGACCCCGCCGCGGACCATCGGCCACGAGATCGCCGGCGAGATCGTCGAGGTCGGCGCCGACGTCAACGCCCTCTACGGCAGCAACTGGCAGGAGGGCGACCGGGTGCAGGTGATCGCCGCGGTGCCCTGCGGCGAGTGCCACGAGTGCCGCAAGGGCTGGATGGCGGTGTGCCAGAACCAGACCTCGATGGGCTACCAGTACGACGGCGGCTTCGCCGAATACATGATCGTGCCCCGGCAGGTGCTTAAGGTCGACGGCCTCAACCGCATCCCCGACAACGTCGGCTTCGACGAGGCCTCGGCCGCCGAGCCGTTCGCCTGCGCCATCAACGCCCAGGAACTGCTCGGCATCGAAGAGGGCGACACCGTGGTGGTGTTCGGTGCCGGCCCGATCGGCTGCATGCACATCCGCATCGCCCGCGGCGTGCACAAGGTCGGACCGGTGTACCTCGTCGACGTCAACGATGCCCGCCTGCAGATGTCGGCCGACGCGGTGAACCCCGACGGCGTCATCAACGCTGCCGAGGTCGACGTGGTGGCGAAGGTCATGGAGCTGACCGGCGGCCGGGGTGCCGACATCGTCATCACCGCGACGGCGGCCAACATCGCCCAGGAGCAGGCGATCGCGATGGCCGCCCGCAACGGGCGCATCTCGTTCTTCGGCGGGCTGCCCAAGACCAACCCGAACATCACCTGCGACTCGAACGTCGTGCACTACCGCCAGCTGCACATCCACGGGGCCAACGGGTCGGCGCCCGAGCACAACAAGCGTGCGCTGCAGTACATCTCGACCGGCCAGGTGCCGGTCAAGGATCTGATCACCCGCCACATCCCGCTCGACGACGTGCTCGACGCCTTCCAGATCGTCAAGAACGGCGAGGCCATCAAGGTCACGGTGGAACCGGCGCCGGCCGAGGTGGGCGCCGGGGTCTGATGAATCACGGTTAGTCAGCGCTGCCCGCGGGTAATGCTCGGTGGTTGCCAGCGTTCGCCAGCGAGGAGACTCCATGCCCGGTCCAGAGAAGAGCGAAGAAGACGTCGACAAAGACCCGCACGTCGCCGCGGCGCGGGAGGACACCGGCGAGGACGGCTCCTACGTGGGCCGGGCGTCGGGCGACGACGACTTCGACGCCGAGGAATCCGGCGCTGAGGCCCGCTCCACCGACCAGTGATCAGCTGTTGGCCACCTTGCGGATCAACGTCCGCGTGGCCTTCTCCAGGATGACCTGCGCGTCGCCGGGGTTGCGGGCGCGGTCGGCCCGCTTGGCCGCCGCGGCGATGGTCTGCCCCTGTTCGTATCCGCGGACCACGCGCGGGTCGACGTAGGAGCCGCGCGCCACCGCGGGCGTGTTGCCCAGCGCTTCGGACACCTCTTTCATCACCGCCGACTCGACGCGCTTGACCACCTTCGGCGACACCGGCGGGTCGGCGTCGACGAAGGCTTCGGCGGCGAGCACGGTGCCGTGCCAGGTGCGGAGGTCCTTGACGCTGTAGTCCTCCCCCACCAGTTCCTTGAAGCGGGCGTTGAGGTCGTCGGCGCGGATGTCGGTCCAGCCGGAGCCGTTGCGACACACCAGGAACCGGTCCGTCCGGCCGTCTCGGCGCATCAGCGAGCGCACCGCTCGCACCACCGCGTCGTCGGTGATCTCCAGCGTGCGGCGCACGCCGCTCTTGGCCGGGTAGTCGAACATCACCGAGTCGCGGTGCAGCGTGATGTGTTCGCACAGCAGCGTCGCCAACCCGTAGGACTCGTTCTCGTCGGCGTACTGCTCACCCCCGGCACGGAAATAGCCGCGATCGAGCAGGTGCAGCGCCAGCGCCAGCACCCGGTCGCGGCCGAGACCCTTGGCACCGAGATCCTCGGTAACCCGGGCCCGCCACTGTGGCAGCTGCAAAGACAGGTCCAGCACGCGGTCGAACTTCTCCTCGGCCCGCTCTTCCTGCCAGGCCTGGTGGTAGATGTACTGGCGCCGACCCGCCGCGTCGGTGCCGACGGCCTGGATGTGGCCGTTGGGGTGCGGGCTGATCCACACCTTCTTCCACGCCGGCGGGATGACCAGGTCTTTCACCCGTTGCAGGGTTTTCTCGTCGGTGAGCAGTTCACCGTCGCTGTCGTAGTACGCGAAGCCCTTACCGCGGCGCTTGCGCGTCAGGCCGGGCTTGTCGAGTGTGCTGCGCCGCAAGCGCACGCCGCCTCCAGGTGTGCTCAAACCGTTGCTATGGCGGCGGGATTACCCGCTGAACTGGGCTTTTACACCTGGGCCCGGGCCAGGGAAGTGTGGCGGTGGCGGAGGGATTTGAACCCTCGGACGGGGGTTACCCGTCACACGCTTTCGAGGCGTGCTCCTTAGGCCGCTCGGACACGCCACCGCTGGGTAGCTTACCGACGCACCCCGGGTGAACCCAAACCGCGTCTTCGCGGCGCTTTCGCCCGACATTTCGCGGCGACGGCGCGGGGTCGGCGCCGAGCGTGAGCCCAGTGCGAAAGATCGGCGCATTTATCGCACAGGATTCACTCTCGACGAGGTGGGCGCGGCCGAAGCGAGGCGGGAGTTCAGCGCTGGGCGGCGAAGAACTGCTCGAGCGGGGCGGCGCACTCGGCGGCCAGCACGCCACCGCGCACCTCGGGGCGATGGGTCAGCCGACGGTCGCGCACCACGTCCCACAGCGACCCGACCGCACCGGTCTTCGGCTCCCACGCCCCGAACACCACCCGCGCCACCCGCGCCATCACCAGCGCGCCGGCGCACATCGTGCACGGCTCCACCGTCACCGCCAACGTCGCGCCCTCCAGCCGCCAGCCGTCACCGTGCACCGCAGCCGCGGCGCGCAAAGCCAGGATCTCGGCGTGCGCGGTGGGGTCGCCGAGGGCCTCGCGGGCGTTGGCCGCGCGCGCCAACTCGGTGCCGTCGGCGGCGACGACCACCGCCCCGATCGGCACGTCGCGCGGTCCGGCTCCGGCCGCCGCGTCGAGCGCGAGCCGGATCAGCTCCGCGTCGGTCACCTGCCCAGACGTTCCAGCACCGACGAGAGCTCGTCGGCGAAGCCCATCTCCCGGGCGATCCGGCCCACCTGCTCGTCGGCGTAGAGGTCGCTCTCGTCGAGGATCACGCCCAACACACCGGCCGGCAAGCCGAGGTCGGCCAGCACCGCGAGGTCACCCTCCTCGAACGGGTCGGCGTCGTCGAGATCCTCGTCGTCGATGTCGGAGTCCAGCATCTCCAGCGCTTCCGCCGCGATGTCGTAGTCCAGGGCCGCGGTGGCGTCCGACAGCAGCAGCCGGGTTCCCGACGGCGCGGGCCGCACGATCACAAAGAACTCGTCGTCGATGTCGAGCAGCCCGAAAACCGCGCCGGCGCTGCGCAACTGGCACAGCTCGGTCTCCGCGTCCTTGAGGCTGGTCAACGCCGCGGCCCGCAGCGCGGTGCAGCGCCAGGTGCCGTCCTCACGGACCACCGCAACGCCGAAGCCGTCGGGCGTGTCCACCGACTGCTGTTGCTTCTGCGTTCGCTGCGCTCCCATGACAGCACACGGTAGTCCCCCGACAGGGCCTTGACCAGCGGTTCCAGACCGCCCCGAGGTGGGTGTGCCAACCTTGACCCGTGGCGAAGACACCGGTGTGCGTGATCGGACTCGGGCTCATCGGCGGGTCGGTGATGCGGGCGGCAACGGCCGCCGGACGTGAGGTCTTCGGCTACAACCGGTCTATAGACGGCGCCGACGCAGCCCGGGCGGACGGTTTCGACGCCACCACGGATCTCGACGAGGCGCTGGGCAAAGCCGCCGACACCGGCGCGCTGATCGTGCTGGCGGTGCCGATGCCCGCGTTGGCGCCGATTCTGCGCCGGGTCCGCGACCGCGCGCCGCACTGCCCGGTGACGGATGTCACCAGCGTCAAGGGAGCCGTGCTCGCCGAAGTGCGTGCCGCCGGTCTGCTGGAGCGCTTCGTCGGCGGGCATCCGATGGCAGGCACCGCGCACTCGGGATGGCACGCCACCGACGCCGGTCTGTTCGTCGACGCGCCGTGGGTGCTCAGCGTCGACGAGCAGGTCGACGGGCAGGTGTGGACGGAGGCGATGACGCTGGCACTGGACTGCGGCGCGTTCGTCGTACCGGCCCTGTCCGACGAGCACGACCTGGCCGCGGCGACGATCTCGCACCTGCCGCATCTGCTCGCCGAGGCCCTGGCGACCACGGCCGGCGCGGTGCCGCTGTCGTTCGCCCTGGCCGCCGGCTCGTTCCGGGACGGCACGCGGGTCGCGGCGACGGCGCCGGAGTTGGTGCGGGCGATGTGCGAGGCCAACGCCACCCAACTGGTATCGGTGCTCGAGCAGGCGTTGCGGCTGCTCACCGATGCCCGGGACCATCTCGCCGCCGGCCGCCCGGTGTCCGATCTCGTCGACGCCGGCCATGCCGCCAGGCTGCGCTACGACACCTTCAGCCGACCGTCCATCGACGACGTCGTGATCGGCGCCGACGGATGGCGGGCCGAACTGGCCACCGCCGGACGAGCCGGCGGGGTGATCAGATCCGCTCTGCCAACCCGGGATAGTCCAGCAGAAAACCCTCCGCATCCACGCTGAGAGTCGTCTCGGCGACCGGCGAGTGCACCTTGATGCCGTCCGAGCCGCTGCTGTAGCTGATCGTCGCGACGTCGACCGACAGTTCGGGCACCCGCACGTAGACCACCGGCACGGTCACCGACTCGCCGGGCTGGCGGTACACCCCGGTGCGGCGGAGCGGCAGCGTGTTGAAGAACGGGCTGAGGATCAGATCGACGTCGAGTGCGCCGTCGAACGCCGACCGGCTGGTCTGCCCGGAATGGTCCTGCACCAGCCACATGCTCTCCTCGTCACGGGCGATGGAGAGCTGGCGTTCCCGCTCGGCCATCGTGACGGTCAGCGACAGACGTTTGGTCGCGCCGAGTTCGTCGGTGACGAGGTCATAGGACGCGCTGAACGCCGGGTGCACCGGTGTCGCGGCGGCGACGATGCGGCCGTACGCCTTGATCCGGTTGCCGGACATTTGCACCCGGACCGACTCCATCCGCGGCACCTCGTGGGCACGCCACGTCAGTACTGCCGGCCATGAACCATGCGCTTCAGAGCGAGCCTCTTCACTCATCCCTCTACCGTATGCGAAGCGTCCCCACGTTTGCGGGCGGCTCGGGAACTGGACTGCGAACCGACGTGCGGACGTGATTCGACCGCGACTTCGTCGTCGAGCAGCGGTTGCGGCAGACGACGCCACCGCCCCAACCGACCGGTTCCGGGTGCCGACGCCCACACCGCGAAGGCCAGCAGCGCGTCGAGGAGCAACGCCAAGGCCGTGACCATCAGCGCGCCCACCAGGGCGATGTAGAACTCCCGGATCTTGATGCCGTCGATCAGGTAGCGGCCCAACCCGCCCAGGCTGGCGTAGGCCGCGATGGTGGCGGTCGCCACGATCTGAAGCGTGGCGGTGCGCAACCCTCCCAGGATCAGCGGCAAGGCGTTGGGAGTCTCGACCCGCAACAGGATCCGGCGCTCGGTCATGCCCATCGACCGTGCGGCGTCGACGACCGCCGGATCGACGTTGGCGATGCCCGCGTAAGTGCCGGCCAGCAGCGGCGGGATGCCCAGCAACATCAGCGCGACGGTCGGCGGTACCAGGCCCAGCCCCCACAGCAGCACGCCCAGCAGCAGCACACCCAGGGTGGGCAGGGCGCGCAGCGCGTTGACCCCGGTCACGATCAGGAACGTGCCGCGGCGGGTGTGCCCGATCAGCATGCCGACCGGGACCGCGATGAGCACCGAGAAGAACACCGCGATCACCGTGTACTCCAGGTGCTCGAGGATGCGCGCGGTCAGCCCGGCCGGGCCCGTCCAGTTCTCGGCGGTGAAGATGAACGACAGCGCCTGCTGCAGGAAGTTCACGCCGCCACCTCCTGCGCCTTGGGCTTTCCGGTGCTGCGGTCGGCCCGCGTCCAGGGCGTCAGAGCCTTGCCGGCCAACATGATCAGGGTGTCGATGACGATCGCCAGCACGAAGATCGCAATGATGCCGGCGACGATCTGGTCGCTCTTGTTGGACTGGTAGCCCTCGGTGAACCAGGTGCCCAGGCCGCCGATGCCGATGACGGAACCGACCGCGACCATCGAGATGTTGGTCACCGCCACCACCCGCAGACCGGCGATGAGGACCGGGATCGCCAGGGGCAGTTCGATTTTGAGCATGCGCGTGAGCGGCCGGTACCCGACGGCGGTGGCGGCGTCGCGCACCGCCGCAGGCACGGCGTCCAACGCCTCGGGCACCGCACGCACGAGCAGCGCGGTGGTGTAGAGCGTCAACGCGACGATGACGTTGGCCTCGTCGAGGATTCGGGTCGGGATGATCAACGGCAGCACGACGAACAGCGCCAGCGAGGGGATCGTGAAGACGATGCTGGCCGTCACCGTGGTCAGCCGGCGCAGTGCGGTGGTGCGCTGCACCGCAGCGCCGAGCGGAACCGCGATGAGCAGCCCCAGCACGATGGGCACCAGCGACAGGCGCAGGTGGATCACCGTGAGTTCCCAGGCGTCGTCGAGGTTGTCGAGCAGATAGTTCACCGGCTCACCCCCGCTGCTTCTGCAGCGCCTCGAGCACGTCGGTGGCCAGCACCCCGCCGATGGGTTCACCGCCGCCGTCCACGGCCACCCCCAACCCGGACGGCGAGGACAGCGCCGCGTCGAGCGCCTGGCGCAGCGAGTCGTCCGGCCTGAACAGTGACCCGCCCGCGGTGGTGCTGTCGTACAACGAGTCTCCGGCCCGGTGCATCTCGACACCCGCCGCGTCGATCCACCCGTAGGGCGACCCGTCGGGCTTGGTGACCAGGGCCCACTGCCCGGCCGTCAGATCCAGCCCGTCGATGCCGGATTCGGCGACGACCCGCAGTTCGTGCATCGGCAGCCCGGTGGCGTGGCGGAACTGCAGGCCACGGTAGCCGCGGTCGGCACCGATGAATCCGGCGACGAAATCGTTGGCCGGGTTGGACAGTAGGCGCTCGGGGGCGTCGTACTGTTCGAGGACGCCGCCGCGTCCGAACACCGCGACCCGGTCGCCGATCTTCACGGCCTCGTCGATGTCGTGGGTGACGAAGACGATGGTCTTGTGCAGTTCGGCTTGCAGACGCAGGATCTCGGTCTGCAGCTCCTCGCGAACGACCGGATCGACAGCGCTGAAAGGTTCGTCCATCAACAGGATCGGCGGGTCCGCCGCGAGCGCCCTCGCCACCCCGACGCGCTGCTGCTGACCTCCGGAGAGTTGTGCCGGATATCGTTGGGCCAGTTCAGGATCCAGCCCGACCCGTTCGAGCACGCCGAGTGCGGCCTTACGGGCCTTACGGCGGGACTCTCCTTTGAGAACCGGGACGGTGGCGACGTTGTCGATGACCCGCTGGTGTGGCATCAGGCCCGCGCTCTGGATCACGTAGCCGATGCCGAGGCGCAGCTTGACCGGATCGACGGTGGAGATGTCGGAGCCATCGACCGTCAGCGTGCCCGACGTCGGTTCGATCATCCGGTTGATCATCCGCATCGACGTCGTCTTGCCGCATCCTGACGGGCCGACGAACACGGTCAGCGTCCCGTCGGGAACGACCAGGTCGAGGTTGTCGACGGCGACGGTGCCGTCCGGGTACTGCTTGGTGACGCCGGCGAATTCGATCACGGTGACCTTTCGATGCTCAGGGCTGCACGGGTTGGTCGAACCCGTGCTCCCGGACCCAGTTCGCCGCGGCTTCATCCGGGTTGATGCCGGAGTTGCCGGAGGCTTCGGTGTTGAGCCGGATCAGGTCCTCGGTGGTCAGCTCGGCCGACACCGCGTCGAGGACGGTCTTGAGTTCGTCGGACTTCTTCTGCGAACTGACCAGCGGGATCACGTTGGCGGCGAGGAAGTTGTTCTTCGGGTCCTCGAGCACCACCAGGTCGTTCTCCTCGATGGCCGGGGAAGTGCTGAAGATGTTGGCGGCGGTGACGGTGCCGTCGGTCAACGCCCGCACCGTTGCCGGGCCGCCGCCGTCGCTGATCGCCACGAAATTGCTGCGCGGGATGTCGAGGCCGTAGTTGGCCTTCAGCCCGGGCAGGCCCTCGGCGCGGTTGATGAACTCCGACGGCCCGCCGAACTTCACCTCCGCCGAATGCTCGGCGAGGTCACCGATCGTCGTCAGGTTCCAGCGTTGCGCGGTTTCCGACGTCACCGCGACGGTGTCCTTGTCCTCGGCCGGGGACGGGTTGAGGATCGACAGGTCGCCGGGCAGCTTTCGGAACAACTCCAGCAGCACCCCGTCGGGGGTGGTGACCTCGGTGTCGGGATCGAAATACTGCAGAAGGTTGCCGGTGTACTCGGGGATCAGGTCGATGGAGTGGTCCTGCACCGCCGGGATGTAGGTTTCGCGGCTGCCGATGCCGAACTGGCGGCCCACGGTGAACCCGTTCGCCTCCAGCGCCTGCGCATAGATCTCGCCGATGATCTTGGACTCGGGGAAGTCCGCCGAGCCGACGACGATCGATTTCAGGTCACCGGAGACCTCTCCGCCACCGAGCGGGTTGGCGCTGCCGCACGCCACCACCAACAGCGCTACCAGCGCGAACACCGCGCTCAGCGCGGAACGAGGCCCGGCCGGCCCGAGTCGTCGGGAACGATTCACGCGAACGTCCTTCCAGCTGTGGGGCTCCTGGGAACCTTTCGTGACCCTAACGCGACCCGCGCAGTGGTTTCATCGGAAGACGGAAAGGGGAAGATGGAGAGCATGACCAGCGATCCGTTCGCGTCGCCCGACACGCCGTCCGACACGCCGCCCCCTGCTCCGCAGGCCACGTCGTCCGACACGTCGAAGCCAGCCAAGAAGCCCGGGGCACCCGAGGACGCCGTGAAGTTCACCAGGGCGGCCGCGTTGTGGGGCTCGTTGATCTTCGGCTTCCTGATTCTGATCGTGCTGCTGATCTTCATCGCGCAGAACACCGAGTCCGCCGAGTTCGCCTTCCTCAACCTCAGCTGGAGCTTGCCGCTGGGCGTGGCGATCCTGTTCGCGGCCGTCGCCGGCGGGTTGTTGACGGTGGCCGTCGGCGCGGTACGCATCTTTCAGCTACGCCGCGCCGCGAAGAAGAACCTCAAGGCCGGTCTCTGACCCGGTCACCGGATCATCACCAGTTGGTCGACCGAGTCCTTCGGTAACTCGCCGTCGACGGTGGCGGTGACGGCCATGTTGTTGACCGTGATGGCGCCTTTGTGGTTGTCCAGCCACGCGGTGTCCGCGGCGTCGCGGCCTGTGGCGATGCGCACCATCGACTGACGCGGCGCCAGGCACGTGGCATCGACCACCTGCCAGCGGCCGTCCACCAGCGCCTCGGCGACGGCGTGGAAGTCCATGGGCTGACAGCCCGGCGCATAGACCGAGACCAGGCGGGCGGGCACGTTGACCGAGCGCAGCAGCGCGATGACCAGATGGGCGTAGTCTCGGCACACCCCGGAGCCCGCCAGCAGCGTGTCGGCCGCGCCGTCGATCGGATCGCTGGAGCCGGGCACGTAGCTCAGCCGGGTCCCGACCCACGACGAGATCTTCTCCAGCACGGACACCGAGTCGGCGACGTCGCCGAATTCGGTGCCGCCGAATCCGAAGAACTTGTCGGCCTCCGCGTAACGACTGGGCCGTAGATACGTCGAATAGTCCAGGTCGCCGACCGGGGCGGGGTCGGCCTGCCCCAGCACGGTGGCCGTGTAGTTGACCTTCAGGTTTCCGACCGGGGCGTCGAGCATGTGGATGCGGTTGCCGTGTTCGCCGGCGATCTCGCGGACATCGGGATCGATTGTCTTGCCGTCCAACTCGAACGACAGCGACTCCGTCACCTCGGCGCCCGGATGCGGCGCGACCGCGATCTGGAACTCCAGCGTCGTCGGCGCGGTGATCTGGACGTCCAACTCCGCACCGACATCGCGCTTCATCACCGGGCGTTTCCTTCCGATCCGGGAAAGGAATCCCGAGGGTTGTTTTTGGGGCACGCGTCTTTCTACCCCGCAATGACCTGCGCCGAAACTCGGCGGCGTCAGCTCAGCTGGGCCAGGCCGGCGGCGACCAGCGGGCCGACGGCCTGCTCCACCTTGTCGCTGTCATCGGTGACACCGCTCTCGCGGGCCCGGTAGGCGATGCCCGCGCCGATGATCGCGAGCTTGAAATACGCCAGCGCCATGTAGAAGTCCCAGTTGTCCAGCGAACCGCCGGCGGCGGTGGCGTACTTCTCGGCCAGGGCGTCGGCGGTCGGGATCTGGTCGGCCGCCCACGCGGCGTCGGAATGCACCAGACGGAACGTCGGGTGCCGGTACACGCACATCAGCGCCGCATCGGACAGCGGATCGCCCAGGGTCGACATCTCCCAGTCGAGGACGGCGACCACCTTGGTCGGATCGTTGTCGTCGAGGATCGTGTTGTCGATGCGGTAGTCACCGTGCACGATCGCCGCGCGGCTGTGGGCCGGGACCGCGGCGGCCAGCTTGGCGTGCAGCTTCTTCACGTCGTCGTCGCATGCGTCGTCGGCACGTTTGACGAGCTCCCACTGCGAACCCCAGCGCCGGACCTGTCGTTCCAGGTAGCCGGCCGGTTTACCGAAGTCGCCCAACCCCACCGCGTCAGGATCCACCGCGTGCAGGTCGGCGAGCACGGTGATCAGCGAGTCCACGCATGCTTCGATGGCGGCGGTGTCACCGATCTCGGCGAGTTGGTCGGAATAGCGCACCACCCGGCCGGGCACGTATTCGACCATCTGGAACGGCGCGCCCAGCACCGAGTCGTCGTTGCGCATCGTCACCGCCCGCGCGACCGGCACCGGGGTGTCGGCCAGCGCGGCCACCACCCGGTATTCGCGCGCCATGTCGTGCGCCGACGGCGTCAGGCCGTGCAGCGGCGGCCGCCGCAGCACCCAGCGCGACGTGTCGTCGCTGACGAGGAACGTCAGGTTCGAGCGGCCACCGGAGATGAACTCGGCACGCAGTTCTCCGCTGCGCGGCACCCCGGCGTCGCGCAGATGTCGGTCCAGGGCAGTGAGGTCGAGTCCGTCGAGGTCGGTCACGCTGATCTGTCTACCATCGCGAATTGCGCGGCAATAAGTCCCATACGTGTTCGGTGGTGTTCACGGCCGCGACGGCCAGCCGGCCGGTGCGCGAGGACAGCAACCGGGTCACCGAGGCGTAGTCGACGTGAAACGACAGCAGCCGCTCGGTGCCCAGGATGCGGTGCAGCAGCACATTGATCACCCCGCCGTGGCTGAACACCGCGACCGTGTCGTCGTGCTCGGCCTCCGCCACCAGGTCGTCGATCGCGGCGCCCACCCGCCCCAGGAACTCCGACTCGTCCACTCCGCTGGGCAGCCGGCCGTCGATGAGGCGCTGCAACTCCTGCGGATTCTCCTTGGCGATCTGCTCGACGGGAATGTAGTGCGGCAGGTCGCGGTCGTACTCGGCGAATCGTTCGTCGATCTCGATGGAGAGACCCAGTTTGTCGGCGACCGGTCGGCCTGTCTCGATCGCGCGGACCTGGGGGCTGCTCACCACGCGGGAGATCGGGAAGCGGGCCAGCGCGTCGGGCAGCCGCGCCGCCTGCGCCACACCTTCGTCGGACAGGCTCGGGTCGGAGCCCTGCCCGGGCTCGCTCCGCCGGGGTAACGCATGTCGGACCAGAAGCAGTTGCACCGTGACACCATAGGACTCGTGCGCGCCTTCGCCTGCCCCGTGTGCGGGTCGTTCGCAGCGTTCGAGGCGACCGCCTGCTCGGTGTGCGCAGCGGCCATCGGCCTGCATCCGCCGTCGATGACGATGTTCCAACTCGGCGACGAGGGTGTGGACATCGACGAGCGGTGTTGGATCCGCTGCACACAGAGCCTGACACTGGGCTGCAACTGGCTGGTTCCCGAGGACGGCGACGACGCCGGTGCCCGGGGCCGGTGCCTGCCGGACTCGTTGATCCGTCGCGAACCCGACGCCTCGGACACCGTCGCGCGGGAGAAACTGGCGCCCACCGCCCAGGCGCTACGCCGGCTGATCTACCAACTGCTCGACCTGGGCCTGCCGGTGCAACCGTTCTGGCACACGGACGGACCGCCCGGGCTGGCGTTCGACCTGCTGTCGAGCTACAGCGAGCGCGAGCGGGTGACGATCGGACACGCCGGCGGGGTGATCACCATCGACCTCGTCGAATCGCTCGACGCCTATCGCGAGTCCCTGCGGGTGCGACTGGGCGAGCCGTACCGCACGATGCTCGGGCATTTCCGGCACGAGGTCGGCCACTACTACCAGCACATCCTCGTCGAAACCGGTTCGGGGGCGGACAGATACCTCGCCGAGTGCCGTGCGCTGTTCGGCGACGAGCAGGCCAGCTACGCCGCCGCGATCGACCGTCACTACCGCTTCGGTGCGCCCGCGAGCTGGGCCGAATCGTTCATCTCGGAGTACGCCACGATGCACCCCTGGGAGGATTTCGCCGAGTGCTTCGCGCACTACCTGCACATCACCGACACCATCGACACCGCCCGCGAGGCGGGCATGGTGCTGCACGCCGATCGAGTGCGGTTCGCCGCCCCGCGCGATGTGGCACCGCTGGAATGCTATGACGACGTCCCCGTCGAACGGCTGCTCGACGACTGGTCGTGGATCTCGCTGTTCTTCAACAGGGTGAACACCGCGATGGGCAAGAATCCGCTGTATCCGTTCACGATCCCGCCGCCGGTCGTGACCAAACTCGACTTCGTCCACCGGGTCGTTCGGGCGTCAGCCCGGGAGTGGAGAGCCGGATGACCTACCCCGCTGAGCTTTTCGACCTGACCGACCGGGTGGTCCTGATCACCGGCGGCAGCCGGGGGCTGGGGCGGGAAATGGCGTTCGCCGCGGCGCGGTGCGGTGCCGATGTCGTCATCGCCAGCCGCAAGTACGACTCCTGCGTGGCGACCGCCGAGGAGATCACCGCCGCGACGGGCCGGCGCGCATTCCCGTACGCCGTGCACGTGGGTCGGTGGGACGAGTTGGACGGCCTCGTCGACGCCGCCTATACCGAGTTCGGGCGCGTCGACGTGCTGGTCAACAACGCCGGCATGTCACCGCTGTACGACAAGCTGTCCGACGTCACCGAGAAGTTGTTCGACGCGGTGACGAACCTCAACCTCAAGGGGCCGTTCCGACTTTCGGCGCTGGTCGGTGAACACATGGTCGCCGACGGCGGCGGCTCCATCATCAACGTCAGCACGCACGGCTCGCTGCGCCCGCATCCATCGTTCATCCCCTACGCGGCCGCCAAGGCCGGGCTGAATGCGATGACCGAGGGCCTGGCACTGGCCCTCGGTCCGACCGTGCGGGTGAACACGCTGATGCCGGGTCCCTTCCTCACCGACGTCAGCGCGGCATGGGACTTCGGCGATTCCGCCAACCCGTTCGGTGACAGCGCGCTGCAGCGCGCTGGACAGCCTGCCGAGATCATCGGCGCCGCAGTGTTTCTCATGTCGGACGCGTCGAGTTTCACCACCGGTTCGATTCTGCGCGCCGACGGGGGAAGCGTCTGACCAGCCTGATTCGTCAGGGAGTGACTGCGGCACGACTCGTCAGGGAGTGACTCCGGCACGACTCGTCAGGGAGTGACTCCGGCACGACTCGTCAGGGAGTGACGATGTCGAACGCGGGGTCGGGCCGGTCCAGCACCGACGTCAGTGATTCGAGCGCGGCTGCGTCGCCGGTGATCTGCAAGCCGGGCGAGTCGACGTCACCCCCGAGCAGGCTGATCAGCCGAAGCTTGCTGTCCAGGCGCAGGGTGGCGTGGGCGGTGGCCTCGTCGGCGGCTACCTTGCGGTAGACCAGCACGCCGTTGCGCAGCGTGAGCCGGTAGTTGTCCTGACCGCCGAAGGTGACGTCGATCGCGAGGTCCAGGTCCCAGGCGCGGGGGCCGTTGACGCTGATCGCCAGCACGTCGAACATCTGCTCGGGGGTCAGCTGTCCCATCATCGACGGTGACGCCGCCTGCGTCGGGGTGCCGAAGTTTCCGTCGCGCAGTTCGGTGGCCCCGGCCAGGAAGAAGTTGCGCCAGGTCGCGGTCTCGGAACCGTAGGCCAACTGCTCCAGGGTGTCCGCGTACAGCTGCCGCGCTGCGCCGTGATTCTCGTCGGTGAACACGGCGTGATCGAGAAGGGTTGCCGCCCAACGGAAATCTCCCTCGTCGAACGCGCTCTGTGCGAGTTCGACGACGCGCTCGAGGCCACCCATCGCCGCCACGTAGCGCGGCCCGATCGCTTCGGGTGGGTGCGGCCACAGCCGCGCCGGGTTGCCGTCGAACCAGCCCATGTAGCGCTGGTAGACGGCCTTGACGTTGTGGCTGACCGAGCCGTAGTAGCCATGGGCGTGCCAGGCCCGCTCCAGCGCCGGCGGCATCGCGAACGTCTCGGCGATCTCGATGCCGGTGTAGCCCTGGTTGAGCTGGCGCAGCGTCTGGTCGTGCAGGTAGGCGTACAGATCTCGTTGCAGCGACAGGAATTCCACGATCTGTTCCTTGCCCCACGTCGGCCAGTGATGCGAGGCGAACACCACGTCGGCCCGATCGGCGAACGTGTCGATCGCTTCGGTGAGGTACCCGGCCCAGCCGTGCGGATCGCGTACCAGCGCGCCGCGCAGCGTCAGCAGGTTGTGCAGGTTGTGGGTGGCGTTCTCGGCCATGCACAACGCGCGGAACCGCGGAAAGTAGAAGTGCATCTCGGCCGGCGCCTCGGTTCCCGGGGCCATCTGGAACTCGATCTCGACACCGTCGACGGTGTGCTTCTCGCCGGTTTCGCGGATGTCGAGGGTCGGCACGATGATCGCCACCTCGCCGGTCGACGGGGTCTGTCCGAGCCCGCAGCCCACCTGACCCTGCGGCCCGCGGGCCAGCGCCGCGCCGTACATGTAGCCGGCGCGGCGCGCCATCGCGGTACCGGCGTAGACGTTCTCCTGCACCGCATGCTCGGTGAAGCCTTCCGGGGCGATCACGGCGACCTTCCCGGCGTCGACGTCCTCCTGTGAGGTGACCCCGAGGACGCCGCCGAAGTGGTCGACGTGGCTGTGGGTGTAGATGACTGCTCTGACCTCCCGGTCCCCGCGATGCTGCCGGTAGAGCGCCAGCGCCGCGGCGGCGACCTCGGTGGACACCAACGGGTCGATCACGATGACGCCGGTGTCACCCTCGATGACCGTCATGTTCGACAGGTCGAAGCCGCGGATCTGGTAGATCCCCGGCACCACCTCGTAGAGTCCCTGCTTGGCCACCAGGGTCGACTGCCGCCACAGGCTCGGGTGCACGCTGGTCGGCGCATCGCCGGTCAGGAACGCGTAGACGTCGTTGTCCCAGACCACGCGTCCGTCGGCGGCGGTGATGACGCAGGGGTCCTGCTTGGCGATGAACCCACGGTCGGCATCGGCGAAATCCCGGGTGTCGTCGAACGGCAGTGCGTTCAGGTGTTCGCGGTGGGCAGCCTCGATCGTCGCCGTGGGCGGCTTGTTCTCCATGTCTGCCAAGATAGCCACGCCGAGCCCGTCCGCGGTGGTTGACTGACGCAATGGATGTACGTCGAGTGGTCACCGGGCACGATGCGTCCGGCAAGTCTGTGTTCGTCAGCGACGAAGCCGTCGCCCCGCGGAATCCGGTGCTGCTGCCCGGATCCGAGTTCACGATGCTGTGGGGCGGGGATGAAACGCCGCAGTTCCCCGATGACGGCTCGATGCCCAACTGGCACACCTACTTTCCGCCGGTGGGCGGGTTCCGGTTCTCGGTGTTCACGTTGCCGCCCGGGACCGCGGAGGCCAGGACGGACGACCTCACCACCGAAGAGGCGATCGCCGACGGCGAGCAGAAGCTGCCGGGGCTGCTGGGTTACATGGAACTCGACGACCCCGGCATGCACACCACGGACACGATCGACTTCGAGGTGGTGCTGGAGGGCACCGTGATCCTCGAACTCGACGACGGAGCCGAGGTGACGCTGAACCCGGGTGACACCGTGGTGCAGAACGGCACCCGGCACCGGTGGCGCAACCCTGGCGACGTGCCCGCCCGCCTCGCGCTGTTCGTCTGCGGCGCGCACCACGCCAAGGTCGACCGCGGCTGAATCAGCCGCTCTGCCCGGCCAGCCAGCGTTCAGCGCGCCGCTTGGACGCCCGGCCCAGCCACGCATCCTGGATCAGTTCACGCAGTTCGGTCAGCCCGATCTCACCGAGCCTGCTCTGCCGGATCAGCACCGACGGATGCCCGTCGAAGTGGCTGGTGGTGAAGAACGGCGACGCGGGGTCCTGGGTCAGTGCGAGCTTGTCGGCCTCGGACTCGACCCAGATGACGATGACATCGGCGTAGCGCTCGCCGGTGTCCGGATCGACCGCATCGGACCGAGGCGTGCGGAAGAACACGAACGACTTGCCGCCCACCTGATAGACGGCGTTGCCCGCCTTCGATCCCTCGATCCTGCTCACGTGCGGCATGCCCGCCGCGATCTCATGGACGTCGGCGACCGTGGCCGGCCGGTCAGCCATGCCGAGGCAACTGGTGCAGCTCGACGTCCGTCAGCGACGTCCCCCGCACCACAGCGGTCATGTAGGTGCAGTGCGGCTGGCGTCGCCGGTCGGTCGGCGAGCCCGGATTGAGCAGCCGCAAACCGGTTTTGGTGGTCGTGTCCCACGGGATGTGGCTGTGCCCGAACACCAGGACATCGGTGCCTGGATAGGCGCGCGCCATGCGCGCTTCCCGGCCCGTCGCCGCTCCGGTCTCGTGCACCACGGTGAACCGCAACCCGCCGAGGATCACATCGGCGCGCTCAGGCAGCCGGCGACGCAACTCGGCGCCGTCGTTGTTACCCCAGCACGCCACCAACCTCTTGGCGCGGGATTCCAGTTGGTCGAGCAGATCCGGTTCGACCCAGTCCCCGGCGTGGATGACCACGTCGGCAGCGTCGACGGCGTCCCAGACCTGCTCCGGCAGATCCTTGGCGCGCTTGGGCAGGTGCGTGTCGGCGATCAGCAGAAGGCGCACCACCCCAACTTAACGGCGGGGCCGCCAGTCCGGCGGCGGGTCCTCACCGACCCGGCCGTCGACCGCCTCACGCAACAGATCGGCGTGGCCGGTGTGGCGGCCGTATTCCTCGATCAGATCGCATACCAGCCGGCGCAGACTCGCATGCTCGCCGGCGTCGTTGCTCACCGCGACCAACTGGTCCAGGCCGCCCCGCTGCAGCGCGGCGGCGAACCGCGTCCGGGAACGTTCGACCGCGTCGTCGTAGAGGGTGTAGAGCTGCTCGGGCGTGTCGCCGGCCGCCGAGGTGAACTCCCAGTCCTCGGTGCCGTCGAACAGCGATTCCCACGGCTCACCGACCGGGTCACCGGTCAGCTTCTGGGTGGTGATGAAGTCCTCGTTGATGGCCATGTGTTTGATCAGGCCGCCCAGCGTCAGGGCAGACGCGCCGATGCGGACGGACAAGCCGGCCGCATCGAGCCCGTCGGTCTTCCACTGAAACGTCATGCGCAGGCGATCGAGCGCGCCGAGAAGATGCTCGGCCTCAGTACCCGCCAGCGGCGGTTCCCAGGGAGGATCGGCCATGAGACCGAACTTAGAGCGCGCCCGAAGGGATTCGAACCCCTAACCTTCTGATCCGTAGTCAGATGCTCTATCCGTTGAGCTACGGGCGCTTGTGGTGGTGCATGTTCAGTTGTATGACGCCGGCGAGCCGGCAATCTCACCGCGGAGGCGAGAGGATTTGAACCTCCGGTCCACTTTGAGGTGGACAACTCATTAGCAGTGAGCCCCATTCGGCCGCTCTGGCACGCCTCCTGACGTTTACCGCCGAGCCAAGAGCGTACACAGGCCCTGCCACGGGAAGCAAAGCAGATGCGGGCGGGCCATAAACTGGTCGGGTGTCCGCCCGCCTGCGTCCCGAGCTCGCCGATCTGCCCGCCTACGCCCCGGGCCGGACGGTACCCGGCGCCATCAAGATCGCCAGCAACGAAACGGTGCACGGCCCGCTGCCCAGCGTGCGGGCGGCCATCGCCACCGCGGTCGACAACCTCAACCGCTACCCCGACAACGGCTACGTCGAGCTCAAGGAGCGCCTCGCCAAGCACGTCAACTTCGCCCCTGAGCACATCTCGGTGGGGTGCGGCTCGGTCAGCCTGTGTCAGCAGTTGATCCAGATCACCTCGACCGTCGGCGACGAGGTGCTCTTCGGCTGGCGCAGCTTCGAGATCTATCCGCTGCAGGTCCGCACCGCCGGCGCCACCCCGGTGCAGATACCGCTGACCGACCACACCTTCGACCTGGACGCGATGCTCGCCGCGATCACCGACCGCACCCGGCTGATCTTCGTGTGCAACCCGAACAACCCGACCAGCACCGTCGTCGACCCCGACGCGCTGGCCCGCTTCGTGGCCGCGGTGCCGCCGCACATCCTGGTGGTGCTGGACGAGGCCTATGTCGAATACATCCGCGACGACCTGGTACCCGACAGCTTCGGCCTGGTGCGCGCGCACAGCAACGTCGTGGTGCTGCGGACGTTCTCCAAGGCGTATGGCCTGGCCGGCCTGCGCATCGGTTATGCGGTCGCCGACCCGGACATCGTCACCGCGCTGTCCAAGGTGTACGTGCCGTTCACCGCCACCAGCGTGTCGCAGGCCGCCGCGATCGCCTGCCTGGACGCCGCCGACGAACTGCTGGCCCGCACCGACGCCGTCGTCGCCGAACGCGCCCGGGTCAGCACCGCGCTGCACGACGCCGGCTACGACCTGCCCGCTTCGCAGGCCAACTTCGTGTGGCTGCCGCTGGTGGGCCGCGCCCAGCAGTTCGCCGCCGACGCCGCCAACAGCCGCATCATCGTGCGCCCCTACGGTGAGGACGGCGTGCGGGTCACCGTCGCCTCCCCCGACGAGAACGACACCTTCCTCGAGTTCGCCCGAACATGGACAGGATCCCGATGACCGCCACGCAGACCGCCCGCGAGACGTTCGACGCCCTCACCGCGCGCACCGACACCCTGACCGACGCGGAGCTCGACGAGTTCTGGGCCACGCTGGCCCCGGCGACGATCGACTTCATGATCGGCGAGTGGAAGGGCGGCGAGTTCCACACCGGGCACAAGGCCAACGGCTTCATGAAGAAGCTGAACTGGTTCGGCAAGACATTCCACTCGGCCGCCGACGCCAAGCCGCTGGTCTGTCTCGACGCCGATGGGACCACGTTCTCCAACACCGAAGCCATGAACGGCGAGGCCAGCCTGTGGATGGAGGAGTTCCGCGGCGAGCTGGTCGCCTCGATGGTGTACGACGGCAAACCGGTGCACGACCATTTCAAGGTCATCGACGACAACGCCGTGATCGGGATCATGAACGGCAAAGGCGCCCTGGACACCAGCTCCGGCACGCCTCGCCACCTGTACTTCTATCTCGAGCGGGTGTAGCCGCCTATCGTGGCCAGCGTGAAGACGCACCTGCGGGTGGCGGCGACAGCTCTGATCGGGTTGGCGATCGTCCTCGGCCTGACCACGGCCTGCCAGCGCACCACCGAGGGCACGGTCGCGCAGACCACCGAGCCGGGCCCGCCGCTGCCGTCGGCGCCGACGACCACCAGCGGTCGACCGGGCATCCCCGGGCTGCCCGAGATCCCGGGGATCCCGATCCCCGACATCCCGCTGCCGACGCGCAACACCAACGTCCCGGAAGTACCGGCCCCGCCCAACGCCACGACGATGACGTGCGGCGAGTACAACGACCTCGACGAGGCCACCCGGGTGGCCGTGGTGCGCGAGATCCTGGCTCAGGAGAACAACCCGCTGGGACCCGACGGCGAGTTCGTCGGCCAGATCCTGGCCGACGCGGCCTGCCAGTTCCTGCCCGGCGCCCGTGTCAGCGAGATCCTGATGGGCGGCTGATCAGGCCCACTGGCTAGCCTCTTGTCCATGAGCAGCACCTATGAAGCACTGACCGTCGACGTCGCCGATCACATCGCCCAGGTGACGCTGATCGGACCGGGCAAGGGCAACGCGATGGGCCCGGCGTTCTGGGCCGAGCTTCCGGTGGTCTTCGCCGACCTCGACGCCGACCCGGACGTCCGCGCGATCGTGCTGACCGGGTCGGGCAAGAACTTCACCTACGGGCTGGACCTGGCCGCGATGGGCGGCACGCTTGCCGGGGTCATGGGTGGCGACGGGGCCACCGCCAAGCCGCGCGCCGATTTCCACAAACACCTCAAGTCGATGCAGCAGTCGATCACCGCCGTCGCGGACTGCCGCACCCCCACCATCGCCGCGGTGCACGGCTGGTGCATCGGCGGCGGAGTGGACCTGATCTCGGCGGTCGACATCCGCTACGCCAGCGCCGACGCGAAGTTCTCGGTGCGCGAGGTCAAGCTCGCGATCGTCGCCGACGTCGGGACGCTGGCACGCCTGCCGATGATCCTCAACGACGGCCACATGCGGGAACTGGCGTTGACGGGCAAGGACATCGACGCCGCACGCGCCGAGAAGATCGGGCTGGTCAACGACGTCTACACCGATGCCGAGGCAACCCTGGCGGCCGCGCGCGCCACCGCCGCCGAGATCGCCGCGAACCCGCCGCTGACCGTGCAGGGGATCAAGGACGTACTCGACGAACAGCGCACCGACGCGGTCGCGGCGAGCCTGCGTTACGTCGCGGCGTGGAACTCGGCGTTCCTGCCGTCGAAGGATCTCACCGAGGGCATCACCGCGATGTTCGAGAAGCGCCCGCCCGACTTCACCGGCGAGTAGCCCGGCGCCCGGCCGTCTCGGGCAGCGCGGCCACACAGGCGAAACTGAGCAACGCCAGCGCACCCATCATCGCGGCGACGGCGGTGCTGCCTGCCGCATTCAGTAATGCCGGGGACAGCACCGGCGGCAACGCACCACCCACGATGGCGCCGATGGTGTGCGACAACGCGGCGGCGGTGTAGCGGTAGCGGGCGGCGAAGAGCTCCGGCAGGAAAGCTGCCATCGGGCCCATGCAGGCGCCGATGAGCGCGTAGGTGGCCACCATCGCCACCCCGAACACCACGGGGTCGCGGGTCTCGATCAGCGGGAACACCGCGACCGACCAGGGCACCGCGAGCGCGACGGCCCACGACGTGACGCGCTTGCGGCCCCACGTGTCGCTCGAGATCGCCGAGGCGGCCGCGAACGCGATCGCGAAGAAGCCGCCGAGCACACTGACCGTGAGCACCAGATTCGTCGAGTACCCCAGATGGTCGGCGGCGTAGTGGGTGAAGAACGTCCCGGCCTGGAACACCAACATGGGTGCGCAGATCGCAGCTCCGCCGGCAAGCAGCACCCGTGCGCCCTGCCGCCGCATCAATACGCCGATCGGGGTGCCGGGCAGCGCCTTGCGATCGTCGGCGCCGCCGGCCGCCGTCGGCTCGCTGACCGTCAGCCGGATGTACAGCGCGATGGCGATCAGGACCGCGCTGAGCAGGAACGGGATCCGCCAACCCCATTGCAGGAACGCTTCGCTGCTGTCCGCGAACGCGGTGTGCACCACCAGGAACACGAGGTTGGACAGCACCAGCGCGGTGCCGAGGCCCAGCTGGGTGAACATGCCGTAGAAGCCGCGGCGCCCCTCGGGGGCGTGCTCGGCGCTCAGCAGCACCGCACCGGCCCACTCCCCGCCCACCGCGAAGCCCTGGATCAGCCGCAGACCGATCAGCGCCAGCGGGGCGGCGATCCCGATGCTGGCGGTGCCGGGCAGCAGGCCGACACCCACGGTGGCGACGCCCATCAACAGCAACGTGACGACCAGCGTCTGCGTGCGGCCGACGCGGTCACCGAAGTGGCCGAAGACCGCCGCGCCGACCGGGCGAGCCAGGAACGCCGAGGCGAATGCGCCCAGTGAGGCGGTCACCGCCATCACGTGCCCGAGCTCGGGGAAGAACACCGTCGGAAACACCAGAGCCGCGGCGGTGCCGTAGATGAAGAAGTCGTAGAACTCGATCGCCGAACCGACATAGCTGGCAGTGGCCACTCTGCGCATCTGCGACCGGGCACCGGAGGCCGCGACGATGGGTGTCATGGGCTCGATCCTCCGCGCAGCCCAGCGATTCCGGCACCGTTCGATCGGTGGACTGGGTGGTGGAATCGGGTGTAGTCCGATCGGAGGACATCGCTGACGATCACTGTCAGCAACAATCTCCTTGTTCGCTCGGACAGCGCCGATGCGGACACTCCGAGCCGATCCGGTGCCGGGCACACGTTGTGGGGGGACATCGCCATGGGGCGGCACAGCCAGTCGTATCGTCAACGCCAGCAGGCTCTTCACCATCGAAGCGCGCCTTCGCCCGCCACGGTCGTGCACGTCGGCCGGATCGGGCTGCTGGCGGTCGCGCTGGGGATCGGGTTCGCCGCCTACAGCGGCACCGCCGTTGCCGAAGCTGAGGTGACATCCAGCAACGCAGGCGGCGCCGCTGCCGCCGAGGGATCGCCCCAGCCGGACAGCCACGCCACCGCCACGACGGAGCAGGACACCGAGGGCAGGGAAACGGATGCCGAGGGCGAGGACGAGGACCGCGGCGACTTCGCGGGAGGTGACGGCGATCTCGACGACGCGGTGAATGACGACATCGAGGATGCTGATCTCGAACTCGACGAGCGCGACGCCGCACAATCGGTCGACACACAATCGGTCGACACGGACCAGGCCGGCACGGACCAGGTCGAGGTCGAGACCGTCGCCGCGGTGCCGGACCCGCCGGCGGGATCCGGTGACTATTCGCCCGCGTCGCTGACGCGGGCACCGCTGACGTCCGGCCGATCCTCGACCGTCGACACGGTGACCACGGCTGCGCTGCCCGACCCTGACGACCAGGCAGCCACGGAGTACGGCGACATCGGCAAGTGGATGTTGGAGCGTAACGGCGACATCGCCGACTACGGCGGCCTGCCCTACGACGGCAAGACCGTGTTGGAGCCGGTCAACGTCATCTTCGTCGACCAGACGTCGCGGTCGGCACTCGAAGCCACGTGGCGACTCAGCGCGGCCATGCGCCGTGCCGGCTTCCCGCCACGGTTCTTCCACAGCACCGGTTTTCGCGGTCTCATCGACGATGTGCGGTATCGGCAGCGGCCGGGCGGACTGCTCCTGGGTTACTCCGACGACTTCTTCCTGCTACCCAACAATCACGGTCGGATCTTCGGCCCCGACCCCGTCGAGACCAGTAGCGGCTACGTGTGGAGCGGCGCGTTCAGCACCGAGGAGTTCACCTTCTACCAGGGCCTGCCGCGCCATGGATACGTGTCGTCCAACGAGGCCAGGGACGCCCTGGCTGCCGACTTCGTCGCCAGCGGACGCGGCAGCCTGGGCGGGATGGTGTCGCTGGACAACATCTACGACACCGACGGTTTCACCACCGGGAACCACGACGGCTACGCCGTGGTGATCGTGCTCGCCGCCCCAGGCGCGGCCACGACGGTGGCGGTGCTCGCCGACCGGGGGTCGAGCGACGCCGGACGGTGCGAGGCGGCACCGCCGGCTGCGACCGCAGGGTGCCCGGCGGCCACCGTGGCGACCGCACCGGGATTCTGAATCCGACCCGGCGACATCGTTGCGTCGATGGGTTCCACCAGAGCGGTGGCGGAGGGATTTGAACCCCCGGACGGTGTTAGCCGTCTCTCGCTTTCAAGGCGAGTGCATTAGGCCGCTCTGCCACGCCACCGCGGGTCAGTCTAGACGCGCCCGATCTTGGCGGACGCCGGCCCGGTCTTCAGACCGGCGCTGATGCGTCGGCAGTTCTCGCCCATCGCGGTGACCTGAGGCCGGGACAACCGGTCCAGGAAATGGGCGCGCACCGCCGCACCGTAGGTCTGCAGCGCCTCGCCGAGCGCCTGGCGCCCGTCGGGGGTGATGGTGGCCAGCACCCCGCGTCCGTCCTCGGGGCTGGCCCCGCGCACGACCAGACCCTGCCGTTCCAATCGGTGAATTTGCCGGGTTACCCGGCTCGGCAGCGACATCAACGCCTCGGCGACGTCGCCCATCCGGGCGGCCCCGGTCGGCGACTTCGCCAACAGATCCAGCAGCCTGACGTCGTTGAGCGTCAGACCGTGGTCGTCGACCAGCGACCGGTTCATCGTCGCGTACAACCTCAGCGCGGCGTCCAGAAAGTTCTGCCACGCCTTTTGCTCAGCAATGTCCAATCCAGGCGTATCGCTCGCAGTACGCCCCCCAATGATCCCCTCCATCGTCTAATAGTAGGACTGCGTGGCCGCGGCAGGAGGCCGAACCAGCGGCGCGTTCGCGCAGCGTAGTAGCGTTTTGAGAATGCTCGCGATCGTGGCCGAGTCTGCCGAACGACTCACCTGGCAATCCGTTCCCGACGTGACACCCGCTGCGGATGAGGTCCTCATTCGCGTCGCCGCGGCCGGGGTCAACCGCGCCGACCTCCTCCAGGCCGCGGGCAAGTATCCCCCGCCGCCCGGCGCCAGCGACATCATCGGGCTGGAAGTGTCCGGCACGATCGAAGCGCTCGGTGACGGCGTCACGCAGTGGAGCGCAGGGCAACCCTGCTGCGCTTTGCTGGCAGGCGGCGGTTACGCGGAGTTCGTCGCCGTTCCGGCGGCCCAGGTCCTGCCGATTCCGGCGGGAGTGGACCCAGCGCACGCCGCGGGTTTGCCGGAGGTCGCCTGCACGGTGTGGTCGAATCTGGTGATGACCGCCGGCCTGCGGGCCGGTCAGCTGCTACTCGTCCACGGCGGCGCCAGCGGCATCGGCACCCATGCCATCCAGGTCGCCCGCGCGTTGAACTGCCGGGTCGCCGTCACCGCGGGGTCGCGCAACAAACTCGACCTGTGCGCCGAACTGGGCGCCGAGATCACCATCGACTATCACAATGACGATTTCGTCGAGATCATCCGCGACGCCGGCGGCGCCGACGTCATCCTCGACATCATGGGCGCGCCCTACCTCGACCGCAACGTCGACGCCCTCGGCAACGACGGTCGCCTCGTCATCATCGGTATGCAGGGCGGGGTGAAAGCCGAGCTGAACATCGGCAAGCTGCTGGCCAAGCGGGCCGGGGTGATCGCCACCGCGCTGCGTTCCCGGCCGGTCGACGGGCCGTCGGGCAAAGCCGCGATCGTCACCCGCGTCCACGACGACGTCTGGCCGATGCTCGCCGACGGACTGGTGCGCCCCTGCATCGGCGCCGAGTTCCCGATCGCGCAGGCCCAGGCCGCCCACGAATTGCTCGCTTCCGGCGACGTCGCAGGCAAAATCATTCTGCGCGTAGGCGATTGACTCCTGCTCAGCCCAGCGAGGCCAACGCCCGCACCAGCTGGTCCACCTCGGCGGTGGTGCTGTAATGCGCCAGCCCGACGGTGACCGCGCCGCCGATGTCGTTGACCCCGATGAGGTCGAGAACCCGCGAACTCATGTTGGGGATGGCCAGGATGCCGTTGTCGGCGAGCCGTTGCACGACCCGCTCGGCCGGCACGTTGCTGATCGCGAAACTCAGCACCGGAATCCGTTCCTCCGGGCTGCCGATCACCATGACCGTCGGCAACGACCGCAGCGACACCAGCAGATAGTCGAACAGTCCGCTCAGATAGGTGCCGGCCGACTGCATCGACACCGCGAGCCGCTCCCGGCGGGTGCCCTGGGCCGAATCTTCCAGCCCGGCAAGGTATTCCACACTGGCGACGACCCCGGCGAGCAGGCCGAACTGGTGTGAGCCCAGCTCGAGGCGGGCCGGGCCGGTGGCATACGGATTCAGCGACACCGAGCCGAACGTGTCGATCGCGGCGGGGTCGCGGAAGACCAGCGCGCCGATCGGCGGACCACCCCAGGCCAACGCATTGACGGCCACCACGTCGGCGTCGATCTCGTTGATGTCGATCAGCCGGTACGGCGCTGCGGCCGAGTGGTCGACGACCACCATGCCCCCGACCTCGTGCACCAGTTTGGTGACTTCGCGCAGCTCGGTGACCGTGCCCAAAGTCGCAGAGGCAGAAGTGATTGCCACCAGCCGCGTCGGGCGCGTGACCAGTGCCTCCCACTGCCACGTCGGCAGTTCCCCGGTCTCGATGTCGACCTCGGCCCACTTGACCTTCGCGCCGAACCGGTTGGCCGCCCGCAGCCACGGCGCGATGTTCGCTTCGTCGTCCAAGCGGGTCACCACGAGCTCGTAGCCCAACCCGACGCGCGCAGACGCGGCGTCGGCCAGGGACGTCAGCATCACCGCCCGATCGGCCCCGAGCACCACCCCGGCCGGGTCGGCGTTGACCAGATCGGCCACCGCCTGGCGCGCGGCGGTCAGGACAGCGGCGCTGCGGCGAGCGGCGGGGTGCGGGCCGACCGGAGCGGGCCGGGAACCACGAAATGCCGTCGACACGGCACGGCTGACGGTGTCCGGCAGCAGCATGCCGTTCTGCGGGTCCATGTGCACCCACCCATCGCCCAGCGACGGGTGCAATCCACGCACCCGGGCGACGTCATAAGCCATGCCTGTCCACCTTAACGAGTCGAGGAACTCCCCCGAACCGCCCGGAACCGGACAGGCTGGCGGATGCTCGACCATTTCTCGCTGCCCGCTCCGCACCCGGATCGGGTCATCTGCGCAGCCATACTAGTGCAGGGACCTGCCGGGGCCGAGGGCTACTGACACCGACGTTGCTGGCAGCGCCGGAGGCTATCGACTACGGTGTCAGACCCGGTAGCTGGGGCCGCCGTGAGAAGATCGATGCCGACGCGGCGGACCCAGCCCGCGGTAGAACGGCGATGGTGGGGCACCCTAGGAGCATGACGAGCAACTCCGACGACGACGACAACATCGAGATCATCGGCGGTGATCCGGCGGGAGCGGCCGATGAGCGCGGCGCCGACGGCAAGGCGCTGACCGACCTGGTCGAGCAGCCCGCCAAGGTGATGCGGATCGGCACCATGATCAAGCAGCTCCTCGAAGAGGTGCGCGCGGCTCCGTTGGACGAAGCCAGCCGCGGCCGGTTGCGCGACATCCACCGCACCAGCATCTCCGAACTCGAGGACGGGCTGGCTCCCGAACTGCGTGACGAGCTGGAGCGGCTGACGCTGCCGTTCACCGAGGACGGCGTCCCCTCCGACGCCGAGCTGCGCATCGCCCAGGCCCAGCTGGTCGGGTGGCTCGAGGGCCTCTTCCATGGAATCCAGACCGCGCTGTTCGCCCAGCAGATGGCGGCCCGCCAACAGTTGGAGCAGATGCGGCAGGGCGCGCTGCCTCCCGGCGTGAGCGTGCCGGGGCAGCGTGGCGGGCCGGGACACCCCGGCACCGGTCAGTACCTGTGACATGACCGATCCCGGTGAGCCCTGCATCGAGACCCGCAACGCGTGGGTCGAGTTCCCCATCTTCGATGCCAAGACCCGGTCGTTGAAAAAGGCCGTCCTCGGCAGAGCAGGCGGCGCAATCGGCCGCAACGACTCCAACGTCGTGGTGATCGAGGCGCTGCGCGACATCACGATGTCGCTGAAGATGGGTGATCGCGTCGGGTTGGTCGGCCACAACGGAGCCGGCAAGTCGACGTTGCTGCGGTTGCTGTCGGGCATCTACGAACCGACCAGAGGCATGGCCAGCGTGCGCGGCCGGGTTGCTCCGGTGTTCGACCTCGGCGTCGGGATGGACCCGGAGATCTCCGGTTTCGAGAACATCATCATCCGCGGCTTGTTCCTCGGGCAGACCCGCAAACAGATGCTGGCCAAGGTCGACGAGATCGCCGAGTTCACCGAGCTCGGCGACTACCTGTCCATGCCGTTGCGCACGTATTCGACCGGTATGCGGGTGCGGCTGGCCATGGGTGTGGTGACCAGCATCGATCCCGAGATACTGCTGCTCGACGAAGGCATCGGCGCCGTCGACGCCGAGTTCCTGAAGAAGGCGCAGACCAGACTGGCCCAGCTGGTGGAACGCTCGGGCATCCTGGTGTTCGCCAGCCACTCCAACGAGTTCCTCGCGCGGTTGTGCAACACCGCGATGTGGATCGACCACGGCACCGTCAAGATGGAGGGTGGCATCGAGGACGTCGTGCGCGCCTACGAAGGTGACGACGCCGCCCGCCACGTCCGCGAAGTCCTCGAGGAGACCGGCCGGGAGAGCCGGCCGGCATGACCAGCCCGATGATCTGCGCGGTCGTGGTCACCCATCGCCGCCCTGACGACCTCTCCAAGTCCCTCGATGCGCTCTGCTCGCAGAGCCGGCGGCCCGACCATCTGATCGTCGTCGACAACGACCACGACGAACACGTCCAGGATCTGGTTGGCGGGCAACCGATCCCGACCACCTACCTGGGATCGCGACGCAACCTCGGCGGCGCCGGCGGGTTCGCGCTGGGGATGCTGCACGCGCTGAGCCTCGGCGCGGACTGGGTGTGGCTGGCCGATGACGACGGCCGCCCCCAGGACGCCGAGGTGCTGGCCACTCTGCTGGCCAGTGCCGAGCGCCACGGCCTCGCGGAGGTGTCGCCGATGATCTGCGATCTGGACCGCCCCGAACTGCTGGCCTTCCCGCTGCGGCGCGGCGTGGTGTGGCGTCGCTCGGTGAGTGAGCTGCGCGCCGAAGCACCGAACGAAGACCTGCTGCCCGGCATCGCGCACTTGTTCAACGGTGCGCTGTTTCGCGCCGAGACGCTGGAGGCCACCGGCGTGCCCGACCTGCGGATGTTCATCCGCGGCGACGAGACCGAGATCCACCGCCGGTTGCTGCGCACGGGCCTGCCGTTCGGCACCTGCCTGGACGCGGTCTATCTGCATCCGCAGGGGGGCGACGAGTTCAAGCCGATCCTGGGCGGGCGCATGCACACCCAGTACCCCGACAATGCGATCAAGCGCTACTACACCTACCGCAACCGCGGATACCTACAGTCCCAGCCGGGCATGCGCAAGCTGATCCCCCAGGAGTGGGTGCGCTTCGGCTGGTACTTCCTGGTCTCGCGGCGCGACCCGGCCGGACTGGTCGAGTGGATCCGGTTGCGGCGCCTCGGTCGACGCGAAAGGTTCACCAGACCATGACGTTCCTGGACGCCGCTGCCCAGTCGAAGACGTTCCGGCGGGCGTGGGGCGACCTCGTCGACGGCTTCGGCAAGCGCGAGTTGTGGCTGCACCTGGGCTGGCAGGACATCAAGCAGCGCTACCGGCGGTCGGTGCTCGGCCCGTTCTGGATCACGATCGCCACCGGCACCACCGCGGTCGCGATGGGTGGGCTGTACTCGAAGTTGTTCAAACTCGAGCTGTCCGAACATCTTCCGTATGTGACCCTCGGCTTGATCATCTGGAATCTGATCAACGCCTCGATCCTCGAGGGCGCCGAGGTGTTCATCGCCAACGAGGGCCTGATCAAACAGCTGCCGACCCCGCTGTCGGTGCACGTCTACCGGCTGGTGTGGCGGCAGATGATCCTGTTCGCCCACAACATCATCATCTTCGTGATCATCGCGATCATCTTCCCCAAACCCTGGCAGTGGACCGATCTCTCGTTCATCCCCGCGCTCGCGTTGATCGCGCTGAACTGCGTGTGGGTGGCGCTGTGCTTCGGCATCCTCGCCACGCGCTACCGCGATATCGGCCCGCTGCTGACCTCGCTGGTGCAGCTGCTGTTCTTCATGACGCCCATCATCTGGAACGAGGCGACGCTGCAGAGCCAGGGCGCCGGGGACTGGGCCCGGATCGTCGAGCTCAACCCCCTGCTGCACTACCTCGACATCGTGCGCGCCCCGCTGCTGGGCGCCGAGCAGCAACTGCACCACTGGGTGATCGTCATCGCGCTCACCGTGATCGGCTGGCTGTTCGCGGCGCTGGCCATGCGGCAGTACCGCGCCCGGGTGCCCTACTGGGTCTGAGAACCGCTCAGCCGGGCACGGAGCCGTCGGGCTCGGGCCCGAACACGAACCGCCGCCCGGTCAGCGACTCGGGAGTCACCCGGACGAACCGCAGCTTCTGGGTGGCGACCCACGGGTAGAGGCCGGCCCGCTCGGCCTTGTCGATCTCCTCCGAGGTCGACAGCATGTGTGCGGTGCCGCGCAGCACGACGCTCCAGCCCTCGGCGACATTGTGATCGTCGGCTTCGAACACCACGTGCTCGTTGAGCACCGACGTCAGCAGCTTGGTGCCTTCGGCGGTGCGGAACAGCAGCGTCCTGTCCTGGACGACGAAATTGACCGGGAAGATCTCGGTCCACCCGGCCACCGTGGTGACGAGGCGGCCCAGCGAGACGCTGGAGAGCAGATCCCAGCTGTCCTTCTCGGTGAGCTCGGTGATCGGCGCCTGGGGCGCGTCGGTGGTGTTCATGATCCCATCGTCGGCGCCCGCCCGGCCCACCCCTAGGGGCGGGGGTCGCCGCAGGTCAGGGTCCAATGGCACTTCCCGGAGGCACCGGCGACGGTGATCTGCGCACTCAGCGGCGCGGCGGGGGCATCCGGACGGCCGCGTTGATGCGGTTCCATGCGTTGATGGTGACAGCCATGGCGATCACCTGCCCCAGTTCCCGGTCGGTGAACGCCGCAGCCGCCCGCTCATAGACCTCGTCGCTCACCCCGTCCTCACCGAGGCGGGTGATGGCCTCGGTGAGCGCCAGCGCCGCGCGCTCGCGGTCGGTGAACACCTCGCCGGCCTCCGCCCATGCGGCCAGCAGGTCGAGCTTCTGGTCGGCGACGCCGTGTTTGCGGGCATCGCGCAGGTGCATGTCGAGGCAGAACGCGCAGTGGTTGAGCTGCGAGGCGCGGATCTTGATCAGCTCGGCGAGGTCCGACTCGACGTCCCGGGCGGACGCGGTGGACAGCGTCATCATCGCGTCGTACAACTCGGGGGAGGCCTTATAGATCTTCACGCGTGCCGGTGGGGTCAGTGTCTGTGTCATGAATTCGACGCTACTGCGCATTGGCCCTTGTTCTTGGTTCAATACCGGGGTGGTTTCTTGGGCCAATTCCGGTCGTCGCGATCTCCATCTGGATCTGCGCTCGGCGCTCACCCCCGGGGCGAGAGGCGCCAAAGACGCTCTGATCGGCGCACTGCGCGACGCGGTCCGCTCCGGCCGGCTGCGCCCCGGCACGGCGCTGCCGCCGTCCCGCACGCTGGCCACCGATCTGGGGCTGGCCCGCAACACCGTCGCCGACGCGTACGCCGAACTGGTCGCCGAGGGCTGGCTGGACTCCCGGCAGGGTGCGGGCACCTGGGTCGTCGACGTGGTGCGCCCGGCCCAGCCCTCCCGCCGGCCCCGGCGCATCGGCACCGAACCGGTCCACAACCTGATGCCCGGGTGCCCGGATGTGGCCGAGTTCCCCCGCAGCACCTGGTCGGCGTGCGCGCGCCGGGCACTGACTCGGGCGCCGAACTCGGCGCTGCGGATGGGTGATCCCCGCGGCCGGCCCGAGTTGCGCAGCGCGCTGGCGGAATACCTTGCGCGGGCCCGCGGCGTGCGCACCTCCGACGAGTCGATCGTCATCTGCGCCGGCGTGCGCCACGCCGTCGAACTGCTGGGACGCACTCTCGGTGGACCCGTCGCGGTGGAGGCCTACGGCCTGTTCCTGTTTCGTGATGCGCTCGTCGCCGCCGGATCCGGCACAGTGCCGATCGGCGTCGACGACGACGGCGCGCGGGTCGACGAACTCGATGACCAGCGGGTCCCGGCCGTGCTGTTGACCCCGGCACATCACAACCCGTTCGGGGTGCCTCTGCATCCGCGCCGGCGCACCGCGGTCGTCGAATGGGCGCAACGCACCGGCGGATTCGTGCTCGACGACGACTACGACGGCGAGTTCCGCTACGACCGCCAGCCGGTCGGTGCGCTGCAGGCGCTGGACCCGCAGCGGGTGGTGTATCTGGGGTCGACCAGCAAGAGCTTGTCGCAGGTGCTTCGGCTGGGCTGGCTCGCGCTGCCCGAGGAACTGGTCGACGGGGTGGTGGAAGCCGCTGGCGGACAACAATTCTCCGTCTCGGCGCTCGAGCAGCTCACGTTGGCCGAGTTCATCGCCGGAGGTCACTACGACCATCACATCCGACGCATGCGGGCGCGCTACCGCCGCCGCCGGGATCACCTGGTTGCCGCCCTGTCACCGTTCAAAGTCGACGTCCGCGGGGTCTCCGCCGGCGTCAGCGCACTGGTGAACCTGCCCGACGGTGCCGAGCCCGAAGTACTGCGCCGAGCCGGCGAGGCGGGCATCACGCTCACCGGGTTGTCGATGATGCGCCACCCCGACGCCGACCCTGCCCTGCCCGCGCCCGACGGACTGATCGTCGGGTTCGCCGCCCCCGCCGAGCACGCCTTCACCGCGGCCGTGTCCGCCCTTTGTGACGTGTTGCGCGCCAGCGGCATATAGCCTCCGATCATGGCCGGTGCACCGCAGCGACTGATCCAACGGATTTCCCGAACCTCACTGGGCTACAAATTCGTTTCGAGTGTTCCCCCCAAGCTGGACCCGGCGCTGCTGCGGCTGACCGGCGGGCGGTTCAGCTTCGGTTATCCGCTACCGGTGATGCTGCTGACCACCACAGGCGCGAAGTCGGGACTGCAGCGCTCGTCGCCGCTGGTCTACATCACCGACGGTGATTCCCTGATCCTCGTCGCCTCCAACTTCGGCAGGACCGGACACCCGGCGTGGTACCGCAACCTGAAGGCCCACCCCGCCGTGGACGTGCTCGCCGGCAGGCGCAGCGGCAGATACACCGCCACCGAGGTCACCGACCCGGGCGAGCGGGACCGGGCATGGGCCGAAGCCGTGCGGGTGTATCCCGGGTACGAGGACTACGTGGCACGCGCGCAGGGCCGCGTCATCCCCGTCGTCCGACTCACCCGCACCTGAGAAGACAGCGCCGTCACCGTTGATACTGCGTTCACGGTGGGGTTTTCTCGGTTTTTCCCGCGGTGGTCGCAGTCTCAACGTCAGGGGCTGACCCCGTAAGCTGCCCGGGTGGCCGAGCCCCCATTGTCCCCGCAGCTGAGCCTCAGAACTCAGATCGTGCGATTCATCGTCACCGGCGGGCTGGCCGCGGTGGTGGACTTCGGCCTCTACATAGCGTTGCTCGCCGCCGGACTGCACGTCAACGTCGCCAAGACGCTGAGTTTCATCGCCGGCACCACCACCGCCTACCTGATAAATCGGCGCTGGACCTTCCAGGCCCCGCCCAGCACGGCGCGCTTCATCGCCGTCGCGGTGCTCTACGCCGTGACCTACGCGGTGCAGGTCGGCATCAACTACGTGCTCTACCTGCAGTTCGAGGACAAGTCCTGGGGGGTGCCGGTCGCGTTCGTGATCGCCCAGGGCACCGCCACGGTCATCAACTTCATCGTCCAGCGCGCAGTGATCTTCCGGCTGCGCTGAGTGCCGCGGCACAGGCGGTACCCTCTGTGACGATGTTGCGCACCGACTTCCCGACCACCGCCAAGCGGCTCACCGGGTGGGGCCGCACCGCGCCCTCCGTGGCGCAGGTGCTGTCGCCGCCCGACCCGGACGTGGTCGTCGAAGCGGTGACCCGTGCCGCCGAAGGCGGTGGCCGGGGGGTCGTCGCCCGTGGGTTGGGTCGCTCCTACGGCGACAACGCCCAGAACGGCGGCGGGCTGGTCATCGACATGAGCGCGTTGAACCGCATCCATTCCATCAACGCCGACGACGCGCTGGTCGACCTCGATGCCGGGGTGAACCTCGACCAGTTGATGCGCGCCGCCCTGCCCCTCGGGCTGTGGGTGCCGGTGCTTCCCGGCACCCGCCAGGTCACCGTCGGTGGTGCGATCGCCTGTGACATCCACGGAAAGAACCACCACAGCGCCGGCAGCTTCGGTAACCACGTCCGCGCGATGGACCTGCTGACTGCAGACGGCGAGGTGCGCACGCTGACTCCGACGGGTCCGGACGCCGAGTTGTTCTGGGCCACCGTCGGCGGCAACGGCCTGACCGGCATCATCCTGCGCGCCACCATCGCGATGACACCGACCGAGACGGCGTACTTCATCGCCGACGGAGACGTCACCGCCGGACTGGACGAGACGATCGCCTTTCACAGCGACGGCACCGAGGACAACTACACCTACTCCAGTGCCTGGTTCGACGCGATGAGCGCGCCGCCCAAGCTGGGGCGCGCGGTCATCTCCCGCGGCTCCCTGGCGACGCTGGATCAGCTGCCCGTCAAGCTGCAGAAAGACCCCCTGAAGTTCGACGCCCCGCAGTACTTCACCGCGCCGGACATCTTCCCCAGCGGCCTGGGCAACAAGCCGATCTTCGGCGCGATGACCGAACTGTGGTACCGGATGGGCAAGACCTACCGCGGCAAGACCCAGAACCTGACGCAGTTCTACCACCCGTTGGACATGGTCGGAGAGTGGAACCGCGCGTACGGTTCGGTCGGTTTCACCCAGTACCAGTTCGTCGTCCCCACCGAGGCGGTCGACGAGTTCAAAGGCATCATGAAAGACATCCAGCGCTCGGGTCACTACTCGTTCCTCAATGTCTTCAAACTGTTCGGCCCGGGAAACGATGCGCCGCTGAGCTTTCCGATTCCCGGCTGGAATGTCTGCGTCGACTTCCAGATCAAGGCCGGGCTCAACGAATTCCTCAACTCACTCGACAAGCGGGTGCTGCAGTTCGGCGGCCGGCTCTACACCGCCAAGGACTCCCGCACCACCGCCGCCACCTTCCACGCCATGTATCCCCGCATCGACGAGTGGATCGCCCTGCGCCGCAAGGTCGACCCGCACGGGGTGTTCGTCTCCGACATGGCCAGACGACTGGAGCTGCAGTAGATGGTCTTCGACGCCACTGGTAACCCGCAGACGATTCTGCTGCTGGGCGGCACCTCGGAAATCGGGCTGGCGATCTGTGAACGCTACCTGCGCAACGCGCCGGCCCGGGTGGTGCTGGCCTGCATGCCCGGAGATCCGTTGCGCGACACAGCGAAAGCCCAACTCACCCAGTCCGGCGCCAAGTCGGTTGAGGTCATCGACTTCGACGCCGTCGACACCGGCAGCCACCCCACGGTCATCGACGAGGCGTTCGCCGGCGGCGATGTGGACGTGGCGATCGTCGCGTTCGGGTTACTCGGAGACGCCGAGGAACTGTGGCAGAACCAGCGCAAGGCGGTGCAGATCGCCGAGATCAACTACACCGCAGCGGTGTCGGTCGGGGTACTGCTCGGCGACAAGATGCGTGCCCAGGGCTTCGGCCAGATCATCGCGATGAGCTCGGCGGCAGGTGAGCGGGTCCGGCGGTCGAACTTCGTCTACGGCTCCACCAAGGCCGGACTCGACGGCTTCTACCTCGGTTTGGGAGAGGCGTTGCGCGAGTACGGGGTCCGGGTGCTGGTCATCCGTCCCGGCCAGGTGCGCACCCGGATGAGTGCCCACGTCAAGGAGGCGCCGCTGACCGTCGACAAGGAGTATGTCGCCGATCTCGCCGTCACCGCGTCGGCGAAGGGCAAAGAACTGGTGTGGGCGCCGGGAGCGTTCCGGTACGTGATGATGGTGTTGCGGCACATCCCCCGCCCGATCTTCCGCAGGCTGCCCATCTGATGCGCAGCGCTCTGGCCGTCCCGGTGCGGGTGGCCGGCCAGATGGTCGCTGCGGCCGCCATCGCCGCCGCCGTGGCCGTGGTCAGCCTGCTCGCCATCGCCCGCGTCGAGTGGCCCGCCTACAACTCGTCGAACCAGCTGCACGCGCTGACCACCGTGGGACAGGTCGCCTGCCTGGCCGGACTGCTGGCGTCAGGGTGGCTGTGGCGCCGGGGCCGCCAGCTGGCGGCCCGGCTGGGGTCGGTGCTGTTCCTGGCGGCGTTCTCGGTCGTCACACTCGCGATGCCGCTGGGCGCCACCCGGCTGTACCTGTTCGGCATCTCCGTCGACCAGCAGTTCCGCACCGAGTACCTGACCCGGCTGACCGACACCGCCGAACTGCACGACATGACCTACATCGGGCTGCCGCCGTTCTACCCGCCGGGCTGGTTCTGGCTCGGTGGCCGACTCGCCGCGCTCACCGGCACACCGGCGTGGGAGATGTTCAAACCGTGGTCGATCATCTCGATCACCGTCGCCATGGTGCTGGCGCTGGTGCTGTGGGCCGCGATGATCCGCTTCGAGTACGCCCTGGTGGTGTCGACCGCGACCGCCGCGGCGGCGCTGGCCTATTCGCCCGCCGAGCCGTACGCGGCCATCATCGCGGTGCTGCTGCCGCCGGTGTTCGTGCTGGCGTGGTCGGGGCTGCGGGGCGGGAAGCGTCCCGGCGAGGCGGGAACCACGCACAGCGGCGGCTGGGCCGCCATCGTCGGGACGGGGATCTTCCTCGGGGTGGCGGCGCTGTTCTACACGCTGCTGCTGGCCTACGCCGCGTTCACGCTGACGCTGATGGCGGCGCTGGTGGCGGTGACGCGCAGGCACTGGGAGCCGCTGCTGCGACTGCTGGTCATCGCGGTGATCTCGGGCGCGATCGCGCTGATCGGCTGGGCGCCGTATCTGCTCGAGGCCGCGACCGGCACCCCCGCCGACACCGGGACCGCCCAGCACTATCTGCCCAAGGACGGCGCCGAGCTGTCGTTCCCGATGCTGCAGTTCACGCTGCTGGGCGCGCTGGGCATGCTCGGCACGCTGTGGCTGGTGATCTACGCACGCACGTCCACCCGCGCTGGGGCCTTGGCGGCCGCGGTTCTGGCCGTCTACGCGTGGTCGCTGCTGTCGATGCTGACCACCCTGGTCGGCACCACCCTGCTGTCGTTCCGGCTCCAGCCCACCCTGACCATCCTGCTCGCCGCCGCGGGAGCGTTCGGCTTCATCGACATCACCCGAGCCCTGGCCGCGCGGGTGAAGACGGTCAACGCCCAGCGCGTCGTCGCCGCGGCCACCGCGATCGGCGCCCTCGGGGCGGTCACATTCAGTCAGGACATCCCCGACGTGCTGCGTCCCGACATCGTCGTCGCCTACACCGACACCGACGGCTACGGCGAGCGGGCCGATCGCCGCCCGCCGGGGGCCGAACAGTACTACCGGGAGATCGACGACCGGATTCTGGAGGTCACCGGCCGGCCCCGCAACGAGACCGTGGTGATGACCGCCGACTACAGCTTCCTGTCCTACTACCCGTACTACGGTTTCCAGGGACTCACGTCGCACTACGCCAATCCGCTGGCGCAGTTCGACGCCCGGGCGAGAGCCATCGAGAGTTGGGCGCTGATGTCGGAGTCCGACGAGTTCATCGCCGCGCTCGACGCGATGCCGTGGCCGCCGCCGTCGGTGTTCCTGATGCGCCGCGGCGCGAACGACACCTACACGCTGCGCCTGGCCGCCGACGTTTACCCGAATCAGCCCAACGTGCGCCGGTACCACGTCAAGCTCGACGACGCCCTGTTCGACGATCCGCGGTTCGACGTGTCGACCATCGGGCCGTTCGTCCTGGCCATCCGCAAGCCAATTACCATCTAGCCCCGTGGTCAGAGAGCCGAGCAACCACCGCACCGCGCGGCTGATCGCGATCGTCGCGGGGTTGCTGGGCACGTTGCTGGCCATCGCGACTCCGTTGCTGCCGGTGGAACAGACCACCGCCGAACTGAACTGGCCGCAAAACGATGTGCTCGCCAGCGTCGACGCGCCGCTGATCGGTTACGTCGCCACCGACCTCGAGATCACGGTGCCCTGCAGCGCCGCCGCCGGCCTGCAGGAACGCGGCCGCACCGTGCTGCTGTCCACGGTGCCCAAGCAGGCGCCCAAGGCCGTCGACCGCGGCCTGCTCATCGAACGGGTCGGCGGCGACCTGCTGGTGATCGTCCGCAACACCCCCGTCGTCGTCGCGCCGCTGGATCAGGTACTCAGCCCGGACTGCGAGGAACTGCGGTTCACCGCGCACGCCGACCGGGTGACCGGCGAGTTCGTCGGCCTGACCCAGGGCCCCGACGATCCCGATCCCGGTGAGCCGCTGCGCGGCGAGCGCAGCGGCTACGACTTCCGGCCCCAGATCGTCGGTGTGTTCACCGACCTGTCCGGGTCCGCGCCGCCCGGCCTGCAGTTCTCGGCGACCGTCGACTCGCGGTACAGCACCTCGCCGACGGTGCTCAAGCTGCTGGCCATGATCGTCGGCGTCACGATGACGGTGATCTCGCTGGGCGCCCTGCACGTCCTCGACCGGGCCGACGGCATGCGGCACCGCCGATTCCTGCCGCCGCGCTGGTGGTCGGTGACACCGCTGGACGGGCTCGTCGCCGCGGTGCTGGTGTGGTGGCATTTCGTCGGCGCGAACACCGCCGACGACGGCTACATCCTGACGATGGCCCGGGTGTCGGAGAACGCCGGCTACATGGCCAACTACTACCGCTGGTTCGGCACCCCCGAAGCGCCGTTCGGCTGGTACTACGACCTGCTGGCGCTGTGGAGCCACGTCAGCACGACCAGCGTGTGGATGCGGTTGCCGACACTACTGATGGCGCTGGCCTGCTGGTGGGTGATCAGCCGCGAGGTCATCCCCCGGCTGGGCATCGCCGTCAAACACAGCCGCGCCGCCGCGTGGACCGCCGCCGGCATGTTCCTGGCGGTGTGGCTGCCGCTGAACAACGGCCTGCGCCCGGAACCGATCATCGCGCTGGGCATCCTGCTGACCTGGTGTTCGGTCGAGCGCGGCGTCGCGACCAGCAGGCTGCTCCCCGTGGCGGTCGCGATCATCATCGGCGCGCTGACATTGTTCTCCGGGCCTACCGGCATCGCCGCGATCGGCGCGCTGCTGGTGGCCATCGGGCCGTTGAAGACGATCGTGTCCGCGCACACGTCGCGCTTCGGCTACCTCGCGCTGCTGGCCCCCATCGCCGCAGCCGGTACCGTCGCGGTGTTCCTGATCTTCCGGGATCAGACGCTGGCCGCCGAACTGCAGGCCAGCAGCTTCAAATCGTCGGTCGGTCCGAGCCTGGCCTGGTTCGACGAACACATCCGGTACTCCCGGCTGTTCACCACCAGCCCCGACGGTTCCGTCGCCCGCCGCTTCGCGGTGCTGACACTGCTGTTGGCCTTGGCGGTGGCGGTGGCGATGACGTTGCGCAAGGGCCGCATCCCCGGCACGGCCGCCGGACCCAGCAGGCGCATCGTCGGGATCACGGTCATCTCGTTCCTGGCCATGATGTTCACCCCCACCAAGTGGACCCACCACTTCGGGGTGTTCGCCGGGCTGGCCGGCTCGTTGGGCGCACTCGCCGCGGTCGCGATCGGCGCTGCCGCGATGCGCTCGGCCCGCAACCGGGCACTGTTCACCGCCGCCGTGCTGTTCGTCACCGCGTTGTCGTTCGCGACGGTCAACGGATGGTGGTACGTCTCCAACTTCGGCGTGCCGTGGTCCAACGACTTCCCGCAGTGGCGGCTCGGCTTCATGACCGTGCTGCTCGGGTGTTCGGTGCTCGCGCTGCTGGTGGCCGCCTGGCTGCATTTCTCCGGCCGTCCCGACGCACCGCACGGCGCCCGGCCGTGGCTGCGGCGCATCGCGCAACCCCCACTGGCCGTCGCCGCCTGGGCGCTGGTGACCTTCGAGGTCGTCTCGCTCACCCTCGGGATGATCAACCAGTACCCGGCGTGGAGCGTCGGTCGGTCCAACCTCGGCGCGCTGGCCGGCAACACCTGCGGGATGGCCGACGACGTTCTGGTCGAGCAGGACCCCAACGCCGGGCTGCTCGCCCCGGTCGGGGTGCCCGTCGGCGACGGGCTCGGCGCGGTGACCGCCGACGGCTTCCGGCCCAACGGGATCCCGTCGGACGTATCTCCGGACTCGGTGATCGACGACAGCAGTTCGACCAGCTTTACCGACAGTGACAGTGAAGAGGCGACCGGCAGCGGGTCCGACACCCAGGGCGGCACCACCGCCGCAGCCGGCGTCAACGGATCCCGCGCCCGACTGCCGTTCGGCCTCAACCCGGCCCAGACGCCGGTGTTGGGCAGCTGGCGGTCCGGGCCGCAACAGCCCGCGCTGCTGCGCTCGGCCTGGTATCAGCTGCCGCCCCGCGACGAGGCCGGCCCGCTGCTGGTGGTGTCCGCGGCCGGGCGCTTCGACCCCGACGAGGTGACCGTGCAGTGGGCCGGATCCGACGGCGAGCCCGCCGGTGGCATCAACTTCGGCGACGTCGGCGCCGCGCCCGCCTGGCGCAACCTGCGCGCTCCGCTGTCCGCGATCCCCGAGGACGCCACCCGGATCCGTCTCGTCGCCCGCGACGACGACCTCGACCCTCAACACTGGATCGCGCTGACCCCGCCGCGCATCCCCGAGCTGAGCACGCTGCAGGACGTCGTCGGCTCCAGCGACCCCGTGCTGCTGGACTGGCTGGTCGGCCTCGCCTTCCCGTGTCAGCGTCCGTTCGACCATCAGTACGGCGTGACCGAGGTTCCGCAGTGGCGCATCCTGCCCGACCGGTTCGGCGCCGAAGCCAACTCCCCGGTGATGGACAACGTCGGCGGCGGGCCGCTCGGCATCACCGAACTGTTGCTGCGCGCCACCACCGTGCCGACCTACCTGAAGGACGACTGGGACCGCGACTGGGGCTCACTGCAGCGGCTGGTGCCGTACTACCCCGACGCCGAACCCGCCCGCCTGGACCTGGGAACCACGACGCGAAGCGGCTTGTGGAGCCCGGCGCCGCTGCGTCATTAAGTTCTTCGCATACCATCGAGCCTCGTGTCTGCACCGCCTTCCCGTGTCATCGCGCTCGTCGCGGGGTTCCTCGGGCTGGTGCTGTGCGGGCTGACTCCTTTGCTGCCGGTCAACCAGACCACCGCGACCATCGCCTGGCCGCAGGGCAGTAGCGCCGACGGGGCGGTCAGCGACATCACCGCGCCCCTGGTATCGGGGGCGCCCCGGGCGCTGGACGTCTCGATCCCGTGCTCCGCGGTGGCCACGCTGCCGGCCGACGGCGGGCTGGTGTTCTCGACCAACCCACCGGGCGGCATCGACGCCAGCCGCAACGGGCTGTTCGTGCGCGCCTACCCCGACACCGTGGTCGCGGCGTTCCGCGACACCGTGGCCGCGGTGGCACCGCGCGCCGAGGTCGAGGCCGGCGCCTGCAGCGAGCTGCGGCTGTGGGCCGACGTGGGCCAGGTCGGCGCCGACTTCATCGGCATCCCCGGCGCCGCCGGGACGCTCGCCCCGGAGAAACGGCCCCAGGTCACCGGGGTGTTCACCGAACTCGACGTCCCGCCCGACACCGCCGGGCTGAGCGCGACGATCGACGTCGACACCCGGTTCATCACGTCGCCGACCACCCTGAAGCTGGCCGTGATGGTGCTCGGCGTGCTGTGCGTGCTGGCGTCGATCGCCGCGCTGGCCGTGCTCGACGGGGCATCGGGACGCCGTCGCAGCGGTCGGCGGCGCCGGGTCGGGCTGTCGACATGGCTCGCCGACGCCGGTGTCGTCGCCGCGCTGCTGCTGTGGCACATCGTCGGACCGCAATCCTCCGACGACGGATACAACACCACCATCGCCCGGATCTCCGGGGAGGCCAGCTACACCACCAACTACTACCGTTTCTTCGGCGCGGCCGAGGCCCCGTTCGACTGGTATCAGAGCCTGCTGGGCCAGCTGGCGTCGATCAGCACCGCCAGTGTGTGGCTGCGCCTGCCGGCCACCCTGGCGGCGATCGCGACCTGGCTGATCATCAGCCGCTGCCTGCTGCCCCGGCTGGGCCGCCGGGTCGCGGCCAACAAGGCCGCCGTGTGGACCGCCGGCGCGGTGTTCCTGGCGGCGTGGCTGCCGTTCAACAACGGCCTGCGCCCCGAACCGCTCATCGCGTTCGGCGTGATCGCGGTGTGGATGCTGGTCGAATGGACCATCGGCACCCGCCGGCTGTGGCCCGTCGCGGTCGCGGTGATCGTCGCGATGTTCACCGTGACGCTGGCTCCGCAGGGTCTGATCGCGCTGGCGCCGCTGCTGGTCGGCGCCCGCGCCGTCTGGCGGATCATCGCCGCGCGCCGGCCGATCGACGGGCTGGCCGCCCAGGTGGCGCCCCTGCTGGCCGCCGCCTCGCTGGTCTTCGTCATCGTGTTCCGGGACCAGACCCTGGCCACCGTCGCCGAATCGGTGCGCATCAAGTACACGGTGGGGCCGACGATCCCGTGGTACCAGGAGTTCCTGCGCTACTACTTCCTCACCGTCGAGGACAGCGTCGACGGCTCCATGACGCGCCGCTTCTCGGTGCTGATCCTGCTGCTGTGCGTGTTCGGACTGCTGGTGGTGCTGCTGCGCCGCGGCAGCGTGCCCGGCGCGATGAACGGGCCGGTGTGGCGGCTGGTCGGCACGACGGCGGTCGGGTTGCTGCTGCTGACCCTCACCCCGACCAAGTGGGCGGTGCAGTTCGGCGCGTTCGCCGGCCTGGCGGGCGCGCTCGGCGCGGTGACCGCGTTCGCGTTCGCCCGGGTCGGACTGCACAGCCGACGCAACCTGGCCCTCTACGTCACCGCGCTGCTGTTCGTGCTGGCGTGGGCGACCTCGGGCATCAACGGCTGGTTCTACACCGGCAACTACGGCGTCCCCTGGTTCGACAAACAGCCGGTGATCGTCGGCTACCCGGTCACGACGATCTTCCTGGTGCTGGCGATCGTCGGGGGCCTGCTGGCGGCGTGGCTGCACTTCCGCATGGACTACGCCGGCCACACCGAGGTCGCCGACACCGGGCGCAACCGGGCGCTGGCGTCCACACCGCTTCTGGTCGTGGCCACCATCATGGTGGTGCTGGAGCTGGCGTCGATGGTCAAGGCCACCGCCGGGCGCTACCCGGTGTACACCACCGGCGCGGCCAACCTGGCGGCGCTGACGGGACAGAGCTGCGCGATGGCCGACGACGTCCTCGTCGAAGCCGACACCAACGCCGGCATGCTGACACCGGTGCCGGGGCAGCAGTTCGGCGAATACGGCCCGCTGGGCGGCGAAGACCCGGTCGGGTTCAACCCCAACGGGGTCAGCGACACCCTCGAGCCGGGCGAGCCGATCGTGGGCAACCCGGGCATGGTGAACTCCGACGGCCCCATCGACAAGCCCAACATCGGCATCGGCTACGCGGCCGAGACCGGCGGTGGCTACGGTCCCGAGGGCGTCAACGGTTCCCGGGTGTTCCTGCCGTTCGGGCTCGACCCCGACCGCACCCCGGTGATGGGCAGCTACGACGAGAATGACGTCGCGGCGAAAGTCACCTCGGCCTGGTACCAGCTGCCCTTCGCCGCCGGGGAGCACCCGGCCGACCGGCCGATCGTCGCCGTCGCCGCGGCGGGCGCGATCTGGTACTACAACGAGGACGGCTCCTTCAACTACGGTCAGTCGCTGAAGCTGCAGTGGGGGGTGCATCGGCCCGACGGCTCCTACCAGGCCCTCAACGAGGTCGATCCGATCGACGTCTTCGCCCAGCAGGCGTGGCGCAACCTGCGGTTCCCGCTCGACACGGCGCCGCCGGAGGCCAACGTGGCCCGGATCATCGCCGACGACCCCAACCTGTCCGAGGAGCAGTGGTTCGGCTTCACCCCGCCGCGGGTGCCGGTGCTGCAGACCGCCGACGAGTTCCTCGGCGACGACACCCCGGTGCTGATGGACATCGCCACCGCCGCCAACTTCCCGTGCCAGCAACCGTTCTCGGTGCGGCTGGGGGTCGCGGAGCTGCCCGAGTACCGGATCCTGCCCAACTTCAAGCAGATGGTGATCTCGTCGAACCAGTGGCAGTCGGCCGACGACGGCGGCCCGCTGCTGTTCATCCAGGCGCTGCTGCCGCGCACCTCGGCGATCCCGACGTATCTGCGCGGTGACTGGTACCGGGACTGGGGTGCGATCGAGCGCTACTACCGGGCGGTGCCGGCGCAGCAGGCGCCCGATGCCGCCATCGAGGAAGGGACGACACGGGTGTTCGGCTGGAGCCGGGGCGGACCCATCAGGGCACTGCCATGACCTCGGACCTCGCCACCTCGGCGAAAAGCGATGTGAGCGTGGCCCGCTGGGTGGCGATGATCGCCGGGCTGCTCGGCTTCGTGATGGCGGTGGCCACTCCGCTGCTGCCCGTCACCCAGACCACCGCGACGCTGAGCTGGCCCCAGCAGGGACAGGTCGGCAACGTGACGGCGCCGCTGATCTCCCAGGCGCCGGTGGAGCTGACCGCCACCGTGCCGTGCGAGGTCATCGACACGATGCCCGGCGACGGTGGCCTGGTGCTGGGCACCGCACCGGAACAGGGGCGCGACGCCGCGCTGAACGCGATGCTCGTGATGGTCTCCGAGTCCCGCGTCGACGTGATCGTGCGCAACGTCGTGGTCGCCAGCGTGGACCGTGACCGGATGGGCGGCTGCTCGGAGCTGGTCATCACGTCGTCGCTGGACGGCACCTACGCCGAGTTCGTCGGGCTGACCCAGGATTCCGGACCCGATGCCGGCTCGCCGCAGCGCACCGGCTATCCCGACCCGAACCTGCGCCCGGCCATCGTCGGCGTGTTCACCGATCTGAGCGGTCCGGCGCCGCCGGGTCTGTCGTTGTCGGCGACGATCGACACCCGTTTCACGTCGCAGCCCACCACGCTCAAGCTGGTCGCCATCCTGCTCGCGATCACGTCGACGGTGATCGCGCTGCTGGCGCTGTGGCGACTGGACCGGCTCGACGGCCGGCGGATGCATCGCCTGATCCCCACCCGCTGGCGCACCGTGACCCCGGTGGACGGCGTCGTCGTCGGCGGCTTCCTGCTCTGGTACGTCATCGGCGCCAACTCCTCCGACGACGGCTACATCCTGGCCATGGCGCGGGTCGCCGACCACGCCGGCTACATGTCGAACTACTTCCGCTGGTTCGGCAGCCCGGAGGATCCGTTCGGCTGGTACTACAACCTGCTGGCGCTGATGACCCAGGTCAGCGATGCCAGCATCTGGATCCGGCTGCCCGACCTGGTGTGCTCGCTGGTGTGCTGGCTGCTGCTGTCCCGGGAAGTGCTGCCCCGCTTGGGCCCCGCCGTGCTCAGCAGCCGGCCGGCGCTGTGGGCGGCCGGGCTGGTGCTGCTGGCCGCGTGGATGCCGTTCAACAACGGGCTGCGCCCCGAAGGCCAGATCGCCACCGGCGCGCTGATCACCTACGTGCTGATCGAACGCGCGATCACCTCCGGACGCCTCACCCCGGCGGCGCTGGCCATCACGACCGCAGCCTTCACCCTCGGCATCCAGCCGACCGGGTTGATCGCGGTGGCTGCCCTGGTCGCCGGCGGCCGGCCCATCCTGCGCATCCTGATGCGCCGGCGCCGGGTGGTCGGCACCTGGCCGCTGCTGGCGCCGCTGCTGGCCGCGGGCACCGTGGTGCTGGCCGTGGTGTTCGCCGACCAGACCCTGGCCACGGTGCTCGAAGCCACCCGGATCCGCACCGCGATCGGCCCCAACCAGGAGTGGTGGACCGAGAACCTGCGGTACTACTACCTGATCCTGCCGACCACCGACGGCGCCATCTCGCGCCGCGTGGCATTCCTGTTCACCGCGATGTCGCTGTTCGCGTCGCTGTTCATCATGTTGCGGCGCAAGCGTGTTCCCGGCGTCGCACGCGGACCGGCCTGGCGGCTGATGGGTGTCATCTTCGCCACCATCTTCTTCCTGATGTTCACCCCGACCAAGTGGATCCACCACTTCGGGTTGTTCGCCGCGGTCGGTGCGGCCATGGCGGCGCTGGCCACCGTGCTGGTCTCTCCGCTGGTGCTGCGCTCGGCACGCAACCGCATGGCCTTCCTGTCGCTGGTGTTCTTCGTGCTGGCACTGTGTTTCGCCTCCACCAACGGCTGGTGGTACGTGTCGAACTTCGGCGTCCCGTTCAACAGCTCGATGCCCCAACTGGGCGGCGTCACCGTCAGCGCGGTGTTCTTCGCGCTGTTCGCCGTCGCCGCGCTGTGGGCGCTGTGGCTGCACCTGGCGGGCCGACAGGACTCGCGGATGGTCGACCGGCTCACCGCCGCCCCGATTCCGATCGCGGCCGGCTTCATGGTGGTCGTCTTCATCGCGTCGATGGCGGTCGGGGTGGTGCGCCAGTACCCCACCTACTCCAACGGCTGGGCCAACGTCCGCGCCTTCGTCGGAGGCTGCGGGCTGGCCGACGACGTACTCGTCGAACCCGACTCCAACGACGGCTTCCTGCAGCCCCTGCCCGGCGACTGGGGCCCGCTCGGACCGCTCGGCGGCACCGACCCGGTCGGCTTCTCCCCCAACGGCATTCCCGACCGGATCATCGCCGAGGCGATCCGGCTGAACAACCCGCAGCCGGGCACCGACTACGACTGGAACCGGCCGATCCGGCTCACGCGCCCGGGCGTGAACGGATCCACCGTGCCGCTGCCCTACGGTCTGGACCCTGCCCGGGTCCCGGTCGCGGGAACGTATTCTGAAGGCGCGCAACAGGACAGCCGCCTGGCCTCGGCTTGGTACGAGCTGCCGCCCGCCGACGACGCGCATCCGCTGGTGGTGATCAGCGCGGCAGGCACGATCGCCGGCACGAGTGTGGCCGACGGGTTCAGCTCCGGGCAGACCGTCGACCTCGAGTACGCCCGGCGCGGACCCGACGGCGCGCTGGTCGCCGCGGGCCGGGTCAGCCCCTACGACATCGGCCCGCAACCGTCGTGGCGCAACCTGCGCTACCCGCGCGAGCAGATCCCCGCCGACGCGGTGGCGGTCCGGGTCATCGCCGAGGATCTGTCGCTCAGCCAGGGTGACTGGCTCGCGGTGACCCCGCCGCGGGTGCCGGAGCTGCGTTCGGTGCAGGAGTACGTCGGCTCCGAGCAGCCGGTCCTGATGGACTGGGCGGTGGGGCTCGCCTTCCCGTGCCAGCAGCCCATGCTGCACGCCAACGGCGTCACCCAGATCCCCAAGTTCCGGATCTCCCCGGACTACTACGCCAAGCTGCAGAGCACCGACACCTGGCAGGACGGCCTCAACGGCGGCCTGCTGGGCATCACCGACCTGCTGCTGCGCGCCTCGGTGATGTCGACGTATCTGTCACAGGACTGGGGCCAGGACTGGGGCTCGCTGCGCCGCTTCGACACCGTCGTCGACGCTGAGCCGGCCGACATCGAGTTGGGCGAGTCCACCCACTCCGGGCTGTATTCGCCGGGTCCGATCCGCATCCAGCCGTGACCGACCGGACCCGGCTCGGCCGGGCCACCCTGACCCGGGTGGTCGAGACCCGGTTCCAGATGCGCACATCACTGTTCGCCCAGACCCCTCCGCAGGCGTGGGACGACCACGCCGACCTGCTCGACCCGCTGTTCGTCGACCGCCGCGCCGACGAGTGGAAGATCGCGGTCCAGACCTGGGTGATCGAGGTCGACGGGCTGACCGTGCTGGTCGACACCGGTGTGGGCAATGGCAGGCAGCGTCCCCACATGCCGCCGCTGGATCACCTCGACACCGGGTTCCTGGCAGCGCTGACCGACGCCGGTTTCGCTCCCGATGACGTCGACGTCGTGATCAACACCCACCTGCACACCGACCACGTCGGCTGGAACACCCGGCTGTCCGCCACCGACGGAGACGAAGAGTGGGTGCCGACGTTCCGCAACGCCCGTTACCTGATGCCCGCCGACGATCATCGGTACTTCTGCCCGGACGGTGCCGGCGCCACCGACGGGATGCGGCTGGTGTTCGCCGACAGCATCGCACCCGTCGAGGCGCAGACCGAACTGTTCGCCGGCGACCATCAACTCAGCGCGTCGCTGTGGCTGCGCGCGGCGCCCGGCCACACGCCGGGATCGTCGGTCCTCTGGTTGGACGCCGGGGCACCCGCGGTGTTCGTCGGGGACCTCACCCACTGCCCCATCCAGCTGCCGCGCCCCGACGACCCGTGCGCTTTCGACGTCGATGCCGACGCGGCAACCGCCACCCGCCGGCGGGTGTTCACCGAGGCGGCGCGCCGTCGCGCGACCGTCATCCCGGCGCATTACCCGGGCCGCGGCGGAGCGACGGTCGCCGCCCGCGGGGCGAACTTCGCCGTCGACAGCTGGCTGGACCTGCCCCCGATCTGACGTCAGCCGGACTGGTTGTCGTTGGCCGACGGATCGGTGTTCTCGGCCAGGATGTCCTTCCGGCACTCGACCTCGTCGCGCCCGGTCTGCTGCATGCACACCAGCACCGGGGTGTCGGTGTCCGCGGCGGGCCCCGCGGTGGGCGCGCCCGAGGGGTGGGCGATCTCGCCCGGGTACAGCGACCACAGCGGCGCACCGGTCGACGACAGCCGGGCGCAGTAGGCCGGAGCGCCCTGCTCGGTGAGCCCGGCGGCGCCCAGCGTTGCGCAGTCGGCACCCACGACGACGACCGGCAGGGTCACGCCCGCGCCCGGCGCCGGCTGCGTCGGTGACGCGGACGGGGTGGCGCTGCCGGCATCGGCGCGCCGCTCGCCGCGGTCGTAGAACACCAGCAGCAGCACCGACACCACCGCGATCAGCGACAGCGCCAGCGCGGTGAGGATCAGCAGCCGGCCGCGGGACGGGGTGGCCGAGGACTTCTTGGCGTGCCGGCCGCCGGCCGCGGCGGGCGCGAGCATGGTCGCTTCGTCGTCGTCGGTGTCGGTGAAGGAGCCGCCCGGCACCGCAGCCCGAGTCCGGTTGGCCAGCGCCCGGGCGAAGTCCGCGCAGGTGTCGAAGCGGTCGGCCGGCGACTTGGCCAGCGCTTTGCGGAACGCACCGCTGAGTCCCGACAGCTCGGGCCGGTGGTCCTCGATCGCCGGTGGCTGGGCGGTCAGGTGCTGGCTGATCACGATCGCCGGGTTGGAGTGCTGGAAGGGTGGGGTTCCGGTGAGCAGCTGAAACGCGGTCGCGGCGAGGGCGTACTGGTCGGCCCGGCCGTCGATGTGCTTGTCGGCGGTGAGCTGTTCGGGCGCCGAGTAGGCGACCGTGCCCACGGTCATGTTGGTGGCGGTCAGCGAGCTGGCCTCGCCGACGCGGCGGGCGATGCCGAAGTCGGCCAGCATGATGCGTTCGTGGTCGGTCTGCGGGTCGGCGATCAGGATGTTGGCGGGTTTGACATCGCGGTGCAGCAGGCCGCGCTCGTGGGCGTAGTCCAGCGCGTCGCCCACTGCCGAGACGATGCGCGCGACCAGTTCCGGTGGCATGCCGTCGGGGTAGCGCTGCGCCAGCAGCGCGGCCGCGTCGGTGCCTTCGACGTGATCCATCGAGATCCACAGCCGGCCGCCGAACTCGCCGCGGTCATGGACCGCCACGATGTGCGGATGCCACAGGGTGGCGGCGATGTCGGCTTCGCGGTTGAACCGCTGGCGGTACTCGTCGTCGGCGGTGACTGCGGCGGAGAGCACCTTGAGCGCGTCGTAACGCGGCAGTCGGGGATGTTTGGCCAGGTAGACCTCGCCCATCCCGCCGGCTCCCAGCCGACGCGAGATCGTGTAACCCGCGATCACCTCGCCGTCGGTCAGCGGCATGGGCGAATCCTACAAGTGCTGGTGATCATGAGCGCACCGAGACCACGCGGCCGCCGACGCTACCGCTGTCGGCCACGCAACCGCTCCCGGCGCCCGCGCATCCGGTCGACGAACCCGTCCTGCGCTCGTACGTCGGTCATCACGTCCGCGGTCACGGCGGTCTTGGAGGTCACAGACGCACGGATGATCGCCGGCAGATCCACCCCGTCGATGACCTGATCGGCCAGCGCCACCAGATCGATGCGGGCGATGACGGCGTCGACCGCTTCGGTCTGCAGCTTGTCGCGGATGATCTCGGTCAGATCCAGTTCGTCGAGCACAGCGGCCACGACGTGCGACAGGACGGCCTTGGCCTCGACTCTGCCGCGGGTGAACAATCCACCCACCAGCGGCAGACCTTCGCAGCCCCGGTACGCCTCGACGAGCAGGGACGACGGCGGCTGCGGCGCCATCAGTGCGGCGTACCCAGATAGGGGAAGTCGAGCAGCAGGTCGTCGTGCGGCGTCAGTCCCGACGGCGGGCAGTCGTCGTTGGTCAGGAACGCGACCCGGTCGGTGATCACGTCGTCGGAGAGGGTGCGCCCGTTCGGATACTTCGCCGGCTTGGCCGGGTTGTAGGTCAACACGTCGGGCAGCGCGCCCTCGGCGTTGATCGCCTCGGCGGCCTCGTCGTGCGCATATCCCCCGGTGTGGCCCATCAGTTCGATCAGCGCACCGATCCAGTGCTCCCGGTCCTGGTTCGGCTCGCTGCCCGCGAATGCGTACGGCGGTCCGCCGGTCTTGAAGAAGCTGCTGATCAACGGGTGCCCGATCCGGTCGACATGCACCCACGTGCCGTCCTCCAGCAGGCTGCACCGCCCCCATACCCGCACGTCGGGGTGCGCTCCCAGATAGCTGGTGGGCATCTCGACGGCCATCACCATCACGTTGGCCGCGGCCCGCGAGTCCTGACCCGTCCACGGTCCCCGCCCGTCGCGACGTCCGGCCGGGTCGAAGACGTTGACCAGCCCGTCGAGGTCGACGAACGCCGGGTCGCTGCGCACGCCGGCGAAGAACGTGAAACTGCCGGACCGCCAGACGTGCGGGGTGCCGTCGAAGGACACCTCCACGTCACCGAAGATCCGCGATCCGGCGGCTGCGTACACCCGGGCGGTGGAGCCGAGCGCCAGGTACACATCCACCTTCTGGCGCGGTCCGTCACGCCCCGCGACCTGCTCGGAGAACACGAAGTTGAACGCGATGTCGTTGCGCAGATCACCGTCGTTGTCGATGGCCACCCGGTACACCGCATCCGGATGCAGCGCACCGCCGTCGGGGTTGGCGGTCAGGATCAGCGCGGTCCGCTCCGGGTCGTGGGGGGACTGGAAGACGTAGAGGTCCCGCAGGTCCAGACGCGCGTCGCCGCGCGGCGCGTCGAGGCTCAGCCCGGTGATGTGATTCGCCTTGTCGTTGGCCACAGTCCTATCCAACCGCACCAGGGTCGTCTAGATCGGAGTGAGGCCGTGCTTGCGCTGCACGCGGCTGATCTGCTTGTCACGCAGCAGGCGCAGCGACTTGCGCAGCAGCAGCCGGGTCTGGTGCGGCTCGATGACGCCGTCGATGAAGCCGCGCTCGGCCGCGACCCACGGCACCGCCATCGTCGCGTTGTAGCCCTCGATGAAGTCGGCCCGGATCTTCTGCACCTCGGGGGCGGTGGGATCGGGGAACCGCTTGACCACCAGCTGTGCCGCGCCCTCGGCGCCGATGACGGCGATCCGCGCCGTCGGCCACGCGAAGTTGAAGTCGGCGGTGAGCTGCTTGGATCCCATCACGGCGTACGCGCCGCCGTAGGACTTGCGGATGGTGATCGTCACCTTCGGTACGTCGGCCTCGACCACCGCGTTCAGGAAGCGGCCGCCGCGCTTGATGATGCCGCCCTTCTCCTGCTGCACACCCGGCATGAAGCCGGGGGTGTCCACGACGAACACCAGCGGGGTGTTGAACGAGTCGCAGAAGCGGATGAACCGGGCCGCCTTGTCGGAGGCCTCGTTGTCGATCGCCCCCGACAGATACATCGGCTGGTTGGCGATCACGCCGACGGGACGGCCGTCCACCCGGGCGAACGCGGTGATGATCGCGGGGCCGGACTGCTCGCCCACCTCGAACACGTCGCCGTCGTCGAAGATCCGCAGCAGGATCTCGTGCATGTCGTAGGCGGTGTTGTCGGAGTCCGGCACGATCGAGTCCAGCTCCAGATCGTGCGGCGTGATCTCCGGTTCCAGACCGGGGTTGACGATCGGCGCGTCGTCGAACGTGTTGGCGGGCAGGAAGCTCAGGTAGTCGCGGACATACTGGTAGGCCGCCGCCTCGGACTCCACCACCTGATGGATGTTGCCGTACCGGGCCTGGGCTTCGGCGCCGCCGAGCTCGTCGAGGCTGACGTCCTCACCGGTGACGTCCTTGATGACGTCGGGTCCGGTGACGAACATGTAGCCCTGGTCGCGCACCGCGACCACCAGGTCGGTCTGGATCGGCGAGTACACCGCACCGCCGGCGCACTTGCCGAAGATCAACGAGATCTCCGGGACCAGGCCGCGCAGCAGCTCGTGGCGGCGGCCCAGTTCGGCGTACCACGCCAGCGACGTCACCAGGTCCTGGATGCGCGCACCGGCGGAGTCGTTGATGCCGATGATCGGGCAGCCGACCATCGCCACCCACTCCATCAGCCGGGCCACCTTGCGGCCGAACATCTCACCGACCGAGCCCTGGAAGACCGTCTGGTCGTGGCTGAACACGCCGACCGGGCGGCCGTTGATCGTGCCGTGCCCGGTCACCACACCGTCGCCGTAGAGCGCCTGCGGGTCGCCGGGCGTCTTGGCCAGCGCGCCGATCTCCAGGAAGCTGCCCGGGTCGAGCAGGTCGTAGATGCGGGACCGCGCCGACGGGATGCCCTTCTTGGCGCGCTTGGCGACCGCCTTCTCACCACCTGGCTCTTTGGCTTCCTCCAGCTTTTCGCGGAGTTCGGACAGGAGTTCAGCAGTGGTCTTGTTGGTCACGTGCTCTCGCTCTCGATGGCAGTGATCGCCTCGCTCATATGGGCGCCGACCTTTGCAATGTACGGCTCGTCGATCGCCTGGATGTGTTCGCCCCCGATCGGCACGACCTCGAGGTCGGCGACGTACTGGCCCCACCCGCCGTCGGGTGCGCGGGTCGCGTAGGCGGGCTCGAAGTAGATCGCGTCGTCGTGGTACCGGTCGGCCATGTAGAGCGTGACGTGCCCGTCGTAGGGCTTGATCTCGGCGGTGTCGATGGCCCGCTGATCCAGGTACGACGTGCGCTGATGCTCGATGATGCCGCCCGGGATCTGCACCCCGCTCTGGCTGACGACGTCGAGCACGAATTTGACCTGGCCCTCGTCGTCGAGCTTCTCGAGTTCCTCGTAGGGGATCTCGGGCACCTCGACGTTGAAGGTCCGCTCGGCGAACCGCGCGTAGCGGTCCCAGCGTTTGCGGGTCTCCTCCTGGGTCTGCGGGATCTCCTCACCGGGGCGCACCGCATCGATGAGGCCCACGAAGCGCACATCGGCGCCGGCCTGCTTCAGACCGATCGCGCAGGCGTAGGCCAGCACCCCGCCCAGCGACCACCCGGCCAGGATGAACGGGCGGCGTGCCTCTTCTCCCGTCGCTCCGCTCGCCCAGCCGTTCAGTTCCAGCAGCTTCGGCACGTACTCGGCGGCGCGCTCCTCGATGGAGCCCTCCACCCGCTCGATGCCGTACATCGGGGTGTCCGCCGGAAGGCGTTTGAGCAGCGGCTCGTAGACGACCGTGGACCCGCCGGCGGCGTGGAAGACGAACACCGGGATGCTCGAACTGCCTTCCCTGGGGGCGCGGATGGTCCGTACGAACCCGTCGATCTTGCCGCCCTCGAGGTACTCGCGGACGGTGGTGGACAGCTCCTCGATGGTCGTCGCCGCGCGCACGTCGTCGGCGCTGATGGTGCCCTCGTCGACCCGCTCGGTGAGCCGTTCGGCGATCTTCGTCGCGACGGCGTCGTCGACGGCGGGCAGCTCGTTGAAGATGCCGCCCGGCGACTTGCCGGTGACGATGGCCCACGTCGCGAACGTGACCCGTTCGGCCGCGTCGCGGGGTGGCACGTCGGCGCCCAGCGCCTCGACCACCGCTTCCTGGCTCAGCGCCTTCGACGCCGCCGCGATGGTGGACTGCGAGGGCCCCGACGCGCTGGGACCGCTCGGGTCGGTGGGGGGCGGCGGGATGGACAGGCCACCGGCAGGACCCGACGGGTCGGTCGGCGGAGCGGGGACCGCGACATCAGACGCCGGAGCGGGGATGTCCGGAGCGCCCTGCGCCTCCACCGAGTCGGTGGCGATCTGCTCGGCCGCCGGCTGCTCGGTCTCCTCCGGGGCCGCAATCGGGTGTCCGGCCTCGGCCAGCTTGGCCTCCAGCTCGGCGACCGTGCTCGCGCCGCCCATCAACTCGGCCTGTTCGGCGGCGATCTGTTCGGCGGTCTTGCCCTTCTGCGACTCGGCGAGATCGCCCACCTCGTCACGGTGCTCGACGGCGTAGGCGATCAGTTTCTCCACCGCGTACAGGTTGGCGTCGCGCACCGCGGTCAGCTGGATCGGCGGCAGGTCGAAGTCGTACTCGACGCGGTTCTTGATGCGCACTGCCATCAGCGAATCCAGGCCGAGCTCGATCAGCGGCACCTCCCAGGGCAGGTCCTCGGGCTCGTATCCCATGGCGGCGCCGACGATGTGGCCCAGCCGGTCGCCGATCGTCTCGCCCGAATCCGGGCTCCACTTCGCGAAGCCTGCGGCCAGACCGGCACCTGCGGCGAGCTGGTCCTGGAGGATGGCCGCGTCCTCTTCCTCGGGCTCGACTTCCGGCATCGTCGCCGCGGCGGTGACCTCGGTGACGGTTCCGGCGCCGACCGCGGTGGGCAGCGCGGTCTGCTGACCACCCCGGGTCACGATCGCGTCGTAGACGAGGGTGAACGATTCGTCGATGCGGGCGTGCACCTGCACGCCGGCCCCGCCCGGGTGCCGGGTCAGCGTCGTGACCAGGCGCGCCCCGTCACCGGGCACCGCCCGCTGCTCCGAGGCGGTGAGCTTGGCATCCGGAAGCACCGCTGCGGCAGCGGCTTTCACCAATGCCGACAGGTCGGTGGCGGCGTTGGCGCGCGGCAGGTACTCCCACACGTGGCGCCCGTCCGGGGTGGCGACGTGATTACCCGGCATGACCGTCGAGCTGTCACCGGTGAACTGCGCGTCGAGCCAGTGCGGCTTGCGCTTGAAGCGGGTGGGCGGGATGTCCGCGTAGTCGGTCGCCGGGTCCAGCGGGCGATCCGACGGCAGCGGGAACAGCGTGCGGAAATCCAGATCGTGGCCGTGGACGAACAGGTGCGCCATCGCGGTCGTCATCGAGTCGACCTCGTCCTGCTTGCGCGCCAGCGTCGGGATCAACTGTGCGTCGTGCAGTCCGGCCGTCGCGGTGGTGAGACCGACCTGCATCAACGCCACCGGGTTCGGCGCCAGCTCCAAGAACGTGGTGTGACCGTTGTCCACGGCGTTACGGATGCCGTGGGTGAAGTAGACGCTGTGGCGCAGGCCCTTCTTCCAGTAGTCCACGTCGTGGATGGGCTCCGACCCGGCACGGATCAGGCTGCCCTCGTGCACGGTGGAGTAGTACGGCGTCTGCAGCGGATGCGGTTCGATGCCCTGCAGTTCGGCGGCGAGCTCACCGAGCAGCGGGTCCATCTGCGAGGTGTGGCTGGCGCCCTTGGTCTGGAACTTCCGCGCGAACTTCCCCTCGGACTCCGCGCGGGCGATGATCGCGTCGATCTGATCGGGCGGCCCGCCGATGACGGTCTGCGTCGGTGCGGCATACACGCACACCTCGAGACCGTCGAAGTCGGAGAACACGGTCTCGATCTCCTCGGGCGAGTACTCGACCAGGGCCATCAGGCGGATGTACTCGCCGAACAGCATGGCCTCGCCCTCGCCCATCAGGTGCGAGCGCGAGCAGATGGCGCGCGTGGCATCCTCCAGCGACAGCCCACCGGAGAAGTAGGCCGCGGCGGCCTCGCCGAGCGACTGGCCCACCAGCGCACCGGGTTTCGCGCCGTGCGCCTTGAGTACCTCACCGAGGGCGATCTGGATCGCGAAGATGACCAGCTGGACCTTCTCGATCGGGAGCTCGGTCGTCTCGTCGGTGTAGTCGATCGCGTCGTCGAGGATCAGTTCGAGGATCGAGTGTCCGCGCTCGTCCTGCACCAGGGAGTCGACCTTGTTGATCCATTCGGCGAAGGTGTCGTCGCGCAGGTAAAGACTCTTGGCCATCTTGCGGTGCTGGGCGCCGAAACCGGCCAGCACCCAGACCGGCCCGTTGGTGACCGGCCCGTCGGCGGCCAGCACCATCGGGTTGGTCTTGCCCTCGGCCAGCGAGCGCATGCCCTTGATCGCCTCGTCGTGATCGTGGGCCAGCACCACCGCGCGCGAGCGCCCGTGGTTGCGCCGCGACAGCGACCGTCCGATCGATTCCAGCGACGACGCCCGACCTTCCGGGCTGTCCAGCCAGTCGGCCAGCTCGGCCGCGGTGGCGCGCTTACGCGAGGTCAGGAAGCCCGAAACTGCCAGTGGCACAATTGGCTTCGTCGGGTTCTCGGCTTCCGCGGCGGCCAGCTCCTCGCGCGCGACCTCCAGCAGCCGCAGCGCCTCGTCGGTCAGCCCGGGCAGCTCCGGCTCGTCCTCGACGACGCGGCCGTAGAAGTCGTCATCACCCCGCGCGTCATCGTCATCATCATCTGATATGAACTCGCCGAACTCGTCCATCCGCACACCGCCGACGTAGACGGCCTTCGCGTCCTCGTTGGCCGGCGTGACGACCGCGACGTCGGGCTCGGGCATCGGCTCCACCAAGTCGGTGGGCAGCACCTCACGCAACACCAGGTGCGCGTTGGCGCCACCGAACCCGAATCCGGAGACCCCGCTGATCGCGTGCCCGCTGTAACGGGGCCAGTCGGTCACCGTGTCGGCGACCTTGAGGTGTTCGCGGTCGAAGTCGATGTAGGGGTTGGGGCCGCTGTAGTTGATCGACGGCGGAATCTTGTCGTGGTACAGCGCGAGCGCCATCTTGGCCAAGCTGGCGGCACCCGCAGCCGATTCCAGGTGTCCGACATTGGATTTCACGGCGCCCAGCAGCGCAGGCTTGTCCGCGGCGCGGCCACGGCCGATCACCCGGCCCAGCGCGTCGGCTTCGATGGGGTCACCGAGAATGGTGCCGGTGCCGTGCGCCTCGACGTAGTCGACGGTGCGCGGATCGATCCCGGCGTCCTTGTAGGCCTTGCGCAGCACGGCTTCCTGCGCATCCGGGTTGGGGGCCAGCAGGCCGTTGGACCGGCCGTCGTGGTTGACCGCGCCGCCGGCGATGACGGCGAGAATCTGGTCGCCGTCGCGGCGCGCGTCGGCCAGGCGCTTGAGCACCAGCATGCCGCCGCCCTCGGAACGGGCGTAGCCGTCGGCGTCGGCCGAGAACGACTTGATCCTTCCGTCGGGCGCCAGCACGCCGCCCACCTCGTCGAATCCGACCGTCACCAGCGGGGTGACCAGGGCGTTCACGCCACCGGCCAGCACCACGTCGGCGTCCCCGGCGCGCAGCGCCTTCACTCCTTCGTGCACGGCGACCAACGACGACGAGCAGGCGGTGTCGATGGCCATCGAGGGTCCGCGGAAGTCGTAGAAGTACGACACCCGGTTGGCGATGATCGAGCTCGCGGTGCCGGTGATGGCGTACGGATGGGCGGTCGACGGATCGGCGACGCCGAGGAAGCTGTAGTCGTTGGTGGAGCTGCCGACGTAGACCCCGACGCTCTCCCCGCGCAGGCTGGAGGCGGGAATCCTGGCGTGCTCCAACGCCTCCCAGGTCAGCTCGAGCGCCATCCGCTGCTGCGGGTCGATGTTGTCGGCTTCCATCTTCGACAGCGCGAAGAACTCGGCATCGAAGCCCTTGATGTCGGACAGGTAGCCGCCGCGGGTGCGCGCCTTGGCCACCCGTTCGGCGACGCGTGGCTCGGACAGGAATTCCGACCAGCGCCCGTCGGGCAGGTCGGTGATGGCGTCGCGGCCTTCGAGCAGCGCCTGCCACATCTGGCTCGGCGTGTTCATGTCGCCGGGGAAGCGGGTGCCGACGCCGACGATGGCGATGTTCAGCCGGTCCTCGTCGCCGTCACGCGACCAGTCCTCGGCGTCGAGCGCGGCGGTGTCCTCTTCGGGCTCACCCTCGATGATCACCGTGGCCAGCGACTCGATGGTGGGGTGGCGGAAGGCGACCGTCGCGGTCAGCGTCACACCGGTGAGATCCTCGATGTCACTGGCCATCGCCACGGCGTCGCGCGACGACAAGCCGAGTTCCACCAGCGGCGCGGTTTCGTTCACCGAATCCGGGGACTGCCCGGTGGCATTGCCGACCCAGTTGCGCAGCCAGGCACGCATCTCGGCGACCGTCATGTCCGGGCCGCCCACCGGGGCCGCCGGGTTCACCGAATCGTCTTGTGGATCAGTCATCGTCACCTCACGATCGATCCGGCCGCCCCCGCGGGCCGGCATTGGGGAGTCACTTCAGTGGAAACGTCAGTCGGTCTCGTCCGGGAAGGCATTGGCCACCTTGCCGCTGCGCAGGCTGCCGTCCAGGTACGCCGAGCGGCAGGCGCGCCGACCGATCTTGCCGCTGGAGGTCCTGGGGATCGCTCCGGCCGGGGTCAGCAGCACGTCGCGCACCGTCACACCGTGGCGCACCGCGATCGCCGCGCGGATGTCGTCGGCGATCGGGGCCATCTCGAGCTTGTGCGCGCCCGGGGCGCGCTCACCGACGATCACCAGTTGCTCGGAGGTGTCGTCGGGGTCGCGCTTCAGTCCGGCGTGCGCGTCCTCGAACACCTCGTCGGGCAGCTGGTTGGCCGGGACCGAGAACGCCGCGACGAACCCGGTGCGCAGCGCCTTGGTGGACTCCTGGGCGGAGTACTCGAGGTCCTGGGGATAGTGGTTGCGGCCGTCGATGATCACCAGGTCCTTCGTCCGGCCGGTGATGTAGAGCTCGCCGTCGTGGTAGGCGCCCAGATCGCCGGTGCGCACCCAGGTGGCGTCGTCGGTGGCGCCCTCGGCGTGGGACGGGTTGGTGCGCGACTTGAGCGTGTTCTGGAACGTGGCGACGGTCTCCTCGGGCTTGCCCCAGTAGCCGGTGCCCATGTTCTGGCCGCTGATCCAGACCTCGCCGATCTGGCCGTCGGGCAATTCGGTGGCGCTGTCGTTGTCGACGATGACCGCCCATTCCGCGACCCCGATCTGACCGGCACCGGCCTGCGCGACCGCCTTCGGTGAGTCCGCGGGCACCTCGACGAAGCGGTGCCGGTTGAGCTCGTCACGGTCCACGTGGATGATCCGGGGCTCGGCGTTCATCGGGGTGGTCGACACGAACAGCGTGGCCTCGGCCAGCCCGTAGGACGGCTTGATGGCCTGCGGCTTGAAGCCGAACGGGCCGAACGCGTCGTTGAACCGGTTCACGGTGGCCGCCGAGATGGGCTCGCTGCCGTTGAGGATGCACTTGATGTTGGACATGTCCAGCGGCGGCTCGCCGTCCTTGGGCACCCCCCGCACGGCTGCGTGGTCGAACGCGAAGTTCGGCGCGACGGAGATGGTGCCGCCGGTGTCGCTCTCCTTGCGGGCCATCTCGCGGATCCACCGGCCCGGGCGACGCACGAACGCGGCGGGCGTCATGAACGTGATGTAGTGGCCCAGCATCGGCGACAGCAGCACCGTGATGAGCCCCATGTCGTGGAAGAACGGCAACCACGAGACGCCGCGGTCGCCCTCCTGGCCGTCGAGCGCCTCGATGACCTGGACCACGTTGGTGGCCAGGTTCAGGTGGGTGATCTGCACACCGGTCGGGATCCGGGTGGACCCCGAGGTGTACTGCAGGTACGCGATCGTGTCGTGCTGGACGTCGACCGGCTCCCAGGTGGCGCCGACCTCGTTGGGCACGGCGTCGACGGCGATGACGCGCGGTCGCTGGTTGGCCGGCCGGGTGCGGAAGAACTTGCGCACCCCCTCGGCCGCGGCCGTCGTGGTCAGGATGGCTGAGGGCTCGCAGTCGTCGAGCACGGCGTGCAGACGGCCGACGTGGCCGGGTTCGTTGGGATCGAACAGCGGTACCGCGATGCGCCCGGAATAGAGCACACCGAAGAAGGCCACGAGGTACTCGAGGTTCTGCGGGCACAGGATCGCGACCCGGTCTCCGGGTTCGGTGACCTGCTGCAGGCGGGCCCCGACGGCCTTGTTGCGGGCGCCGAAGTCGGCCCAGTTCAGATCGCGCTCGACGCCGTCGCGCTCGGTGGAGAAGTCGATGAACCGGTAGGCGAGCTTGTCGCCCCGAACCCGGGCCCATCGTTCGACGTGCTTGACCAAGCTGCCGTTGTCCGGGAACTTGATCAGTCCGTCTTTGATGAACGGGTTGTGGAAGGCCATCTCAATACTCCAATCAGGCGGGAGCGCTGTCCCAAACCCCGAAGATCGTACCGGTCCGACAGCTCCCCGCCCGTGAACCGCCAGCCGTCGCTCTTAGATGTTTCTTAATCTCACGTAATGCTAGGCGACCTGCGGGGCTGCGCCAAATCTGGACACCGCACCGTCACGAAACGTTGCCAAAAAGATGTGGCACACCTCACCCGTGCTTGGGCTGTGGGGCGTCGGCGATCAGGTTCTGCGCCCAGTTCAGCGTCCACTGAGTGGCCGGCATCCCGTCGATGTTCCAGAAGTCCGGGGTGGCGTACATCGCGTGCACCGGCTGACCCGCGCCCCCCGACAGCACCTCCAACGTCTTCGGCAGCGCGGTGATGTTGAACGCCGACTCGGGTGCCGCGCAGATCAGGTCGCCGCGGGCGCAGATCTCGTTGGTCCGGTCGTTGAGCGCACCGAACCCGCCGGGGCGCGGTCCGGTCATCGTCAGCCCCAGCGCCGACAGGGTCGGCACCTCGTGCAGCGTGATCTCCGCACCCTGGCCGTCGGGGTTGGGACCGACGTCCTGCCCCACCCCGTCCTGGCGGCGTCCGTCGGCGATCAGCGTCACACCGAGCACCAGATCCTGGTCCACCGGCCCGCGGCCGTTGCCGATGTCACTGGCGATGTCCCCGGCGATGACGGCGCCCTGGGAGAACCCGACCAGCACGTAACTGGTCAGCGGGCACCGGTTGTTCATGTCCGTCATCGCCCGGACCGCCGCCTGGGTGCCCTCGGCGCGGCTGTCGTTGTACGACATCTGCGCATCCGCGGACAGCGGATTGTGGAACTGCGCGGTGTAGGGAACGGTGAACACCTCGAGGCGGTCCGCGCCGAACTGCGCGCGCAGCGGGTTGGTCACGTTGAGCAGCAGCGCGGCCGGGAACTGCACCGGGTTGAACGGGTCCAGTTGCACCGAGGATTCCCAGGTGCCCGGTATCGAGATCAGCTGTACATCCGGGCAGCTCGCGTCCTGGAATTCGGGCCGCGGCTTCGAGATCGTCGGAGGCACCGCGGTGGGCGGCTGGGCGCTCGGCGGCACCGCGGTCGGCGGGGCGTCGGGCCTGCGCAGCACCACGACCACGATCGCCACGATCAGCACGACCACCATGCTCACCGCGCCTGCCGCGAACAGCGCCAGAAGGCGGTGGCGTTTGCGCCGGTTGGACTTGGCCATGACGTTCTTCGTTCTCCTCGCCTACGCGGGTGCTGGGATGTGGTCGACAGCTCAGCAGAGCTGGTCGGTCGCGATGCGGATGTAGTCGTCGGTCAACGTGTTGACCTCTCCCGCCGACGGCGTCATCGCAGTGGCCGACGAGCCGACCTCGTTGCGCACCAGAGGCAGTACGAAATCCCACACCTGCTGGTCGGTGTGCTTGGCGAAGCGGGCCTGGCACACGTAGGACCCGATCCGCAACGCGGCGAGGTCACTGCTGGGCTGCACTCCCGCACCGTGCAGCGCGTCGAGGTAGTGGCGTTGAGCCGGGGTCACGACCAGCGTGTGGTCCTCGGCCCCGAGGTCGTCGGGACCGGGCACCGCCGCGGGGGATTCACTCTGCGCGGCCTCGGTCTGCGAGCCCAGCCCCATGACCATGTCATCGGTCATCGAGCAGCCGGACAACCCCGCCGCCGACGACGCCACCAGCAGCGAGAAGCCGGCCAACCCGGCGATCCCTGATCTGCGTGACGCGTTCTGCACTCCTCCAAAGTACCGGCTGGCCCACGCCCGACCGGTGCGCCGAGCCCGTGCCACTACCGGATGGTCGCGACCAGCTCACCCGTCATGGCGGCCAACTGGCCGCTCCACGAACCCCAGTCGTGATTGCCCGACGTCGGGAAGTCGAAGTGGGCGTTGCTGCCGCCGATCGAGCGATAGTGCTGGTAGAAGGTCCGATTGCTGCCCTGGGCCTGATCGCAGTAGCCGATCATCGCGGCGGGGTCGGTGCACGTCACCGTGGCCGGGCTGTACACCCACAGCCGGGTGTTGTTGTTGGCCAGGAGTTGAGCGTGCACGTCTGGGTCGTGCCACTTCCACCGGCCCAGCTGTGGCAAACCCCACATGTTGCGGGTGTCCACCCCGCCGAAGCGGGCGAGCCCTGCGGTGATCGCGCCGTTCATGGTGGTGGCCGACGGGGTCAGGAAGCCCGACAGCGTCCCGGCGAAGCGGTAGCGGTTGGGGTGGAACGTCGCCATGGTCAGCGCGCCGGTGCCGCCCTGGGCGGCGCCGACGATGCCGTGCCCGCCCGGAGCCAGCCCCTTGTTGGCGGCGAGCCAGTCGGGCAGCTCGTCGGCCAGGAAGGTCTCCCACTGCTTGCTGCCGTCCTGCTCCCAGTTGGTGTACATGCTCCACGCCCCGCCGGCCGGGGCGGCCACCGAGATACCCAGACCCGACAGCGTGTTCATGGCGTTGCCGGCTGTCACCCAGTTGCTCACGTCCGGGGCGGCGTTGAACGCGTCGAGCAGCACGACGGCGTGCGGGCCGCCGCCCTGGAACGCCACCGGGATGTCGCGGCCCATCGCGGCCGAAGGCACCATCAACATCTCGACGCCCTGCGCGGAGGCGGCCGGGGCGCCCGGCAGCGACGGCGTCGCCCCCGCGCCCCACAGCGTCACCGCCAGTGCGGCGGCCAGGGTCATTCGCACCAGGATCATCCGCATCAGCGCGCGCATCCGCCCCACCTCGTTCGTCGTCGACATCGCAAGGTAGTGAACCACATCACCGGTGGCAGCCGAGGACGAAAAGACTGACGGCGGTGACCCCACCCGGGGATCACCGCCGTCAATAATGCTGTCGCGTGGCGTCAGCCGCCGTTGGCGGCCGGCTCAGCTGCGGCCTCGGCCGGAGCCGGCGGAGCCGACGGCTGCGGCACCGCGCCGAGCACCCGGGCGATGTCCGGCTTCATCTGCTGCAGCTGCTGACCCCAGTAGGCCCACTGGTGGGTTCCGTTGGAGGGGAAGTTGAACACGCCGTTCTTGCCACCCGCGGCGATGTACTCCTCCTGGAAGGTCTTGTTGGTGCGCAGCGTGAAGCCCTCCAGGAACTTCGCGTTGAACAGGTTGCCCGAGCTCATCCCGGAATCGAGTTCCGCCGGCTTGCCGTTGCCGCAGAAGATCCAGATGCGGGTGTTGTTGGCGACCAGCTTGTCGATGTTGACCATCGGGTCGTTGCGCTTCCACGCGCTGTTGGCGTCCTCGGTCTTGCCCCACATGTCGTTGGCGTCGTAGCCACCCGCGTCACCCATCGAGATGTTGACCAGCATCGGCCACCAGCCCTCGGACAGGTTCAGGAAGCCCGACAGCGAGCCGGCGTACTGGAACACCTGCGGGTGGTAGATCGCCATGGTCAGCGCGGCCGAACCGGCCATCGACAGGCCCACGGCCGCGTTGCGGTTCGGGTCGACACCCTTGTTGGCCGCCAGGTAGGCCGGCAGCTCCTGGGAGATGAACGTCTCCCACTTGTAGGTCTGGCAGCCGTTGTCGCCGCAGGCCGGGCTGTACCAGTCGCTGTAGAAGCTGGACTGCCCGCCGACCGGCATGATCACGGCCATGCCCGAGTCCAGGTACCACTCGAAGGCGGCGGTGTTGATGTCCCAGCCGTTGAAGTCGTCCTGCGCACGCAGACCGTCGAGCAGGTACACGCCGGGTGCGTTGGGCCCGCCGCTCTGGAACTGCACCTTGATGTCACGACCCATGCCTGCCGACGGCACCATCAGGTACTCCACGGGCAGACCGGGACGGGAGAACGCTCCCGCAGTCGCCGTGCCGCCGACGGCGGCGATCAGGCCGGGCAGCAGCGTGGCCGCCAGGGCCGCCACCGTGACCCGACGCCACGTCATCTTCGCTGCGCCGCGCAGCCTCCCAACGAGCTTCATGGTTGTATGTCTTTCCCATCTTTCGTAAAGCAGCAGCTAGCGGGCCCTGGAGTCGCCCAGGCGCCCGGCCTCGTTGCCCGTGTAGTCAACCACACCTTTGTGGTGACTTCTCCTCACCGCGGGGCCGCATCACGTCACCGTGCTGCGTTCCGCAGTGTCCGTTCCGGTCGGTCCTATGTCCTTATCCGAGCGACATGGCGTCAGCGTTACGAAAGCAGAAAACCCTCTCCGCCAACAAATCGCGCACGCCAGAGGCCTGCTCACGGTCCGGTGGCGGGCAGCCCGGTGTAGGGCGGGTTCACCGGCTCGGGCAGCGGCAGCCCGCACCGGGCCAGTTCGTACAGCGGCACCCGGTCGATGCGGTAACGGGTGAACTCCGCGGCATTGGCCAGGTTCGACAGGAACCGGCGCGGGCTCATCGGCGCTCGGACCGCGTTGAGCACCGACTCGGTTTCCGGGCAGGCCAGCGCCGCCTGAGCCTGCCGGATCCAGTCCTCGTCCAGGTACTGCGGGATCCACGGCTCCTCCTTCAGGAACGGCCCCTCGGCGACCGCCCAGTCCGGGAAGAGGTTCTTGTCGTGGCCGATCCTGCCGTCCTCGATGCGGGCGGTGTGCGCGGCCAGCGGATTGGCCAGGCCGATCTGATCGATCACCCGCACATCGAGCCCGACGTTCATCCCGAGCATGCCCAGATTCGTGAAAAACACGGTGTGGGGGCCGTTTCGGTCCCCGTCCGGTCCGGTGGGCGCGTCCGGCGGAGGCGGGATCGCCGGCACCACGTCCCAGGTGTCGTAGTTGCCCGCCGGCAGCAGCAGTGCACCGTCGGGTGTGTTCCGGATCGCGGTCAGCACCGCACGCATGCGCGGGTAGTCCAGGTAGTCCGCCGCCGTCAGCGGGTGCGCGTGCCCGGTCGCCTGCGCGTAGAAGCGCCTCTCGTCGACGATGCCGGTGGCGGTCACCCGGGTGGCGTCCGGCCCCATTCCCGGCGAGTTGGCCGCCCACAGCGCCCAGCCGACCACCGCCAGCCACAGCACGCCGGTGGCACCGGCATACAGGTACCCGGCGCCGCGGGCCATCCGCGAGGCTTCCGGCACCAGCAGCGGGATGACCGCGACCGGCGCCAGCAGGCAGAACAGCGGGGTGAGCAGGACCCGCCCATGCATGAAGTCGCCGCCCTGCCGGATCCAGTACACCGCCTGCAACACACCGCTGATCAGGATGAACGCGACCACCGCCGGCGGACTCTGCACCAGGCGCGCCAGCCGCCCGGACTCGCCCCGGGCCGGTGCGCTCGGCCTGCCGGGGCGCCCGCGCAGCAGCAGCACCATCAAGGCGAGCCCGACCAGGAGCATCGCCGGCGCCCACAGCAGATAGGGCTGGTTGAAGTTGGCCAGGTACACGAAACCCTGGTGCCATTTCGACCCGCTGGCGTCCTTGGCCAGCGCGGTGCCGGGCACGAGCAGTCCGTAGTAGCCCATCCGGAAGATCTGGTAGCCGACCGGCAGCAGTCCCCCGACGACGACGACGAGCAGCCGCCGCCGCCAGTCGGGCGCCGCGATGAGCATCATCACCAGAGCCAGTCCGCCGATCAGCGCCAACTCGGGGCGCACCAGCACGCTGAGCCCGGCCACGAACGCCAGCGCGCCGTCGAACCACCGTGTGGTGCCCCGAGCAGGTGTCGGTCTACGCGGCCCGCCGCGGGCAGCCTGCGACCAGCACACCATCATCCACCACAGCAGCCCCAGGTAGGCGAGCACCAGACCGTTCTCCAGTCCGGAGGTGGCGAAGTCCCGCGCCGGGGGCACGGCGATGTAGACCAGGGCGCCGGCGGGCAGCAGCACCGCCGCCCGCCCCTGCAGCCCGGGCGCATAAAGCCGGGCGGTGCCGAGCATGACCATCACCACGCCGGCGACGCTGAACACCAGCGCCAGCGTCAGCGCCACGTACTCCAGCCGGGCCGGACCGGCCACCCAGCCGCCCAACCACATCAGGTACGACCACACGGTGGAGGTGTTGGCCTCCACCCGCTCGCCGGCGTTGAACACCGGACCGTTGCCGGCCAGCATGTTTCGCGTGGTGCGCAGGACGATCAGGCCGTCGTCGGCGATCCAGCGGCGCTGCCAGGCACCCGCACCGAACAGCACCGCAGTCACGGCCACGCTCGCCCACAGGCTGGTCCTCGTCCAGACGTGGTACGGGAAGGCGGGCCAGCGCTTGCGCCGCCCCGCCAGGCCGTCGTGCCGGTCAGCTGAGGAAGACGGCGGCACCGATGGTCCCGATCCAGGCCAGCGCCAACAGCTGGAGCACCCGGTCCTTCAACGCGATCTCCTCGGGCTCGCCGGCCATGCCGCCGTCGACGTCGACGGCGTAGCGCAGGATCGCGATCGTGAACGGCACCATCGACACGACGAACCAGGAGGCCCCGCCGGTGGCGTCACGCTCGAAGGCCCACAGCCCGTAACACAGCACCAGCGAGGTGGCCGACAACGTCCACACGAAGCGCAGATAGGAGCTGGTGTAGCTCTCCAGGGACTTGCGGATCTTGGCTCCGGTGCGTTCGGCCAGCTGCAGCTCGGCGTACCGCTTGCCGGCGGCCATGAACAGTGAACCGAACGCCATCATCAGCAGGAACCATTGCGACAGCGGCACTTCGGCGGCCACACCGCCGGCGATGGCGCGGATCAGGAAGCCCGAGGACACGATGCAGATGTCGATCACGGGCTGGTGCTTGAGCCCGAAGCAGTAGGCCAGCTGGATCGCGATGTAGACGGCCATCACCAGGGCGAGGTTGGGGGTGACCAGCCACGAGACCGCCAGGGACAGCACGCCCAGCACGCCGGCCAGCGTGTAGGCCAGCCACTCCGGAACCACGCCGGCGGCGATCGGGCGGAACCGCTTGGTGGGGTGCGCCCGGTCGGCTTCGACGTCACGGGCGTCGTTGACCAGATACACGCACGACGCGGCGAGGCTGAAGACCACGAAGGCCAGCGCCACCTTGACCAGCACCTCGCGGTAGTCGTAGACGTAGCGGTCGTCACCGAGAGCGGCGACCGGGGCGGCGAAGACCAGCACGTTCTTGACCCACTGGCGGGGCCGTAGGGCCTTGACGATGCCCGAGACCAGGTTGTTGGGCGGTCCCGCCGCCGCACCGGTCTCCTGGCCGACCTGGGATGCGCTCACCGGCGCCCTCCTTCGAACCTGGCGACGGCACCCCCGACGGCGGCGCCGACCGCCACACCGGCGAGCACATCGCTGGGGTAATGAACTCCGAGCACCAGCCGCGACAACGCCATCGGCGGCACCAGCAGCGCCGGCAGCGGCCACCCGGTGGGTCGCGCCAGCAGTACCGCGGCCGCGGTCGTCGACGTCGCGTGCGCCGACGGGAAGCTCAACCGGCTCGGGGTGCCCACGTTGACCGCGATCGCCGGGTGGTGCGGACGTTCCCGGCGCACCACCCGCTTGATCAGCACCGCACAGGCGTGGGCGGTGAATGCGCCCACACCCGCGGCCAGGTAGTCGCGGCGCTGCGTCGGCCGCAGCACGGCCCCCAGCGCGGCGAGCGCGAGCCAGCCGAGACTGTGCTCACCGAAATGGGACAGCGTGCGGGCGGTGGCCAGCACCCCGGGCCGGCCGGCCAGCCCGCGCTGCACGGCGACCAGCACCGCGTCCTCGCCACGCGCCTGGTCAGGCATCTCCGACTCTCACCGCCGCCTTGGGCGCACCCGCGTGCCCGTTGAGCACCGACTCCCACTTCTGTTGGCTGGTCATCATCGGCAACGCCTCCCGGTACACCCGGCGCATCCGGTTGTACTTGCGGATCAACCGAACCTGGCGTTTCAGGGACGCACGAAGCAGTTCGAACATCTTGGCGCGGTCACGCTGGCGGTAGACCACACCACGACCGTCGGCAGTCGTCACAGTGACGCCGTCGACCTTGCACAGTACGAACCAGCGCGCATCCTGGGTGGCGACGTTGAGTTCCGGTCGCTGGTGATGGGCGGGATCGTGGTGGGTGAGCTGGTGGGCGACGCCGCGGGCCAGCCGAAAACCGATGGCCGGCAACGAGGTCGGAATCTTGATCTTCTTCCGGCGCCGGTCCGACGGCGGCGGCAGAGCGGTGGCGCCGGGCAGCACCACGGCGTCGGGGTAGTGCTGGCGCATCGCACGCACGTCGGGCAGCGCCGACTCGAGGATCGAGAAGATGTGCTCGGGCCCGGCGAGGAAGTCGTCCATCGCCCTGTTCTGGATGGCCACCGTCGAATACTCGAGGCAGAGCAGATGTTTGAACGTCGCCTTCAGATGGCTGGCGACCAGGCCGGTGACCTTGCCGTCCCAGTGCAGCGCCGAGACGACCAAGCGGTTGCGCAGGTGGAAGTACGCCTGCCAGTCGATCGCGTCGTCCTTGTCGCTCCACGCCATGTGCCAGATCGCCGCCCCCGGAAGGGTGACCGTGCTGTACCCGTGCTCGGCGGCGCGCAGCCCGTAGTCCGCGTCGTCCCACTTGATGAACAACGGCAGCGGCTGACCCAACTCCTCGGCGACCCGGCGCGGGATCATGCACATCCACCAGCCGTTGTAGTCGACGTCGACCCGACGGTGCAGCATCGTGCTGCGGTCGTCCTCGTCGACCAGCGGGTACTTGGCGAAGTCGTGGTCGTACTCGGTATTGGGTGCGTTGGTCCACATGAAGTTGGCCTGATCGACGACCTCGCCCATGACATGCAGATGAGACGGCTCCTGCAGGTTGAGCATCTGTCCGCCCACCAGCGTCGGCGACTTGGCGAACCGGTTCATGGCCAACGCGCGCAACACCGAATCCGGTTCGATGCGGATGTCGTCATCCATGAACAGGATCTGTTCACACGCGGTGTTGTTCAGCGCTTCGTACATGACCCGGCTGTAGCCGCCCGAGCCGCCCAGGTTGGGCTGGTTGTGCACCGTCAGCCGGCTCCCCAGCGCGGCGGCGGCCGCGTCGAAACCGGGGTGGTCCTTGGCCTTGCTGGTGCCCTGGTCGGACACGATGACCGCTCCGATCACCTTGTCCACCAAGGGGTCCGAAGTCAACGCGGTCAGCGCGTTGACGCAGTCGGCGGGCCGGTTGAAGGTCGGGATGCCGACCGCCACGTCGGCGCGCCCGGGCGCGGGCACCGGCGCGTACCACCCGGCGTGCTGCAGCGTGACGGCGCTGTCGGTGGTGATGTCGAACCAGATCCAGCCGCCGTCCTCGAACGGGTCGAGACCGATCTCGAACTCGACCGGTTCACCCGAGAACTCCGCGCCACCGACGGTGATGCGGGCTCCGGTGGCCTTGGTGCGGTACAGGTCGACGCGGCCGCTGCCGGTCAGCTCGACGCGCAGCACCACCGACTGCAGCGTCGACCAGCGCCGCCAGTAGCTGGCCGGGAAGGCGTTGAAATACGTGGCGAACGAGACCTCGGACTCGGGCCCGATCTCCAGCTCGGTGCGCGCCGGCGCGTGTGCGCGGCGGGCGTTGGTGTCCGATTCGTTGATGTAGAGCTTGCGCACGTCGAGCGGCTCGCCTGGGCGCGGCAGGATGACACGGGCCAGCAGGCTGACCGCCCGCGAGGCGCCGGCATCCAGCGCGCCGGACGGGATGTCACTCATAGTCAACTGCTTTCTGTCTCGGCGCCGGCCAGCGGCGCCCCGTCGCGCAGGTGGGGCGCGAGCACGTTGTCGTACATGTTCAGCGCGCTGGCGATGGCCATGTGCATGTCCAGATACTGATAGGTGCCCAGCCGCCCACCGAACAGCACTTTGGCCTCGGCCGACTCGGCCTTGGCGCGGGCCCGGTAGGCCGCCAGCAGGGCGCGGTCGGCCTCGGTGTTGATCGGATAGTAGGGCTCGTCGTCGTCGGCGGCGAAGCGTGAGTACTCGCGCATGATCACGGTCTTGTCCGTGGGGTAGTCGCGCTCGGGGTGGAAATGCCGGAACTCGTGGATCCGGGTGTAGGGCACGTCGGCGTCGTTGTAGTTCATGACCGGTGTGCCCTGGAAATCACCCGTCGGCAGCACCTCGAGCTCGAAGTCCAGCGTGCGCCACCCCAGCCGGCCTTCGGCGTAGTCGAAGTAGCGGTCCAGGGGGCCGGTGTAGACCACCGGCGCGTCGGGGTTGGCGGCCCGCAACTGGTCACGCACGTCGAACCAGTCGGTGTCGCACCGCACCTCGATGCGCTCGTCGGCGGCCATGTTCTGCAGCCAGGCGGTGTACCCGTCGACCGGCAGGCCCTCGTAGGTGTCGTTGAAATAGCGGTTGTCGAACGTATAGCGCACCGGCAGCCGGGTGATGTTCGAGGCGGGCAGTTCCTTGGGATCGGTCTGCCACTGCTTGGCGGTGTAGTGCTTGACGAACGCCTCGTAGAGCGGGCGGCCGATCAGCGAGATCGCCTTCTCCTCCAGGTTCTGCGCGTCCTCGGTCTCGATCTCCGAAGCCTGCTCGCGGATCAACGCGCGCGCCTCGTCGGGGGTGAAATAGCGGCCGAAGAACTGACTGACCAGCCCCAGCCCCATCGGGAACTGGTAGGCCTGGCCGTTGTAGAGGGCGAACACCCGGTGCTGGTAGCCGGTGAACTCGGTGAACTGGCGCACGTAGTCCCACACCCGCCGGTTGGAGGTGTGGAACAGGTGCGCGCCGTAGCGGTGCACCTCGATACCGGTCTCGGGCTCGGCTTCCGAGTAGGCGTTGCCGCCGAGGTGGGAACGTCGCTCGAGGACCAGGACGCGCTTGTTCAGCTGCGTGGCCGCCCGTTCGGCGATCGTCAGGCCGAAGAAACCGGAGCCGACGACGAAGAGGTCCCAGTGTTGATCGGGCTGGGGCAGAGCTGTCATCGGCAGCAAGGGTATCCGACCGCCGGTGGTGGCCCCGAGTAGGCCGAGCCGCGCAGGTCGCAATTAGCTCACGATTCCGCATCGTCACTCTAGTCACAGCATTCACTTCATTAACATCGAGGTCGTACGAAGATCCAGACGCTCCCCGACGGTCACCGCACCGGTTGGCCGCGGCAGGAGGGCTGCATCTTTACGTCCAGATATTGAGGAGACTTCCGTGCCGAACCGACGTCGACGCCGGCTCTCGACCGCCTTGAGCACAGTCGCCGCGCTGGCAGTCGCGAGTCCAGTGGCCGTCGTGGCCCTGTCCGACATCTCCGAGCGTCAGCCGCAGCACCGCGAGTTCGTCCAGGCCGCCAGCATCACCGACCTGCCCGGCGAGTTGATGAACGCCCTGTCGCAGGGCCTTTCGCAATTCGGCATCAACCTGCCGCCGATGCCGACCGGCCTGCTGACCGGGACCAGCCCGGCACCGACGACGGTGACGCCCGGCCTGGGCACCCCGGGGTTGACTGCGCCCGCGCTGACCACCCCCGGTCTGACCGCACCGACGCTGACCGATCCGGGCCTGGCCAATCCCGCGTTGACCAACCCCGGCCTGACCAGCCCCACCGGTGTCGCCCCCACGCTGACCGACCCTGCGCTGGCCTCTCCGGACCTGACCGCCCCCGGCGGACTGACCACCCCGGGCGTGACGCCGACGCTGACCGATCCGGCGGTGACCGTGCCCGGACTCAGCACACCCCCCGCGTTGACCGACCCGACGCTGGGTGCGGCCCCGATCTCCACCTCGGCACTGCCCGCCACCGGCGAGATCCCGATCTCGGCGCCGGTCGGTCTGGATCCCGCGCTGGGCGCCTACCCGATCCTCGGCGATCCGTCGCTGGCGGCCCCGGTGGCACCGGCCAGTGGGGGCCTGCTCGGTGACCTGACCAGCGCCGCGAACTCCCTCGGCGCCGGTGAGGCGATCGACCTGCTCAAGGGCATCGTGATGCCCGCGATCATGTCTGCGGTCAAGCCACCGGCCGAAGCCGCGGCACCGATCGCCGGGGCGGCCGCCGAGGCCGCCGCACTTCCGGCGGAGGCCGCTGTCACCCCTGGTCTGTAACCGGCACGCGGACAACGAAGTCCTGCCCCCTGACGGCACCGCAGAAGCATCCGCTCTGCGGTGCCGTTGCCGGTCGAAGTTGGTACCCGTTTTTGCCGTGTCGAAACACCAGCACCATCTAGCACATACGTAACATCGCCCTGTGCCGTGCCGCCGACCCGCACCATCGATCCTGTTCACCGCGATAGCGGCGACGGTGATGCTGCTGCCCTGGGCGATCAACGGCATTCCGGAGGACTCCGAGACGCCGGCCGTGGCCGCGCCCACGATGGTCCAGCAACCCCTGGCCGACCTCGGCGGCGGCGAGACGATCCGCGAGATCCACCAGGACACCCCGTTCTCCCTGGTGGCGCTCACCGCCGCGGACCTGACAGCCACCAGCGCGCGGGTGCGCGCCAAGAAGGCCGACGGTTCCTGGGGGCCCTGGTACGAGACCGAACAACTCCAGGGCGTGGGCGCCGATCTGCCCGGCCCCCGCGGCACCGAGCCCGTCTTCGTCGGCCGCACCACCACGGTCCAGATCGCCGTGACCCGACCGGCCGACGCCCCGCAGACCTCGCCCGCCCCGCCCCGCCGCGACGATTCCGGGGACGACCGGCCCGAGCTCGGCTACGTGCCCGCCACCACCGAGCAGCCGTTCGGCCAGAACATCAACGCGGTGCTGATCAGCCCTCCGCAGGCACCCGCCGACCTGGCGCCGTTGCCCAACGCGGCCACTCCGCCGGGACGCCCGCCGGCCATCATCGGTCGAAGCCAATGGGGCGCCGACGAATCGATGCGCTGCGGGCAGCCCCGATATGACGCCCGCATCCAGGCCGGCGTCGTGCACCACACCGCCGGCAGCAACGACTACACGCCGCAGGACTCCGCCGGGATCATCCGGTCGATCTACGAGTACCACACCCGCACGCTGGGCTGGTGCGACATCGCCTACAACGCGATGGTCGACCGATACGGACAGGTCTTCGAAGGCCGCGCCGGCGGGATGGCCCGACCGGTGGAGGGCGCACACACCGGCGGGTTCAACCACAACACCTGGGGCGTGGCGATGCTCGGCGACTTCGAGGTCGACCCGCCCACCCCGATCCAGCTGCGCACCACCGCCCGCCTGCTCGGCTGGGTACTGGGGGTGGCCGGTGTCGATCCGCTCGGGACGGTCGTGCTGCCCTCGGAGGGCGGCTCGTTCACCAAGTTCCCGCTCGGTGCTCCCATCACGCTGCCGACCATCTTCACCCACCGCGATGTCGGCATCACCGAATGCCCGGGCGACGCGGCCTACGCGCTGATGGGGCAGATCCGCGACATCGCCGCCCGGTTCAACGATCCCCCGGGTCCGTCGCAGTTGGCCGAGCAGCTGCGCGGCGGAGCGATCTTCGCCAAATGGGAGGCGCTCGGAGGCAAGGACAGCTACCTCGGTTGGCCAACGTCTCCCGAGGCGTTCGGGCAGGGCACCAGCCGGTATGTCACGTTCGAACGCGGCGCCATGTACTGGTCCCCGGAGACCGGGGCCGAACCGATCACCGGCGAGATCTACACCGTCTGGGGATCGCTGGGCTTCGAGCGTGGCGCGCTGGGGCTGCCGACCAGCTCCGAGATCGCCGAACCGCAGTGGATCGTGCAGAACTTCCAGCACGGCACCCTGAACTTCGATCGCGAGAAGGGCACCGTGGTCCGCGTCCTCGACGGCGTTCCCGTCGAACTGCCGAGCACCGAGTCCGGCTTCGCGCCGATTCAGCTGGAGCGGTTCACCCCGCCGACCAACCCGGCCTGACCGCCGCTCAGGGCCACCACCGCTCCAGAACGCGCGCCACCCCGTCGTCGGCGTTGGTGGCCGTCACCTCGTCGGCCGCCGCGACCGCGTCCGGGTGGGCATTGCCCATCGCCACGCCCAGTCCGGCCCAGCCCAGCATCGGCACGTCGTTGGGCATGTCACCGAACGCGACCACCGCGGCGGCCTCGATACCCTGCGGGCGGGCCACCTCCTCGATCCCGGTGGCCTTGCTGATGCCCAGCGGCACCACCTCGATCAGCCCGTTGTTGGTGGAGTACGTGATGTCGCCCTCGGTGCCGATGTGCTCGAGCAGCGCCGCCGCCATGTCGGCGCTGCGCGCCCCGGCCTTGCGGATGAGCAGCTTGACCGCCGGGGCGCTCAGCAGATCCTCGACCGACACCTCGGTGTTGTCGGGGTTGAGCCAGGCGTGCTCGTAGCCGGGCGAACTGACGAACTGCGGGGTCGCGGCGTCGTGAGCCGAGCGCCCCACCCGTTCCACGGCGAGCCCGGCGCCGGGGATCACCCGCGTGGCGATCTCGGCGAGGCCGGCGAGCGCCTCGGCGGACAACGTGCGCGCCGAGACGATCCTGTCGGCCGACGGGTCGTAGAGCACCGCGCCGTTGGCGCACACCGCCATCGGAGCGAAGCCCAACTGATCCACGATCGGCGTCACCCAGCGCGGCGGCCGGCCGGTGGCCAGCACGAACTGCACCCCCGCCGAGACCGCGGCGTGCACAGCCGACCGGGTCCTGGCAGTGACCTTCTCGTCGTCGTCGAGGAGTGTGCCGTCGACATCGGTGGCGATGAGCTCAGGGGTCATGGGCGCTCGGCCCGCCTGCGTGCCCGCTCCGCGAGCTCCTCGGCGTCGAGGACCTTGGCTTGCTCGGGGGTCGGCGCAGAGCCGCCCAGTCGGCGTGGCACCCAGAACGCTCCCTTCGGCCGGGGATAACCGGCTTGCACATCATGCAGCAGACGCGTCATCTCCGCCCGCAGGGCGGCGTCGAGCGCCTCCACACTGCCCTCAGGCGCCAGCGGATCGCCCACCGCGACGCTGACCGGGGTCTTGGTCCGGCCCAGCGCCCGCGGGTGGTCTTTGGTCCATTTCCGGTGAGCGCCCCAGACGACCAGCGGGACGATCGGCACCTGCGCCTGCAGCGCCATCCGGGCGGCACCGGTCTTGAACTCCTTGAGTTCGAAGCTGCGGCTGATCGTGGCCTCCGGATAGACCCCGACGATCTCACCGTCCCGCAGTGCCTGCACGGCCGCGGCGAACGCTTCGGCCCCGGCCTGCCGGTTGACGGGAATGGTCTTGGTGTGCCGGATCAGCCAGCCGATGACCGACACATCGGCCATCTCGGCCTTGATCATGAACCGCATCCGGCGACCCCGGTTCTCGGCGGCCAGCGCCGCGGGAAGCCAGTCCACGTAGCCGGTGTGGTTGATGGCGATGACCGCACCACCTGACCTGGGCAGGTGGTGCAGCCCGTGGTAGGTGATCCGCGTTCCGGTGGCCCGGACCACCGCGTGGGCCGCGATCTCCAGCGTGCGGAAGACCGGCTCCATGGCGCGCCTAGCCCGGCGCCCCGGTGGAACCGTCACCCGCCTGCGGCGGCTGCGCCCGTCGCGCGGCCTTGGCCGCTGCTTCCTCGGCGTCCATCCGGTTGGCCTCGGCCAGCGACGGCGCCCCGCCGCCCATCCGGTGCGGAACCCAGAACTCGCCGGGCGGGTGCGGGCCGTACGCATCCTGGACCTGCTCGAGCAGGTGCTGCATCCGCGAGTGCAGCAACGCGGTCAATTCCTCTGCCGGCAGTGTCGGCTCGATCGGCTTGCCGACGGCCACCGAGATGGGCACCTTGGGCCGGCGCAGATTCTTCGGGTGCCCCTTCGTCCAGATCCGCTGGGCACCCCAGACGATGTGCGGCACGATCGGCACCCCGGCGGCGATCGCCATCCGCGCGGCCCCGGATTTGAACTGTTTGATCTCGAAGCTGCGGCTGATGGTCGCCTCGGGGTAGACGCCGACCAGCTCACCCTCCTTGAGCATGCGGCACGCCGCTTCGAACGACGCCGCCCCGCTGTCCCGGTCGACCTCGATGTGGCGCAGGCTGCGCATGATCGGCCCGGTGATCTTGTGGTCGAAGACCTCTTTCTTGGCCATGAAACGCACCTTGCGGCCCAGATGCTGCCGGTAGGCGGGCAACCCGGCGAAGGTGAAGTCGAAGTAGCTGGTGTGGTTGATCGCGACCACGGCACCACCGGTGCGCGGCAGGTTCTCCACACCGGTCACGGTGAACGTCAGCCCCTGGGCGCGCCAGACCAACCGGGCCAGCTGGATGACTGTGCCGTATACCGGTTCCACAGCCGCCAGCGTAATCCGACGACCGGCTCACCAGAACGACGGGGCCCATCGGACAGGACTAAGCTGCGATGCGGAGTACGCAGCTGTTCAGACGATCCGCGACAGCGTCGTCGAGGGCGTATCGAAGGGGTATTTGTGCAGGTCACCAGCGTCGGACACGCCGGATTCCGGATCGACACCAAGGCCGGGTCCATCCTGTGCGACCCGTGGGTCAACCCGGCCTACTTCGCGTCGTGGTTCCCGTTCCCCGACAACAGCGGGTTGGAGTGGGCGGCGTTGGGCGACGTCGACTACCTCTACGTCTCCCACCTGCACAAGGATCACTTCGATCCGCAGAACCTGCGTGAGCACGTCAACAAGGACGCTGTGGTGCTGCTCCCCGATTTCCCGGTGCCGGACCTGCGTCGCGAACTGGAGGGACTCGGATTCTCCCGGTTCTTCGAGACCACCGACTCGGTCAAGCACCGGGTGAGCGGACCCAAGGGCGACCTGGACGTGATGATCATCGCGCTGCGCGCCCCGGCCGACGGGCCCATCGGGGACTCGGGACTGGTCGTCGACGACGGCGAGACGGTCGCGTTCAACATGAACGACGCGCGGCCGGTGGACCTCGACGTGCTCCACACCGACTTCGGCCAGATCGACGTGCACATGCTGCAGTACTCCGGAGCCATCTGGTACCCGATGGTCTACGAGATGCCCGCCCGCGCCAAGGAGGCGTTCGGAACACAGAAGCGCCAGCGCCAGATGGACCGCTGCCGCCAGTACATCGCCCAGGTCGGCGCCACGTGGGTGATCCCGTCGGCCGGGCCGCCCTGCTTCCTGGACCCGGACCTGCGCGACCTCAACGACGACCACGGCGACCCCGCCAACATCTTCCCCGACCAGATGGTCTTCCTCGAGGAGATGCGGGCGCACGACCACCACGGCGGGTTGTTGATGATCCCCGGCTCCACCGCCGATTTCCGCGGCGCACAGCTCGATTCGCTCACCCACCCGCTACCTGAGGGCGACGTGGAGGCGATCTTCACCACCGGTAAGGCGGACTACATCGCCGACTACGCCGAGCGGATGGCGCCGGTGCTGGCCGCCGAGAAGGCCCGGTGGGCACCCGCGCAGGGCGAGCCGCTCCTCGAACCGCTGCGCGAGCTGTTCGAGCCGATCATGGTGCAGAGCGATCAGATCTGCGACGGCATCGGATACCCGGTGGAGCTGCGGCTCGACGGTTCCGGCCACTCGGAAACCGTGGTCATCGACTTTCCGAAACGCGCTGTGCGCGAACCCATTGCGGATGAGAAGTTCCGCTACGGTTTCGCGATCGCGCCGGAGCTGGTGCGCACCGTGCTGCGCGACCGCGAACCGGACTGGGTGAACACGATCTTCCTGTCCACCCGATTCACCGCCTGGCGGGTGGGCGGTTACAACGAGTATCTTTACACGTTCTTCAAGTGCCTGACCGACGAACGGATCGCCTACGCCGACGGGTGGTTCGCCGAGGCGCACGACGACAGCGCGTCGATCACGCTGGACGGCTGGGAGATCCAGCGCCGGTGCCCGCACCTGAAAGCCGACCTGTCGAAGTTCGGTGTCGTCGAAGGCACCACGCTGACCTGCAACCTGCACGGGTGGCAGTGGAATCTGACCAACGGACGGTGCCTGACCACCAAGGGCCACGAGTTGCGGTCGGCCAAGGCATGAGCGCGCCCGCGCGGCAGTTCTACGACGACGGCCGGATCCAACTGGATCGGGAGGCGTTGACGTTGCGCCGCTACCACTTTCCGTCCGGCACCTCGAAAGTCATCCCGCTGCGCGACATCCGCAGTTACCGGGCCGAGCCGTTGGGGTTGTTCCTGCAGCGGTTCCGCCTGTGGGGCAGCTCGGATCTGCGCCGCTGGCTGCCGCTGGACATCTACCGGCCGATCAAATCGACGCTGGTGACCTTCGACGTCGCCGGTTCGTTCCCCGACCCGGCGTGTACCCCGGTGCGCCCCAAGGAGTTCCTGGCCCTGCTCGACGATCTGCTGCCGAGTTAAGACCGCCGCGCGCGGTGGATCAGGCCGGCGCCCACGCCCGCCCCGACGGCGACGCTGACCATGACGGCCGACCCCGCCGCGGCACCGATCGCCACCGCTCGATTTTCCGGACGGCCGGCACGCACCGCGTCGCGCGGATCCCACGGGTCGTAGACGACGGCGATCTCGTCACCGACCCCCGGTGCCCCCGGCGCCCACCACCGCACCACGGCCACCGACCGGGACCCGCGATAGTTGGCGAACTCGACCGAGACCGAGGTGACGTCGCTGTCGACGACCCTCGCCTGGGTCGCCAGGCCGTCGCGGTCCAGGTACCGGCCGTAGGCCCACGTCCCGTAACTGAACGCGGCCAGCAGCAGCGCCGCGAACAGCGCTGCGGCGGTGACCGCCCACAGCAGCAGCGCCCAGTACCGCGGCGGCGTCATCGCCCGCGCAGCAGCGTCGCTTCCAGCACGCTCTGCAGTCCCCGCATCGTGGCCTGCCCCGCCGCCGACGCGGTCCGGCGCCACACCCCGGCCGGAGCGGGCACATCGACCTGGACCGGGTCGCCCACCTGCACCACACCGGGACCGGTGACGTCGGCGTAGACCCCGAGAAATCGGTCGGTGGCCTGCGCCAGGCGCCTGGTCAGTGCGCGATCCGGTGGCAGCCCGGGCTGGGCCCGGGTCGGCACCACGCACCGGATCGTCGGATTGGTCACCCGCACCGTCACCGCACCGACGGTGACCTCCGCGCCGACCCAGCCGCTCTCGGGGTAGCCGCCGCCCGGCTGCGTGACGTCCACGAGCACATTCGGCCGGAATCGACGTACGTCGTAGGGCAGGCCCTCACCGGCCAGCGACGCCAGGCTGGTGGTGCTGAGCAGGTGGACCGGGCTGAGATCGACGAATGTCCCCGGCGGGGTGGCGAAGCGGGCCAACGTCAGCATCTGCCTGGTGGAGAACACCGATGTGTCGGGCAGCGCCTCGGTATCCGACAGACCGAAGTCGCTGCGCACCTCGCTGGGCGCGAAACCGGCACGGCTCTGGCGAATCGACAGCCGGTGCAGGCTGACGTCGTCGGCGGCCGGCAGCGACGTCAGCCGCACCTCACGGTCGGCCACCGCGGACAGCGCAGCGTCGACGCCGGGATCGGCGCTGGACACCTCGGTGCCGTCGGGCAGCGTGATGATGACCTCGGGGGCATTGCCCGGTCCGGCGTCAGGTCCGGGTTCGGCGGCGTAGCGCGCCGAACAGCCCAGCAGGGCGGGCACTTTGCGCGCCGACGCAGTGATGTCACGTTCCACGTCGCGGACCGCCCACAGCCGGTCGGCATGCACGCCGCGACGGTCGATGCGGAGCCGGTCGACCGGGGTACCGGCCATCGACTTCACCGGGAAACGCCACAACTGCACCACCGACGCGGTCATGGGCAACCCTAACCGGCTCAGCGCGCCGGGGTCAGCACCTCGGCGCCCACGTAGGGCACCAACGCCGCGGGAACCCGCACGCTGCCGTCGGGCTGCTGGTGGTTCTCCAGGATCGCCACCAGCCAGCGGGTGGTGGCCAGCGTCCCGTTGAGCGTCGCGGCGGTCTGCGGCCTGCCGTTCTCGTCGCGGTAGCGCACCGCCAACCGCCGCGCCTGAAACGTCGTGCAGTTCGACGTGGAGGTCAGCTCGCGATAGGTCTTCTGAGTCGGCACCCAGGCTTCGCAGTCGAACTTCCGCGCCGCCGACGACCCGAGGTCCCCGGCGGCGATGTCGATCACCCGGTAGGGCACCTCGATGTGGGCCAGCATCTGGCGCTGCCACCCCAGCAGCCGCTCGTGCTCGGCCTCGGCCTCCTCGGGACGGCAGTAGACGAAGCCCTCGACCTTGTCGAACTGGTGCACTCGGATGATGCCGCGGGTGTCCTTGCCGTAGCTGCCGGCCTCGCGCCGGAAGCACGACGACCAGCCGGCGTAGCGCTTGGGTCCCGCCGACAGGTCCAGGATCTCGTCGGCGTGGTAGCCGGCCAGCGGGACCTCCGAGGTGCCGACCAGGTAGAGGTCGTCGGCCTCGACGCGGTACACCTCGTCGGCGTGGGCGCCGAGGAACCCGGTGCCGGCCATCACCTCGGGCCGCACCAGCACCGGCGGGATCATCAGCGTGAACCCGTTGTCGACCGCGACGCGCACCGCGAGCTGGAACAGTCCCAGCTGCAGCAGTGCTCCGACACCGGTCAGGAAGTAGAAGCGGGAGCCGGACACCTTCGCACCGCGCTCCATGTCGATCAGCCCGAGCGACTCCCCGAGCTCGAGGTGGTCTTTGGGGTCCGTGATCGCCGGCGGTTCGCCCACCGTGTCGAGCACCACGAAGTCGTCCTCGCCGCCGGCGGGCACACCGTCGATGATGACGTTCGAGATCGCCATGTGCGCCGAGGTGTAGGCGCGCTCGGCCTCGGCCTGCGCCGCCTCGGCCGCCTTCACCTTCTCGGCCAGGTCCTTGGCCGCGGCCAGCAGAGCGGGCCGCTCCTCGGCAGACGCCTTGCCGATCTGCTTGCTCGCCGATTTCTGCTCGGCGCGCAGGTTGTCGGCCGAGGAGATCGCCGCCCGGCGGGTGGCGTCGGCCGCGGCGAGCGCGTCGACGAGACCGGCGTCCTCCCCGCGGGCCTGCTGCGAGGCCCGCACCACATCGGGGTTTTCGCGAAGCACCTTGAGGTCGATCACGGCCAGAACCCTACGGGGTGAGCACCCCGCCCGGCACAACCGCATCACGTTACAACTGCATCTCTTGGCACAGCACCTGACACGCCTGTCACAATGGAGCGCGATGGCGGAGGGACCCGAACACATGCACGACGAATCCGGGGCGAACCACGGACAGGCGCAGGCGCCGAAAGCGCGGTGGTGGCGCAGCCTGCAGGCGGAGTCGACCCGGCGCGCGTTGCTGCTCACCGCGCTCGGCGGACTGCTGATCGCCGGCGTGATCACCGCGCTCCCGCAGTCCGAGCGCAGCAGCGGGCTGACCGCCAACGCGATCTCGCTGGGCCCACGCGGCAACGACACCTTCGATCACGCGAAGGCAGGCGACTGCCTCAGCTGGCCAGAGCGCACCCCCGATGCCGCCGAGATCGTCGACTGCGCCGCCGAGCACCGGTTCGAGGTCGCCGAGTCGGTGGACATGCGCACCTTCCCCGGCAGCGAATACGGCCCCGAGGCGCCCCCGCCGTCCGCGGCGCGCATCCAGCAGATCAGCCAGGAACAGTGCTCGGCGGCGGTGAAGCGTTATCTCGGCCAACGTTTCGACCCCAACAGCCGGTTCACCATCAGCATGCTCTGGTCCGGCGAGAAGGCCTGGCGCACCACCGGGGAGCGCCGGATGTTGTGCGGCCTGCAGTTACCCGGTCCGAACAACCAGCAGCTGACGTTCACCGGCAAGGTCGCCGAGATCGACCAGTCCAAGGTGTGGCCCCCCGGAACCTGTCTGGGCATCGACCCGGCCACCAATCAGCCGACCGACATCCCGGTCGACTGCGCAGCCCCGCACGCGATGGAGGTCACCGGCGCGGTGAACCTCGCCGAGCGTTTCCCCGACGCGCTGCCGCCCGAGCCGGAGCAGGACACGTTCATCAAGGACACCTGCACCAAGATCACCGACGCCTACCTGGCCCCGATCGAGTTGCGCGAGACCACGCTGACCCTGGTGTACAGCACCATCTCGTTGCCGAGCTGGTCGGCGGGTAGCCGCCAGGTCTCCTGCAGCATCGGCGCGACGCTCGGCAACGGTGGCTGGTCCACGCTGCTCAACAGCGCGAAGGGGCCGCTGTTGATCAACGGTCAGCCGCCGGTGCCGCCGCCGGACATCCCGGCCGAGCGGCTCAACCTGCCGCCCATCCCGATCCCCGACGAATCCCCGTCCCAGTCGTCGTCGCAGTCCTCGCAGTCGTCCTCGCAGGGATCTCAGTCGTCGCAGGGGTCCCAGTCCAGCGACAGCCAGAGCGATCAGACCCAGCATCTGCCGCAGCTGGCCACCGGTGGCGGGGCCCCGCAAACCGAGCAGGCTCCCCCGGCCGACGGCCCCGCCCCGAGCGGCAACACGTTCCTCAACGGTCCGCCGCCGCCGCCGCTGCCACCGCCCGGTGACGTCGCGGCGCCCCCGCCCGCCGATGCGC
>NZ_BLTG01000011.1:0-212 GCF_017312405.1 Mycobacterium sp. PO1
GCCAGCGCGTCCTCGGCGGCGGAGGCGGCTTGGCGCACATCGGCTTCGGTGCCTGAGAGGTACACGCGACCGGTCGCGCCGATCATCCGGAAGTCGACGACCTTGACGTCGGCGGCCTTCTCGGCCTCGTTGGTGGCCAGGATCGCATACGACGCCGGCGCGACCTCGAGGACGTAGAGCGTCTCGCCGGCGAGCACCATCGAGCCGATCTT
>NZ_BLTG01000011.1:242-95377 GCF_017312405.1 Mycobacterium sp. PO1
GCGTCGGCGGCGGCCTTGACCGCACCCGTCTCACCGTGGAACTCCAGGTAGCCGAACTGGCGTTCCACCACCAGCACGCCCGCCTGGACCTCGGCGTGCTTGAGGGCCACATCGGTGACGCCTTCGATGTCCAGTCCCGGTGCCACCTCGATGATCTGGGCGGCGACATCGGCGCGCGGCAGAGCACCCTTGATCCAGGTGCCCAGATACGACATGGTCTGCGGCTGCAGCCTGTCGATGAAGATGAACGAACGTAGTTCAGCCACGGGTCACCTCTTGATGAGTTGGGCGAGCTCCTCGACGACCAGCGCGCGCAGCTCGGCGCGCAGCGTGTCGAGGGTCGGATCGGCAGAGCGGGACACCGGGGCGGGGCGCCTCGGCGGGACGGGAAGTGCCACGGAGTCGTCGTTGGAGGCGCGGGGATAGGCCGGCACCGCGGAGTCGGGACTGCGCCACGGCGAGATGGCGGCGAAGCTGGGCATCGACACGCCGGCGTCGGCGTTGTAGGCGATCCGCGTCCAGTTCAGCAGGTTGTCCGGACGCAGGTTCTCCCCGATTCCGCTGCGCCCCACGAAGCCGGTGCCGATCGTCATCGACGGCGCCAGATTGGTCTCGAGTCCGGAGCTGCCGGTGCTGTTGCCGACGTTGACCGACACCCGCAGCACAGGGACCTGCGCAGCGAATTCGGTGACGACACGCGGGTCCTCGCTGTGAATGGCCGCGGAGTGTCCGGCGCCGGCGATACGCACGACGGCGCGGGCGGCGCGAACTCCGCGGTGGGCGTCGGCAACCGTGGTGAAACCAATTACCGGGCAGAGCTTTTCGTGTGTCAACACCTCTTCGGAGATGACGTCGGTGAACGGCGCGACCAGCAGCCGGGTCTTGGCCGTCACCCGGACTCCCGCGCGCTCGGCGATCCACGCCGCCGATCGACCCACCACCTCGGTGTTCAGCGCGCCGTCAGGGAACATGTACTCCCGAAGCCGTTGCGTCGCCTCGGCGTCGAGGATGTGCGCTCCGTTGCGGGTCAGCGCCGAGCTCAGCTTCGCTGCGATGGCGTCCTCGGCGATCAGCACCGACTCGTTGGTGCACAGCACCGAGTTGTCGAAAGCCTTGCTGTCGACGATGCGGCGGGCGGCGGCCTCGATGTCGGCGCTCGCATCCACGAAGACCGGCACGTTGCCCGGCCCGACGCCCAGGGCCGGGTTGCCCGACGAATAGGCGGCCCGGACCACGCCGGTGCCCCCGGTCGCGACGATGACATCGGTGCGTTCATCGGCCATCAGCGCCTCGACCAGAGGAATCGACGGCTCGGTCACCACCGACACGATGCCGTCGGGCGCGCCGGCCGCGACTGCGGCCTCGGCCAGCAACTGGGCCGCATCGACCGAGCACTGGCGGGCCCGGGGATGGGGGGCGACGACCACGGCGTTGCGGGTCATCAGCGCCAGGATCACCTTGAAGTACACCGTCGCAACGGGATTGGTCGTCGGTGCCAGGGCGAGCACCACCCCGGCCGGACGCGGGATCTCGACGATCTTCTGCTCGACGTCGACACGGGGCGAGACGAAGTCCTGGCCTCGGTAGAAGTCGAGGATGCCGCGCGAGCAGGCCCGGTTCTTGACCACCTTGTCGGCGACCACGCCCATCTGGGTCTCGGCCACCGCGGCCGCGGCGAAGCGCTCGGCTTCGGCATGGCCGGCTTCGGCGACCGCGTTGACGATCGCGCTGACGGCACTCTGGTCGTACTCGGCGTAGGCGGCCGCGGCCCAGCGGGCACGTTCCAGCAGGTGGCCGGCCTGGTTGATGGTGGTCACACCTTTCTCCGTCCGGTAGCGGCGGCCTGAGCCCGGCCGACGGCGACGTCGAGTCGGTCCAGGACGTCCTCGCAGAGGTCGCGTCCCAGCAGCAGACCCGGTTTGAACTGCAGGACACGGGGATCCAGCGTCGAGAAGATGGCCCACACGCCGAGTTCGTAGAGTTCCCGCATCACGAACTTGGCGCCTTCGGGATGGTCGAACTCCAGCCCGATCACCACGCCGTTCTGCCGGATACCGACGAACCAATCGGGATGGTCGGCCTGGATCCGCGCCAGCCCGTGGGAGAAGATGTCGGCGATGTAGTGGACCGAGGACCTGACCTCGGGGCGCGAGGTGATCTCGAGGGTCTTGATTGCCGCGACACATCCCAGTTCCGCGCCGCCGAACGTGGAGATGTGGCCGAAGCCGTCCTCGTCGAGCCACTGGGCGGCGCGGTTGCTGAGCATCGCGGCGGTGATCGGGTACATACCGCCGGAGAGCCCCTTGCCCGACACCATGATGTCGGGGTCGATGCCGTGCTTGGTGATTCCCCACATCTCGCCGGTACGCATCAGCCCGGTCTGCACCTCGTCGGCGATGTAGAGCGCGTCGTAGCGCGTGCACAGGTCCCGCACCGCTTCCAGGTAGCCCGGCGGCGGAAGCGGGAACCCGTAGGTCGCGGGGATCGTCTCCATGATCACCGCGGCCACGTCGCGTCCGCGCAGCGCCTGTTCCATCGCGTCGACGTCGCCGAACGGCACCTGGATGAACTCGTCCGGCTGGTCGGCGAGGAACATCTTGGCGAACCGGTCGTCGCCGGTGGCGACCGCCAGACCGGTGTGTCCGTGATAGGCCTTGATGATCGAGACGATCTTGCGGCGCTTGGTCGCATGGCGTGCGCTCTTGAGCGCGATGTCGATGGCCTCGCCCCCGCCGGACCCGAACGCGACCTTGGAGATCGATTGAGGCGCCGACTCCACCAGCTTCTGGGCCAGCGCGGTGCGTGCCACGGACGGGAAGTGATGGTTACCGACGTCGAAGTACTGCATGCCCTCGGTGAGAGCCTGCATGACCTCGGGGTTGCGGTGACCCAGGTTGTAGGTTCCGCCGTTGAGGTGCATGTCGATGAGCCGGCGCCCGCTCATGTCCCACAGGAAGTAGCCCTCCCGCCGGTCGATGACGAGATCGACGCCGGTATCGGTCCAGAACTGGGTCTTGTCAGGATTCCAGAACTCTTTCGCGCGTTCCAGGACCTGGGTCTTGGACTCGAACGAGAACGTGCCGTAGTCGTACACCGGGCTCCCTGCCATGAGTGGTAAGTCCCGGCCAGCGTAAAAAGGTTGACCATTTGTGTCAATAGCGCGAACCGAAGCGTTCTAGCGGTTGCGCGATCTAATTGGTAGTGCCAATATACGCACGGTTGATGTGGTCTGGACCACAACAACTCCTACCGTTCACTGGGGAAGGTATGCACACAGGATGACTGATCGCGTCGTGGATCACGACAAAACAACAGGTGAACCGGTCCAACGGCTCAAGCGCAACGCTGTGGGGACCATCGGCGTCATTTTCATGGCGGTGGCCACGGCCGCGCCCATCACGGCAATGGTCGGTAACGTTCCGATCGCCGTCGGGTTCGGAAATGGTTCACATGCACCTGCCGGTTACATCGTCGCGACGGTGGTGCTCGGGCTGTTCGCCATCGGCTACGCCACGATGGCCAAGCACATCACCGCCACCGGCGCGTTCTACGGCTACATCTCGCACGGACTCGGCCGGGTGGTCGGGATGGCTGCCGGCCTGCTCATCACGCTGGCCTACGTGGTGTTCGAAGCGTCGCTGATCGGCATCTTCTCGTTCTTCACCCAGAACCTGGTGTCGTCGCTGTTCGGGATCACGATCCCCTGGATCCTGCCGGCGCTGCTGATGCTCGCGCTCAACGCGATCCTGACCTACTTCGACGTCAACCTCACGGCCAAGGTGCTCGGGGTCTTCCTGATCACCGAGATCGTCATGCTCGCTCTGGGCGCTGTGGCCGTGCTGGTGCAGGGTGGCGGGCCGGACGGCTTCGCGATCGGCGAGACGCTGAACCCGATCGGTGCGTTCACCCCCGCGGCCGTGGCAGGCGCCAGCGCGGGGCTGGGCTTGTTCTTCGCGTTCTGGTCGTGGGTCGGGTTCGAGTCGACGGCCATGTACGGCGAGGAGTCCAAGGACCCCAAGCGAATCATCCCGCGCGCGACCATGATCGCGGTGCTGGGCGTCGGTCTGTTCTATGTGTTCGTTTCGTGGATGGCCATCGCCGGCACCGGCCCGCAGCGTGCCGTCGAGCTGGCCCAGGACGCCGACACGGCCTCGGAGATCTTCTTCGGACCGGTGCGCGGCACCTACGGCGAGTGGGCGATCACGGTGTTCAACATCCTGTTGGTCTCCGGTTCGTTCGCGTGTGGCATGGCATTCCACAACTGCGCCTCGCGATACCTGTACGCGCTGGGTCGCGAGGGCCTGTCCGTCAAGCTGCAGCGCACCCTGGGGGCCACCCATCCCACCCACGGATCGCCCTACGTGGCGTCCTTCGTCCAGAGCGGCATCTCGCTGGTGCTGATCCTGGCGTTCCTGTTCGCGGGCATGGACCCCTACGTGCACATGTACACGCTGTTAGCGATCCTCGGCACCATGGCGATTCTGATCGTGCAGTCGCTGTGCGCCTTCGCCATCATCGCCTACTTCCACTTCCACAAGATGCATCCGTCCAGCGCGCACTGGTTCAAGACGTTCCTCGCGCCCCTGCTCGGTGGTTCGGGCATGCTCTACGTGGTGTATCTGCTGTGGGAGCACAAGGAGTCGGCGGCAGGGACGGCATCGGGCACGTTGCTGTTCAAGCTGACGCCGTGGATCGTGGTCGGTGTGTTCGCCATCGGTGCCGCGCTTGCGCTGTACTTCAAGTTCCGCGACTCTCGCCGCTATGAGCTGATCGGCCGGATCGTCTACGACGACAGCGAAGTTCGGGACTGATCCGCTGGCCACCAGGACTGAGGAGGAACGCGCCGTGCAAGAGCTGGGTCGATTCCGGGTGCTCGACGAAAAGCCGGTGAACCTCGACGGCTTCAGTGTCGCCGATGCCGACCTCGGCCTGGTGGCCATGCGCAGTCCACATGACCCGAGCCCGTCGCTGGTGATCGACGGCGGTGTCGTCACCGAACTCGACGGCAAGTCCGCCGCCGACTTCGACGTCATCGACGAATTCGTCGCCCGCTACGGCATCGACCTCGCGGTCGCCGATGAGGCGATGGCGCTCGACGACGCTGTGCTCGCGCGCATGGCCGTCGACGTCAACGTGCCGCGTGCGGAGGTGGTGCGGCTGATCGGCGGCACCACCCCCGCCAAGCTGGCCCGGGTGCTCGCCCTGATGTCGCCGGTGGAGATGCAGATGGCGATGGCCAAGATGCGGGCCCGTCGCACGCCGAGCAATCAGGCCCACGTGACCAACCAACTCGACGACCCGCTGCTCATCGCCGCCGACGCTGCGGCTGCGGTGGCCTACGGGTTCCGGGAGGTCGAGACGACGGTGCCGGTGCTCGGCGACGCGGCCTCCAACGCCGTCGCGCTGCTGATCGGCTCACAGGTCGGTACGCCGGGAGCGTTGGCGCAGTGCTCGATCGAGGAAGCGCTCGAGCTGCGTCTGGGGCTGCGTGGACTGACCAGCTATGCCGAGACCATCTCGATCTACGGCACCGAGCAGGTGTTCGTCGACGGTGACGACACTCCCTTCAGCAAGGCCATCCTGACCTCGGCTTACGCCTCGCGAGGACTGAAGATGCGGGTGACCAGCGGTGGCGGCGCCGAGGTGCTGATGGGCGCGGCGGAGCGTTGTTCGATCCTCTACCTGGAGTCTCGGTGCGTGTCGCTGGCGCGCGCCCTGGGCTCTCAGGGCGTGCAGAACGGCGGCATCGACGGTGTCGGGGTGGTGGCGTCGGTGCCCGACGGCATGAAAGAGCTCCTCGCCGAGAACCTGATGGTGATGATGCGCGACCTCGAGTCGTGCGCGGGCAACGACAACCTGATCTCCGAGTCCGACATCCGCCGCAGCGCGCACACGCTGCCGGTACTGCTGGCCGGAGCGGACTTCGTCTTCTCCGGATTCGGCTCGATCCCGCGGTACGACAACGCCTTCGCGCTGTCGAACTTCAACTCCGACGACATGGACGACTTCCTGGTGCTGCAGCGGGACTGGGGCGCCGACGGGGGCCTGCGCACGGTGTCGCCAGAACATCTGGCGGCGGTGCGCCGCCGCGCGGCGACGGCGGTGCAAGCCGTCTACCGTGATCTCGGGCTGGCGGATTACGACGACGAGCGGGTCGAGCAGGTGGTCGCCGCCAACGGGTCCCGCGACCTGCCGGCCGGGCACCCGAAGATGGTGGCCGAAGCCGCCGCGTCGATCGAGGCCCGACAGTTGACGGTGTTCGACGTCGTCGCGTCGTTGCACCGCACCGGCTACCCCGAGGAGGCCGAGTCGATCATGCGGTTGACCCGCGAACGCATGGGCGGGGACCAGCTGCAGACCTCGGCGATCTTCGACGACCAGTTCCGGGTGCTGTCCAAGATCACCGATCCGAACGACTATGCCGGCCCCGGAACGGGTTACGTCCTCGACGATGCGCGGCGCGCCGAGATCGACGCGATCCGGCAACAGCGCTCGACCGCCGAGCTGACCGCCGATCAGGCTGAGCACCAGGACCACGTCCTCGTGACCGAGGTCGAACCCGCCCGCCAGGGCAGCGACCCCCGCGAAGTGTGCATCGGCCTGTCGCCGACGTGGGGACGCAGTGTCTGGCTCAGCCTCTGCGGCCTCACGGTGGGCGAGGTCCTGCGACAGATCTCCGCCGGTCTCGAGGAGGAGGGCTGTGTGCCGCGCCTGGTCCGGGTGCGGTCCACGATCGATGTCGGACTGATCGGCCTGACCGCGGCTCGGCTGTCGGGATCGGGAATCGGGATCGGGTTGCAGGGCAAGGGGACCGCGCTGATCCACCGCCGCGACCTCGCACCGCTGGCCAACCTCGAATTGTTCAGTGTGGCACCGCTGCTCACCCCGCAGATGTACCGCGAACTGGGCAAGAACGCAGCGCGGCACGCCAAGGGGATGGCGCCGGTGCCCATCTTCACCGGCGGCACGGACGAGTCGATCTCGGCGCGGTATCACGCCCGCGCGGTGGCCCTCGTGGCCCTGGAGCGCCAGGCGTGTGAACCCGGCGAACCCCCTGTCACGGTGGAGGTGAGGCGGGCATGAACACTCGGCGCGAGATCCTGACTGTGGCGAACGCGGTCGACGGAAAGCTCGGGTTGACCCAGCTGCGCATGGACCCGGCGGTGCTGGCCCAGCAGGCGGTGGTCGCCGAGGACGGCGGTAATCCGCAGCTGGCCGAAAACTTCCTGCGCGCAGCCGAAATGGCGACGATGGACGACGAGGACGTGATGAACCTCTACGAGGCGCTGCGTCCGCACCGCTCGACCGGTGCCGAACTGGAGGCGCTGCGGGTATCGCTGGAGCGGCGGGGTGCGGCACGCTGCGCCGAGCTGGTGCGCCAGGCGGCCGACGCCTACACCCGCAGGGGTCTGCTGCGGTGACGACCCGTCGCGGGGTGATCGTCGCCGGCATCGACGTCGGCAATCACACCACCGAACTCGTGCTGTCGTGTGTGCACGACGGTGAGGTCACCCCGCAGGCTCACGGTCACGCGCCCACGCGAGGCCGTAAAGGATCGCTGGAGTCCCTGCAGGGTGCCGCGGCACTACTGCACCGGGTCGAGGTCGACACGGGGCTGTACGCCGACGATTTGGTGATCTCGGCGTTGCGGCCGGTCGATACCGCGACCGCCCCGATGCCGCCCGCGTCGACGCCGGGCGCCCCCGTGCGCAGTCTGCGCCGACCCGACGCCAGTACCGCGGGCGGCACCGGATACGGAGTGGGACGCCATGTTTCGCTGCATGCGCTGACGCAGGCGCCGAGCGATGAGCCGGTCGTGGTCTCCGTCGACTCGGATACCGATTTCGAGGCGGCGGCCTCCGCGCTGGCGGCGGCTGACCGGGGTGGCTGGCAGATCGTCGGGGTGCTGGCCGCCCAGGACGACGCGGTGCTGATCCGTAACCGCATCCCGTTCGACGTGCCGGTCGTCGACGAAGTCGACCTGAGCGGGGTCGCGCCCGATGCGCTGATCGCCGTCGAGGTGGTGGCCGAGGGCCGGGCGTACCGCGCCACGGCAGACCCGATCGCGCTGGCCGCAGCCCTGAAACTCCCTGCCGACAGGCTCGTTCAGGTGGCGGAGTTCTGCCGCGAACTCGCGGACTCTGCCGCCATCGCCGTCACCGCGAGCACCAGGCCCGCCGCGCCGCCCGACCGGGACGAGGACTTCGCCGACTGCCGGGTCGGGGGCGAGCTCCGCCGCTACTCGCTGGCCCACGCCCACGCCGTGTTGCGGCAGGCTCCGCCCGGCTGCGTCGAGTTCATCAGACTCGGGAAGGTGCCTACGGCCAAAAACGGCCTGGCGGTGCATGATGCGTTCTTCACCGACCTCGGCGCGGTGGACAACGGGGCGTGGCTGCGACGCGGTCTGGTCGAGGCGTCGGGCACCGTGGTGGCGCTGCTGGCCGCCGACGACGTCGACGACGCGGCCGCGACTCTGACGGAACTCACCGGTCGGCCCGCGCGAACCCTGGCCACCGAGCCCGAGGCGGCGGCGTGGGGTGCCCGCAGCACACCGGGCCTGCCCGCCGACACGATGGTCTGCGATATCGGCGGCGGCACCATCGATCTCATCGGTTCCGCGCGCTCGGTGGTGGCCGCGGGCGCGGGCGAGGCCGTCACCGTGGCGGTCGCTCACGTGCTGGGTGTGCCACGCGCGCTGGCCGAGCAGGTCAAGAGGTCCCCGGCCGTGCGCGTGGAGGGTCCGCATGTCGCGCACGAGGAAGACGGTCGGCGCGTGTTCCTGGATGCGCCGGCGCAGTCCGACGCGATCGGTCGACTGTGTACGAGGGGACCGGCCGGCCTGGTTCCCTTCTCGAGCCGGCTTGCGGCCGAAGAGTGGCGCAGTCTGCGGTTGGCCATCAAGCAGGAAACGTTGGCGGCCAACATCGCCCGAGCGCTTCGTGGGTTCGACCGCCCACCCTCGGCGTTGGTGCTGGCCGGCGGAGGTGCGCTGGACGATGAGCTGATGCGCTCTGTCTCGGAGGCGTTGCGGACCGTCCCGGTCGTCGTCGGACGCGCGAACGTCCTCGGTGTGCACGGTCCGCGGTTCGCGGTGGCCTCCGGGCTGGTGGAGATGTACGCCGCGGGTCGCTAGCGTCCCAGTTCGGCCAGCTTGGGCACCGCGGGGGACATGGCCTCGATCCAGGAAGCCGGTGCTCCTGTGGTCGGTGTGATGATCGCGGTGTCTATGCCGAGCTTGGCGTAGTCGGCCATGTGGGTGACGAAGGCGTCGAGAGTGTCGGGTTCTGGGCGAGGGTTGTTGGCCAGGATGGTCTTTCGGATGCTGGCGTAGTCTCGGCCGAGTTCGTCGCAGTGCCGGCGCAGCACGTCGAGCTTGTGGGCGACATCGTCGGGGGAGCTTCCGAACAGATTGCAGGCATCGCCGTACTGGGCCACCAGTCGCAGCGTCTTGCGTTCACCACCGCCGCCGATCAGCACCTTGGGGCGGTTGATCGGTTGTGGCGAGCACAGGGTCTCGGCGAGTTGGTAGTGCGTGCCCTCGAACGGCCCGTTGTCGGCCGGATCCCACATCTGATTGCAGATCTGCAGGGTCTCTTCGAGTCGTTCGAAGCGTTCGGCCAACGCAGGATAGGGCACCCCGAGGCCGAGGTGCTCGCGTTCGAACCACGCGGCACCGATACCGAGCACCGCGCGACCGCCGGAGAGGATGTCGAGCGTTGTGACGATCTTGGCGAGCAGACCCGGGTGGCGGTAGGTGACGCCGGTGACGAGCAGTCCGAGGTCGACCGAGGTGGTGTGCGCGGCCAGGTAGCCCAGCGAGGTGTAGCCCTCGAGCATGTTGGCCTCGGCGGGCAGGCCGGTGGGTTCGATCTGGAAGAAGTGATCCATGAAAGACAGCCACGTCGCGCCGGCTGCCTCAGCGGCCTGGCCGACGGCGGCGAGCTCGCCGGCGATCGCGGTGGGGCCGCCGTCGATGTCGAAGACGGGAATGTGGAATCCGAGGTCCATGTCCGCTGCAATGCGTCAGCTCCCGCGCGCATTCCTCGTGGCGGAGAAAAGGCCGTCGAGCGCTTGTGCGACGTGATCCTGCCACGTCCCGGGTTCGACGCGGTGCACCGCCGTGTCGCCCAGGAAAGCGCTGGAGATGACGACGTCCGGGCTCAGCGTTGCCAGCAGGCGCAGGCTCTCTGCCAAGGTGTGCCGGTCGCTCATGCCGTCCAGATAGCCGGCCCACCAATCACCGTCCGGGGTGCGGATCACGGTGTCCCCGGTGAACAGGTAGCGACCCTCGGCGCCGGGGACGAGGTAGCAGGTGCTCCCGGGGGTGTGGCCGGGGGTGGGGATGACCTCGACCCCGTTGCTGTCGACGTGACGGCTGCCGAGTGGGACGTCGACGCGGTGGTGCTCGGCGATGTCGTCGAGCTCGGCCAGCGGCGCGCGGAGCGTCGAACCGAACTGGCGGGCAATCCCTTTCAGCATCGGTCCGGCTTCGTCGCGGTGCGACAGGTAGTGATGGGTGACGCCGCCGAGGTCGGACAGTTGGTCGAACTCGGCGTCTGTGGCCGGCGAGTAGAACAGCGCATTGGCGGCCGTCCAGAGGTAGGCGTGGGTGGTCAGCCCGGGGAAGGGGTTGTCGGGTCGGGTTTCCCAGAGGTCTGTCAGGACTTGTCTCATGCGCTCAGAGTGCAACCTCAACAATTGTTCAGGTCAAGGGGTGGGTATCCCCAATCGCGAATTCATCCACAGGTTGCGCCTGGTAGCCGATTCGGCGGGTTCTTGGCGGCCGCGGCGAAAGTAGACTCGCTCATATGTTCGATGGTTCGCTCACTGGTCCGCCCGCGCTGGCACAGGCGTCGAACCGCGAACTGATCGACGCGATCGCCGGATGGTCGAGTGCCGCGGCCGCCGCCGAAGCCCGCAAATTCGCCGCGCTGGCCGAATGGCGAGGCCGCACCGCTGACTCCGACCCACAGCGTCAGAAGTGGGCGTGCGACCCGGTCGATGACGCAGCCGCGCAGGTGGCATGCGCGCTCAACGTCTCCCACGGCCGGGCGCTCACCCTGATGGACACCGGGGTTCTGCTGCGCGACAAGCTGCCCCGCCTCAACAACCGGTTCCTCGCCGGACAGGTCAGCGAGCGGGTGGTGGCCCGTATCGTGTGGCTGTGCGGGCTGGTCGTCGACGATCAGGTGTGGGCCGGGCTGGACGAACAGTTCGCTGCGGCCGCAGCCTCGTGGGGCGTGCTGTCCGGTGACAAACTCGACGCCGCGATCACGGTGTGGCTGCACACCCTGGACCCCGATGCGGTCCGCCAGGCTCGCGACCAGCACCGCAACCGGGATTTCCGCGTCGGGCGCCGTGACGACGTAACCAGCACCACCAGCGTGTTCGGCCGCGTCAACTCCATCGATGCGGCCATCGCCGCTCGACGTCTCAAGGCCATGGTCAACAGTGTGTGCCCCGACGACCCGAGAACCCTGGCCCAGAAACGCGCCGACGCGTTCGGCGCCGTGTTCGCGGGGGCATTTCACCTGAACTGCCAGTGCGGCAGGCCCGAATGCCTGGCCGCCACTGTTCCCGACGCCCGCGCCACCAGCGTCGTCGTTCACGTCGTCGCCGATCAGGCGTCCCTCGACGCCGCCCCTGACGCCGAACCCGAACCAGAGATCGACGTCCCGCCCAGAACCCGGTCGGATGCCGCTCCTGCGCCGCAGCCCGCAGCCGACCCCGGAACGAGCTCCGAGCCTCCGGACAGCCTTGATCCTGACCCCGCCCCTGGGCCGGCACCCGAGCCCACGGCCACCCCCGAACCGGCACCCACCTCGGTCAATGGGCCCCTGCACCTTGCCCGTCCGGCGGTGATTCTCGGGCTGCGGGGGGCCGTGCTGCCCGTGGCTCTGCTGGCCGAGGTCATCGCGCGCGGCGCCAAAGTTCGTACCGTAGCCGACCCCCGCGATCTCCCTGTCAACCCGGGCTATCGGCCGACCACAGCTCAAGACGAGTTCGTACGGTGTCGCGACCTGACTTGTCGCGTACCAGGCTGCGACCGGCCTGCGATTGACATCGACCTCGACCACAGCGCGCCCTGGCCTGCCGGGCCGACCCACCCGGACAACCTCAATGCCAAATGCCGTCTGCACCATCTGCTGAAGACCTTCTGGGAGGGCTGGCGCGAACAGCAATGTCCCGATGGGACGTTGACGATCACCACCCCCACCGGGCACGTGTACACCACCAAACCGTTCTCGGCGCTGCTGTTTCCGTCCTGGATCACCACCGGTCGGAGCGATGCGGCGCCACCCCGGCCAGCACCAGCCGCACCGCCCCCGAGCCCGGGGCGGGGACTGATGATGCCGCTACGCCAGCGGACCCGCGCGCAGAACCGCGCGGCGTACATCGTGCGTGCTCGCACGCACAACGCCATTGCGCGAGAACTCGACCGCGCCGCCGCGGAGAAAGCCGCGCAAGAGCGCCGCGCCCGGCGCGAGGCCATTCCCCACAACCCACGGGATCCCGGATGGCACGCCCGCCAGGAGGCTGTCGACGCCATCCGGAGCTCCATGAACCGCCCAATCGTGTACGGCCGCAGCGACGATCCGCCTCCGTTCTGACGGGTTACTGGCGGGCCATGGCCACCCGTAGCGCCTCCTGAGGAGACACGAGGTGGTTGTCTGCGACCGCCGCGTCGGCGATGGCGAGCTGAACACCCTTCACCCGCCCGGTGAACCGGGTGGCGCCCGCGCGGTAGTCGGGCGACACCGCCGATCCGGAGTCCAGGCCGACGTCGCAGCCGTCGTCGGCGGAGAAGATGATCGGCAGCGTGGCCTCGACCTCCCCGCTGCCCACCTGCTGTCCGTCCACGTACAGCGTGACCGTCCCGCCGCCGCCCGGAGTGTCGCCGCCGTGGTAGTCGAACTCCATCCGGACCTGATGATCACCCGCGGGCAGGGGATCCGCTGACTGGGCGTAGAAATGCCTGATACCGCCGAGGTTGTAGCAGTACTTCAGCTTGCCTTCGTGGGCATAGAGACTCCACCCGCCGATGTTCGCGCCCTGCGCGATGATGACGCCCTGCACCCCGGACTCCGGCACCACGATCTCGGCGGTCACCGAGTGGGACCTGTTCTTCATGTTGAGCACACTGTGCTCGGACAGGTGCCCCATACCGCCGAACAGCACCTGGGTGTTCCCACGGACCAGGACCGGCCGCCCCGCCACATCGGGGTTCATCCGCCGCGCCAGGTCGTCATCGAGGGGCAACACGTTGTAGCGGGTCGCCTCGATGAGCCACAACCGTTGCAGCTCATGCAGCTTGTCGGGCATCTCCCGGGCGAGGTCGCGGGCCTGGCTCCAGTCGGTGGTGGTGTCGTAGAGCTCCCAGACGTCGTCGTCGAATGACGGAACGTCCTCACCGATCAGCAACCACGGCGTCTTGTGCCTCGTCACCGCAGTCCAACCCTTGTGGTAGATCCCGCGATTGCCGAACATCTCGAAGTACTGCGTCTCGTGCCGGTCCGGCGCCGTGGCATCGTTGAACGAGTACAGCATGCTGGTTCCCTCGATGGGGGACTGCTGCACCCCGTTGACGAACAGCGGTTCCGGCAGACCGGCGACCTCCAGCAAGGTCGGCGCCACATCGATGACATGGTGGAACTGCCAACGCATCTCACCGCCGGACCCGATCCCCGCCGGCCAGTGCACGACCGTGCCGTTGCGGGTGCCACCCCAGTGTGACGCCACCTGCTTGGTCCACTGATACGGAGTGTCCATCGCATGCGCCCACCCCACCGCATAGTGGTTGTAGGAGTCGGGCCCGCCGAAGTCCTCGAGGTGCTCGGCGAGGAACTCGGGGGTTTCGAGGGCGGCCATGCCGTTGAAGTTCAGCATCTCGTTGTAGGTGCCGTTGATCGTGCCCTCGGCAGACGCGCCGTTGTCGCCGACGATGTAGTAGATCAAGGTGTCGTCGAGCACGCCGAGCTGCTGCAAGCTGTCGACGAGCCGGCCGACGTGGTGATCGGTGTACTCCAGGAAACCGGCGTACACCTCCATCTGCCGACGCAGCACAGGCTTGAGCTCCTCCGGCATCTCGGACCAGGCGGGGATCTCGGCGTGACGTGGTGTCAGCTCGCACTCCGGCGGTATGACACCGAGCTCCTTCTGGCGGGCGAAGGTCCGCTCCCGCAACGCGTCCCAGCCGTCGTCGAACTCGCCGCGGTATCGGTCCGCCCACTCCTTGGGGACGTGGTGTGGGGCGTGGGTGGCACCGGGGGCGAAGTAGACGAAGAACGGACGGTCCGGAGCCAGGGCCTTCTGCCGGCCGATCCAGCCGATCGCCTTGTCGGTCATGTCCTCCATGAAGTGGTAACCCGGGGTCTGGTCCACCTCGACCGGGTTGGTGCCCTCGAACAGCGTCGGATACCACTGGTTGGCCTCACCGCCGACGAACCCGTAGAAGTACTCGAAGCCGCCGCCGCCGGTCGGCCAAGCGTCGAACGGTCCCACTGGGCTGGTTTCCCACACCGGTACCTCATGGCACTTGCCGAACTGGGCGGTGTTGTAGCCATTGAGCTTCAGCGTGCGAGCGATCGGCGACATGGTGTTGGGCAGGATGGAGTTGTATCCTGGTGCACCGGTGGCGATCTCGGTGATGCCGCCCATACCGACCGAATGGTGGTTGCGGCCCGTGAGCAGTGCCTGCCGTGTCGGCGAGCACAGCGCCGTGGTGTGGAAACGGTTGTAGCGCAAGCCGTCATCGGCCAGCCGCTCCGCGGTCGGCGTGCGACAGGGACCGCCGAACGCGCTGGACGCGCCGAACCCGACGTCGTCGAGCAGCACGACGAGGACGTTGGGGGCGCCGTCCGGCGGCAGCACCGGCTGGATCGGCGGATAACTGGTATCGGGGTCCTTGGCGTCGAAGGTGATCAGTCCTTGGCGGGGCTCAGCTGGGATCGGAAGATGCGTCCGCTGCATGTCGAGGTCCTCGATTCGTGTCGCGGCCGAAGAGTTGATCTTGACCAACGCCGACCCTAGAGGGCAGGACCTCCCCGCGCACCCAGTCCCGGCACGATGTCATCAAGCCGGAACGTCACGGGACGGTCGAGTTGCTCGTAGGTGCACGAGCTGGGGTCGCGGTCCGGACGCCAGCGGTTGAACTGGGCGGTGTGGCGGAACCGCTCGCCTTCCATGTGGTCGTACCGCACCTCGACCACGCGCTCGGGGCGCAACGGGACGAAGGACAGATCCTTGCCTGCGTTCCACCGTGAGCCGCCACCGTAGCGGCGCACGGTCTCCGGGTCCATCTGCGCCGCCCAGTTCCAGGGATGCTCGTCGAACGAGGTGACCAACGGCTGCAGTTCGGCGAACAACGCCCGTCGACGCGCCATCGGGAACGCGCCGATCACCCCGACCGAGGCCAGCGTCCCGTCGTCGCGGTAGAGCCCGAGCAGCAGCGAGCCGATCGCATCGGCGCCCGACTTGTGCACCCGGTACCCCGCGACCACACAGTCGGCGGTCCGGGCATGCTTGATCTTGAACATCACCCGCTTGTCGGGCACGTATCGGCCGTCGAGCGGCTTGGCGATGATGCCGTCGAGCCCGGCCCCCTCGAACTCGTCGAACCAGCGGTTCGCGACGCGCAGATCGGTGGTCGCCGGTGTCACGTGGATGACCGGACCGCACCCGGACAGCGCGTCGACCAGCGCGGCGCGGCGCTCGGCGAACGGTCGCGGCGTGTAGTCGACGTCACCGAGCGCCAGCAGGTCGAACGCGATGAACGCCGCCGGGGTCTGACCGGCCAGCATCCGCACCCGCGACGCGGCGGGATGTAGCCGCAGCTGCAACGCCTCGAAGTCCAGCGCGTCGCCGGCGGCGATCACGATCTCGCCGTCGACCACGCAGCGGTCCGGCAACTCGGCGCGGGCGGCGTCGGCCAGTTCGGGAAAGTAGCGGGTCATCGGGCGCTCGTTGCGGCTGCCGAGCTCTACCTCGTCGCCGTCGCGGAACAGGATGGAGCGGAACCCGTCCCACTTCGGCTCGTAGGACGCGTCCGGTGGGATCGTGCCGACCGACTTGGCCAGCATCGGCGGCACGGGCGGCATGACGGGCAACTGCACGACGACCCCCCCGATGATTTGGTCCGGACACCCGAGTCTGTCAGAGGGTGGACGTAAGAATGGGGGGTGTGGACCTCCCCGTGCAGCCCCCACTGGAGCCGATGCTCGCCAAAGCTCAGGCCACGGTGCCGGCCGACGAGGGGGTCTGGTCCTACGAACCGAAGTGGGACGGGTTCCGGGCGCTGGTCTTCCGCGACGGCGACGACGTGCTGCTGCTCTCCCGCAGCGGCAAGGATCTGGGTCGCTATTTCCCCGAGGTCATCGACGCGGTACGCGACGAGCTCGCGCCGCGCTGCGTTCTGGACGGGGAGATCGTCGTGCCCAGGGAGATCGCCGGCCGGACACGGCTGGACTGGGAGTCGCTGAGCCAGCGCATCCACCCCGCCGAGTCGCGGATCTCGATGTTGGCCGAACAGACCCCGGCGCACTTCATCGGTTTCGACGCCCTCGCCGTCGGCGACGACTCGCTGCTGCGCGCGCCGTTCCGGGACCGTCGGGAGGCGCTGCGGGAATCCGTCGCGGAGAAACAGTGGTGCCATGTCACCCGCACCACCGAGGACCCGGAGCTCGCCACTCGGTGGCTCGCGGAGTTCGAAGGCGCCGGGCTCGACGGCGTGATCGCCAAGCGGCTCGACGGCACCTACCTGCCCGGCAAACGGGAGATGGTGAAGATCAAGCACCACCGCGACGCCGACTGTGTGGCCATCGGCTATCGCGTTCACAAGAGCGGCGAAGGGGTGGGCTCGATCCTGCTCGGTCTGTACCGCGACGACGGTGAACTGCAGATGGTCGGCGGTGCCGCCTCGTTCACCGCCAAAGCCCGGTTGGCGTTGCTGGCCGACCTCGAGCCGCTGCGCATCGGTGACGACCTGCGCGACGGCGAACCCAGCCGCTGGAACTCGGCGGCGGACAAGCGCTGGATCCCGGTGCGTCCCGAGCGGGTCTGCGAGGTGGCCTACGACCAGATGGAGGGCCTGCGATTCCGGCACGCGGTGAAGTTCCTGCGCTGGCGGCCCGACCGGGATCCCGCCGGCTGCACGTTCGACCAGCTCGACGTGCCGCTGAACTACGACCTCGACGACGTGCTGGAGAGATGATGGCAAGCGCTGCAACCGAACTGGACGTCGACGGGGTCGCGGTCCGGCTGACCAACCCCGACAAGCCGTACTTCCCGAAACTCGGCAAGGACGGGACGAAGGGCAAGCTCGTCGACTACTACCTCGCCGTGGCCGAACCGATGGTCACCCTGCTGCGGGACCGGCCGGTGCATCTGCAGCGGTTCCCCGACGGGATCGACGGTGAGGAGATCTACCAGAAACGGGTGCCGCAGAAGCATCCCGACTATCTCGAGACGTGCACGGTGACGTTCCCGTCCGGTCGCACCGCCGACGCGCTGAAGATCACCCACCCGTCGGCGATCATCTGGGCGGCGCAGATGGGCACCGTCACGCTGCACCCCTGGCAGGTGCGGTGCCCGGACACCGAACATCCCGACGAACTGCGCATCGACCTCGACCCGCAACCCGGCACCGGTTTCGCCGAGGCCGCCGAGGTCGCCACCGGGGTGCTCAAGCCGCTGCTCGACGAGCTCGGCCTGGTCGGCTACCCCAAGACGTCCGGCGGACGGGGAGTGCACGTGTTCGTGCGGATCGCCACGGACTGGGACTTCATCGCGGTGCGCCGTGCCGGCATCGCCCTGGCCCGCGAGATCGAGCGGCGCGCACCCGATGCGGTGACGACGTCATGGTGGAAGGAGGAACGCGGCCAGCGGATCTTCGTCGACTACAACCAGAACGCGCGGGATCGCACCTTCGCGTCGGCCTACTCGGCGCGCAAGACACCGATCGCGACCGTGTCGACGCCACTGAGCTGGGCGGACCTCGGCGACGCCGAACCCGACGACTACACCATCCGCACCGTCCCCGACCTCGTCGCCTCCCGGCCCGACCCGTGGGCCGGCATCGACGACGACGCCCAATCGATCGCACCGCTGTTGGACATGGTGGCCGCCGACGAGGAACGCGGGCTCGGTGACCTGCCCTATCCGCCGAGCTACCCGAAGATGCCGGGCGAACCGCCGCGGGTGCAGCCCAGCAAGAAGGTGGCCGAGCACTGGGACGAACACGGCAACCGGGTGAGCGACTAGCGCAAGCCCGCCCGATACCCTGCTGTGCATGCGGTGGACCGTCGTTCGTAAGCTGCTCGCCGCGCTGGCCATCTTCGGGATGCTGGCCTCCGGGATCGGCTTGGCTTCGTACGTGATCTTCAACAGTCCCGACCAGCAGGCGAGCGCGCCGGTGCGGACACCGCCGAAGCCGCCGCCCCCGTCGGTGCCGACCACCGACGAATTCCTGATCGGGGTGGTGGTCACCGCGCAGAACTGCGACCCGCCCGACGCGTGCGTGTACACGTACACCATCGATCCGCAGTACGTGGGGCTGCATCCGTTCCCGGACACTCCGTTCACCGTCGAGTACGAGGTCGCCGGGGGACACCAGCCGCAGCCCGGCAGCTTCACCGTCGAGGGGGAGAAGGCCCAGATCCTCAAGGACGTCAAGGTTGAGGGGCCGCCCGGCGCGCAACTCCAGGCCAGGGTCCTGCGCGTCTTCGAAGGGCGGCCGGAGGGAACACCGCCGCCATGACGACACCACCGGAACGCAGTCGCTGGATCCGCAACTTCCGCCCGGCCCCGGACGCCGGCATGCGGCTGGTCTGTTTCCCCCACGCGGGTGGGTCGGCCAGCTACTACTTCCCGATGGCCACCGCGCTGTCGCCCGAGTTCGACGTCTATGCGGTCCAGTACCCGGGCCGCCAGGACCGCCACAGTGAGCCGTTCGTCGAGTCGATCGCCGAGCTCGCCGAACAGGTGGTGGACGAGCTGCAACCGGTCCTGGACGCGCCGGTCGCGCTGTTCGGGCACAGCATGGGCGCGGTGCTGGCCTTCGAGGTCGCCCACCGGCTCGAGGCCCGCGGCGGCCGACGGCCGGCCGTCGTGTTCGCATCCGGGTCGCGCGCACCGAGTCGCTACGGCGACGAGCAGGACCACAAGAACGACACCGACCTGATCCAGGTGATGCGCGACCTGGGCGGCACCGACCCCCGGGTGCTGAACAATCCCGACATGCTGGCCACGTTCCTGCCGGCCTTCCGCAACGACTACCGGGCACTGCAGGCCTACCGGCAGGCGCCCACGGTCGCGATCGGCGCGCCGATCGTCGTGCTGACGGCCACCGACGATCCGAAGACCAGCCTCGCCGACGCCCGCGCCTGGCATGAGCACACGGCGGGCGGCGGCGACGTGCACACCTTCACCGGCGGCCATTTCTTCCTCGAGAAGCAGCCGCAACGCGTCATCGAGGTCGTCACCCGGGCGCTGCGCGCGAACGGCTGACGGTGCTAGCGGGGCACCACCCCGCGCGGCTGGGGCAGCGGCAGGTCGTTGTAGGTGGCGATGCCCGGGGCCGCGGCGACGACGGCCGGAATGGCGTGGATGGGCGGCATCGCCGTCATGATGTGGCCGAGCACGAAGAAGTCCTCGAGAGTCGTGGCGTTCTCGATCATGTCCGGCGGGGGCAGGAAGCCGACCTGCATGTTCACGGTGGGCCGCCCGTCGATGGTGATCTTCCAGCCGTCGCCGTCGAGTTGCCAGTCCGGTTCCAGCGTCTGGCCTTTCTTCCAGCGCACGTTGATGTCGATGACGGTGCGCCCGTCGATGCGGCCCTGCCAGCTGGCGAACACGCCGGCGACGTGGCCGGCCTTGATGGTCCACGACGCCATCGGGAGGTCCTCGGTGGTCTGGGCGTATTCGGACTCGCAGACGATCTCGTCGAGCTCGATGCCCAGCGCGTCGGCGACCAGCTGCACCGCCTCGGCGAACACGGCGGTGCCCTGGGCGGCCATCGGCTCGAGGGCCGGATCGTCGATGGCCATGTCGAAGCCGACGGGCCGCTCGGTGTCGGGGGAGTCGTAGAGGGTGGTGTCGGCGGATTCGGCGATCGTCACCTTGTCGATGCGATCGCACGCCGTACCCGCCACGATGGCCAGCAGTTCGGCGAATCCGGGGCTCACCCCGGAGCCGAACAGCGTGGATCCGCCGCGCTGGCATGCCTCGGCGAGTTTGTCCCGGCCGTCGCCGAGGTTTCCGCCGGTGATGAACGACGCCGAGGCGACCACGTTCACGCCGGCCTCCAGGATGCGGACGAGCTCGTCGACGTCGATCCACATCGGGTTGTACACCACCGCGTCGGGCTTGAGGGCCAGCAGTGCGTCCACGTCGTCGGTGGCGGCGACGCCGATCGGACCGATACCCGCCAGCTCCCCGACGTCGCGGCCGACCTTATCCTCTGACCAGGCATAACAGCCGATCAGTTGGAGCGTGGGGTTGCGCGCGATCGCCGCGACCGAGCTCTTGCCGACATTTCCCGTCGTCCATTGGACGACCCGATGGGGAGCAGTGTTGGGCACTCGCTCAGCATAGGGTCAGCCGGACGACGGCCCAGGCCGTTTCCGGTGATTCAGGGCGTCAGTACGGCTTTGCCGTCCCTCGGCACCCCGGTGCTGTCGACCCACGTCAGGTCGAGCACGTCGCCGGGATAGTGCCGGTCGAGCACGCGGGTCAACGTGTTGGTCGAGTCCAGCGTGACTCCGTCGAGCACCAGCAGCACATCGCCGGCGCGCAGGCCCGCCAGGTCGGCCGGTCCGCCGACCATGACCTCCTGGATCAACACACCCGGTTGGTCGCGCGGCGTGGTGCGCACCCCGACGCCGAGCAGGACCGGCGGGCCGATGTGCACCTGGTCGGAGGCCATACCCGCCTGGATCTGTCCGGCGATGCCGATCGCGTCGTTGATCGGGATCGCGAACCCCTTGCCGCCCGGACCCATCCGGAAGTTCACCGACGCCGCCGTCGTGATGCCGACGACCTGCCCGGCGCCGTTGACGACCGGTCCGCCGGAGTCGCCGGCACGCACCGGCGCGGCGAACTCGATGAGCCCGGTCAACTCGTCGGAGGTGCCGGTCAGGGTGTCCTCGGCCTGCACGGTCCGGCCGAACCCGGTCACGGTGCCGACCTCACGGGTCAGCGGCGCCTCGCTGCCCATGGCGTTGCCCAGCGCGACGACCGGCTCGCCGGGAACCAGGACATTCGCATCACCGATGACCGCGGGAGTCAGTCCGCCGGCGCCGATGAGCTGGATGACGGCGATGTCGCGGTCGCGGTTGTAGCCCACCATCCGAGCCGGGTAGGTGCGCCCGCCCACGGTGCCGGTGACTCGGTCGGCTCCCTGGACGACGTGGAAGTTGGTCAATACCTGACCGTTGGGTTCCAGCACGATGCCGGTGCCGGCGCCGATGACGCCCTGGTACTCCACGGCGGTGTCGAGGCGCACCACCGACGGCTCAGCTGCGGCGGCCGCAGCGATCGGGTCGGCAGGCGCGGCCGCGGCCGGGGCGACCGGCGCGACCAGGGTGAGGACCGCCGCCAACAGGATCGGCAGCAGTCGAACGCGGGGAAACAGGCCCATACCCATCAATAGTGGCTGCGCATGCCGCCGCTGTCGATGTGGCCTGCTGCGCTCAGTCCTCGACCGCGACATTGCCGCGGGCCTTCTTGCGTCGGCCCAGCAGCGTTCCTTTGCCGGTGGGACGCCGATTCTGCAAGGTGGCGTCGCTGTCGGTGGTGGCGGACTCCGGGGCGGTTTCGGGCCCGGCCGTCACAGTTGGTTCATCAGTCGCCGTCTCGGCATCGGCGTCCTCGGTGCCCTCGGGATCGTCGGTGTCCTCGGTGTCCTCGGTTGCCTCGGTGGCCTCAGCGTCCTCGGTGTCCTCGGCGTCCTTCGAGCCGCGGCGCGACGTGCGCTGCTTGACCTTCACCGGTTTGGGCGGCGGCGGGGGCAGTTCGGCCACGTAGGCCAGGTAGAAACCGAACATACCGAGGAGGGCGACAGCGGCCGCGGCACCGTAGATGCCGAACAGCCATTGCCCGGCCGTGTTCAGGGACAGCCAGATCTCGCTGACGGCCGCGCCGATGATCAGGGCGCCGGCCAGCACGTGCAGGACGATCGAGAGGGTGCGCAGCTTCAGCGCCAGCGCCGGGGTGCCGAACTCGGGCTTGCGGGTGCGCAGCAGCGTGAACACCACCGGAAGCGCGGCCAGACCGATCAGGGCACCGGTGACGATGCGCATCGCCGTGCCCAGCGTGTGAGACGTCTGCCCCATCAGTTCCGGAGTTCGGGGCAGCACGAAGAAGAAGTAGAGGACACCGGCGGCAAGGGAGAACGACGCGTGCCAGATCACCGCAACGGTGCGGCCCATAAGCCTCCTCGATCGTGGTGCCCGGGATGCGGCCGGGTGGGCCGCACCCCGGGCTGAGTGCGGAGGATGCGGGATTTGAACCCGCGAGGGCTGTTAACCCAACCCGCGTTCCAGGCGAGCGCCATAGGCCACTAGGCGAATCCTCCGCCGGTCATGGTAACCGACGGCCCCGGCCGGCTACCAAAACCACGTCACGTCCTCCTCGCCGCAGCCCGCCCGGACGCGGGTTATAGACTCGGGTCGGACCCCGCGCGGCGTCCATCCTGTGAACTCCCCCAGGGCCGGAAGGCAGCAAGGGTCAACGGGCTCTGGCGGGTGCGCGGGGTCCCCTGACGTTTCGAGAGTCCATACGGCGAAAGGCCAGCGGTGTCGTTTGAGTCCCTGGGCCGCGACGAACTGCTCGCCCAGCATGAACTGCAGCAGCGCAACTACACCGAACTGCAGGCCAAGCGCCTGACCCTGGACCTGACCCGCGGCAAACCGTCCCCCGCGCAGCTGGATCTGTCCAACGCGCTGTTGAGCCTTCCCGGTGACGGCCCCGACGCCTACCGCGACGGTGACGGCACCGACACGCGTAACTACGGCGGGTTGCACGGCCTGCCCGAGCTGCGGGCCATCTTCGGTGAGTTGCTCGGCATCCCGGTGCCCAACCTGATCGCCGGCAACAACGCCAGCCTCGAGCTGATGCATGACGTCGTGGTGTTCTCGCTGCTGCACGGCGGCGTGGACTCGCCGCGCCCCTGGATCGACGAACTGCGCGACGGCCCCGGCGTGAAGTTCCTGTGCCCGGCGCCCGGTTACGACCGCCACTTCGCGATCACCGAGAGCCTGGGTATCGAGATGATTCCGGTTCCGTTGCGTGAGGACGGTCCGGACGTCGACCTGATCGAGGAGCTCGTCGCGGCGGATCCGGCCATCAAGGGCATGTGGTGCGTGCCGGTGTACGCGAATCCCACAGGTACCACGTACTCGTGGGATACGGTGCGCCGTCTGGTCCAGATGGACACCGCGGCAAGTGATTTCCGGCTGATGTGGGACAACGCCTACGCGGTGCACACACTCACCCACGAGTTCGTCAAGCAGGTCGACGTGCTCGGGCTGGCGGCGGCGGCCAACCACGCCAACCGGCCGCTGGTGTTCGCCTCCACGTCGAAGATCACCTTCGCCGGGGCCGGGGTCAGCTTCCTGGGCGGCTCGCTGGGCAACATCGCGTGGTACCTGCAGCATGCCGCCAAGCAGACCATCGGGCCCGACAAGGTCAACCAGTTGCGGCATCTGCGCTTCTTCGGCGACGCCGACGGGGTGCGGCTGCACATGCGACGCCACCAGGAATTGCTCGCCCCGAAGTTCGCGCTGGTCCTGGAGATCCTCGAGGACCGGCTCGGCGACGCCAAGATCGCGTCGTGGACCGAGCCCAAAGGCGGCTACTTCGTCAGCCTCGACGTGTTGCCCGGGACGGCCAAGCGCACGGTGGCGCTGGCGAAGGAAGCCGGTATCGCGGTCACCGAGGCCGGTGCATCGTTCCCGTACCGAAAAGACCCGGACGACAAGAACATCCGCATCGCGCCCACGTTCCCGGGCACCTCCGATCTGCGCACCGCCATCGACGGACTCGCGACGTGCGCATTGCTGTCGGCGACAGAGTCACTGCTGGCCGACACGTAGTCGGTCGGGGTCGGTAGCCTCTTCGGCGTGGCTCTCTACCGCAAGTACCGTCCGGCGACTTTCGCAGAAGTCATCGGCCAGGAACACGTCACCGAGCCGCTGTCGACCGCGCTCGACTCCGGCCGCATCAACCACGCCTACCTGTTCTCCGGGCCGCGCGGCTGCGGCAAGACCTCCTCGGCGCGGATCCTGGCCCGGTCGCTGAACTGCGTGCAGGGGCCCACGGCCAGTCCGTGCGGCGTGTGCGACTCATGCGTCGCGCTGGCACCGAACGGCCCCGGCAACGTCGACGTCGTCGAGCTCGACGCCGCCAGCCACGGCGGTGTCGACGACACCCGCGAACTGCGTGACCGCGCGTTCTACGCGCCGGCCCAGTCGCGCTACCGCATCTTCATCGTCGACGAGGCCCACATGGTCACCACGGCGGGGTTCAACGCCCTGCTCAAGATCGTCGAAGAGCCACCCGAGCACCTGATCTTCGTGTTCGCCACGACCGAACCGGAGAAGGTGCTGCCGACCATCCGGTCGCGCACCCACCACTACCCGTTCCGCCTGCTGGCCCCGCGCACCATGCGCACACTGATCGAGAAGATCGTCGCCTCCGAGCAGGTCGAGGTCGACGACGCGGTGTACCCGCTGGTCATCCGCGCCGGCGGAGGATCGCCCCGCGACACGCTGAGCGTCCTGGACCAGCTGCTCGCCGGTGCCGAGAGCAACCGCATCGGCTACCAGCGCGCGCTGGCTCTGCTCGGCGCCACCGACATCGCGCTGATCGACGATGCGATCGACGCGCTGGCCGCCGGCGACGGTGCCGCGCTGTTCAGCGCGGTCGAAGGTGTCGTCGACGCCGGTCACGATCCGCGTCGCTTCGCCACCGACCTGCTGGAGAGATTCCGGGACCTGATCGTCATGCAGCTGGTGCCCGACGCGGTCACCCGCGGAGTGGTCGACGGTCCCGAGGACGTGCTGGAGCGAATGCGTGAACAGGCTTCCAAGCTCGGCACAGCCACGCTGACCCGCTACGCCGAGGTGATGCACGCGGGGCTCGGTGAGATGCGGGGCGCCACCGCGCCGCGTCTGCTTCTCGAGGTGGCGTGTGCCCGGCTGCTGCTGCCCTCGGCCAGCGACACCGAGGCGGCGGTGCTGCAGCGTGTCGAGCGCATCGAGAAGCGACTCGAGATGTCGATTCCCGCCGGCGAAGAGGCGTCGGCCGTCGTCGCGCCACCGAAACAGTTCGTCCGCAAGACCGTCCGGGACGCCCAGGCCACGGCCGAGGAGGCCGGGCCCGCCCCCGCTGCTCAGGCACCCCCGGCCGCTGCACCCACTGCACCGGCGCCTCAGCCTCCCGCATTCCCTGCGGCGCAGCCTCCTGCGGCCCGGCCCCGCGAACCTGCCCCGGCGCCTCAGCCTCCTGCGGCCCAGCCAGCTCCGCCCCCCGCACCCGCCGCGCCTGCGGCCGCGGCGCAACCCAACGCTGCCGCGGTGCGCAGTATGTGGACCACGGTGCGGGAGAAGGTGCGCGAACGCAGCCGGACCACCGAGGTGATGCTCGCGGGCGCGATCGTCCGGGCGGTCGAAGACAACACGCTGATCCTCAGCCACGAGTCGGCGCCGCTGGCCAAACGTCTCTGCGAGCAGCGCAACGCCGACGTCATCGCCGAAGCCCTGCGCGACGCGCTCGGCGTGAACTGGCGGGTCGTCTGCGAAGCGGGGGCCGCCCCGGCGGCCGCGCCCGAACCGGCCGCGCCTCGGCCCAGCGCCCCCGCGACCGAGCCGGCCGCACCCCGGCGGCGCGTCCCCGAACCTCCGCCACCCGAACCCGTGCCCGAGGACGACGAAGAAAGCATGCTGGCCGAAGCGGGCAACGCCGACCCGCATGTTCCGCGCCGCGACCCGGAGGAAGCCGCGCTGGAACTTCTGCAGAGCGAACTGGGCGCGCGGCGCATCGACGGCGCCTAGTTCAGCTCTGCCCGGTGAACCCGAGGCTGGGGAGCAGGACCTGGTCGACCAGTATGCGTACGGTCTCCTGCGTCGGCGCCCGCCCGGAGATCAGGGACCGGAACACCAGATAGCCCGGCATCAGATCGAAGATCTCGTCGTCGATCGGAGCGTCGATCTCCCCGCGCTCGATTGCCTCGGCGAGAACCTCTTCGATCACGAGCTTGCGCTGGTGGACGAATTCCTTCTGCATCGCCTCGCTCAGCCGCGGGTTGTGCGACATCTCGTTAAGCACCGCGCGCATGGTGGCGCCGTGCTCGCGGGCGTGGTTGCAGACACCGGCGCCCATCGCCAACAGGTCACCGCGCAGCGACCCGGTGCGGGGAGGGACAGCCGACACGCGGGTGCCCTCGATGAATGCCGCCAGAACCAGATCGGCTTTGGTCGGCCACCGGCGATACACGGTCGACTTGCTGGCTTTCGCCTGGACCGCGACAGCCTCGACCGAGAGTCGGTCGTAGCCGTGTTGTCGCAGCAGGTCGAGTGTGATCGTGAGCAGCTCGACTTCGCGGTCTGTCCAGCTCACAGCACCTCGCATGTCGTCACCGCAGCAGTTGCGGTCGGCAGTACGGTACCGTACCGTACGCTCAGGGTCCACTCAGGCGGGCGATGGCCCTAGGGTGTGCGAGGCGGTGCTGGCTTGGTCATCGAAAGGCTTTGGGGTGAGCAACTTTTCGGTCGGCGCCGTGGCGAAACGCTATTGGACGGTCATCGTGGCCGTCGCCGTCGTGGCTGTTGTCGGATTCAGCATCTACCGGCTGCACGGCATCTTCGGCTCCGACAATGTGGTGTCCAAGCCCGGCGGCGAAGCGCTGGAGAACACCGGCTACAACCCCAAACGGGTGCTGTTGGAGGTGTTCGGTTCGCCGGGCAGCGTGGCCACCATCAACTACCTGGACGAGAACGCGCAGCCGCAACGCGTCGACGACGCGCCGCTGCCGTGGTCGCACACACTGACCACCGATGAGCCGACCCTCTACGCCGACCTGCGTGCCCAGGGGGACGGCGCCACCATCGGCTGCCGCATCACCGTCAATGACGTCGTCAAGGACGAAAGGTCGACCTCCAACGTGAACGGCTACATCTCTTGCCTGGACAAGACCGCGTGAGCGAGCATCGGGTCGAGGACGCCGTCGAGGGCTCGCGGCCCGCCCGCGTCATCCGGCGTCTCGCCGTACCGATCCTGCTTCTCTGGATCGCCGTCGCCGCGGTGTCCAACATCGTCTCGCCGCAACTCGAGGTGGTCGGCGCGGCACGATCGGTGCCGCTCAACGCGGCCGACTCGCCGTCGATCGAGGCGATGCGCCACATCGGCCAGGTCTTCGACGAATTCGACTCCGACAGTGCGGCGATGATCGTCCTCGAAAGCGACCGGCCGCTCGGCGCGCAGGCTCACCGGTACTACGACACGCTGGTCGAGCGGCTCGAGCAGGACACCACCCATGTCGAGCACATCCAGGACTTCTGGGGCGATCCACTGACCGCGGGAGGTTCGCAGTCCAAGGATGGCAAGGCCGCTCTGGTGCAGCTCTACCTGGCCGGCAACCAGGGCGAGGCCCTGGCCAACCAGTCCGTCGACGCCGTCCGCGACATCGTCGCCGACATGCCGCCGCCACCCGGGCTCGACGTCTACGTCACCGGCGCGGCACCGCTGATCGCCGACAACTTCGAGGTGGGCAGCGCAGGCACCCACAAGGTCACCGCCATCACCTTCCTGGTCATCGCGGTCATGCTGCTGATCGTCTACCGCTCGGTGACGACGACTCTGATCATGCTGGTCACCGTTCTCATCGAGCTCGCTGCGGCTCGCGGTGTCGTCTCGACGCTGGCGCACTGGGGTGTCATCGGCCTGTCGACGTACTCGACGAACCTGCTGACCCTGCTGGCCATCGCCGCCGGCACCGACTACGCGATCTTCGTCGTCGGGCGCTACCACGAGGCCCGCGGCAGAGGACTCGACCGGATCTCCGCCTACCACGACATGTTCCGCGGGACCGTACACGTCATCGTCGGCTCCGGTCTGACCATCGCCGGGGCGGTGGCCTGCCTGGCATTCACCCGGCTGCCGTACTTCCAGACGTTGGGCATCCCCGCCGCCCTCGGTGTGCTCGTGACCCTGGCTGCTGCCCTCACCCTGGGGCCGGCCGTCCTGCTGATAGCCGGCCGCTTCGGACTCCTGGAGCCCAAACGCACTGTGCGAAGGGCGGGTTGGCGCCGGATCGGCACCGCGATCGTGCGGTGGCCGGGGCCCATCCTCGTCGTGTCGTGCGCGATCGCGCTGATCGGTCTGCTGGCCCTGCCCGGATATAAGACCAGTTACGACGCCCGGCCCTACCTGCCCGACTACGCGCCCGCCGTCGTCGGATATGCGGCCGCGGAACGCCATTTCTCCGAGGCCCGGCTCAACCCGGAACTGTTGATGATCGAATCCGATCACGACATGCGCAACCCGGCGGACATGTTGGTACTGGAACGGGTGGCGAAGGCGGTGCTGCACACCCAGGGCATCTCCCTGGTGCAGTCGATCACCCGGCCGCTGGGTACCCCGATCAGCCACAGCTCCATCCCGTTCCAGATCAGCGCGCAGAGCGCCAGCCAGATCATGAATCTCAGCTACCAGCAGGCCCGCGGTGAGGACCTGCTCAAGCAGGCCAACGAGATCACCAACACCATCGACATCCTCAAACAGCAACTGGCGCTGCAGCAGGCAAGCGCCGCGGCCACCCACGAACAGACCGAGGCTTTTCACGACACCGTCACGATCGTCGAAGACCTCCGGGACAAGATCGCCAATTTCGACGATCAGTTCCGGCCCATCCGCAATTATTTCTATTGGGAACCACACTGTTTCGACATCCCGATGTGCGCGGCGTTGCGGTCGGTGTTCGACTCCATCGACGGAATCAGCAGTCTCAGCGACCAATTCGCCTCGATCACAGCGAGCCTGGACAAGCTCGATGCGCTCCAGCCGCAGCTGCTGGCGTTGTTGCCGCCGCAGATCGCGATCCAGGAGCGCAACCGGGATCTGACGCTGTCCAACTACGCCACCACGACGGGGACCAACGACCAGAGCGAGGAGGCCCTGAAGAACGCCACGGCAATGGGCCAGGCCTTCGACGAGGCCAAGAACGACGACTCGTTCTATCTGCCGCCCGAAGCGTTCGACAATCCCGACTTCAAGCGCGGCCTGAAGCTGTTCCTCTCACCCGACGGCAAGGCCGCCCGGATGATCATCACCCACGAGGGCACGCCGGCGACGCCCGAGGGCATCTCCCACATCGACGCCATCAAGAACTCGGCGTTCGACGCCATCAAGGCAACACCCCTGTCGGACGCCAAGATCTACGTCGCGGGCACCGCGTCGACCTACAAGGACATCCAGGACGGCGCGAAGTACGACCTGCTGATCGCCGCGATGGCGGCGCTGGCCCTCATCCTGCTGATCATGATGTTCATCACCCGAAGCCTGGTGGCGGCCATCGTGATCGTCGGAACGGTGGCGCTCTCGCTGGGCGCGTCGTTCGGGCTGTCGGTGTTGGTGTGGCAGTACATCTTCGGGATCCAGCTGTACTGGATCGTGCTCGCCCTGGCCATCATCCTGCTGTTGGCGGTGGGAGCCGACTACAACCTGCTGCTGATATCCCGTTTCAAGGAAGAGATCGGGGCCGGACTGAACACCGGCATCATCCGCGCGATGGCCGGCACAGGGGGCGTTGTCACCGCTGCCGGACTGGTGTTCGCCGCCACGATGTCGTCGTTCATCTTCAGCGACCTGCTGGTGCTGGGCCAGATCGGCACCACCATCGGGTTGGGTCTGCTGTTCGACACCCTGATCGTACGGTCGTTCATGACACCGTCGATCGCGGCGATCCTGGGCCGCTGGTTCTGGTGGCCGCTGAACGTGAGGACCCGGCCTGCCAGCGGCATGCTTCGCCCGTTCGGTTCCCGCAACGCTGTGCGCGCGCTCCTCAGCCCGCCGACGGGTGGCGCTGGGCGCCGGACCGCCCCGCCTTCCGGGAGCTAGCTCTTTTCCGGCAGCACCAGCATCGGCAGCACCAGCGTGGCCACCGCGGTGACCAGCCACACCACCACCGTGGCGCCGACCCACGAACCGATACCGCTGATGCTCAAGCCATTCGACAGCAGCGACGCGAGCAGCAACGCGACGAACGTCGAGACCAGGCCGATTCCGCCGAGGAACGCCGAGGCGTACTTGGTGGCCATCTTCAGGAACAGCGGCGACAGCAACGCCTGCGCCACCGTGAAGACCACCACTGCGGCGACGAACCCCCACGCCGACAATCGCACTCCCGGTACCACCAGGGACGCCACCACCAGCCCGATCGCCGACGAACCCAGGAACACTGCGACACGCAGCAGGAAGCGGATCACGGGATCAGCCTAGAACGTCAGGCGGCCCACCAGGGGCGCAATGGAAGACCGCCGTCGTGACCGTGCGCGTCGAGTTTGACCGCGAGCACCTGGTGCAACTGGATCGCGTTCTGCTCGAATCCCACCCGCGAGCCCGCCATGTAGAGACCCCACACCTTCGCCGTGGCGATCCCGACCTCGGCGACCGCGTCGTCCCAGTTCGCCACCAGGTTGGCGCACCAGTCACGCAGCGTCATCGCGTAGTGGTGGCGCAGGTTCTCCTCGTGCACCACCTCCATGCCGACGTCCTGGATCTCGGTGATGATGCGCCCGGATCCGGTGAGCTCCCCATCGGGGAACACGTAACGGTCGATGAAGCTGCCGGCGGCGGGGCCGTGCCGGTTGTCGTGGCGCGTGATGCAGTGGTTGAGCAGCAATCCGCCCGTGCGGAGCTTGGACTGCAGGAACCGGAAGTAGCTCGGGTAGTTCGCCACCCCGATGTGCTCGGTCAACCCGATCGAGGACACCGCGTCGAACTGCGACTCGTGCACGTCGCGGTAGTCGCTGTGGCGCACCTCGGCCAGATCGCCCAGGCCTTCTTCGGCGATGGCCTTCTGAGCCCACTCCGCCTGCTGGGCCGACAGCGTCACCCCGATGGCCTTCACGCCGTGGCGGGCGGCGTAGCGCACCATGCCGCCCCAGCCGCATCCCACGTCCAGCAGCCGGTCACCCGGGCGCAGACGCAACTTCTCGAACACCAACCGGTACTTGTTGTCCTGCGCCTCCTCCAGCGATGCGTCCGGACGCGGGTAGCAGGCACAGGTGTAGGTCATCGACGGGCCCAGCACCATTTCGTAGAACCTGTTGGACACGTCGTAATGGTGGTGGATGGCGTCGGCATCGCGGGTCTTGCTGTGCCGCAAACCTTCTGCGATGCGGCGCCAGCGCGGCAGCGCCTCCTGCGGCGGCGGGGAGATGGGCCGCAGATGCTCGATGCCGATCGAACGGATGATCTGCGCCAGCACGCGGGCCGGCGGCCGTTTGAAGGCCAGTTTCTCCACCAGTGCGGTGAGAAGTTCGTAGGGGTCACCGGGATGCACACCGTGCAACTCCAGATCACCCGAGATGTAGGCGCGCGCCAAACCCAGATCACCCGGGGCGGTCGCCAGGTAGGTGGTGCCGCGCGGCGTGCGCAGATCCAGCCCTACGGACGCGTCCTCGGGACCGGCGCTGCTCCCGTCGTACGCGGTGAACCTCAGCGGCAGCCGACCCGCGGCGAAGATCTCGAGGATCTCGGCCAGGGTCAGCTTTCGGTCATCGTCGTGGCCCTGCGTGGTGTGTTCCCGAAACGTGGTCATTGTCTTCGCACCGCCTTCGCGTACAGATCGAGAAACCGGGAATCCGGGTCGTAAGCCTTCTTCACCGTCATGTAGGTCTCACCGCCGTAGAGCGCGGCGAACTCGTCGGCGGCATAGAACGCGTCAGAGTACAGCGACTTGTGGCCGTCGAGGTCGCTGACCTTCCGTTCGATCATCTTGTTGGTGTACCCGGGCTCGGGCCCGATAGGCACCGAGGACCAGAATCCGACGTTGACATAGCTGTGGTGCGGCCGGATCGGGTACAGCGGCCAGCTGCGATCGTCACGAAGCCGCAACGGGCACAGCCAGATCGGCTCGATCGGCACGGTTTCGAGGAACCAGGTCAGGAACTCCACGGTGCGCTCGATCGGCACCTCGACGTCCTGGACCACCCGTTCGCGGGGCGGCCTGCCGTTTCGTTTCTCGATCCGATCGGCGATGTCGAAGCGCTGGTCGTAGCCGATGAGCTTCCAGTAGAAGCTGCTCCGCCTCAACCGGCGCGGCCACCAGCGGCGGATCCGCGGGTTCTGCGCACCGAACGCCCGGGAGCACCAGAACCAGTCGGTGTCCCAGCGCCACAGGTAGTCGTGAATGGTGAGCCGGTCATGCTTCTCGCCCGCCGCATGCTGGATGGACCGGTAGTAGATGTCGGCGCCGGTGTAGTCACTGACGGGGCCGGGCGTCGCAGTCTGCACACCCAGGCACAGATAGCTTTCCTCGGCGCTGAACACCACGGCGTCGACGTAATCCACCCGAACGCCGTCCAGTCCACCGGTTTCGACGATCCGGTCCATGGTCTCGATGAGTGCATCCAGCGAGTCGAACCGCAGATGGCGCAGCGCGACAAACGGTTTGACCGGTTCCAGCTCGATCCTCAATCGCACCGAATAGCCCAAGGTGCCATAAGAATTGGGGAACGAACGGAACAGGTCGGGGTTCTCGTCGGCAGATGCGCGCACCACCTCGCCGGTGCCGGTGAGGATGTCCATCTCGAGCACCGACTCGTGCGGCAGGCCGTTGCGGAACGATGCCGACTCGATGCCCAGACCGGTGACTGCGCCACCGAGCGTGATGGTCTTGAGCTGCGGCACCACCAGTGGTGACAGCCCGTGCGGCAGTGTGGCGGCGACGAGATCCTCGTAGGTGCACATGCCCTCGACGTCGGCGGTGCGCTGCTCGGGGTCGACGGAGATGACGCCGGTCAACCCGGAGGTGTCCAGGCCCGGCGCGGAGGTCTTGGCGCGGGTGCGGAACAGGTTGGAGGTCGGTTTGGCGAGCCGCACCGTCGCGTCGGCGGGGATGGCGCGATAGCTCTCGAGGAGCCGCTGCACGCCGAGCGCGTGAGCAGCCCGTGCGTCGGTCGGGGCAACAGACACACATATACGCTAGTCCGCGGTGGCAACCGATGCGACCGCACCGGGCTTTGACAAGGAGTTCTCACTGATGGCACAGGTCAGCGCGACCAGCACGGACTTGATCGACGCCGACCCGGCGACGGTGCTCGGCGCTGTCGCCGACTACGAGGCGATGCGTCCGAAGATCCTGTCCTCGCACTACAGCGGCTACCGGGTACTCGAGGGCGGCCAGGGAGCGGGCACCGTCGCGGAGTGGACGCTGCAGGCCACCAAGTCGCGGTCCCGCCAGGTGAAGGCCACCGTCGACGTCGCCGGCCGCACCGTCATCGAGAAAGACGCCAACTCGTCGATGGTGACCAACTGGACCGTCGCCCCGGCCGGTCCCGGCTCGTCGGTCACGGTGAAGACGTCCTGGACCGGGGCGGGTGGCATCGGCGGCTTCTTCGAGAAGATCTTCGCGCCGATCGGTTTGCGCCGGATCCAGGCCGAGGTGCTCGGCAACCTCAAACGGGAGGTCGAGGGCACCGTGGGCCTGGAGGGCACCGGCGTCGACGCCGAGTGACCCGGGCCCGGCTCAGCCCCGCTGGGCGGCCAGGAACGCGGCGATGCCGCGCACGACCGCCTCGGCGTACTTCTGCCGCCCCTCGGGTGTCTTCATCAGCGCCGAGTCGGCGGGGTTCTTCATGTTGCCGAGTTCGACGAGGATCGACGGGTACTGGGCCAGGTTGAGCCCGGCGATGTCGGAACGCGGGTTCAGCCCCGAGGATCCGATGTAGGTCGCCGGGGGAATGCCCGAGCCGGCCAAGGTGTCGCGCATCGTGCGCGCGAACTGCACCGCGGGCCCTGCCTGCGCCTGGTTCAGTGGCGGCGACGAGTACAGCACGTGGAACCCGCGGCCGGTCGCCGGCCCGCCGTCGGCGTGGATCGACACGATGGCGTTGGGCTGGATGGAGTTGGCCAGCGCCGCCCGCTCGTCGACGCACGGGCCCGGACCGCTGTCGTCGCCGCGGGACATCGCGGTGCGCACGCCCAGCGCGGTCAGCGCCTGGCGGATCCGCAGCGTGGTGTCCCAATTGAAGGTGTGCTCGGGATAGCCGTCGTCGGTCGCGCTGCCGCTGGCCTGGCAGTCCTTCGTGCCGCCACGTCCGGTGGGAACCTGTCTGCTGAGCGTGGCCGCGTCGTTGGTGCCCTGGTGGCCCGGATCGAGGAAGACGATCATGCCGGCGATGCTGGTGGGTGCGGCTTGCGCGGGGCTGGCCAGCGTCGACGCGGCGACGAGTAGTGCGGCCGCCAAAGCCGAGGCCATCCGCGCACCGACACGCAGAGTTGCTGGTACGTGCACCGCGCCACGGTAGCCCGCATGGAGACTAGGCTGAAAGGCCGAAGCGTCGCTTCTGGGCGAGCGCAACCAAGTCGAGACAGTTATGCAATCAAACGTGCAACTGTGCAACAGGACCAAGAGGATGAACCATGCAACCTGAGGGCCAGGGCCAACCCGATATGTCCGCACTCCTCGCGCAGGCGCAGCAGGTGCAGCAGCAGCTGATGGAGGCCCAGGAGGCACTCGCCACCGCCGAGGTCCACGGCCAGGCCGGCGGCGGTCTGGTCCAGGTCACCATGCGCGGCAGCGGCGAGGTGGTGGCCGTGTCCATCGATCCCAAGGTCGTCGACCCCTCCGACGTCGACACGCTGCAGGACCTGATCGTCGGGGCGATCGGCGACGCCGCCAAGCAGGTGACGATCCTCGCGCACGACCGGCTCGGACCGTTGGCCGGCGGGATGGGCGGGCTCGGCCTGCCAGGCATGTGACGTCCCCGTAGATGTTCGAAGGACCCGTCCAGGATCTGATCGACGAGCTGGGCAAACTGCCCGGTATCGGGCCCAAGAGCGCCCAGCGGATCGCGTTTCATCTGCTGTCGGTCGAACCGCCTGACATCGACCGGCTCACCGCGGTGCTCGGCAAGATCCGCGACGGGGTGACGTTCTGCGAGGTGTGCGGCAACGTCAGCGACGAGGAACGGTGTCGAATCTGCAGCGATCCGCGCCGCGACGCGTCGCTGGTGTGCGTCGTCGAGGAGCCCAAGGACGTGCAGGCGGTGGAACGCACCCGGGAGTTCCGGGGGCGCTACCACGTGCTGGGCGGGGCGCTGGACCCGCTGTCGGGCATCGGACCCGATCAGCTGCGGATCCGCGAGCTGCTCAACCGCCTCGGTGAGCGTGTCGACGGTGTCGACGTCGCCGAGGTGATCATCGCGACCGATCCGAACACCGAGGGGGAGGCCACGGCGACCTACCTGGTGCGGATGTTGCGCGACATTCCCGGACTGGCCGTCACGCGTATCGCGTCGGGCCTGCCCATGGGCGGGGATCTGGAGTTCGCCGACGAGCTCACGCTGGGACGCGCGCTGGCCGGCCGCCGCGCGCTTGCCTGATTCGCGGCTCGCCGCGGTGGCTTGATTCGCGGCTCGCCGCGGTGGCTTGATTCGCGGCTCGCCGCGGCGAGATCCGACTTTTGCAGAGCCCCACTCGGGCGATGCCTGCAAAACTCGGATCTCGTGGGCTTGTCGGTGGGGCTTGCCACCCTCTGTCCATGGGGAAAGTCATCCTCGGCGGCGAAGCCGTCAAGGCCGGGGTGGTCACGCGCCACGAACTGCAGCGGTCCTACGCGCCCTTGTATCGCGGCGTGTATGTCCGCAGGGGTGCGGAGGTGACACTGCGCGACCGCACCATCGGGGCCTGGCTGGCCACGGGACGCAGGGGTGTCGTGGCCGGCGTCGCCGCCTCGGCTTTGCATGGCGCGCCATGGGTCGACGCGGAACAGCCGGTCGAGATCTCCGGCGTCAAGTGCCTGCCCCAGCCCGGTCTCGTTCCCCGCGCCGAGCAGATCGCCGATCACGAGACCACTCACCGCGCCGGTCTGCCGGTCACCACGCGGATACGCACCGCCTATGACCTCGGGCGGCACCTCGACCGAACGGAGGCCTTGGCCCGCCTCGACGCACTGATGTGGAATCAGTGGTTCGACGTCGCCGAGGTGCTGAAGCTGGCCGAGCGCAGACCGCGCGCCCGCGGGTTGACCCAGCTGCGGCAACTGCTGCCGCTCGTCGACGGCGGAGCCGCCTCGCCGCGCGAGAGCCGGATTCGACTCTGGTTGACGGACTGTGGCTTTCCCCGGCCGCACACCCAACACCCCGTGGTGGTCGGATCACGGCCGGTCGCGTTCCTGGATTTGGCTTGGCCCGACTACGGGGTGGCTGTCGAATACGACGGCGACCATCACCGCAAGGACCGCAGGCAATACGTCAAGGACATCGAGCGGTTGCGCATGCTCGACGAACTGGGCTGGATCGTCATCCGGGTGATCGCCGAGCAGCGGCCGAAAGAGTGGCTCGACCGGGTCGAGAAGGCGTTGCTGAATCGGGGCTGCCGGTTCGACGTCACCGACCTGCAGAGGTTCGTCCGGCTGACAGCGGCCTGATCCGCGGCTACACCCGCCGGGGCGCGGCGAGGCGTTCCCGACGCAGCTGCGCCACCTCCGGTAGCTCCAGCGGAGTCAGCGGGCCGACCACCTCGGCCAGCAGATGGTCGGCCAGTTCGGGATTGCGCGCCAGGCAGCAGCCGTGCAGGTAGGTGGCGATCACGCTGCCCTGCACCGCACCGTCGATGCCGTCACCGGCGCGGTTGCCCGCGCCTTTGGACACCGCAGCCAGCGGTCGGGCCTGCGGCCCGAGAACTGTTCCGCCGCGGTGGTTCTCGAACCCGGTCAGCGGCTCGCTGAGCGCGTCGATCAGCGGTGTCGCAGCCACTTCGCCGATGGTGCGTTCGGGCTGCGGAGACGTGGTGACGTCCAGGACACCGACGCCGTCGACGCGTTCCCCGGCCGACGTCTCGTACCAATGGCCCAGGACCTGGATGGCCGCACAGATCGCGAGCACCGGGGCCCCGCGCGAAACCGCTTGCTGCAGGCCGGGATAGCGGATCAGATGCTTGGTGGCCAGCCGCTGGGCGTAGTCTTCGGCGCCGCCGAGGGTGTAGAGGTCGAGCTCGGCAGGCACCGGGTCGTCGAGGGTGATCTCCACGATTTCGGCGGCGATTCCGCGCAGCCGCAGACGTTCCCGCAGCACCACCGAGTTGCCGCTGTCCCCATAGGTGCCCATCACGTCGGGCAGCACCAGCCCGATCCGCACCGCCGACTCGGTCATGGCAACCGCCGGTTCAACTGGAGGAACGCCGTGTAGTTGGCCAACACCTCGACGTGCCCGGGCGGGCACGACTCGATCGCCCGCATCGTGTCGTGCACCAGGGTGTGCTCGACGCCGGCGTAACCGAGGCGCACCGCCAGATCGGTGCCGCGCTCGCCGGCGGCCACCACGGCCGTCGACTCGAAATGCTCGAACCGCACGTCCCACAGCCACGACAGGTCCTCCCCGTCGGGGACCTGGCCGTTGACCGCGATCACCACCCCCGCCGCGTCGCGGTCGACCATCGACAGCGCCTCCTGCCAACCGGCGGGATTCTTGGCCAGCAGCACCCGGGCCGTGTGTGCGCCCACACGCACCGTCCGGTACCGGCCCGCGACCTCGTCGACGGCGGACGCGGCGGCCACCGCGGCGGCGGGATCGGCGCCCAGGGCGACCGCCGCGGCGACCGCCTGGGTGGCGTTGCCGCGGTTCACCGCGCCCGGCAGCGTCAGCGTCATCGGCAAGGACAGGCCGTCGGGGCCGTGGATGTGGGTGTCGTCGAACCACCAGTGCGGGGTAGGCCGCTTGAAGTCGCACCCGGTGGAATACCAGTGCGCCTGCTCGCGGACGATGATCTCCCCCGAGCGGGGACAGCTCACCGAATCACCCGCCCACCCGCCGCCGGCGGCCACCCACACCACGTTCGGGCTGTCGTAGGCGGCCGACGTCATCAGCACGTCGTCGCAGTTGGCGACGACCACTGCGCCCGGGTGGCGGGCCAGGCCGGCGCGCAGCGTGCGTTCGATGTGGTTGATCTCGCCCACCCGGTCGAGTTGGTCGCGGGACAGGTTCAGCAGCACCAGCACTGCGGGGGACACCGCATCCGACACGTGCGGGACGTGCATCTCGTCGACCTCGAGCGCGGCCAGCGACGCCGTCGGGGCCGCGGCGAGCGCGGCGACCAGCCCGGCGTCCATGTTCGCGCCCTCGGCGTTGGTGGCGACGTCGCCCATCGTGGCCAGCGCGGCGGCCGTCATCCGCGTGGTCGTGGACTTGCCGTTGGTACCGGTGATGACGACGGTGCGCCGGCCCTGGCCGAGCTGGCCCAGGATGGATCGGTCCAGCGTCATCGCGACCAACCCGCCGATCATCGCGCCGGCGCCCCGGCCGGTGATCCGCGACGCCCACCGCGCGGCGGCACCGGCCGACAGCGCGACGCGACCGCGTGGGGTGACCATTCCGGGGAGTTTAGAAGAAGCGCCGACACGCGGCTGATGGAGCAGGCCTTGTCAGGGGTGCGTGCCATGCTCGAAACGTGAGCTCAACCGGTGGATGCGAGTGGGGAAGACCCGCCGACCAGCCCGGAACCGGCTGGGCTGTGGTGGACGTCGAGACGTCCGGTTTCCGGCCCGGTCAGGCGCGCATCGTCAGTGTCGCGGCACTGGCTCTCAGCGACGACGGCAACGTCGAGAAGAGCCTGTACAGCCTGCTGAACCCCGGCGTCGACCCCGGTCCCACACACGTGCACGGGTTGACCGCCGAGATGCTGGCCGGTCAGCCGACGTTCGGTGACGTGGCGGCCGATCTCGTCGAGGTGCTGCGGGGGCGCACGCTGGTCGCCCACAACGTCGGGTTCGACTACTCGTTCCTGGCGGCCGAGGCCGAGCTGGTGGACGTCGAGCTGCCTGTCGAGGACGTGATGTGCACCGTCGAGTTGGCCCGACGGCTCGATCTCGGCCTGGCCAACCTGCGCCTGGAGACGCTGGCGCGGCACTGGGGGATCAGCCAGATGCGCCCCCATGACGCACTGGACGATGCGATGGTGCTCGCACAGATCCTCAAACCGGTGCTGGTCCGCGCCCGGGAGCGCAGGGTGTGGCTACCGGTGCACCCGGTCACGCGCCGATCCTGGCCCAACGGGCGGGTGACCCATGACGAGCTGCATCCGCTGAAGGTGGTGGCGGCGCGGCGACCGTGCCCGTACGCCAATCCCGGCCGTTTCGTGCCGCAACGGCCGCTGGTGCAGGGCATGCGCGTCGGCCTCGCCGGGGTGCAGGGCCGCACCTACGAGGAGCTCCTCGAACGGATCCTGCACGCCGGTCTGGCCTACACCGAGACGGTCGACCAGCACACCTCCCTGATCGTCTGTGACGAGACGAGCCCCGAGCAGGGCAAGGGCTACCAGGCCGCCGGCCTCGGTGTGCCGCTGGTCTGCACCGCCGACTTCATCGACCTGCTGGACACGGTGGTCGGCGGCGCCGACATCGAGGCGTTCACCGACACCACCACCGTCGACGACCAGTTCACGCTCTTCTGAGGGCCGCTCTCAGCTCAGCGCCTTGGCCTTCAGCGTGTCGAATTCGGCCTGCGAGATCGTGCCGGTCTCCAGCAGGTTCTTGGCGTCGGCGATCTCCTGAGCCGGAGATCTGCCCGCGGCATTCTTGATGTAGTCGTCGGTCTCCCGCTTGGCTGCCATCGCCTGCTCGCGGGCCCGCTCGGCCATGCCCTTGCCGCGGGCGATCAGGTAGACCAGCGCCGTCAGGTAGGGCAGCACGATCAGGAAGATCACCCAGATCGCCTTGACCCAGCCGGAGGTCTTGTGGTCGCGCCAGAACAGGTCGACCAGGATGTTGAACAGGATCATCAGGTACGCGATGAACGCGAAGATGACCAGCGTGGTCCAGAGGAAGTCCCAGAACGTATTCCACATGACGGCTACTCCTTAACCGTGGTCGGTGCTGTCTGCGCCGGCGTCAGTTAAACACGGGCCGGGGGAGGGACGGAGCAGGGTCGCCGGGTTGTGACGGCGTTGTGATGAGGGTCATCGGCTGTTCAGACGCTGGCGCAGCACCGAGGCCAGCGACTCGCCGCCGGTGCGGTAACCCCTGATGGGAACGTGTGTCACCGGGTCGAAGAAACCGACCCTGCCGAGCTGCTCGGCCAGTCGGCAGCGAAACCCCGGCTCAGCGCCGGGCCGGAACACGATCCGCACATGCGACTTCGCCAGGAATCCGACCGGCGTGAACTCGGCGACGTCCGCCCAGCGGTAGGCGCGCCCGGCGTGGGTGAACCCCTGCTCACCCAGCACCAGGCCGTCGGTGGCCAGCGCCTGCACGGCGGCGACGAACACGGTGCCGAACATCGCCAGCGCGACCAGCACCAGCGGCAGGTACACCAGACCGGTGACCCCGGCGACGGCAGCACCCCCGAGCAGAAGCGCGGCGGTGATCGCGACGCTGGAGCCGACCAACTGGAACAGCCAGTGCGACCGTGCCAACGGCACGACGGTTGTGCTCACCGCTGCCGTGTCACTCAGCCCTGCGCGAGCCGCGCGGCGCGGTTGACCGCCGACACCACCGCGCGCAGCGACGCCGTCGTGATGGACGTCGCGATGCCCACGCCCCACACGGTCCGGCCACCGATCGAGGCTTCGACGTAGGCGGCGGCCTGCGCCTCCTCGCCCGAGGACATCGCATGCTCGGAATAGTCCAGCACGTTGATGTCGAAGCCGACCGCACCGAGCGCGTCACAGAACGCGGCCAGCGGACCGTTGCCGGCGCCGATGATCTCGCGCTCGACCCCGTCGATCTTGACCACCGCGGTGATGGTGTCGGTGCCACCGTCGACCTCGGCGGCGTCGACCTTCTGGCGCATCCGCTCCAGCGGGGTGATGGGCGCCAGGTACTCCTCGTAGAAGGCATCCCACATCACCTTGGGCGACACCTCGCCGCCCTCCCCGTCGGTGATCTGCTGGATCGCCTGGCTGAACTCGATCTGCAGCCGCCGGGGCAGCGCCAACCCGTGGTCGGCCTTCATGATGTAGGCGACACCGCCCTTGCCGGACTGCGAGTTGACCCGGATGACGGCCTCGTAGGTGCGCCCGACATCCTTCGGGTCGATCGGCAGGTACGGGACCTGCCACAGGATGTCGTCGACGTCCGAATCCTGTTCGTCGGCAGACACTTTCATCGCGTCCAGGCCCTTGTTGATCGCATCCTGGTGGCTGCCGGAGAACGCGGTGTACACCAGGTCGCCGCCGTACGGGTGACGCTCGTGCACGCCCAGCTGGTTGCAGTACTCGACGGTGCGGCGGATCTCGTCGATGTTGGAGAAGTCGATCTGCGGGTCCACCCCGCGGCTGAACAGGTTGAGACCCAGTGTGACCAGGCAGACGTTGCCGGTGCGCTCACCGTTGCCGAACAGGCAGCCCTCGATGCGGTCGGCGCCCGCGGCGTAACCCAGTTCGGCCGCCGCGACGGCGGTGCCGCGGTCGTTGTGCGGGTGCAGGCTCAGGATGATCGAATCCCGCGGGCTCAGATGCCGGTTCATCCACTCGATCGAGTCGGCGTAGACATTCGGCGTGGCCATCTCCACCGTGGCAGGCAGATTGACGATCAGCGGGACCTCCGGCGTCGGCGCCACGATGTCGGCCACCGCGTTGCAGACCTCGACCGCGTACTCCAGTTCGGTGCCGGTGTAGGACTCCGGGGAGTACTCGAAGCGCCAGGCGGTCTCGGGATACTTCCTGGCTTCCTCGACGCACAGCCGGGCGCCGTCGGTGGCGATCTTCTTCACCGCGTCGCGGTCGGCGCGAAACACCACCCGGCGCTGCAGGATCGACGTCGAGTTGTAGAAGTGCACGATCGCCCGGGGTGCGCCGGCGCAGGCCTGGAAGGTGCGCTCGATCAGTTCGGGGCGGCACTGGGTCAGTACCTGGATGGTGACGTCGTCGGGGATGGCGCCGTCGGTGATGATCTCGCGGACGAAGTCGTAGTCGGTCTGGCTGGCCGACGGGAAACCGACCTCGACCTCCTTGTAACCCATGCGCACCAGCAGGTCGAACATGCGGCGCTTGCGGGCCGGGCTCATCGGGTCGATCAGCGCCTGGTTGCCGTCACGCAGGTCCACCGCGCACCACATGGGCGCGGTGTCGATGACCTTGTCGGGCCACGTGCGGTCGGGCAGCCGGATGGGCTCCACTTCTTCGTCGAAGCTGCGGTAGCGGCCGACGGGCATCTGCGAGCCGCGCTGGGTGTTCCAGGCGGGCTGGCCGGGATGGGGTGCGCCGGCGGGGGTGCTGATGGTGCGGACGGACGCGAACGCGTCGGTGCTGGTGAAATTCTCGGTCATGATGTTGCGCTCTCAGGTCTGGGGGACTTCGACCGGCGCATCGCGAAACACCCGCGACGGGAAGCCGGTCTGATCAGACCCCGTCGCGGCGTCCGAGAAGGAGCACCCGCTGCACGCGACTCACTGTACTCCCGGGCTGCGAGATGCCCAAATGCGTCTCACCCCCGTTGAGACTGCGGTCAGCGTGCCCGCTACTCGCACTTTCCCGCGCTGGCTGCAGTCTGAACGGCAACCGTCAGACCTGGGAGTCGGGGAACGCGATCACCGACAAAAACCTGATCGGCACCTCGACCAGGTCGACGGGGCCGTGCGCGCCCTCGCCGTCGAGCTGCAACGAGTCGCCGGCATGCAGCCGGTAGACCGTGCGGCTGTGGCTGTAGTCCATGACACCTTCGAGCATGTAGATGAACTCGGTGCCCGGGTGCTGGAACAACGGGTAGGTCTGGCTCTTCTCCGACAGCGTGACGTGCAGGCACTCGAGGCGTTTGTGTTCCCCGCGCAGCGAGCCCAGCAGCTGGTACTCGTGGCCCTCGCGGGTGCCTTCCCGCACGATGCGCGCGCCGGTGCCGGACTTGGTGAACGCGGCCGGCCGCTCCACGTCGGCGCCGCGGAACAGGCTGGTCACCGGCACATCGAACCCCTTGGCGAGCAGCGCGAGGGTGGACAGGCTGCACGAGGTCTGGGCGTTCTCGATCTTGCTCATCATCGCCTTGGAGATCCCGACGCGCGCGGCGGTCTCGGCGACGGTCAACCCCTGCTGCAGACGGAGCTGACGGACGTTGTGTCCGATCGCCGCCTCGATCTCGAGTTCGTCGACGGGGGCGGCGGGGTCGCGGTCCCGGGCCGTGCCCGACCTGTTGCGAAGCAACGAATCGGATTCTGCGCGAAGCAACGAATCGGATTCTGCGCGAAGCGGGTCGTTGCCGTCGGAGGAGTCCACAGCTAGATGTCTAGCGCATCTCACCCGCTCCGACGTAGGGGTAGGGGGTGGTGAGCAGCTCGCCGTCGGCGAAGCGGGAGAAGCGGAAGTCCGATTCCGGGATGCGCGGGTCGCTGCTGCGACCGTCGATCACGAGGTCGGCGACCAGCCGGCCGACCGCCGGCGCGATCTTGAAGCCGTGTCCGCTGAAGCCGGCAGCGATCACCAGCCCGTCCAACGGGCCGGGGGAGATCACCGGGTTCCAGTCCGGTGTGACGTCGTAACAGCCGGCGTAGCTGCTCGAGATCGCCGCGTCGGGGAAGCCGGGGAAGCGGGTGCCGACCTTGTCCACGGTCACGTCGACGAACGCCTCGGTGGCGCGGTTGAGGTAGCTGTCGGGGTCGGCGTCCTCGGTGTGCGCGAGGTCGCTGTTGCCGAACAGGATCTCCCCGCCCACCTCGGGGCGCACGTACTGCAGCGACACCAGATCGGAGAACACCGGAAGCCGGCTCACAGCGGCGCTGTCGATACCGGGATCGATCAGCACGATCTGTTCGCGGACCACGCGGATCGGCATGTCGATGCCGTAGGGCGCCAGGAACGGCCGGGTCCACACCCCGGTCGCGACGACCACGGTGCCGGCCGAGATCTCGCTGCCGTCGGCCAGGCGCACACCGGTGACGCGCTCGCCGTCGACCAGCAACCCGGCGGCCGGGCTGCCCTGGCGCACCCGCGCTCCGGCGCTGCGCGCCGAGGCGGAGAACGCCTGCGCGGTCTGGTAGGCGTCGCCGTACCCGCCGCGGGACTCCCACCCGAACGCCGCGAACGGGGTCAGATCGGCGTAGGGCCACAGGCGGGCCACCTCGGCGTGGTCGATCTCCTCGGTGTCGACTCCCACGGACCGTTGTGCGGCCAGGCTCTTGCGCAACGCGTCCACGTTGGCGTCGGCGACGCCGACGACGTAGCCGGTCTGCCGGAACCCGATGTCGGTGCCGAAGAGATCCTGGGCGTTCTCGAACACCTCCAAGCCCGCGGCGGCCATGGCGGCCAGCGAGCTGACGCCGTAGTGGCAGCGCACGATTCCGCTGGACTTGCCCGTCATCCCGGAGCCGACGGTGCCGCGTTCGGCGACCACCACCTCGGTGACGCCGCGCCGGCTCAGCGCCCACGCCGCCGCGCAGCCTTCCAGACCGCCGCCGATGACGACGACGTCCGCGGTCTCGGTCACCGCTGCGCCCCCGGGATCCAGTCGGTCCCCGCCAGCGGAACCCGGGCCATCGCGGCGGCCTCCACGTTGACCGCGACCAGGTCGTCGGGTTCGAGGTGGCAGACGTGGGCCTTACCGCAGGCCCGCGCGATGGTCTGCGCCTCCATCGTCAGCACCCGCAGATAGTTCGCCAGCCGGTGACCGCCGGCGACCGGGTCCAGCCGGGCCGCCAGCTCGGGATCCTGCGTGCTGATGCCCGCGGGATCGTTGCCGTCCTGGTAGTCGTCGTAGAAGCCGGCTGCGCTGCCGATCTTCTCGTAGTCGGCGGCGTAACGCGGGTGGTTGTCGCCGAGCGCGATCAGCGCCGCGGTGCCGATGGCCACCGCGTCGGCGCCCAGCGCCAGCGCCTTGGCGACGTCGGCCCCGTTGCGGATGCCGCCGGAGACGATGAGCTGCACCCCTTTCCGGTCTGCGGCGCCACCGGCCGCGGGGCGGTGCACGCCGAGTTCCTGCAGCGCCTGCACGGCCTGGGGGATGGCGGCCAGCGTCGGGATACCGACGTGCTCGATGAACACCTCCTGGGTGGCCGCGGTGCCGCCCTGCATACCGTCGACGACGACGACGTCGGCGCCGGCGTGCACGGCGAGCTTGACGTCGTAGTAGACGCGCGACGCGCCGACCTTGACGTAGATGGGCTTCTCCCAGTCGGTGATCTCACGCAGCTCGTTGATCTTGATGGTGAGGTCGTCGGGGCCGGTCCAGTCCGGGTGCCGGCACGCCGAGCGCTGGTCGATGCCCTGCGGCAGGGTCCGCATCGCCGCGACGCGCTCGGAGATCTTCTGGCCCAACAGCATTCCGCCGCCGCCGGGTTTGGCGCCCTGGCCCAGCACGATCTCGATGGCGTCGGCCTTACGCAGGTCGTCGGGGTTCATCCCGTAGCGGGACGGCAGATACTGGTAGACCAGCGTCTTGGACTGCCCGCGTTCCTCGGGAGTCATCCCGCCGTCGCCGGTCGTGGTGGATGTGCCGACCTCGCTGGCGCCGCGTCCGAGCGCCTCCTTGGCCGGTCCGGACAGCGCGCCGAAGCTCATGCCGGCGATCGTGACCGGGATGTCCAGGTGCAGTGGATGTTTGGCGAACCGATCGCCGAGCACCACGTCGGTGGCGCAACGTTCGCGGTAGCCCTCCAGCGGGTAGCGCGACATCGACGCGCCGAGGAAGAGCAGGTCGTCGAAATGGGGCAGCGCCCTTTTGGCGCCCCAGCCGCGGATGTCGTAGATGCCCGTGTCGGCGGCGCGCTGGATGGCCGCGATGGTGGTGCGGTCGAAAGTGGCCGATTCGCGCAACCCCAGTCGGGCGCGGGAATCCGGGTTCTGTGGCGTCATCAGTAGGCACTCGTGTTGTCGGCGTGGAAGTGATACAGGGTGCGCGCGGACCCGTAGCGGGTGTAGGCGGCGGTGTCGTCGTCGTCGAATCCGGCGGCCTTGAGAAGCTCGGCGAGTTCTCGATGATGTTCGGGGTCCATCGGTTTGGCGATGCAGTCCGCGCCGAGGGATGCGACGTCACCGCGCACGTACAGGCGTGCCTCGTAGATCGAGTCGCCCAGCGCCTCTCCGGCGTCGCCGCGGACCACGAGGCGCCCGGCCTGGGCCATGAACGCGCTCATGTGCCCGACGCTGCCCCCGACCACGATGTCGACCCCTTTCATCGAGATGCCGCAGCGGGCCGCGGCATTGCCCTCGATGACCAGCAGGCCGCCGTGCGCGGTGGCGCCGGCGGACTGCGAGGCGTCGCCCTTGACCCATACGGTGCCGCTCATCATGTTCTCGGCGACCCCGGTCCCGGCGTTGCCGTGGATCACCACGTCGGCGCGCTGGTTCATGCCCGCCGCGTAGTAGCCGACGTGCCCGTCGACGGTGACGGTCACGGGTGCGTCGAGGCCGACGGCGACGTTGTGCGCACCGGCCGGATGCCTGACGACGAACTCGCCGGTCAGCTCGGGGGCGTGCAGAGCGGCGTTGACGTCGCGAAGCGGCGTGTTGCGCAGATCGAACTGTGTTGCGGGCACTATCTGCTCCACGCGTACACCACCTCCGGTTCGGGTTCCCAGATACGGGCCTTCTCGACGCCGGGCAGCCCGGCCAGTGCCCGGTATTCGCTGCCCATCGCCACCCAGTCGTCGGTCTCGGCGATCACCGCGGGCTTGCAGGCGATGGCGTCGCGCACCACGGCGAAGGAATCGCGGTTGGACACCAGCAGCGTGTAGAAACCGTCGAACGTCGCGCACAGCGCCTTCAGTGCGGTCTGGACGTCGAGTCCGTCGGCGAGCTGTTTGGCGATGAACCTGGCACCGACCTCGGTGTCGTTCTCGCTGTCGAAAGCGATTCCGGCCGAGCGCAGTTCGCGACGGACGGTGGCGTGGTTGGCGAACGACCCGTTGTGCACCAGGCATTGGCCGGAACCGACGGCGTAGGGGTGGCAACCGGCCGGGGTCACCGCCGATTCGGTGGCCATCCGGGTGTGCCCGACACCTTGCCAGCCCTGGGCCTTCGCCAGGCCCCAGGCATCGGTCAGTGCGCGGGGATGACCGACCCCCTTGAGCACCGCCATGTCCGCGCCGAATCCGGCGATCAGCGCCTGCGGGTACGCCGACCGCACAGCGGCCAGCAGCTTTTCGGACTCCACGGCAGCCGACAGCAGGAAGCTGTCGTCGACGGCGACTCCGTCGACGTCGGAACCCAGTTCGGCCGCGACCGCAGCGGTGACCGCGGCGATGTCGGCGGTGGTTCCGGGGGCGAGTTCGGCGATCGAGACGCAGCCCTGGCCGGGCGGCGACCAGGTCGGGTCGCCGTAGACGGCGACGCCGGCCGAGTCGCTGCCGCGCTCACCCATCTCGCAGAGCATGCCGGTAAGCAGTTCACCGAGTCGGGGGTTGAGCTCGGGGTTGCGCAGGTGCAACCCGACGATCCCGCACATGTGTTGATTCCCTTCTGGTTTCGGGCCGCTCAGAACGCGGTCAGGTAGTTGTCGATCTCCCACGGGCTGACCGCGCTGTGGTAGGCGAAGAATTCGTCGCGTTTGACCCCGGCGAAGTAACCGGCGACGCCGTCTCCCGCGGCGTCGAGCACACCGCTCACCACCGGGTCGGCCTCGAATTCCTCCACCGCGTGCAGCAGGGTCGGGGGCAGTGCCTTGGTGCCGTTCCCGCCGCCCACCGGGCCGGGATCGGTGCTGCGTTTGATGCCGTCGATGCCGGCGCCCAGCGCCGCCGCGATCGCCAGATAGGGGTTGGCCGATCCGTCGCCGCCGCGCAGCTCGATGCGTTCGCAGTCCGGCACCCGGATGTAGTGGGTGCGGTCGTTGCCGCCGTAGGTGGGCAGTCGCGGTGCCCAGGAGGCGCCGGACGAGGTGGAGGTGGCGCCGGTGCGCTTGTAGGAGTTCACGGTGGGGGCGACGACGGCCTGCAACGCGCAGGCGTGGTCGAGGACGCCGCCGATGAAGCCGTAGGCGGTTTCCGACAGCCCGAGTCCGCGGTGGTCCTCGGCGGCGGGGTCGGCCGGGAAGACGGGGTTGCCTCCGCTGGTCAGCGACAGGTGCAGGTGCAGCCCGCTGCCGGTCTTGTCGGCGAACGGCTTGGGCATGAAGGTGGCGATCATGCCGCGCTCGGCGGCGATCATCGACAGCAGGTAGCGCAGCGTGACGACCCGGTCGGCGGTGGTGAGCGCCTCGGCGAACTTGAAGTTCTGCTCGAACTGGCCGTTGCCGTCCTCGTGGTCGTTGGCGTAGTTCGACCAGCCGAGGGTGTTCATCGCGGCCGACACCGCGGTGAGGTGCTCATACATCCGGGTCACCCCGCGGGCGTCGTAGCAGGGCTGGGCGGCGGTGTCGGCCGCGTCGGCGACCGACACACTGCCGTCCTGGCCGCGTCGCAGCAGAAAGTACTCGACCTCGGCGCCCACCCACGGCTCGAAACCGGCGTCGGCGCACTGCTCGATCAGCGACTTGAGGATCACCCGCGGGGCGTAGGGCCAGGGCGCACCGTTGACGTACGGGTCGCAGTGCACGATCGCCAGGCCGTCCTTGATGAACGGGATCGGGGTGAACGATGCCGGGTCGGGCATCGCCATCAGGTCGGGGTCCTTGGGTTCCTGGCCCATCGCGCCCACGGCGTATCCCGCGAACCCGACGCCCTCGGTGGCCAGCATGTCGACCGCCTCCACCGGGACCAGCTTGGCGCAGGGCTTCCCGCGCAGGTCCACGAACAGCGCGAGGATGAATTTCGTTTCAGACTGTGTGCACAACTCGGCCAGTGTGGCCAGGTCTTCCGGCATGTCGACCACCCTTTGTCTCTTGTTGTGAATCAAAGTATCACCCAAGGAAACATATCGCAGTGTGAGCGATGCCCGCAGGTCGAGCCGGTGGTTTTCCGGATCAGGCCGGCGGGCGGGTGGTGCTTGTCAGAGCTGCGCCCAGTTCAGGACGACGTCCTCCAGGGGCAGGCGCCGGCGGGGCTGGCCGTCACGCTCGGCGATCTCCGGGGCCACGTCGGCGTAGTCACCGAGGCGGCCCACCGCGATCACCACCAGTGGACGCAGCTGCCCGGACAGTCCGAAGGCCGCGCAGGCGCCCTCGGTGTCGAACCCGGCCATCGGGTGCACGATCAATCCCCGCGAGACCGCTTCCACCGACAGATTGGCCAGCGCAGCGCCGGCATCGACGGCGGCGTAGCGCTCGGTGCGGTCGTCCTCGCCGTCGTCGGCGCACACCAGGATCAGCGCGCTGGCGGCCGTGGCGTAGCTGTTGCCGCGCCGCAGCAGCCCGGCAAGTGTGGTGAACACCTCGTCTGCCCGTCGGCCGACCAGGAACCGCACCGGTTGCCGCCGGCCCCAGGTCGGTGCCCAGCGCGCCGCCTCCAGCACCCCGACGAGGTCCTCTTTTCCCAGCTCGGCGGTGGGATCGAAGGCGCGGGGACTCCAGCGCGCGGCGATGGCCGGCTGCACCGGAACCGAGGTGTCGGCCGTGCGATCGGAGGGCGCGTCAGGCACCGCACGGAGGCTACCGGCCCCGACCGGCGGTGGAAATGCAGGTGGGGGGTGCCTCTATCCTTTATGTGATCTCCCCCCGAACTGGAAAGGTTTTCTTGTGGCGCTCGTCGTACAGAAGTACGGCGGATCCTCGGTGGCTGACGCCGATCGCATCCGCCGTGTGGCCGAGCGCATCGTCGAGACGAAGAAGGCCGGCAACGACGTTGTCGTGGTCGTCTCGGCGATGGGCGACACCACCGACGAACTTCTCGACCTGGCCAAGCAGGTGTCGCCGGCGCCGCCGGCCCGCGAACTCGACATGCTGCTGACCGCCGGTGAGCGCATCTCGAACGCACTGGTGGCGATGGCGATCGAGTCCCTCGGCGCGCAGGCCCGGTCGTTCACCGGTTCGCAGGCCGGCGTCATCACCACCGGGACGCACGGCAACGCCAAGATCATCGACGTCACCCCGAGCCGGCTGCGCGACGCGCTCGACGACGGTCAGATCGTGTTGGTCGCCGGGTTCCAGGGCGTCAGCCAGGACACCCGGGACGTCACCACCCTGGGTCGTGGCGGTTCCGACACCACGGCCGTCGCCGTTGCCGCGGCGCTCAAGGCCGACGTGTGCGAGATCTACACCGATGTCGACGGCGTGTTCACCGCCGACCCGCGCATCGTGTCCGACGCCCGGCGGCTCGACACCGTTTCCTTCGAGGAAATGCTGGAGATGGCCGCCGCCGGCGCCAAGGTGCTGATGCTGCGCTGCGTGGAGTACGCCCGCCGCTTCGACCTGCCCATCCATGTCCGCTCGTCGTACACCGACCGGCCGGGCACCATCGTCAAAGGATCGATCGAGGACATCCCCATGGAAGACGCAATCCTGACCGGAGTCGCCCACGACCGCAGCGAGGCCAAGGTGACCGTCGTCGGGTTGCCGGACATCCCGGGCTACGCCGCCAGGGTGTTCCGCGCCGTCGCCGACGCCGACGTCAACATCGACATGGTGCTACAGAACATCTCCAAGGTCGAGGATGGCAAGACCGACGTGACCTTCACCTGCTCGCGGGAAAGCGGCCCGGGCGCGGTGGCCAAGCTGACCGCGCTGCAGGACGAGATCGGGTTCACCAAGGTCCTCTACGACGACCACATCGGCAAGGTGTCGCTGATCGGCGCCGGCATGCGGTCGCACCCCGGCGTCACCGCCACGTTCTGCGAGGCGCTGGCCAACGCCGGCATCAACATCGAGTTGATCTCCACCTCCGAGATCCGGATCTCGGTGCTGATCAAGGACGCCGAGCTGGACCGCGCGGTGGCGGCGCTGCACGAGGCGTTCGGCCTCGGCGGCGACGAAGAAGCCGTCGTCTACGCGGGAACGGGGCGGTAGCTATGGTCAGCATCGGTGTGGTCGGCGCGACCGGCCAGGTCGGCCAGGTCATGCGCACGCTGCTCGCGGAGCGCGACTTCCCGGCCGACGAGGTGCGCTTCTTCGCCTCGGCGCGCTCGGCGGGCAAGAAACTGGAGTACCGCGGTGAGCAAATCGTGGTCGAGGATTCCGAGACTGCTGATCCGTCCGGTCTGGACGTCGCGCTGTTCTCCGCCGGTGCGACGATGTCGCGCGTGCAGGCACCGCGGTTCGCCGCCGCCGGAGCCGTCGTCGTCGACAACTCCTCGGCGTGGCGCAAGGATCCCGACGTGCCGCTGGTCGTCTCGGAGGTCAACTTCGAACGCGATGCCGGAAACCGTCCCAAGGGCATCATCGCCAACCCCAACTGCACGACGATGGCCGCGATGCCGGTGCTCAAGCCGCTGCACGACGAGGCAGGGCTGGTCCGCATGATCGCCTCGACCTACCAGGCGGTCTCGGGCAGCGGTCTGGCCGGCGTCGAAGAACTGTACGGTCAGGTCAGCGCCGTCGGCGCGGACAGCCGTGAGCTGGTCCACGACGGTCGCGCGGTGGACTTCCCGGCGCCCGACAAGTACGTCGCGCCGATCGCGTTCAACGTCCTGCCGCTGGCCGGGTCGCTCGTCGACGACGGCTCCGGGGAGACCGACGAGGACCAGAAACTCCGTAACGAGAGCCGCAAGATCCTGGGTATCCCGGAACTGGCGGTGTCCGGCACCTGCGTGCGGGTTCCGGTCTACACCGGGCACTCGCTGTCGATGAACGTCGAATTCTCGCAACCGTTGTCGGTGGCGCGAGCCACGGAGATCCTCTCCGCCGCGCCCGGGGTGACGATGGTGGACGTGCCGACGCCGCTGGCCGCGGCCGGGGTGGACGAGTCGCTGGTCGGCCGGATCCGCCAGGATCCGGGTGTGCCCGACGGTCGCGGCCTGGCATTGTTCGTCTCCGGTGACAACCTGCGAAAAGGCGCTGCACTGAACACCATTCAGATCGCCGAGTTGCTGGTCGCCAAGCTCTGATCCAGCCGTGCGCCGCCACCGCATCGCCGCCGGGATGCTCTCGGCCCTGCTGATGATGCTCTCGGCCCTGCTGATGTGGCACGCGGCGCCCACGGCGGGAGCGACACCGGTCGAGCTACCGCCGCTGCTGCCCGGTCAGGTGCTGCGGATCGGCCCCGCCGCCGGGACCGGAACGCTGACCGCCGACTACGGCATCGGTGCGACCGACCTGTGCGAGTTCCTGGAGTTCCCGAGCGGGATCCTGCAGGTCTGCGGGGACAGCTTCGCCGGACAGGGCGTCGGGTACGGCGGCTGGTATTCACCGGTCGCGCTGCACGTGGTGGGGGACTCGCTCGACGACGGGGGCGGGGTGCGCTACGACGGTGTCACCGGGGTCGCCACCCCGTTGCTGGCCGACCCCACCCCGGCGGGCACCTCCCAGCTGCCCGCCGGTGTCATCGAGATCAACCGCGAGAACTACCTCATGGTGACCACCACCGAGGCACTGCGGCCGGTGAGCTCCCGGTTGGTCAAGGCGCTCCCGGGCCGGGGTGACTGGCCGACGGTGCCGGGTTCGGAACGCGACGCCGGCTACGCGCAGGGCCGACAGACTCAGATCAGCGGCTACTACGATCCGATCCCCACCGCCGAGTCCGAACGGGGCTGGGTGTATCTGGTGGCCAACAACTTCGACCGCAGCGGGCCCGTCGAGCTCTACCGCGCCGGCCCCGATTCGTTCACCGATCGCGACACATGGCAGGCCTGGAGCGGCGCGCAGTGGGGTGGTGAGCCCGCGCCGCTGTGGGACGACATGGTGGGGGAGATGAGCGTGCGCCAACTCGACGGCCGCACCGTGCTGTCCTACTTCAACGCCACCACGGGCAACATGGAGATCCGGGTGGCCGACGACCCGACCGGGCTGGGCACGGCGCCGGTGACCACGGTCGTCGTCGCCGCGCCCTGGCCCGACCCGGCCGAGGTGCTGCCGCCACCGCAGGACAACCGCCTCGCCCAGCCCTACGGCGGGTACATCGCCCCGACCTCGACGCTGGATGCGGTGCGGGTGTTCGTCAGCCAGTGGAACACCATGCCGCGCGGCGGCACCCCCTACCGGGTGATCCAGTACGCGGTGAACCCGCTCAAGCCCTCATAGCTGATTCACAGCCGCCACCTATCCGCAGCTGTGAAACGGAGCGCAGGATCGACGGCATGAGCGAATCGACTCCGCCGCCAGAATCGTCCGAGCCCGCGACCGGCCCCGTCCTGACACCGCCATCGCCGCCGGCGGCACCACAGCCGCCCGTTTATCACTCTGCGCAGCCGCAGTACGCGCCCGCACCGGACAACAACCGGCTCAACAAGGTCGCGGCCTGGGTGGGCATCGTCGCCGGCTCGGTGATCATCGTCGCGGTCATCTTCGGCACCGGCTTCTTCGTCGGCAAGGAGGTCGGCGAGGGACCCCGCGGCGACGGCGGCCACCACATGATGCTGCGGCCCGCCGCTCCGATGTTCCCGATGGGCCCGCGCGGCGACGTCCAGCGCGGCCCCGGCTTCCCCGGACCGTTCGCCCCCGGTGGCCCCGTGATCGAGATTCCGGGACCGGGCGGGCAGGGCGATTCACCGTCGCCGGGCCGGCCGGGAAATTAGTATCGCCACCGGGTTAAAGGCACCCCGCCGCGGGGGTACCCGCCCCACAGGACGTGACGGTGGCACAGCCCCGTAGCCGCGACGTCTCGAGGAGAAGAGGGAGCATGGCCGAGAAGTACACGACGACCGACAGCGGCGCGCCCGCGCCCAGCGTCGAGCACTCACTGACCGTCGGATCCGATGGGCCCATCCTGCTGCAGGACCACTACCTGATCGAGCAGATGGCCAACTTCAACCGGGAGCGCATTCCGGAACGCCAACCCCACGCAAAGGGTGGTGGTGCCTTCGGCCAGTTCGAGGTCACCCAGGACGTCAGCGCCTACACCAAGGCGCGGTTCCTGCAGCCCGGCGCCAAGACGGAGATGGTGGCCCGGTTCTCGACCGTGGCCGGAGAGCGCGGCAGCCCAGACACCTGGCGTGACCCGCGCGGATTCTCGCTGAAGTTCTACACCGACGACGGCAACTTCGACATGGTCGGCAACAACACCCCGGTGTTCTTCGTGCGTGACCCGATGAAGTTCCAGAACTTCATCCGCAGCCAGAAGCGGATGGCTGCGAACAATCTGCGTGACCACAACATGCAGTGGGACTTCTGGACGCTGTCGCCGGAGTCCGCGCACCAGGTCACCTGGCTGATGGGTGACCGCGGTATCCCGAAGACCTGGCGGCACATGAACGGCTACTCCAGCCACACCTACAGCTGGATCAACGACAAGGACGAGCTGTTCTGGGTCAAGTACCACTTCAAGACCGACCAGGGTATCGACTTCCTCACCCAGGAGGACGCCGACCGGCTGGCCGGCGAGGACGCCGACTACCACCAGCGCGATCTGTACAACTCGATCGAGGACGGCAACTTCCCGTCCTGGACGCTGCACGTGCAGATCATGCCGTTCGAGGACGCCAAGACGTATCGGTTCAATCCCTTCGACCTGACCAAGGTGTGGCCGCACAGCGACTATCCGCTGCACGAGGTCGGCAAGATGACGTTGAACCGCAATGTCGTGGACTACCACGCACAGATCGAGCAGGCCGCGTTCGAACCGAACAACATCGTGCCCGGCACCGGGCTCAGCCCGGACAAGATGCTGCTGGCGCGGGGGTTCTCCTACGCCGACGCGCACCGCGCGCGGCTCGGGGTCAACTACAAGCAGATCCCGGTCAACGAACCCCACACCGAGGTGCGTGCCTACAGCAAGGACGGCGCGATGCGGATCCGCAACGCCACCGATCCGGTGTACACGCCGAATTCGATGGGCGGGCCCGAGGTCGACCCCAAGCGGGCGGCCGAGGTGCACTGGGCGGCCGACGGTGAGATGGTGCGGACCGCCTACGCGCTGCGCCAGGACGACGACGACTTCGGCCAGGCCGGCACCATGGTTCGCGACGTCCTCGATGATGCGGCCCGGGAGCGGTTGGCGCACAACATCATCGGACACGTCTCGGAAGGCGTGAAGGAGCCGGTGCTGTCCCGGGTCTTCGAGTACTGGAAGAACGTCGACCCCGAACTCGGCAAGAAGGTCGAGGAAGGCGTCCGCAACGGGGGCTAGGTTGGATCAGCGTTCGGAATCGAGTGACACGGGCGGTCACCCACGCGGTGGCCGCCCGTGCCATTGGCGCCCCGAAGTCGTGCTTGACTCTCTCCCTGCGGGAGACCCCAGCCTGGGGGCATGACATCAGACAGCACCGAAGCGACCGTCATCGGCTGGGATCAGCTGCCAGGACCGATCACCACGTACCTCGTCGCCCACGCCCGCCGCGACACCGGCGGGGCCCTGGCGGCGTTCACCACCGACGCCGTGGTCACCGATGAGGGCCGTGACCATCACGGCGGCGCCGAGATCGAGGCGTGGCTGAACAGCTCGGGCGACTCCTACTCCTACACCACAGAATTCACCGGTGCGAGCACCCTCGCCGCGGCGTCGTTCGACGTCGTGCAGCATCTCGAAGGTGACTTTCCCGGGGGCGTCGCCGACCTGCATTACCGATTCACCCTCGAGGGCGGTCGAATCAGCCGGCTGGTGATCGAGCCATGACACGACGATGGTTCATCACCGGCGGCACCCCGGGTGGATTCGGGATGGCCTTCGCCGAGGCGGCGCTCGAGGCCGGCGACCGGGTGGTGCTCACCGCCCGACGGCCCGCCGAGCTGCGGGAGTGGGCGCAGGGCTACGGCGGCCGCGTCCACGTCGTCGAGCTCGACGTCACCGACGCCGCACAGATCCACGCGGCCGTCGACGCGGCGCACCAGCGCTTCGGCGGTATCGATGTGCTCGTCAACAATGCCGGCCGGGGCTGGTACGGCTCGATCGAAGGCATGGCCGACGCGCAGGTACGGGCGATGTTCGAGCTGAACTTCTTCGCGGTGCTCGCCGTCACCCGGGCCGTACTGCCGGAAATGCGCCGCCGCGGCAACGGATGGATCGTCAACATGTCCTCGGTGGCGGGGCTGACGGGGGTGGCCGGCTTCGGCTACTACAGCGCAACGAAAGCCGCGGTCGAGGCGGTCACCGAGGTGCTCCGTGAGGAGGTCGCTCCGCTGGGCATCAACGTGCTGGCCGTCGAACCCGGAGCGTTTCGCACCCAGGCGTACGCCGGGTTCGCCGAAGAGCCGGTCACCGAGGCGGTCAGTGACTACCGCCCACTGCTCGAGAGCGTCCGCGCCGTCATGGTCGAGCAGGACGGGCACCAACCCGGGGACCCTCGGCGTGGCGCGCGTGCGGTGATCGCGGCGATGGCGCAGCAGCCACCACCGCACCGGCTCGTGCTGGGCAGCGCCGGCTTCGACGACGTGATCGCGACGCTCGAGCAGACCCTGCTGGACCTTCGCGCCAACGAAAATCTCGCCCGCGGAGCAGATTTCGTTGATCAGTCATGACGAGACAGCCGGAACACCGGCCAGCCGATCTCGGTGCGCCACGATGCGGGCTCGGGCGTGTCGCGCGGCCCCACCACGTAGGTCTCGTGAATGGGGCCGGCGACGGTCAACGCGTGATCGACCACCCAGGATCCCAGCTTTCCGTAGGTGACGTCGATGTCGTCATGGGGCCCCGGGTGAACCGTGACGGCGAGCTCGACCTCCGGTAACTCGACGACCTCGATGCGTCCGGATGCACGCGGATTTCGGACCGGGCGGAAGACCGTCAGAGCCCCGGCGCCCTGGACGAACAGCTCGTTGGAAAACTGGCCACCCGGCGGGCCGGTGCGCTCCTCGGGGGCGAAGACGCCATCCAGCTCCGCCATGGCCGCGTCGTACCACGCCAACGAGTCGGCGAGCCGTACATGACCGGTGATGCCGGCAACGGTGCGCTGCGGCAGCGTCCGTACGTCGATCGGCAGTCCCACCGGTTCGGGATGCAGCAGTCGCCGCAGCGAGACGACGGCCATCCGGGTTCTGTCCATCTCGTCTTCGAGGCGTCTCAGATGTCCTTCGACCACCGCAGCACGCTGCTGCGCGTCACCGGTGGCGAGGATGGTCCCGATCTCGGCAAGCGGGACGTCGAGCTGGCGCAACTGGTGGATGACCTGGGCGGTGGGGATCTGCTCGGGCGCGTAGTACCGGTACCCGGTCGAGGGATCCACCGTGTCGGGTTCGAGAAGGCCGGCGGCATGGTACCGGCGTAGCGTCCGCACGCTCAGGCGCGTCAGGGTGGCGAACTCTCCGATGGTCAGGGTGGAGCGCACGTGTGGTCCTCCTTTGACGCTCTCCCCGGGGAGACGGCACAGTCAGCTCAGATCGCGATCATAGAAGCACTTTTCAGAAGAATGCCGAAGATCCGATCCGTCAGGCTCAGCGCTGACCGTTGCTCTGGCCCGGGTAGGGCAACAGCGCCATCTCGCGCGCGGTCTTGATCGCCAGGGCCACCTGACGCTGCTGCTGCACCGTCACGCCCGTGACGGCGCGCGAGCGGATCTTGCCGCGTTCGGAGATGAACTGGCGCAGCGTGGAGGTGTCCTTGTAGTCGACGCGCTCGATGTCCAGGCTGTCGAGCAGATTGCGGCGCTTCTTGGCGGGCGGCGCGTCGCGCTTCTTGCCCCTCACCAGCTGGACTTCCGCACGCCGGGGAGCTGGCCTTCGTGCGCCAGTTCGCGCACCCGCACCCGGGACAGCCCGAACTTGCGCAGATGACCGCGCGGGCGGCCGTCGACGGAATCGCGGTTGCGTACCCGCACCGGACTGGCGTCGCGGGGCTGACGGTTCAACTCGCTCTGGGCGGCTGCGCGGGCTTCGGGCGAGCTGGACGGCAGGCGGATGATCTCCTTGAGTTCGGCCCGCCGTTCGGCATACCGGGCCACGGTCGCACGCCGCTTGTCGTTGGCGGCGATCTTCGATTTCTTGGCCATCAGCGCTCCTCGCGGAAGTCGACGTGCTTGCGGATCACCGGGTCGTACTTGCGCAGCACGATGCGGTCTGGATCGTTGCGCCGGTTCTTGCGGGTGATGTAGGTGTAGCCGGTGCCCGCGGTGGACTTGAGCTTGACCAGCGGGCGGATCTCGTTGCGCGCCATCAGATCTTCTGGCCTTCCCGGCGCAACCGGGCAACCACGGCCTCGATGCCGTCCCGGTCGATGACCTTGATGCCCTTGGCGCTGACGCGCAGCGTGACCCGGCGCCCCTCGGAGGGCAGGTAGTAGGTCTTGCGCTGGATGTTGGGGTCCCAGCGCCGGCGGGTGCGGCGGTGGGAGTGCGACACCGTGTTTCCGAAGCTCGGCGAGCGACCGGTCACCTGGCAGTGAGCGGACACGGGGCACCTCCTTAATGACAATGATTTTCGACAACTGGTGTCGTCGACTGTAGCGTGAACAACGTCCTGATGAAAATCGTTCCCGATAGAGGAGGAAGTATGCGGACCCCGGTCATCGTCGTGGCTGGCCAGTGCGACACCGACGAGATCGCTCACGTCCTCCTCGTGCCCGGCACCGCCCTGGTCGAGCACTGGTTCGACGGACACGTCGTGCACCGCCGGACGGTCACGGTGCAGAACGGGGTGCATGTCAGCGCCGACACGGTGCTCGAGCTCATGAACTGTTGTGTGGCCTGCACGGTGCGCAACGACCTGCTCGACCACCTGCGTGCGCTGCACCGTCGGCCCGGCGTCGAGCGCATCGTCGTCCGCCTCTCGCCGTGGACCGAGCCCGAGCACTTGTGTTTCGCGCTGACCCGGTCGGCATGTGCGCGCGACGTCGCGCTCAGCGCGGTGGTCACTGCGGTGCACACACCGACCTGGCTCCCCGGAGCGGTCGGCGAGGAGGAACTCGACGACGGCAGGACGGTGGCGCAGGTGCTCGTGGGGCAGGTCGAGTTCGCCGACGTCGTCGTGCTGTCCGACCCGCATCCCGACACCCTCGCCGTCACCCGGCGGCTGGCGCCCAAGGCCCGCATCACCGTCGGGCCCGAGCGGTTGGAACGGGCGCTGTCAGGTCTGCGGCCGGACGCGCGCCGCGGCCGCAGCGACAACCCGCATGGGCCACTGCTGGCCGGGCAGCCGCCCCTGGAGCCGATGGGCCCGGTGAGGCTTGTGGAGTTCGCCGCACGCCGCCCCTTCCATCCGGAGCGGCTCCACGCCGCCGTGGACCTGCTGCTCGAAGGCGTGGTCCGCAGCCGGGGCCGGCTCTGGCTGGCCAACAGGACCGATCGGGTCATGTGGCTGGAATCGGCCGGCGGTGGCCTGCGGGTCGACCACGCGGGACCGTGGCTGGCGGCGATGACGTCGCGCGAGGTCGCCTATGTCGACCCCGAACGGCGCGCGATGGCCGATCTGGCATGGAGTGACCGGCACGGTGACCGGCACACGTCGATGACCGTGCTGGTGTGCGGTGCCGATCCGGAGGAGATCCTGGCCGGACTGCGGGGGGCACTGCTCACCGAGGACGAGATGGCCCGACCGAAGTCGTGGCGCCACTATCCCGATCCGTTCGGGGACTGGCACCTCGACCGGCTTCTGACCGAGGACGCCTGATCCGGCGGACTGGCATGATCGGTGGCATGAGCATCGAAGACCAGGCGAACCCCGCCGCCGTGACGCGAGCGACCGAGGTCTGACGTGCGCGGCCTCCGACTTATGGCCGGTGTCGCCGCCGCATTGATGGGTGTGCCGTTGGCCGTCGCGGCGTCGGCGAGTCCGTCCGCTCCAGGCGTGGTCAACTACGCCGTCCTGCCCAAGGGGTCGGTCAGCAACATCGTCGGTGCCCGGTTGAACCACGAGTGGACGTTCACCGAGCCGTTCCAGTCCTTCTGGGTGGACAACCCGGCCTGCAACAACTGGGCCGACATCGGTCTGCCCGAGGTCTACGACGATCCCGACCTGGCCGCGTTCAGCGGTGCGGTGGCGCAGGAAACGCCGACCGACATGACCCACCTCGTCAAGCAATCCGTGGGAGTGTTCGCCACCACCGACGCTGCCGACCGCGCCTTCCACCGCGTCGTCGACCGCACCAGTCGATGCAACGGCCAGACCACCGCGATGCACCTGGACAACTTCACCACCCAGGTGTGGACCTTCACCGGTGGCGTGACGACGGCGACCGAGGCCGACTGGGTCAAGCAGGAAGCCGGGACAGACCGGCGCTGCTTCGTCACCACCCGGTTGCGGGAGAACGTGTTGCTGCAGGCCAAGGTGTGCCAGTCGGGTAACGGCGGACCCGCGGTCAACGTGTTGGCCGGGGCGATGCAGAACACCTTGGGCCAGTAGGTCACGTGATCAGGTCACGTAACGGCGGGTGAATTCGGGTACACGTCACCCACGTGTCACTTGCCGAACGCGGGACTTTGTCGGTGCGGTCTGGAAGATGGACACAGAAGGCAGCGACCGTTCCCGACCCGGAAGGGGCTGACATGGCCCGCGCCACCGTCTGTGAGGGCGCCGCTGTCGGCTGCGCCGAGCCGTTGACCAGCGCTGAAGATGCCGCCCAGCACGTCGCCGAACAATGTCTGACCGACGGTCCGGTCGGGCAGGTGGGGCTGGAGATCGAGGCGCACTGCTACGACCTGGCCGATCCGACGCGCCGTCCCGGCTGGGACGAGTTGACCGCGGTGATCGCGGCGTTGCCACCGCTGCCCGGAGGCAGTGTCGTCACCGTCGAACCCGGCGGAGCGGTCGAGCTCTCGGGGCCCCCGTTCGACGCCGCCCCCGCGGCGATCGCGGCGATCGCGCGGGACCGGGCTGTCCTGAAGACCCGCTTCGCGCAGGCGGGTCTGGGTCTGGTCCTGCTCGGCGTGGATCCGATCCGGCCGGCCCGGCGCGTGAATCCGGGAGGCCGCTATCAGGCGATGGAGCAGTTCTTCGAGGCCAGCGGGACCGGTGAGGCGGGCGCGGCGATGATGACGTCGACGGCCTCGGTCCAGGTCAATCTCGACGCAGGGCCGCGCTCCGGGTGGAGTGAACGGGTTCGGCTGGCGCATGCGCTCGGCCCGGTGATGGTGGCGGTCGCCGCGAACTCCCCCATCCAGCACGGCAGCTTCACCGGTTGGCGGTCGTCGCGTCAGCGGGTGTGGAGCCGGTTGGACTCGGCGCGCTGCGGGCCGATCCTCGGGGAAAGCGGCGACGACCCGGCCAGTGACTGGGCGCGCTACGCCCTCCGCGCGCCGGTCATGTTGGTGCACGGTTCCGAACCGACCCCGATCACCCAGTGGGTCCCGTTCGCCGACTGGGCCGACGGCACGGTGCTCCTCGATGACCGGCGCCCGACCCTGGCGGATCTCGACTACCACCTGACCACCTTGTTCCCGCCGGTGCGGCCGCGCGGCTTCCTGGAGATCCGCTACCTCGACAGCACCCCGGACGCGATCTGGCCCGCCGTGGTGTTCACGCTGACCACGCTGCTCGACGACCCGTCGGCCGCCGCCGTCGCCGCCGAGGCGACCGAGCCGGTGGCCACGGCATGGGACTGTGCCGCCCGCACCGGGCTGCAGGACCGGCGGCTGCACGACGCGGCGAAACGGTGTGTGCAGGCCGCCGCTGAGAGGGCACCCGCGGCGGTCGAGGAATCCATGCAGCTGCTCGTGCGTTCGGTCGAACAAGGATGGTGCCCAGCCGACGACTTCGCCGACCGGGCCGTCGAGCACGGCATCGCGGGCGCGGTGCGGCAGTTGGCCCACGCCGAGATGTAGGGGAGATGTGACCACACACGAGGTGCTCGCCGACGAGCTGACCAAGGCCCGGCAACGCACGCTGCGGCTCGTCGACTTCGACGACGCCGAGGTGCGCCGCCAGTACGACCCGCTGATGAGCCCGCTGGTCTGGGACCTGGCGCACATCGGGCAGCAGGAGGAGTGGTGGCTGCTGCGCGGCGGCAACGCCGACCGCCCGGGGCTGCTGAGCCCGCAGGTGGACCAGCTCTACGACGCGTTCACGCACTCGCGCGCCAGCCGCGGCGAGCTGCCGCTGCTGCCGCCGGCCGATGCGCGCGCCTACTGCGACACCGTGCGCGGCCGTGCCCTCGATGTGCTCGAGGCCCTGCCCGACGACCACCCCGACGCCTTCACGTTCGCGATGGTGGTCAGCCATGAGAACCAACACGACGAGACGATGCTGCAGGCGTTGAGCCTGCGATCCGGTGCCCCGCTGCTCGGCCGCGGCGCGGCTCTACCTCCGGGGCGCACCGGGGTGGCCGGGACGTCGGTGCTGGTGCCCGCCGGGGAGTTCGTTCTCGGCGTCGACGCCACCACCGAGCCGTTCTCGCTCGACAACGAACGTCCCGCCCACGTCGTCGACGTTCCCGCGTTCCGCATCGGCCGGGTGCCGGTGACCAACGGCGAATGGCGCGGTTTCATCGACGACGGCGGCTACCGCGAGCCCCGCTGGTGGTCGGCCGAAGGTTGGACCCATCGCCGACAGGCCGGGTTGACCGCCCCGCTGTTCTGGGGCGACGGGGCGCTCACGGGCACCCGCACCCGGTTCGGCCACGTCGAGGACATCCCCGACGACGAGCCCGTCCAGCACATCACCTACTTCGAAGCCGAGGCATACGCGTCGTGGGCCGGGGCCCGGCTACCCACCGAGGTCGAGTGGGAGAAGGCCTGCGCCTGGGACCCGGCCACCCGAACCCGGCGCCGCTACCCCTGGGGAGCGTCAGCACCCACGGCCGCGCTGGCCAACCTCGGCGGGGACGGTCTGCGACCGGCGCCCGTCGGTGCCTACCCGGCCTCGGCGTCAGCCTACGGTGCCGAACAGATGCTCGGCGACGTGTGGGAATGGACGTCCTCACCGCTGCGGCCGTGGCCCGGCTTCACCCCGATGGTCTACGAGAACTACTCCCAGCCGTTCTTCGACGGAGTCACGACCGGCGACTACCGGGTGCTGCGCGGCGGGTCGTGGGCGGTCGCGCCGGGAATCCTGCGGCCCAGCTTCCGCAACTGGGACCACCCGATCCGCAGGCAGATCTTCTCCGGTGTGCGACTGGCCTGGGACGCGCATGTGTAGGCATCTGGGCTGGCTCGGAGAGCCGGTGTCGGTCGCGTCGCTGATGCTGGAGCCGCCCTCGGGTCTACTGGTTCAGTCCTACGCGCCGCGCCGCCAGAAGCACGGACTGATGAACGCCGACGGCTGGGGTGTCGGCTTCTTCGATCGGTCGGTGCCCCGGCGGTGGCGCAGCGCCTCCCCGCTGTGGGGAGACCCGTCGTTCGCGTCGGTGGCGCCGGCGCTGTCCAGCGGGTGCGTCGTCGCTGCCGTCCGTTCGGCGAGTGTGAACATGCCCGTCGAGGCTTCGGCGTCGGCGCCGTTCACCGACGGCACCTGGTTGTTGTCGCACAACGGAATCGTCGACCGCGCGGTGCTGCCGATGTCGCGGCGAGCCGAGTCCACCAATGACAGCGCGCTGCTCGCCGCGCTGATCTTCGACCGCGGTCTGGACCACCTCGGCGACACCATCGTGGAGGTGGCCGCCGGGGATCCCGATGCGCGGCTGAACATCGTGGCCGCCAACGGCTCCCGGATGCTGGCCACCACCTGGGGGGACACCCTGTCGGTGTTACGCCGACCCGATGGGGTCGTCATCGCCAGCGAACCCTACGACGACGACCCGTCCTGGCAGGAAGTCCCGGACCGCCACCTCGTCGACGTCACCGGCACAGAGGTGACGCTGACGCCCCTGAGAGGATTGTGATGACCGACCTGTCGCTCGACAACTACCTTGCCGCGGACGCCGCCGACGCGGCGCTGCGCCGCGACGTCCGCGACGGGTTGACGCAGCAGCCGAAAACGTTGCCGCCCAAGTGGTTCTACGACGCGGTCGGCAGCGACCTGTTCGATCAGATCACCCGGCTGCCCGAGTACTACCCGACCCGCGCCGAGGCGCAGATCCTGGCCGCCCGCGCGGGTGAGATCGCCACCGCCTCCGGGGCGGACACCCTCGTCGAGTTGGGCAGCGGCACCTCGGAGAAGACCCGGGCACTGCTGGACGCGTTGCGCGAGCAGGGGTCGCTGCGCCGCTTCATCCCGTTCGACGTCGACCCCAGCGTGCTTCAGCTGGCGGGGCAGGCCATCCAACAGGAGTACCCGGGTGTCGAGATCAACGCGGTGTGCGGTGATTTCGAGGAACATCTGGGCAAGATCCCGGCCGTCGGCCGGCGGTTGGTGGCGTTCCTGGGCTCCACGCTCGGCAACCTCACGCCCGGACCGCGTGCCGAGTTCCTCGCGTCGGTCTCGGAGATGATGCAGCCCGGTGACACGTTGCTGCTGGGCACCGACCTGGTCAAAGACGTCGACCGGTTGGTCCGTGCCTACGACGACAGTGCCGGGGTGACCGCGCAGTTCAACCGCAACGTGCTCACCGTGGTCAACCGCGAACTCGGGGCGGACTTCGACGTGCCCGCCTACCAGCACGTCGCCAAGTGGAACGCCGACGAGGAGCGCATCGAGATGTGGCTGCGGTCGACGCGTCCGCAGCGGGTGCACATCACAGCGCTGGACCTCGACGTCGACTTCGCCGACGGCGAGGAGATGCTGACCGAGGTGTCGTGCAAATTCCGCCGATCGGGGGTGGACGCCGAGCTGGCCGCCGCCGGACTGGAGCGCACCCACTGGTGGACCGACGAGGCCGGCGACTTCGGGCTGTCGCTCTCGGTGAAGTGAGCACATCTGGTGACATGACGCTCGCCGAACAATGGCGGGTCGCCCGCCCGCCCGCGGCGGGCATCCATGTCGACAGCGCGGCCTGCTCGCGGCAGAGTTTCGCGGTCATCGACGCGTCGGCGGCCCACGCCCGCCACGAAGCCGAGATCGGCGGATACCAGGCCGCGCATGCCGCCGGCCCCGCAGTGGATGCCGGTAGGGCCGCCGTTCGCGCGCTCACCGGCATGGCCGACGCCGACGTGTACTTCACCACCGGCTCCAACCACGCCCTGGACATCCTGCTCGACGACTGGCGCGGCGCGCGTCGGCTGGCCTGCCTACCCGGTGAGTTCGGGCCGAATCTGGCCATCATGGCGCGGCGCGGGTTCGAGGTGCGGACTCTGCCCGTCGACGGCGCCGGCCGACTCGACGTCGGCGAGGCGAGCAGGGCGCTGTCGGCCGACCCGCCGCCGCTGGTGCATTTCACGATTCTGGGTAGCCACACCGGGACGGTGCAGCCCGCCCGCGAGCTGGCCGCGGTGTGCCGCGACCTCGGAGTGCCCGTCGTCATCGACGCCGCACAGGGTTTCGGCCACCTCGACTGCGCCGGGATCGGTGCCGACGCGTTCTACTCGTCGTCGCGAAAGTGGGTCGCGGGCCCGCGCGGTGTCGGCGTGCTGGCCACCAGGCCCGGTCTGCTGTCCGAACCGACCGTGCTGCGACTCGGCCACGCCGAAACGAATGTCGGCCTGCACGTGGGTTTTTCCCTGTCCCTGGGGGAGTACGTGGCGGCCGGACCCGCCGAGATGCAGGCCCGACTGCGGGAGGTCGGGGCCGCCGCCCGCACCGCACTGGCCGGTGTCGCAGGCTGGGCGGTCGTGGAGCCGGTCGACGAACCCAGCGCGATCACCACACTGCGCCCGCCGCCGGGTGTCGACCCCGCGAATGTGCGCGCCCGGTTGATCGCCGAGCACTCCATCGTGACGACCTACCTGGGGCTGGAGCGAGCACCGCGGGAGATGGCCGAGCCGGCGCTGCGCGTGTCGCCGCATGTCGACGTCACCGATGCCGAGCTCGCCGCCGTGGCGGGCGCACTGCACGCTGTCACCCCCTGACCCACTCGCCATGACGCTGCGGACCTGCCCGATCGGGTAGGTCCGCCACTGTCCGGTCGTGTGCACTTGCGCTGCCCGACGATTCGGTCTTGCCGTCCAGCTGTTCCCTAGCTCACATCTGCGCGCCTACCGTGCCATCTCAGAGCACCGACTCATCCCTGCTGCATCGTCGCCACGGCCCGGAAAGGACCACACCATGAAGGTCGAAGATCTCCTCAAGCCCTTCCCCATCAAGGAATTCCACCCCTTCCCCCGCGCCATGATGGGTCCCGGCGCACACGAGATGGTCGGTCCCGAAGCCCTCAAGATGGGGTTCAAGCGCACCCTGCTGATGTCCTCCGGGCTGCGGGGCACCGACATCGTGCACAACATGGCCGAATCACTGAAGTGGCACGGGCTCGAGGTCGTCGTCTACGACCAGGTGGAGTCCAACCCCAAGGACTACAACGTCATGGACTCCGTCAAGCTGTACCAGGAGAACGAATGCGACAGCTTCGTCTCCATCGGTGGCGGCTCCACCCACGACGCCTGCAAGGGCGCCCGCATCTCGATCGCCCACGACGGCCGCAACGTCAACGACTTCGAGGGCTTCAACAAGAGCGAGAACCCCAAGAACCCGCCGCACATCGCGATCTCGACCACCGCGGGCACCGGCTCGGAGACGTCGTGGGCCTACGTCATCACCGACACCACCACCGATCCGGACAACCCGCACAAGTACGTCGCGTTCGACGACGCGTCGGTGGCGACCCTGGCCGTCGACGACCCGGTGCTCTACTACGAGTGCCCGGTGGACTACACCGCGCAGTGCGGCTTCGACGTGCTCGCGCACGCCTCCGAGCCCTACGTGTCGCGGCTGAACTTCGAACCGTCACTGGGCAACGCGATCCGCGCGATCAAGCTGACCGCCGAGAACCTGCGTGAGGCCACCTGGAACGGAACTGATCTCAAGGGACGCGAGGGCATGATGTACGCGCAGTACATCGCCGCGCAGGCGTTCAACTCCGGCGGCCTGGGGATCATCCACTCCATCTCGCACGCGGTCAGCGCGTTCTACGACACCCACCACGGCCTGAACAACGCGATCGCGCTGCCGCGGGTGTGGGCGTTCAACATGCCGGTGGCCTACAAGCGGTTCGCCGACATCGCTGCGGCCATGGGGGTGGACACCTACGGCATGACCGACGTGCAGGCCGCCGACGCCGCGCTGGCGGCCGCGATCCGGTTGCTGCGCGACGTCAACATCATCGAGAAGTTCACCGACGTCAAGCAGGACAGCTACTCGAAGAACCGGCTGGGCAAGGGGCCGACCAAGTTCTACGAGAATGCTCCGGTGATCAAGGGCGACAAAGCCGACGTCGACCGCATCACCAACCACGTGCTCGGTGACGCCTGCACCCCGGGGAACGCCAAGGAGTGCACGTTCGACACCGTGCGCCCGGTGGTCGAGCACTGCATGAACGGCGACCTCGACGAGCTGCTGCCCTGACATGTTCTCGACTGTCGAGGAGGTGCGCGAGGCGCTCGCCGGCGAGGGATACATCGCCGACGAGCGCTTGGCCACCACCGTGTTCCTGCAGACCCGCCTGGACAAACCACTGCTGATCGAGGGGCCGGCCGGGGTCGGGAAGACCGAGCTGGCCAAGGTTCTCGCCGCCGCCACCGGCCGGCGACTGCTGCGGCTGCAGTGCTACGAAGGTCAGGACGAGACCAAGGCGCTCTACGAGTGGGACTACGGCAAGCAACTGCTCTACACCCAGATCTTGCGGGAGAAGATCGGCCAGATCGTCTCCGATGCAGCCGATCTCGGCGAGGCGGTAGAGCGGATCGGCGCCCAGGAGAGCGTGTTTTTCTCCGACCGGTTCCTGGCCCCGCGCCCGCTGTTGGAGGCGGTGCGATCCGAGGAACCGGTCGTGCTCCTGGTCGACGAGATCGACCGGGCCGACGAGGCCCTGGAGGCGGTGCTGCTGGAATTGCTGGGCGAGTACCAGGTTTCGGTTCCCGAGATCGGCACCTTCACGGCCAAGCACCCGCCGTATGTGGTGCTGACCTCGAACAACACCCGGGACCTGGCGGCCGCGCTGAAGCGGCGCTGTCTGCACCTGTTCCTGGACTATCCGGCCGCCGAGCGGGAACTCGAGATCGTGCGGTCGAAGAAGACCGGACTGCCCGACGCGCTGGCCGCGCAGCTCGTCGACATCGTCCGCGGTCTGCGGGAGCTGGAACTGCGCAAGGCGCCCAGCATCTCCGAAACCCTGGACTGGGCCCGCACCCTGGCCGTTCTCGGCGTCGACGAACTGTCCGCGCGGGTGCTCTCCGACACTGTCTCGGTCGTGGTCAAGTACGACAAGGACGTACGTAAGGCCCTCGACGCGCTGCCGCGCCTGGTGGATCCGAACGCCACGGTGCCGGCCACGTTGCGCAACGGTCAGTCCCACGCCGGCCACTCTCACGACCACTCCCACGACGGCCACTCCCACGACGGCCACTCCCACGATCATGGCCATGAGCGCGGCCACGGTCACGGGGATGACGATCACGGTGGCGACGGCCGGGCGGTGCGAGCCGCCAAGGACAAGCCGGGCCGATTCACCGACGGCTACTACGGCACCCCGAAGAAGGCCGGGCAGTCCGGGCCGACGGCATCTTTGGGCCGCCGGCGGGCGCTGTAGCGATGCGGAGCCAGTAGCCATGGAGGCGACCCTGCACCGATTCATCCGGCTGTTGCGGCTGGCCGGAGTGCGGGTGTCCATCCCCGAAGCGCTGGACGCGATGCGTTGCGCCGCCGAGCCCGATGTGCTGTCGTCGCGGACCGTGCTGCGCACCGCGCTGCGGGTGGCGCTGGTGAAGGACCATCGCGACGAGGCCGTGTTCGACGAGATCTTCGACGCTTTCTTCTCGTTGGTGCGTGTCGGCCCGGACGAACACGGGCACGGTCACTCCCACGCTCATGACGATCTCGCCGACACCGGGGACCTGGAGTCGTTCACGCTCTCCGAAGAGCCCAGCGAGACACCGCAACCCGGCCACGAACACGGTAAGCCGGCCAGTATCCGGGACTACTTCAAGCAGGAGGACCTGGCCCAGCGCTACAACCTGCATCAGGAGGCCAACAAGATCGACCTGGCCGCGCTGACCGACGAGATCGCCTTCTCCAAGGACAGTCGCACCGGCGACGACGAGTCCTACCGCATGCAGCTGAGCACGGAGCGGCTGAGCGGCGCAGGCACCGCCGGCAGCCTGGCCACGGCGAGCGGGACCCCGGTCGATGCGGAGCTGTCCATCGCCGAACAAGAGGTGCTGTTGGGCTGGCTGGACGGCCAACTCGACGACGCGTCCGGCGACGAAACCGACGCCGCCGCGTTACGGGCCCGGCTGGCCGGGGTGCTGGAGAACCTGCCGCAGGCCCTCAAACGTCACCTCGAGGCGCTGCTCGCGCTGGAGACCAGGATCGTCGAGACGACCGAGCGCCGGGAGGCGACCGTCGACCGTATCGCCGAGCGCGAACGCGCGGATCTGGAGGACTCGCTGCGCAGGCTGGCGCGCACGCTGCACGGTGCACTGACCCACCGGCACCGGGTCACCGCCGCAGGCAGGGTCGACTCCGGACGGACCATGCGGCGCAACATGCGCTTCGACGGCGTGCCGTTCGTCCCGGTCACCACCCGGCGCGCCGAGGACCGCCCCCGGCTGGTGGTGCTCGCCGACGTCAGCCTCTCGGTGCGCGCGACCTCACGATTCACGCTGAGCCTGGTGCACGGGCTGCAGGACCTGTTCACCCAGGTGCGCTCGTTCGCGTTCGTGGCCGAGGTCGCCGAGACCACCGAGCTGTTCCGCGACCATGCCGGTGAGCGGGCGCTGGGGTTGATCTTCGGGGGTGACGTCATCGATGTGGCCGCCAATTCCGACTACGGCGCCGTGTTCGGGGACTTTTTGGCCGAACACTCTTCGGCGGTGACCCGCCGCACGACCGTGTTGGTGCTCGGCGACGGCCGTAACAACGCCAAGGACCCGAACCTGGCGGCGTTCGAGGAGATCACCCGCCGCGCCCGCGAAACCGTCTGGCTGACCCCCGAACCGCGCTACTCGTGGGGCCTGGGCAGCTGCGATCTGCCGGCGTACGCCGAATACTGCGACCGGGTGCGCGTGGTGGCCGACCTGACCGGTCTCGAGCGCGCGGCGCACGACTTCGCGGCCGAGGCGGTCGGGCGGTGAGGAAGGCGCACGCCACGAACCGCGTCGAGGCGACCAGGCCGGGTCGTACCCTGGAGCATGCAATGTTGCCCGGGTCACATTCGGTGCGTCCGGGACGGGCAGGACGAGGCGAGACCGTGGCGAAGCTGGACATGAGAGGACCCACCTCGGCAGACACGCGTTACCCGACGCTGACGGCCGAAACCGATCGGGCCCACGCGGCGGTCGCTCCGCGGCTGCTGAAGTTCCACGCGCCGGAGATCGTGTTCGGCGTTGACTCGATGGCCGAGGCCGCGCATGCCGCGCTGCGCCTCGGTGCGCTGCGTCCCATGCTGGTGACCGACCCCGGGCTGATCGCGGCGGGCTGGGTCGACGAGATGGTCGCGCATATGCGTGAGCAGGGTGTGCGGGCGGTCGTCTGGAACGACCTCACGCCCAACCCGAAAGATCACGAGATCGCCGCCGGCTATCAGCGTTACGCCGAGCAGGGTTGCGACGTGCTCGTGGCCGTCGGCGGCGGATCGGTCATCGACGCCGCCAAGGGAATTGCCATCCTAGCCGCCAACGGTGGCGACATCCTCGACTACGAGGGCGTCGACAAGGCGCAGGTGCCCATCCCGCCGCTGGTGGTGGTCCCCTCGACGTCGGGGACCGGGGCCGACGTGTCGCAGTTCTGCATCGTCACCGACACCACCCGCAACACCAAGATCACGATCCTGGGCCGCGCGCTGGTGCCCGACACCACCGTCATCGACCCTCGTTTGCTGACCACGATGCCGGACTGGCTCAACGCGGCCACCGGTCTGGACGCCCTCACGCACGGCATCGAGGCGTTCGTGTCGCTGGGCCACAACCAACTCACCGACCACCACGCGCTGCGGGCCGTGCAGATGGTGACCGACAACCTGGTCTGCACCATGGAGCGGCCCGCCGAGATGTCGGCGCGCGTGCTGATGGCCCAGGCTGCCCTCGAAGCCGGGCTGGCGTTCACCAACGCGATCCTCGGAGCCGCGCACGCGATGAGTCACCAGGTCGGGGGCCTGCTCGACCTGCCGCACGGGGTGATCAACGGGGTGTTGCTGCCGCACGTGGTGCGGTTCAACGCCGAAGCCGACCTGCAGCCCTACGCCGTCATCGCCACCTGCCTCGGGGTGGCCGATCCGCGGTCCCCGGCGGCCGAGGCCGCGTTGGCGCTCGCCGACCGCATCGATCGGCTGGCCCGCGACGTCGGGGTGCCGCGGGGGCTCGCCGCGCTCGGGGTGCGTCACGAAGACCTGCCGCGGCTGGCCCGCTCCGCGTTGCAGGACGCCTGCATGAGCACCAATCCGCGCCCCGCCGACGAAGAGCAGATGCGCGCGCTGTTCCAGGCGGCGATGTGACGCCCGCCGGGGCGGCCCCGTGACCGCCCCCGATCTGGCGCGGCTGACCGGGCTACGGTCGGGCAAGGGCAGCTTCTATCCCGAATTGCGGGTCACGGCTCAGCGTCTGCACCGCACGGTGACGGCGCTGGACACCATCTCGCGCGCGCTGGTGCGGACCACCGAAGGGCCGGAGAACCTGATGCGCGCGGTCGCCGAGGCGGCCCGCGCCCACCTCGAGGCGGAGTGGGTGCTGCTCGCCCTGGCCGACGGCGCGCTGCCCGAGGCCAGTGTCCGGCACCTCATCGTCGACTCGGACGGGGTGGTGTACGCCTTCGAAGGACTCTCCGAAGCTCGCGACCCCGGTCCTCACCTGCCCGACGCGGTGCTCAACCGGCTCAACGACATCCTGCGCGGGCAACTCGCGCAGTTCCGCTCGCCGGTCATCGAGAGCCGGCACGCCCACGTGCCCATCGAGCTCGACGGAGACGTGATCGGCGCGTTCGCGGCGTGGACGCCCACGCACCGCACCCTCGACGAGACCGACGCGGTGGTGATGCGCATCCTGGCCGGGCAGACCGCGGTGGCGTTGCAGAACTCGGCGCTGTTCACCAAGTCGCTGGCACTGCTGGCGCAGTCCGAGGCGCGCAACGCCGAGCTCCTGGCGACCCAGCGGGAACTCGGTGCCGCCCAACGCCATCAGGTGCTCGACTCCGAACGTCACCGCATCGCGCGTGAGCTGCACGACAGCGTCGCGCAGACCGTGCTGTCGGCAGGTATGCAGATCCAGGTGTGCCGCAGTGAGATCGACGGCCTCGACGGTCGCGAGGACCTGGGGGAGCGACTCGACCTGGCCAAGGATCTGACCCGATCGGCGAGCGAGCAGCTGCGCTCGGCGATCTATGCGCTCAACCAGCCCGGCGACGACGCCCATCGGTCCAGCCTGGCCGAGATGCTGGCCCAGCTGGCCACCGTGCACATGCCCGAAGATCTGCGGGTGGGCCTGCGGGTCACGGGTCCGCGCGTTGAACTGCCCGGCGAGGTCGAACACGCGCTGCTGCGCATCGCCGGGGAGGCACTGTTCAACACCGCCATGCACGGCAACGCCACCCGAGCGCAGCTGCGCCTGACCTACGACGACTTCGGCGTGAGCCTGGCGATCGCCGACGACGGCACCGGTGACCCGGCCAAGATGCGGTTGATCCTGCAGCTGGCCGAGGCCACCGACGTCGACGGCCGACACCGCGGCCTGGCCAACATGCGTGCCCGCGCCCACGAACACGGCGGCACATTCGACGTCCACCGCGCCCGCATCGGCGGTGTCCGGGTGGTGGCCCGCATCCCGTACCCGCAGTCGGATCCAGAAGAAAGCCGCCACCCATGAGCGAGATCCGGCTTGTGCTCGTTGACGACCACGCGATCCTGCGGCAGGGGTTGCGCTCGGTCCTGGAACGCGCCGACGATCTGGTCGTCGTCGGCGAGGCCGCCTCGGAGGCGGAAGCCGAAGCGGTGGTGCGGGCCACCGCTCCCGACGTCGTGCTTCTCGACCTCAAGCTGTCGGCCGGCTCGGAGTTCGAGGGACTGACGTTGTGCACCAAACTCTCTGCGGCCTACCCCGACCTCGGGCTGTTGGTGCTCACCACCTTCCTCGACGAGGACCTCGTGGTGCGGGCGGTGCACGCCGGCGCCCGCGGCTACGTCGTCAAGGACGTCGACACCACCGAACTGGTCCGTGCCATCCGCGCGATTTCGGCGGGCGACAGTGCGTTCGACTCCCGCAGTGCCGCAGCCGTGGTGCGCTCGATGTCCGGTCGCGCCGAGGCACGTCAGCAGCTCACCGACCGCGAGCTGGAGGTGTTGCGTCTGCTGGCGGCGGGGTTGTCCAACAACAAGATCGGCGAGAAGCTCTACATCTCGGCGACCACCGCGAAGTTCCATGTCAGCAACATCATGCGCAAGCTCGAGGTCAGCCGCCGGGCTGAGGCGGTGTACGCGGCCAGCAAGCGCGGCCTCATCTGAGGGGGCGCGACCGCGCGCTCAACCTGCTCGGCGATCCAGGATCAGCCAGCCGCCGTGATGATCGTGGACGTGCGCCGTCCACCCGGGATGAGCCGAGCAGGTGGCCGTCGCCAGCGCTTGCAACACAGCCGGATCGAACCGCTGCACATGGCCGTAACAGGCACGCGGCTCGGCTTCGTAGGGGACGGCGACGATCACGCGGCGGCGGGCGAGCCGCACCGCCTCGTCCAGCACAGCGGTGATCGACGCGGTGGGCAGATGCTCGATCAGATGCAGCGCGGTGACGGTGTCTGCGCACCCGTCGGGCAGCGGGGCGTCGGCGGCGTCACACACCAGCGTGTGCAGAGGCCGCCGCATCTCGGTGCTCATCTCGGCCAACAGGCGCATCACCGGCGCGCTGAGATCGGTGGCCAGCACGTCGAATCCCTGCTGTGTCAGCCGTAACGGGAAGAACCCGAAACACGAACCGAGGTCGATCACCTGCCGGCCCCGCACCTGCCCCGCGGCGAAGGCGTGGATCGGGGCGAACGCGGCGGTGCCCTCCTCCAGGCGCGCGACGGAGTTGCGGTAGAAACGCGACCACGAGTCAAGTCCCCCAACGACTGTCGAGCGCACGACACCGGTGAAGACCAACTCGAATTCGGTCTGCCCCCGCAATACGCCACTGTCGACCAGCTCGTCGGCCAACATGACGGCCAGATCGTCGGACAGCTCGTCGGGGGTCAGGTCGTGGTCGACGAGCAGCACCTCCCCGTACCGTTGCACGCAGAATCGCGTTGTGCACGTGGCAGTCTGGGCGGCGTGCCGGTGATGCGGATTCCGGCGGCGCCGCACCCGGACACCGGCGCAGCTCCACACACCGGCATCGCTGGGGGCGAGCGGGTCGAGCAGCGCGGCGGTCACAGCCCCCAACGCTATTGATCGATGAGCTGGACGCGCGCGCTCCGAACGGGTGGATCGTCGCGCCCGTCCGGGCGGGCAGGTCCTGCCCGGTTGGCGAGTGCCCCGTGGGCACCGGGTGCCATAACGTCGAGGCACACCACGTCGGGAAGGAGCCGCCATGGAGCGTATCGCCAACGAAGAGCCGGACGCCGAGATCGTCACCGAGACCCTGGTCGAGGAAGTGTCGATCGACGGAATGTGCGGGGTCTACTGAGATGGCTGCCACCGGTTGGTTCGAGACGGTCGCCGAGGCTCAGCGGCGTGCCCAGAAGCGGTTGCCGCCCAGTGTCTACAGCGCTCTGGTGGCCGGCTCCGAGAAGGGCGTCACGGTCGGTGACAACCTCTCGGCGTTCAGCGAGATCGGGTTCGCCCCACACGTCGCGGGGCTGTCCGCCAAGCGCGATATGGCGACGACGATCATGGGGCAGTCACTGTCGATGCCCGTACTCATCTCCCCCACAGGGGTCCAGGCCGTCCACCCGGACGGTGAAGTGGCGGTGGCACGCGCTGCTGCGGCACGCGGCACCGCCATCGGTCTGTCCTCGTTCGCGAGCAAGTCCGTCGAGGAGGTCGCGGCGGCGAACCCGCAGACCTTCTTCCAGATGTACTGGACCGGTGGCCGGGACCGGCTGCTCGCCCGGATGGAACGTGCCCGACGGGCCGGTGCGGTGGGTCTGATCATCACCACGGACTGGTCGTTCTCCAGCGGACGGGACTGGGGCAGCCCGGCGATCCCCGAGAAGATGGACTTACGGGCGATGCTGCGCTTCGCGCCCGAGGGCCTGCGCCGGCCTCGCTGGCTCGCCGAGTTCGCCAAGGCCGGCAAAATTCCCGATCTGACCGCCCCCAACCTGGCCGACGGGGGCGAGGCTCCGACGTTCTTCGGCGCCTACGGCGAATGGATGCAGACTCCGCTGCCGACATGGGAGGACATCGGGTGGCTGCGGGAGCAGTGGGGCGGGCCGTTCATGCTCAAGGGCGTGATGCGTGTCGACGATGCCAAGCGTGCCGTCGACGCCGGGGTCAGCGCCATCTCGGTCTCCAACCACGGCGGCAACAACCTCGACGGCACCCCGGCACCGATCAGGGCACTGCCGGCGATCGCCGACGCGGTCGGTGATCAGATCGAGATCGTTCTCGACGGCGGGATCCGACGGGGCAGCGACGTCGTCAAGGCGGTCGCTCTCGGCGCGCGGGCGGTCATGATCGGCCGCGCCTATCTGTGGGGACTGGCCGCCGGTGGTCAGAGCGGCGTGGAGAATGTGCTCGACATCCTGCGTGGCGGAATCGATTCCGCGCTGCTGGGGCTCGGACTGTCGTCGATCGACGAGCTCAGAGCCGCCGACCTCGTCATCCCCGACGGCTTCCGCCGCGACCTCGGCGCCTGACGACTACGCGGGTTTGTGGGCGGTGAGCAGGAATGCCGGCATCTTCATCCGGCCGCGGTCGTCGCGCCCGTGTTCGGGCATCGAGAACTCCGGGGTATCGGGCATGTTCGCATGGATGAACGCCGGCCGGATCTCGTCGATCGACCAGTACCGCCCCACCGCGGCACGCAACTCGTCCTCGTCGACCCCGTTGGGCTTGGTCTCCATCTCGGCGGGAAACGCATCCTCGGCGAAGACGAGCACATAGTAGGTTGCCCCCGGCGCGGCCGCGCGGAACACCGCCTGCTGGTAGGCATCCCGCGCCTCGACCGGCAGCGAGTGGAACAGCGTCGAGTCGATGATCGTGTCGAAGCGGTTGTCGAAGCCGGTGAAGCTGGTGATGTCGTCCTGCACGAACGTCGCAGTGGACAGCCCGCGCTCCTCGGCCGCACGGCGCGCGGCCGCCACAGCAGTGGGGGTGAGCTCGATGCCGACCACGGTGAAACCCTGTGCCGCCAAGGCCAACGACAGCTCGGCGTAACCACACCCGGCGTCGAGCACCTCACCGCGCACCCCACCGGTGTCGATCAGCGCCGCCAGCTCCGGCTGGGGCTCGCCGATGTTCCACGGCGGCGCCCCCTCGAACCCGGGGCTCTCGCCGCGATAGGCGCTGTCCCAGTCCATCACCTCTGAGCTATCCGGTGCCATGAGACCAACCTACGCCGGCACCTCCCAGGTGTGCACCGGCTCGTTGCTGTGCATGCCCTGGCAGTACAACCGCAGCATCTCGGCCAGCGCATCAGGCCGGCTCAGGCCGCGGCCCTGCAGCGCTTCGACCGTCATGGACTGCCAGGCGGCTCCGTTGCGGCCGGACTTCGCGCGGCCCTCGATGACGCCGAGATAGCGGTCCCGGACCTCGGCGGCCACCTCCCACCTGCGCAGGCCCTCGTCGGCCAGCGGGAGCAACTGACGCAGCACGAGCTCGTCGGGAGTCACCTCGCCGAGCTCGGGCCAGTACAGTCGGGCCTGCATGCCGTTCTGGGCCGCCTCCAGGAAGTTGGCATGAGCCGCAGCGAAACTCATCTTCGTCCACAACGGGCGATCCTCTTCGGACAGCGCACGCAGCGCCCCGTAGTAGAACGCCGAGTTGGCCATCATGTCCAACACGGTCGGCCCGGCCGGGAGGACACGGTTCTCCACCCGCAGATGCGGTCTGCCCTCGACGACGTCGTAGACCGGACGGTTCCACCGGTAGATGGTGCCGTTGTGCAGACGCAACTCCGAGAGCTTCGGGGTGCGCCCGTCGGCCAGTTCGGCCACCGGGTCCTCATCGGACATCTCCGGCAGCAGCGACGGGAAGTAGCGCACGTTCTCTTCGAACAGATCGAAGATCGACGTGATCCACCGTTCACCGAACCACACCCGGGGGCGGACCCCCTGGGTCTTGAGCTCATCGGGTCGGGTGTCGGTGGCCTGGGCGAACAACTCGATCCGGGTCTCGGCCCACAGGTGATGTCCGAAGAAGAACGGGGAGTTGGCCCCCAGCGCCAACTGGGGTCCGGCCAGCACCTGCGCGGCGTTCCAGTTGTCGGCGAAATCGGCGGGCGAGACCTGCAGATGCAATTGCATGCTGGTGCAGGCTGATTCGGGGGCGATCGAGGCGGTCTGCAGGCTGAGCCGCTCGGGGCCCGCGATGTCGATCATGATGTCCTCGCCGCGCGCGGTGAAGATCGAGTCGTTGAGCGCCTGGTAGCGCACCGACTCGCTCATCCAGCTGCCGGTGAGGTGTTCGGGCATCAACGTCGGCAGGATGCCGATCATCACGATGTGCGCGCCGTCGGTGCTGGCCTTGGCCTCGGCGGCGTTGAGGCTGGCACGCACGTCGGCTTCCAGGTCCAACGCCGCACGCCCGGGCAGCCGGCGCGGCGGCACGTTGAATTCGATGTTGTAGGCACCCAATTCGGTCTGGTACGCCGGGTCGGCGATCGCGGCCAGCACCTCGGAGTTGCTCATCGCCGGCTGATACTCCGCGTCGACCAGGTTGCACTCGATCTCCATGCCGGTCAGCGGCTTCTCGAAGTCGAAGCTGGACTTGGCGAGCATCGTCTCGAAGACGTCGAGGCACAGCTGAACCTTGCGCCGGTAGTCGCGCCGGTGCCCCGGTCCGAAGCTGGTGTGCTTGAGTTCCTCACCCACTCCGCCATTGTCGGGGAGGCGGGGGCTTTGCGTGGGTTTGTGCCCAGATTCAGTGTGGCCGCGTCGCGAGCACCACCTGCGGGCTGAGCAGACCTCCGCGCAACGTCACCTCGATGTCGGGGTCGGCATACGCGGCCAGCGCCCGCAACGCCGAGGGGCTGTACGCGCGCAGCGAACTGATGACGCCGTCGTGCACGAACGGCACCAGCGGTGCGAACGGCAGCATCGTGGCCAGCCGAAGCAGGTGCAGCGGCGCGGGCGGCCGCGGCAGATCGACGATGAGCAACCGGGTCGCCACCCGCGTGCCCTCGGCGAACACCCGGGCAGCTGCTTCAGGCGCCAGATGGTGGAACGACAGTGCGAACACCGCCAGGTCGAACTCGTCGTCGCCGGCGTCCATGGCGGTGGCGTCCATGGTCCGCACCGTCGCCCGGGGATGGTGGCCGAGCTCCCCGGCGGCGATCGCACGGACGGATTCCTCGTCGACGTCGGTGACGGTCAACCGCGCTGTCGGATGCCAGTCGAGCAGTCGGCGGGACAGCCCGCCGTGGCCGGCGCCGAGTTCCAGGATGCGCGGATCGGCGACATCGGCGACCTCGTCGAGGACGAGCTGGGCGAACCTGTCGTGGTTGCCGAACACCTCGCCGGTCCAGTCCAGGGCCCGGATCACGCTGCGCTTGCGTGCCTCGTCCGCAGCCTCGACGGAGTCCCGGTCCAGGTACTCCGGTCGGTCGGTCTGCAGCAGTCGGTCCAGACACGACGCGTTCGGCCCGCCGCGCGGCATCGCGGCGATGCCCCTATCCACCGATGTGGTGCCCATGGCCTCCACTATGGCCGGTGCGCACAGTCACCGTCGAGGATGCACAAATGGAGTGCGAGCTGACTAGGGTCAACCCATGGCAGCTCCAACGGGGGCGACAGCGTTGGATACGCGCCTGTTCGTCGCGCCCGCACTGGCGACAGCGGTAGTCGAAGAGCATCTCGTGGCGCTCGATCTGTCGGCGGGCGAGTACGCAGTGTTCGATCGCGTGGCAACCCGCGTGTGGCACCGCCTGATCTCGGAGCCGCCCAGCCGTAGCTCTGCCACCGAATTCGCCGAAATGCTCGGCGCGGAACTGCCGGTGGTCGAGCACGACACGCTGGTGTTCAGCGAGGCTCAGATCAGGGACGGTCGGCTCACCAGATCTCCACCGCCGCGCCCAGGAGGGCCAGCGCGACCTGTGCCTCGCCTCCCGGCGTTCGTCGGGTGCGCATGGTGGTTTCGGCTGCGTGCCGACCAGCTTCTGAAGCGTAGTTTCGCCGAGGCATATCGAGTGATGGCTGTTCCCGCGGCACACATCTCTGAGCCGCGGATGTCGCTGGCGGCGGTGCTCGCACGATTCGGGACCGCCGAGAACCTGTATCCGAGCCGCCGAGCGCCATTGGACTGCCTGCCGCGCTCACTGGCACTCACCAGATTTCTGCGGTGTGCCGGGTGGCCCGCCGACCACGTCATCGGCGTGCGGCTTTTCCCCTTCGAAGCGCACGCGTGGGTCGAAGTCGATGATGCCCCGGTGTACGAGCGCTCCGACATCGGCGACATCTACACCGTCATTCATCGACAGCCATGACGGACCGCCCTCATCTGCGCGGTTTCTTCGTCGAGCGTCGGGGCGAAGAACCGCCCCGGGCCTGGCCGGAGCCGGTGACCGTCCGCGGGGTCGACGTCTGGTTCCACGGTTATCTCTCCGACACCGACGGTGCACGACGTGCCGCGGACAAGGTTGCGGCCGCGTATCACGGCAAGGGAACCGAATTCGGGCAACATCTGCGCGGAGAGTTCGCCGCGGTCATCGCCGACGGCCCAGTGCTCGTCTTCGGCGGCGACAGGATGGGTTTGCGGCCGCTCTACTTCGGTGACGACGACGGATCTGTGGTGCTCAGCACCGACCTGGAAGCCATTGCCCGGGAAACGCGAGCGTCTGCAATCGACGAAACCTACGTTGCGGATCTACTCACTGAAGGCAGGCACCTGGGCACGCGCACCCCATACCTGCGCGTGCGACGGTTGGGTATCGGCCAAGCCGGAAAGTGGTCACCACGCGGGTTGACGGTGTCCAACGAGTGGCAGCCCACAATCACCCCCGTCGCAGGTGATCTGCGCGTGCACCAGGACCGCCTCGTTCAGGCGGTCGACGCAGCGGTCCGGTCCGCCACACCCGAGGGACCTGTGGCCGTTCATCTCTCCGGCGGCCTGGATTCGAGCACGGTTCTGGCATGCCTGCCCGACGGCCACACCGTCCACGCCATCAGCACTGTCTACTCCGCCCACGCGTCCTGTGACGAGAGGGAATGGATGGGCGAGTCGCTGCGACGCAACCCGGCGCACTGGCATCCCATCGACGTGAGTCGATGTCTGCCGTTCTCGGCGGGTCCCGGCTTTGACCACTTCGTGAGTGCGCCGAGTTACGCCACCATCACGTGGGCGCAAGACCGACGCGAAAGCGTGGTCGCCCAGCAGGCCGGTGCCACGGCGGTACTCACCGGGGAGGGAGGCGATGAGGTTTTCGCGGCGGGCGTAGCCCCATGGCATATCGCCGACCTCATACGTGGCGGTCACTGGCGCACCGGCTGGCAAGAAGCGCGTCGATGGAGCTCGGATGCTCCCGCGCCGCGCCCTGCGACCTACTGGCTACTTCGCGCAGGCCTGAACGGGTGGACGAGGTGGCGCCGCCGTGAGGAACTGGCCATGCACAAGCGGGCACCGCTGACGGTGAGTGCTCCGTGGCTGACCGATGAGTACGCAGGTTCTGCGAGATGGGCGGCCCGCCCTGATGTGCGACATTTCCCGCGAATGGGAAGGATTGATCAGCAGGCGACGGTCGAAGGAATCCTGCAGGCTGCCGAGACCGTGCGCAGCAGCTACCCGTTCAGTGCTCATGGCGTGGACACCCGACATCCGTTCCTGTCCGCCGAGATGGTCGACGTCGCCCTGTCCACCCCGTGGCAGGCCGGAGTCGATCCCCGCATCGATCGGGCAGTGCAGCGCTACGCATTCGACGGAAGAATGAGCGATGTCACGCTGCGCCGGAGATCCAAGGCAACCTCGGATCTGGCCATCTTCCGCGGCCTGGACCAAGCGCCGGACTGGATCGAGTTGCTCTGGGAGTCACCGCAGATCGTCCAACGTGGCTACGTCGATCTGGCTCGGTGGCGGGAATCGATAGACCGGTCAACGGTGGGCTGGCTCCACTCGGTCCATCACTTCAAAGCGGCCGTGCAGGTCGAACACTGGCTGTCTCAACTCCACACCATGGGCGCGCCGCGGCTGCTGCGGACCGGCCGAGGCAGGTAGCGGAACGCCGGGACGGCGTGCGCCACATTGCCGAACAGCGCACGACACGCTCCGACAGTCGTTAACATGACCAGTGGAATCTCGACGACTCAACGTCCGATAACTGGGGAGAATCGAACATGGAGCAAACGTATCGTCGACCCCGAGTGGTCGCCACCGGGGATGTGCGTGACCTGACGGCGGGAAAGCAGAACAGGATCGCTGACCCTCGAGGGGGCATGGGGCCCAAAGACTTCTACTCCGATACCGTCTCCAACGTGGCTCCGCTTCCCGAACGCTGAGCACCCTCTCGCGGGTTTGGACGTCGGCGGCTACGCGGCGGCATCCAGCTCGGCCTTGACGTCGGCATCGAGGGCGATGTCGGCGACCGCGGTGTTCTCCTCCAGATGAGCCACCGAGGACGTGCCGGGGATGAGCAGCACGTTGGGGGCCACCGAGAGCGTCCAGGCCAGCGCGATCTGCGCCGGAGTCCGGCCGAGCCGGCCGGCTTCGCGGACGACGGCAGGGTGGCCGAGGACCGGGTTGTCGGCGGTGAACCCGGATCCCAGCGGGAAGAACGGCACGAACGCGATGGCGTGTTCGGTGCACAGGTCCAGCAGCGGCTGCGAGGTGCGGTCGACGAGGTTGTAGGCGTTCTGGACGCAGACGATCTCGGTCTGATCCAGGGCGATCCGCAGATGGTCGGCGCTGACGCTGCTCAGTCCGATGCCGTCGATGAGCCCTTCGTCACGCGCGGCGGCCATCGCCTCGAGCTGGCGGGTAAACGGATCGGGATCGACGTCACCGGGGGCGTTCGGGTCGCCGCCGGAGAAGACCCGCAGATTCACCGCGGCGAGCCGGTCGACGCCGAGGGCCGACAGATTCTCCTCGATGCTGTGGCGCAGTTCATCGGGTTGCTGCGCAGCTACCCAGCCGCCCTGATCGTCGCGGGCGGCACCCACCTTGCTGACCAGCGTCAAACCGGCCGGGTACGGGTGCAGGGCCTCACGGATCAGTTCGTTGGCCACATTCGGCCCGTAGAACTGCGCGGTGTCGATGTGGTCGATTCCCAGTTCGATTGCCCGTCGCAGGACGGCGACGGCCTCGTCGTGGTCGCGCGGCGGACCGAAGACGCCGGGTCCGGGCAATTGCATGGCGCCGAAGCCGACGCGGCCGACCGTGTGGGTGCCGAGAGGGAAGGTGTCCATATCGGATACCGACGCGGATCCGGCGCGATTTAGTCCCCTGGCGGGGCTCTACCGCGCCGGATCCGCCGAGGCGCTAGTCCTCTCCGAGGACGCCGTACACCTCGCGGCGGGCCTTGTTGACGATCGCCACGATGCGCTCCTGCTGGTCCTCGGACGCCGCGAACGCCGCCTGCCGGACCGCCCCGAGGAGCTGGGCCGCCGCGTTGCGCAGGTCGGCTTCCGCGGGCTCGATGTCGTCGGCGAGCCCGTGCCACGGCGGCGTCTCGACCTTGGCCGCGGCGGCCCGGCCGTCCTCGGTCAGCTCGAACAGCTTCCTGCTGCCCTCGCTGTCACCGGCGGCGATGAGGCCCTCGTCTTCGAGTAGCTGCAGCGTCGGGTACACGGATCCGGGGCTGGGCTTCCAGACGTTCTGGCTGCGTTCGGCGATCTCCTGGATCATTTCGTAGCCGTGCATCGGGCGCTCGGTCAGCAACGACAGAATCGCGGCGCGAACGTCGCCGCGCTTGCCGCGCCGTCCGCCGCGGCGACCCCCGCGGGGGCCGGGGCCGAAGCCGAACCCGCCTCGAGGATCGAAGCCGAAGTCGAAGCCGCCGCGCGGATCGAAACCGGCACCTCGACCGCGCCCGAAGCCCGGGCCGAAGCCGGGTCCCATGGACTCGGAACCGGCGTGCTCGCCCAAGTGGCCGCGCAACTCGCGGCGAGCCTGACGGTGTTGGTGGTGCAGCGCCCGGCGATCGATGGGGCCGAAGCCGAAGCCGCCGGCGGGTGCGCTGAATGGGTGGTTCATCTGTGTGTCCTCACGAATTCGGGGAAACGCACCATGCGTTTCCGATGGTTCAACGATATATCGAAAACTATCGCGATGCAACGGCTGGTGGAGCGACGGGTGTGCGGGGTTTGCCGCCGGGCGTTGTCGTGGCCGAACTCGACGGGGGCGCGACGGAGCCGTCGCTGAGGCAGAACAGGGTCGTGGCAGCGTCGATCCGCAGCTGTGGCAGTCGATTTCGATCGTGAATCGCGTCCGACCGCATGTCCGTACGCGGTCGGGTGGGTTACCGCTCCGGTTCGGTGCGGTGGTCGATGGCCCGGGCCAGCCAGCGCGCCCAGTCGGCCTGCATGGCCGCCGTGCGCAACCCGAACTCGAGCGCGGCGCGGGCGAAGAAGGCAGTGTCCGAGTCGCCCCACTCGACGGAGTCGCGGATGTGCTCGTAGCGGGCCAGTGCATGGTCTGCGGAGTCGGCCATTCGGGTGGCGTAGTCGCGCGCCTGGCCGGCTGGGATTTCGCCGAGGAGGAACACCCGAAGCACCTCGGGCCGGCGCAGTGGCGTGTCGTCGTGCGGCCGGGTGATCCACGCCAGCAGGTCGACCCGCCCGGATTCGGTGATGCCGTACTCCTTGCGCCCGCGCGGGCCGACGTTGGTGACCTCGATCAGCCCGTCGGCGGCGAGCTTGTTCAGTTCACCGTAGAGCTGGCTCTGGGTCGCAGGCCACACGTTGGCCATCGACACCTCGAACCGTTTCAGCAGGTCGTATCCACTGCCGGGCTGCTGGGCCAACAGGCCGAGGGTCGCATAGCGCAGGCTCACGGCCAGCATCGTACGGCGGGGCGGATGGCTGGGAAAGACATTCCACTATTGACATGTCAGAATTGGTATGTGAATGTGGTAGACATCTCACAGGAGGTTGCAGACCATGACCGAAACCGCCACCGACCACGACGATCCGACACTGTTCGGGACCGGGGACTTCTTCCAGCGCGGCAACTACGCGCCTGTCGCCGACGAGCTGACCGAACACGATCTTCCGGTCACCGGAGCCATACCGGCCGAACTGAGCGGGTGGTACCTGCGCAACGGACCCAACCCCCGCTCGGCGACAGGGCACTGGTTCACCGGAGACGGCATGATCCACGGCGTCCGACTCGAAGGGGGACAGGCCAAGTGGTATCGCAACCGCTGGGTGCGCACCGACAGCTTCGATGATCCCCGACCCTTCTACAACGCCGACGGCACCCGCAACCTCCGTGTCAGCGTGGCCAACACCCACGTGGTCAACCATGCCGGAAAAACGTTGGCGCTGGTGGAATCGTCGCTGCCCTATCAGATCACCGACGAACTCGAAACCGTCGGCGCGTACGACTTCGACGGCAAGCTCGTCGACGCGATGACCGCACACCCGAAGATCTGCCCCGTCACCGGTGAACTGCATTTCTTCGGATACGGCAGCCTCTTCGCGCCGCATGTGACCTACCACCGCGCCGACGCCGACGGAAACCTGATCATCGATCGCCCGATCGACGTGCCCGCGCTGACGATGATGCACGATTTCGCGTTGACGGCGAACTTCGTGGTGTTCCTCGACCTGCCGATCGTGTTCGATGTCGACTTCGCCCGCAACGGGACCGGGGACATGCCCTACCGCTGGGACGACGGCTACGGGGCCCGGCTCGGTGTGCTGCGGCGCGACGACCCGTTCGGGGAGGTGCGCTGGTTCGACATCGATCCGTGTTACGTCTTCCACGTGGCCAACGCCCACGACGACGGCAACACCATTGTGTTGCAGGCGGTCCGGTACCCGGAACTGTGGCGAGACGACGCCGGCTTCGACGCCCAGGCAGTCATGTGGACGTGGACGATCGACATGCAGCGGGGCACCGTGTCCGAACGCCAGCACGACGACCGGGTCGTGGAATTCCCGCGCATCGACGATCGACTCGCCACGCTGCCGGCCCGCTACGCGGTCACCGTCGGCGACGCCCGGCTGATCCGGCACGACCTGCGCACCGGCAGCACGGTCGAACACCGATTCGGCGCCGCCGACGCTCCCGGTGGGCCGGGGGAGGCGGTGTTCGTGCCGTCCACGGTGGGGCCCGCCGACGAGAGCAGCGGCTGGTATGTCGCCTACGTCTACGATCCTGCCCGCAACGGCAGCGACCTCGTCATCATCGACGCCTCCGACTTCACCGGCCCGCCGGTCGCCAGAATCGCATTGCCGCAACGGGTTCCCTACGGTTTTCACGGGAACTGGATCGCCGACTGAGCGCTCAGGACGGTGGCGCGAACCCGTCCGTGCGGGGCGCGGCGGGTGGCCCGGGTGGGGCTGGGGGCGGCGGCGACCCGGGATGCGACGGCGGAGAGGCGGGGCCCGGCCAACCCGGTGGTGGGGACGGCTGCAGACGAATCATCTCGCGCCGGTGCCGCTCGGCGAGGACGGCGGCCAACGCCATCGCAGGCGGCGTGCCTGCCGGCGGCGGGGGAGAGATTCGCGACAGGACATCCGAGCCGATCCGGTAGGCCATCTGATCACGCACCTGGGGATGCAATTGCGATGCCCGGGAAAGGAACTGCCGGGCCAGCTCGGCCTGCTCGGCGTCCAGCCCGGACAGCTCCAGCGTGGCCGCCCACCACGCCAGCTGTGGTGGCATGGTCGGTGGCGGCGAAAGGCGCGGGGCCCGTTCGGTGATCACCAGAGTTCCGGCGAAGATGTCACCGATGCGTTTGCCCTTCGGAGAGATCAGGCTGCAGATGACGGCCGGGCCACCGGTCAGCATCCAGATCTCGATCACCCCGGCCAACGCGCGGAACAGCGCCTGGCGGAACCGTTCCGGGCCACCGTCGTCGGAGACCACCCGAAGTCCCAGCGCCATCTTGCCCAAGGTCCTACCGCGGGTGGCGGTTTCGAAGATCACGGGATAGCCGACCAGTGCGAGCACGGTGAAGATGATCAGCACCGCGGCCGAGAACGCCGAATCGAACTGGGCCAACGTGGTCGCCCAGAGCATCACGCCGACGACGTAGAGCACGAAGATGACGACGATGTCGATGAGGATCGACAGTGCCCGCACCGGCAGCTGAGCGATCTGGACGTCGAGCACCACCGCGTCCCCGGTGACCACGGGCTGCTGCGAACCGACCATAACCGCTCACGCTACTAGCATGGCCGGCGTGGATGTCGACGCGTTCGTGATGGCCAACCGGGCCTCGTGGGACCGCCTCGAGCACCTCGTGAAGAAGCGCCGACGGCTCAGCGGAGCCGAGGTCGACGAGTTGGTCGAGCTCTATCAGCGGGTGTCGACCCATCTGTCCATTGTGCGGTCGTCGTCGTCGGATGCGGTGCTCGTGGGTCGGCTGTCGGGTCTGGTGGCGCGCGCCCGCTCGGTGGTGACCGGGGCGCATGCGCCGCTGCGGCAGGAGTTCATCCGATTCTGGACGGTGTCCTTCCCGGTGGTCGCCTACCGGTCCTGGCGGTGGTGGCTGGGTTCGGCGGTCGGCTTCTTCGTGGTGGCGATCGTGATCGCCGCGTGGATCGCGAACAACCCCGAGGTGCAGGCCGCCATCGCCACGCCCGAGGAGATCGACCAGCTGGTCAACAACGACTTCGCCGCCTACTACAGCGAGAACCCGGCCGGGTCGTTCGCGCTCAGCGTCTGGGTGAACAATGCGTGGATCGCCGTGCAGTGCATCGCCTCGGCGACTCTGCTGGGCATCCCGATTCCGTGGGTGCTGTACAACAACGCGCTGAATCTGGGCCTCAGCGCCGGCCTGATGTTCGGCGCGGGCAAGGGCGATGTGTTCCTTGGTCTGATCACCCCGCACGGGCTGATCGAGCTGACGGCCGTGTTCCTGGCCGCGGGTGCGGGGATGCGGCTGGGCTGGTCGGCCATCTCGCCCGGCGACCGGCCCCGCGGGCAGGTGCTGGCCGAGCAGGGCCGAGCGGTGATCGCCGTCGCCGTCGGCCTGGTGGCGGTGCTCGTGGTCGCCGGCCTCGTCGAGGCGTTCGTCACGCCGTCCCCGCTGCCGACCTTCGCGCGCATCGCGATCGGTGTCGCCGTCGAGGCGGCGTTTCTGGGCTACGTGGTCTACTTCGGCGCGCGAGCGGCGCGCGCCGGGGAGACCGGCGACGTCGCCGACGCGCCCGACGTGTTGCCTACGGCGTGACCCCGGCAGTACCGCTGCGGCGGGCCCGGACGAGTCGCACGGCATAGATCACGGCGCTCACGCCGAACAGCGCGGCCGTCAACAACAGCCACCGCCCGAGGAACGGTTCCTGGGTCTGCCCGGTGGCGGCCAGGTAGGTGCGCGAACCCTGCTCGATGATGCCCGGCAGGAACATCAGCAGCGTCAACCCCGCCGCCAGCGCGGGTACCCGGACGTAGTTCACCACCGGCACGGCGGACCGGTGACCGCCGCGCGGTCGGGTGACCCGCAGCAGCACCCGGTCGGCCAGCGCGTAGACCGGGAACAACACCAGATCGTGCACGATGATGGCCGCAGCGAACCACACCGCGATCGACTGCCACCACGTCGTCGGATTCCACAGCGCGCTCACCCCGAGCGTGGCGATCACCGCGCCGAACAGGGCGAACCCGGCGATGAGCACCAGCAGGTGCCACGGATGCGAACCGTAGACCGTCCGGAACCCGGCGGTCAGCGTGCTCACCGGGGGTCCGTCCGGAACTCGATGCCGCGCACCCACTTGGTGTTGTGCACGCCGGGCAGCGCAGGGACGATGATGCGCGCCGGGAAGCCGTGATCCAGCGACAGGTCGACACCGTTGACCTGCAACGCCAGCAGCGAATCGGCGTGACGCACCTGGTTGGCCTGCAGCCTGGCGCTGTTGAACGCGCCGAAGCGTTCGATGGACGTCACCTGCGCCCATTCGGGTTCGGCCACCCCAGCCAGCTGAGCGAGGTCGCGCAGCCGCACGCCCGTCCACGTCTGCGTGGTCGACCATCCCTCGACGCAGGCGATCGGCAGTACCGCGGTGTGCTGGGTCATGGCGCTGAGCGTGGCGCGATCCAGCACAACCGGCTCCGCACCGCCGGTGAGGGTGAGACGCCAGCTGTCGCCGGTGTTCTGGGGGTTGATCCCGGCCGCGACCGCGGTCCGGTTGACCTGGAAGTCGTTGGGACCGTCACCGAGGCTGCGGCCGCGCGGCAGCAGCAATGCCGCGTGGCGGGTCCAGCCGCCGATGGTCTGACCGAGGGTGAGCACGGCGACGAACGTCGCGCCGCCGCCGACGAGCGCCAACGCGCCTCGCCGGCTCAGGGTGGCGGGCGCCGGGTCGGAGCTGACCAGCCCGTCCGGTTCGTGGGGCTCCGCGACCGTGTCCTCGCGGCTGGTGCGTAGCACCTCGCGCATCGACCGTGACCGCAGGCTCGACCACATTCGGGGTGCCTTGATGGCGACATGAACCACGAAGCCGGCGATGAACACCCAGGCGCCGTAGTAGTGCGCGGTGTAGAAGCTGAACCCGAAGATGTAGTCGTACTGGATGTTGAGCACCCCGGTGACGATCTCGAACAGGATGCCGCCCACGAGCATCAGCAGCGACACCCGCTCCAGCACCTGGGCGATCGAGCGTGACGGGGGCCAGACGAACAGCCGCGGAATCACCGACCACAGCTTGGCCAGCACCACCGGGATCAGGATCAGTCCCAACCCGACGTGCAGACCCTGGTTGAGGCGGTACAGCCAGGATGGGTCGGTGGGCCAGTCGAAGGTCGGCAGCTTCAGCCACCCGACATCGCCGGGGATGGCCTGCCCCAGTTGCGGTCCGTAGGCGATGTAGGACAGCAGCCCGGTGATCGTCACCACCGGCAGGGTCACCAACAGCACCGCCCCGAACACCGATGTCAGCCACGGTCCGCGCAGCGGACTGCGCCAGCGCTGGACCCGCTTCATTCCCGGCGGCGGATGACGGTCCAGCGTGCGCCACGCCGCCTCCGGAAACCCGTAACCCTCCCGGTCGTCGTCAGTCACGGCACCGCCGCGAGGCTGGCGACCACCCGCGTACCCAGCCGGTGCAGGCCGGCCAGGGTGAGGCCGGCCTGTTCGGCCAGCAGGGCGGCGCTGTCGGCGCCGACACGCGCCCAGGGGAACCACTCGCCGATCGCATCGGACGATTCGAGCCTGATCCGGCTGGTCACCACGCCGGTGAACGTCGGGTCGAGCTCCACGAGGCAGCGCCCACCCCGGCGCAGCAACTGCGCTGCGACGCCCAGGAGGCGCTGGGGGTCACCGCCCAACCCCACCGTCCCGTCGGCCAGCAGCACGGTCGCCCACTGTCCCACCCCCGGCAGCGGTCCGAAGACGTCGCCGTGCAGAACCGGGGTGCCGCGCCGACGCGCCAGCCCTACCGCCGTGGCCGACTGGTCCACCCCCAGCGCGGGAATGCCGCGCCGGACCAGACCGGCCACCAGCCGGGCGGGCCCGCAGCCCAACTCGATCGTGGGCCCGTCACACATGGCGATCACCGCAGTGTCGAACGGCTCGTCTGCGCCGTGGCCGCCCAACCACTGGGCGACCGGCAGGTCAGACACTCCACCACGCGCGTCGCGGATCCAGCATCCCTCGCCGCCCAGCGCCCGCTCGTAGAGCTGTCCCAGCATCGTCACCCCGCACTCGGTTCCGCAGCCCGCCGGTGCGCGCTGGGTGGGTCGCCGTCGACCGGCAGGCCACCTCAGTGATTCTGCAACAGTGCGACGCGTCCACGTGGAAATCTCAATACCCGCCGTTTTCGTTCTCAAGCCGGGGCGGGGAACCGTCAGACTTCGTTAACCGACGGCCTACAGGCGGCCCGCGGCCTTCATCGCGAGGTAGTGATCGGCCAGGGCGGGGGCGAGTTCGTCCGGCGGAGCGTCGACGACGTCGACACCGAGGCCGCGCAGCCGCGCCGCCACCTCGCGGCGGTCGTTGCGGGCCCGCTCCGCCGCCGCGGCGTCGTAGACGGCCACCGCGTCGGAGCGTCCCGCGGCCAGGCTGTCGACCCGCGGGTCCGCCACCGCGGCCAGCATCACCCGGTGCTTGGCGGTGAGCTGCGGAATCACCCCGATCAGGCCCTCGTCGATCGCCGACGCGTTCAGGTCGGTCAGCAGCACCACCAGCGCGCTGCGCCGCTCGCGGCGCTGCACGGCGGCGACCATCGACCGCGCGTCCGATTCGACCAGAGCGGGCTCCAACGGCGCCATCGCGTCGACCAGTTGGGCCAGCAACTCGGTGCGCGAGGCGTTGAGAACGCCGGCGCGGGTGACGCGATCGTGGGCGAGGAAGTCGACGTGGTCACCGGCGCGGGCTGCCAGCGCGGCAAGCAGCAACGCGGCATCCATCGACCAGTCCAGTCGCGGCCAGCCGCTCAGATCGGCCCCGGTGGGGTCCACGCCGACCCGACCGGCCGACGTCCTTCCGGTGTCCAGCACGATCACCACCCGGCGGTCCCGCTCGGGCCGCCACGTCCGCACCACCACGTCCGCGCGTCGCGCCGTCGCCCGCCAGTCGATCGAGCGGATGTCGTCCCCGACCACATACTCGCGCAGCGAATCGAATTCGGTGCCCTGTCCGCGGATCAGCACCGGCGTCATGCCCTCCAGTTCGCGCAACCGGGCCAGCCGCGACGGCAGGTGCTTGCGAGACAGGAAGGGAGGCAGGATCCGGATGCGCCACGGCACCCGGTGCGATCCCTGACGTCCGGCCAGTCCGAGCGGCCCTGTCGAGCGGGCGGTGACCAGTGCTGACACCTGATCGCCCCGGCGCACCGGCTGCAGCCGGGTGTGAACCCGAACCTGTTGGCCGGCAGCGATGTTCACCGGATGGGTGCGTGGCTGCGCTCGCGCGCTGGGTGCCCAGGCGTCGCGCACGACTCCGCGAAACCGCCGCCGCCCCAGATTGGTCAGGCTCAGGGTCGTTTCGACCGGCTGACCCAATCGCGCCGATTGTGCTCCGTCCCTGACCAGTTCGAGCTTGCGGGGGCTTCCCGCCAGGAGGGCGTCGGCCACGACGGCAACGGTCAGCGCGGCCAGCGTCACGCCGAACACCAGGGCTGGGCGTGAAGACAGCGTGATCGGCACCGCGCACAGCAGTGCTATCAGCCCGACCCGTCCGGTGAGAACCACGGATCTAACGTGGCACCGGCACGGCGGCCAGGATGCCGTCGATGACCCCGTCGGCGCTCGCGCCCTCCAGTTCCGCTTCGGGGCGCAGCGCCACCCGGTGGCGCAGCGTGGATCTGGCCATGGCCTTGACGTCGTCGGGAGTGACGTAGTTGCGCCCGGACAACCACGCCCAGGACCGCGACGTGGACAGCAGGGCGGTGGCGCCGCGTGGCGAGACGCCGAGCTGCAGCGACGGCGAATGGCGTGTGGCGGCGACGATGTCGACGATGTAGCCGAGCACTTCGTCGCCGACCAGCACCTGCCTGACCGCTTCGCGGCCCGCGGCCAGCTCGGCCGGCCCGGCCACCGGACGCACCGAGGACAGGTCGCGCGGGTCGAAGCCGCGCGCGTGCCGTTGCAGGATCGCGATCTCCTGCTCGCGGGGCGGCAGACCCACGTTGAGCTTGAGCAGGAACCGGTCCAGCTGCGCCTCGGGAAGTTGGTAGGTGCCCTCGTACTCGATCGGGTTCTGGGTTGCGGCGACGATGAACGGATCGGGCAACGTCCGCGGCTGTCCGTCGACGCTGACCTGACGTTCCTCCATCGCCTCCAGCAGTGCGGCCTGCGTCTTGGGCGGGGTGCGGTTGATCTCGTCGGCCAGCATGAGGTTGGTGAAGACCGGTCCCGCGCGGAACTCGAACTCGGCGGTGCGGGTGTCATAGACCAGAGATCCGGTGACGTCGCCCGGCATCAGATCCGGGGTGAACTGAACCCGCTTGAACTCCAGCTGCAGAGCCGCGGCCAGCGTGCGCACCAGCAGCGTCTTCGCCACCCCGGGCACACCCTCGAGCAGCACGTGCCCGCGGCACAGCAGCGCGATCACCAGGCCGCTGACGACGGCGTCCTGACCCACGACCACCTTGGCGATCTCGGCGCGTAGCGCCATCAGTGCGGTGCGGGCGTCCTCGTGCGGGGCGGGTTGAGTCACGATCGTGCGACCTGCCTTTCGATGTCGTCGAGCGCGCCGGCCAGGCTCACCAACTCGTCGTCGGTGACCGGTGGCGGTCCGTAGAGAGTACGGGCCACGTGGTGCGGATCCAGCCCGCACCGCTGGTGCACCGCATGGGTGACGGAATCGGGCGGCGCCGCCGGTCCGAGTCCCAGCCGCGGCAGCATCCGGTGCAGCGTCGCTGTGCGCAGCGCCTCGGCGGAACGATCGCGGGCCCGGTGCGCCCGGTACATGCGACCGCGACCCTCCACGGTTTCCGAGGCACGTACCACCACCGGCAGCTGCTCGGCCACCAGCGGGCCGACGCGACGGATCTTCCACAGCGCCAGCAGTGCCACCACCAGCACCAGCTGCCAGACCAGCCAAGGAACCTGCTTGGGTACCAGGTCGGAAAGTGTTGCGTCCCCGCCGAAGTCGTCGAACTGGGCGAACTGCGGCGCATACCAGATCACCCGCGGCCGGGTGCCGGCGAGGTTCATGGCCAACGCGGCGTTGCCTTCCTGCAGCAACCCGCCGTTGGCCATGACGTGGGCGCTGCCCACTGCGGTGACGGTGCGCTCCCCGACCGTGTAACGGGCCAGCGCGCCGTCGTAGCACCGGGTCACCGGCACCGCGCCCGCGGCGTCGAAGGTGTCGGCGCCGTCGAACCGCACCGCACCGGCCCGGTTGGCCTCCCGCAGGTCGCAGTCCGGCCGCAGACCACCGAAATCGGTGGGCTCGCCCGCGTCGAGTTCGGGGGCCAGCGCTTCCCGGGTGGCGCCCGAGGGCTGCACCAGCAGCCGATCACCCGGCAGGGCGGCCAGCCGGCCCAGCAGTTCGTCGCCGTGCAGGTGAGGGGTCTGCGCCACGACCAGCAAGGTGTCCGGCCGCGCCGCACCCTCCACGGTGGCGAGGTCGGCTGCTTCGACGACGGCAACGCCCTGGTCGCGCAGCAGCGCGACCAGGGCATGCGCACCGTCCTCGGCGGTCGATTCAGGATCCATCGGACCGCCGGAGCGCGCCCCGGACAGGTAAGCGCTGGCGACAGCGACCGCGGCGATGACCACCACGGCCAGCAGTACCCAGCGCACGCCACGCCACCGTGCGGTCATGGTCGGGCCGACCGCCGTCGACGACGGCGTCATCGCACCTCGGCCCACGTCGGCGCGACGGGCTGCTGAGGCGCTCCCGGCCCGGAGGTCGCCCGGTCGCCGAGCCTGCCGTCCAGCGCCGCGACCTGCCTGTAGCTCGCCTCGGTGCCTGGTCGCTCACCGTAGGTCACGTCATTGAACGCCGTTGCAGCCGAACTCAATTCGTCGGCAAGCACGGGTATTGCACGCCCGGCCACCCGGGCGAGCTCAGTGGCGGTGCGGCCGGGGACCCGGTCGAGGACCCCGTCTTCCTCGAGTTGGCGCGCGACGGCGCGGACCCGGTGCCGGATGGCGGGCGCCCACTGCTGTGAGGCGGCGAACGTCTCGGCGGTCGCGCGGTGCTCGGCGGCGCTGAGCTCATGGTCGTCGAACAGGGTGATCGCTGCCGATCGGCTGGTCTTCATCGCACGGCGGGCGATACGCACCGCGACGACGACCGCGACCGCCACCAGCAGCACCAACACCGCCACGGTGAACCACCCGCCGGGCAGCTCGGCCCCGCGCGTCGCCACCCGGTAGAGCAGGTCTTCGATCCAGCTCATGATCTGATCGCCGAAGGAGGGCTTCGGGTAGATCGCCTTGGCGAGTTCACTCTGCGCCGCGTCGTGCGCCGCGTCACGGTCGATGTCGACAGTGGCCACGTCAGCGCGGACCGGTCAGCCACAGGTCGTCGGTGGACTCCGGCGCCACCCCCGGGCCGGCCGCGGCGCCGGTCTGCAACACCAGGTCGAACGCCTCGGCCCTGATCCTGCGGTCCGTGTACTGCAGCACGATCACCCCGGCGCTGAACGGTCCGGTCACGATCTGACCGACCACGGCTCCCACCGACAGCATCACCAGAGCGAGGATCTCGGTTGCCAACGCCGCCGAGGCGCCCAGCATGAGCTGCCCGCCGATGGTGAACGGGATCGCGACCGCCGCGGCCACCAGCTGCGCCACCAGCACCGCGAGCAGCCGGATGCCGAGGACCCGCCAGAAATCGCCCTTGATCAGGCTGAACGAGCGCTTGATCGACGAGATGATGTCGCGGCGTTCCAGCACGATCGCCGACGGGGTGAACGCCAGCATCACGGCGAGGTAGACCAACGCGATGACCAGGGCGAGCGTCAGCGGCGCACCGACGAAGAACGCGGCCCACCCGTTCCCGGCGACCGCCACGCCGACGATGATCCCGACCACGACCCCGATCAGCAGCAGCGCGCCCAGCGCCTGCAGCACGGTGAACGCGATCAGCGCCCACAGTCGCGGCCGTAGCCGGCGCCATGCCTCGCCGATGGTGATACCGGCACCGAAGATCGCGCGGCCGATGACGACGGTGAGCAGACCGCTGAGAAGGATCGTCGACAGCGCGGTCGTCAGCGACGAGCCCAGGCTGGAGGCGACCCAGGTGACCATCGCCCCGGTGGAGGGATCGTCCCCGTCCAGGGACTGTGCCAGGTCGCCGCTGAACGCGAACGGCCACAGCGACAACAGCAGCGCGATCACCTGCGCCACCACCACCACGATCGTCGTCAGACCCAGCGTGGCCTTGGGATTCGCGCGGATGTAGGCGACCGCACCGTTGAACATGTCCGACAGGGTCAGCGGTCGCAGCGGAACGACGCCCGGTTTGAGTACCGGTGGTCCGTATCCCGGTGGGAGGCCGTACCCCGGCGGTGGGCCGTACCCGGGGGGCGGTCCGTAACC
>NZ_BLTG01000012.1 GCF_017312405.1 Mycobacterium sp. PO1
ACCACACAGCAGCGATCCCGGTGCTCGAGCGCGCGGCGCAGCCGCCGGTTGACCGTACGGGTGGCCCGGCCGGCGCCGATCGGGCGTCCGGCGCGTTCGAACCACACCTCACAGGTCGCATCACAGGAAAGGTACTGGCGCTCAGCATCGGAGAGCAGCGGACCCAGATGCAACGCCCCCACCTTCGACTGCGCGTCGACGTGGACGACCACGGTGGTGTGCTGGGCGTGCGGGCGACGCGCCACCTCACCGTCCCAGCCGGTCTCGATCAACTCCAGGAACGCATCCACCGTGGTGGGCATCGGCGCACGCGGAGCGCCCTCGGCGTCGCCGCCCGGGCCGTCGGCGAGATCAGCGAAGACGTCAGAGACGTCGTCCGAGAAGTCACCACCGACGCCATCGGCGTCGGCAACGGAGCTGTCCTCGGGGCCATCGGCGTCGGCAGGGGACTCACCATGGCCACCGTCGGCGTCGGCGTCCGGGTCCTGGTCGTGGTCACGTTTCCAGTCCGCGATCAACCCGTCGCGCTTGCCGGCCAGGGCAGCATCGACCTTGGCGGCCTCGATCTTCGACACCGTGATCCGATACGTCACCGACTCACCATGATCGGTGCGCGAGAGGCCGCGTTCCGGCTGCGGCTTCGGGGCCGTATCAGGGCGCGGCTCCAGGCTGACCGCCTTGCGCAACTGGGTAACCGTCGCCACCGACGCCAACTCCACGTAATGATCATCAGACCCCTCGGCGGCACGTTCGGCGAGCACTCCGACCTGATCCAGCGACAACCGGCCCTCCCGTAACCCGGCCACACACCGCGGGAATTGCTCACCACGCGCCGCGACCGCGGCGATCGTCTTCGCGTTACGCGGCGACACCCCGGTCTTCCAGGCCACCAGCGCCGAGATCGACCGCGCCCCGGTCATCCCCGCCAACCCGCCATGATCGATCTCGGCGACGATGTCCACGATTTGCGCATCGATGGCGTTGCGCTGACCGGTCAATTCCGCGATCTGCTCGAACAACTCCGCCAACCGCTCCTTGGGCGACACCTCATCGTCAACCAAAGACGCTGCAGCAGAGGACATGAACCCATCAAAGCACCAGGGTCCGACAAAAACGGTCGGCCTCCGGCTGCACTCCACAGATCGGCGGCCACCACCGACAAACCCGCGCTCTTCCCAGACAGGCCTGGCTAGAAGCGGTTGTCTCCCAACCACAGAACGTTGGCACCGGACAGGGAGCGCTGCGTCTGATCCAGCGCCTCACCGACTGTGCGTATGACCACCGAGCCGACCACAGTCGACAGCGAAGCGGCGGCCGGCTGCGAGGAGGGCTTGGGCCGCAACATGTCCCGCAGCGATGTGCCGGGCAGATTCTCGATCTCGACCTTGGTGTCTTCGTCGATTCCGGCCAGTGCCTTGGCCCGGCGGATGGCGGTCCGCAGCCCACCGAGTTCGTCGACCAGTCCGCGCTCCAGTGCGTCGGCACCGGTCCACACCCGCCCGCGGGCCACCTGCTCGACCTGCTCGACAGTCATGGCGCGGCCATCGGCGACGCGACGGACGAAGTCCTGGTAGAACAGATCGGCCTCGGCCTCGACCTGCGCGCGCTGCTCCTCGGTGAACGGGGCGTTGACGGACCAGGCGTCGGCATTGGCGTTGGTACGCACGCTGTCCGACCCGACACCCAGCTTCTCCTTGAGATCGCGCGCCACGAGCTTGCCGGTCACCACGCCGATGGATCCGGTGATGGTCCCGGCGTTGGCGACGATCTTGTCGGCGGCCATGGAGACGTAGTAACCGCCGGATGCGGCGACCGCTCCCATTGAGGCCACCACGGGGGTACCACTCTCACGGGCCCGCACCACTTCCCGCCAGATCGTCTCCGACCCGGTCACCGATCCGCCCGGGCTGTCGACACGCAACACGATGGCCGCCACCTCGTCGTCGGCGGCGGCCTGCCGCAGAGCCGCGGCGATGGTGTCACCCCCGGCCGCAGAACTGCCCAGCGGTGACACTTGGCGGCCACCACGTCCGCTGACGATGGGTCCGGCGAGATTGACGACCGCCACCTTCCGGGCCGACTTGCGGCCGGGCAGGCTCGGAGCAGGCATTCCCGGCCGGTCGGTGCGCGCGTATCGAGCCAGGTACAACCGCGGCGGGGCGTCGTCGGCGTCGGCGTCGCCCTGCTCGGGCGAGATGTCTTCGGCGCCGGTCAGTTCGGCGATCCGTGCGTATGCCTCGTCGCGGAAACCGATGCGGTCCACCAGGTTCGCGGACACGGCGTCCTCGCGCAGCAGCGGGGCCCGGTCGGCCAGCGCATCGAGCGCTGAGCGCTCGATGCCGCGCGACGACGCGACCGCGTCCCACACCTGGGTACGCAGGCTCTCGACCAGGGCGGTGTCGGCCTCCCGGTGGGCCTCGGTGTAACCGTCCTGGGTGAACAGATTCGCCGCGGACTTGTACTCACCGCGCGCCACGAACTGCGCCTCCACGCCGGCTTTGTCCAGCGCGTCGCGCAGGAACAGCGCGTTGGTGGCGAAGCCGATCAGCCCGACGGTTCCCGACGGTTGCATCCACACCTCGCCGAATGCCGAGGCCAGATAGTAGGACAGCGTGCCGGGGTAGGTCTCGGCCCACGCCAGGGACGGCTTGGCGGCGGTGAACGCCGCGATCGCCTCCCGCAGTTCCTGCACGGGTCCGGGTGGGGCGGCGTCGATCTGTACCCGAGCGATCAGACCGGCGACGCGGGGATCTTCGGCGGCACGATGCAGGGCGGCCACCACATCGCGCAGCAGCATCGGCCGGCCCGAGCCGACGATTCCGGACAGCACCGCGACCGGATCGAACCCGGCGCTCTCCGGTGGCGCGTTCTGCAGATCCAGCTCCAGGATGCACCCGTTGGCGACGCCTTGGTGTCGGGCGGTGTCGACCTTGCGCACGAACGCGCGGACTTCGTCTACGCCGGGCACGCCGGACAGAAGAGAGAACATGGCGTCGAGCCTACCGACGCCGCGGACAGGTGCTAGCGGCCCATGAACCGGGCGAACTGCGGGCAATAGACCGCCGAGGACGCCCGCATCAGACCGACGGCCTGCTCCTTGCTCATGCCGTTGCCGGCCAGCGTCGTCACCACCCCCCGAACGGCGGGCACCGGGTTGGGATTGCCCACCAGCCCGGCGGTGAGCATGTCGCAGACGTGGTGCCCGACAGCGGGCAGCTCTTCCGGGGTCGCGGCGGTCTCGATACCGAGTGTGTCGACGGCGTTGACGAACCGCTCGTCATCGGTCTGCGCGTGGGCGGTGGCGGCGCTGCCCAAGGCGAATCCGGCCACGACCAACGCGGCGGCGATCCTGCGTGTGGTGTGAATGATGACTGCTCCTCGTTGCTCGGCGTTCGAAAGTGTAATCGCCGGACCCGGCTCCGGCATTACGTGGCGCCGGAACAGAGAACCCCCGCTCCGGCGGGCGGGGCGGGGGTTCTGCTGGTACGTCAGGCGCGGTCGATCACAGCTCGGTGGCGGTCCCACCGGCAGCGGTGATGGCTTCGCGGGCGCTGCCGCTGAACTTGTGTGCGGTGACGTTGACCTTGACGGTCAGCTTGCCGTCGCCGAGCACCTTGACCAGCGTGTTCTTGCGCGCCGCGCCGGCGGCGACCAACTCGTCGACACCGATGTCGCCGCCCTGCGGGAACAGCCGGTTGATGTCGCCGACGTTGACGACCTCGTACTCGGTACGGAACCGGTTCTTGAAGCCCTTGAGCTTGGGCAGACGCATGTGGATCGGCATCTGACCACCCTCGAACATCACCGGGACGTTCTTTCGGGCCTTGGTGCCCTTGGTGCCGCGGCCTGCGGTCTTACCCTTGGAGCCTTCACCGCGGCCGACGCGGGTCTTGGGCGTCTTCTCGCCCGGCGCGGGGCGAAGGTCGTGCAGCTTGATGATCTCGCTCATCTGCTCTAGACCTCCTCAACTGTTACGAGATGGTGGACCGTCTTGATCAGCCCGCGGGTCTGCGGATTGTCCTCGCGGACCACGGACTGGCGGATCTTGCGCAGCCCGAGGGTCCGCAGGGTCTCCCGCTGCTTCCAGCGCGCACCGATGGTGCTGCGCACCTGGGTGATTTTGAGCTCTGCCATGGTTGTTACGCCGTTCCCTCACGCGCGGCGCTGGCAGCGACGGCCTCGGCTTCACGCCGGGCCTTGAGCATGCCAGCGGGCGCCACATCTTCGATGGGCAGGCCACGGCGAGCCGCGACCTCTTCGGGGCGCTGCAACAACTTCAGCGCGGCGACGGTCGCGTGCACCACGTTGATCGCGTTGTCGCTGCCCAGCGACTTGGCCAGCACGTCGTGGACGCCGGCACATTCCAACACCGCGCGGCATGCGCCGCCGGCGATGACACCGGTACCGGGGCTGGCCGGACGCAGCATGACGACACCGGCCGCCGCCTCACCCTGCACGGGGTGGGTGACGGTGCCACCGATCAGCGGCACCCGGAAGAAGTTCTTGCGTGCTTCCTCGACGCCCTTGGCGATCGCGGCCGGAACCTCTTTGGCCTTGCCGTAACCGACTCCGACCATGCCCTTGCCGTCACCGACGATCACCAGCGCGGTGAAGCTGAACCGCCGACCGCCCTTGACGACCTTCGAGACACGGTTGATCGTGACCACGCGCTCGAGGTAGTTGCTCTTGTCACCGCGGTCGTCGCGGCCACCACGGCCGCCCCGATCGTCGCGGCGTCCACGACCGCCACGGTCGTCCCGGCCACCCCTGCTGTCGCGGTTGTCGCTCGAGGGCCCGCCGGCTCCTGCAGCCTGCTCGGCCATCATGCAATCCTTCCAGTCTTTGTCAGGTCCGTGTTGTGCATCAGAACTTCAGCCCACCTTCGCGGGCAGCGTCGGCCAGCGCCGCGATCCGTCCGCCGTAGGTGTACCCGCCGCGGTCGAACACGACCTCGTCGATGCCGGCGGCCTTGGCGCGCTCGGCGATCAGCTGACCGACCCGCGTGCTCTGGGCCTTCTTGTCGCCGTCGAGGGCGCGCACGTCGGCCTCGATCGACGAGGCCGCCGCGAGGGTCGCCCCCGCCAGGTCGTCGACGAGCTGCACATGGATGTGCCGTGACGACCGGTGCACGACCAGACGCGGCCGCTCGGCGGTGCCGGCGATCTTCTTGCGCAGCCGCGCGTGGCGGCGCAGGCGGGAGACGCGGCGCGTCTCGGAGATGTTCTTGCCCACCGGCTTGCCGGTGTCTTTGGTGTCCGTCTTGGTAGCCATTGCTTACTTACCCGTCTTTCCGACCTTGCGACGGATCTGCTCGCCCTCGTAGCGGATTCCCTTGCCCTTGTAGGGATCGCTCTTGCGCAGGCGGCGGATGTTCGCCGCGATCTGGCCGACCTTCTGCTTGTCGATGCCGGAGATCGAGAACTTGGTGGGCGTCTCGACCGCGAACGTCACGCCCTCCGGAGCGGTGATCAGCACCGGATGGCTGTAGCCCAGCGCGAACTCGAGGTCGCTGCCCTTGGCCACCACGCGGTAGCCGACGCCGAAGATCTCCATCTTCGTGGTGTAGCCCTGAGTCACACCCGTCACCAGGTTGGCGATCAGCGTGCGCGACAGCCCGTGCAGCGAACGGTTGCGTCGCTCGTCGTTGGGCCGGGTGACCACGATCGCGCCGTCGTCGTCACGCGAGACCACGATGGGCTCGGCGACGTCGAGCGTCAGGGTGCCCTTGGGACCCTTGACCGCCACGTTCTGGCCGTCGATCGTCACGTCCACCCCGGCCGGAACCGGAACCGGATTCTTTCCAATGCGAGACATGTTCTATCTACCCCTCACCACACGTAGGCGAGGACTTCGCCGCCGACGCCCTCGCGGGCGGCCTGGCGGTCGGTCCTCAGACCGGACGACGTGGAAATGATGGCCACCCCGAGCCCACCGAGCACGCGCGGCAGGTTGGTGGACTTGGCGTACACCCGAAGGCCGGGCTTGCTGACCCGGCGCAGGCCCGCGATGCTGCGTTCCCGGCTGGGGCCGTACTTCAGCTGCACCACCAGCGCCTTGCCCACGCGGGCGTCCTCGGTGTGGTAGTCGCTGATGTAGCCCTCACTCTTGAGGATTTCGGCGATGTTGGCCTTGATCTTGCTGTGCGGCAAGGTCACTTCGTCGTGGTACGCCGAGTTGGCGTTGCGCAGACGTGTCAAGAAGTCTGCGATCGGATCCGTCATGGTCATGACAGCCGGTTCACCTTTCTCGCGGTGGTTCCTCCGTGATCCGGAGGCCTACCGCAACCTGTTGTCGGTAAGTGGTCTTGGGTAGTGCCGGCTGTCGTTACCAGCTGGACTTCGCCACGCCGGGCAGTTCGCCCGCATGCGCCATGTCGCGGAGGCAGATTCGGCACAGGCCGAACTTGCGGTACACCGCGTGCGGACGGCCGCACTTGTTGCAGCGCGTGTACGCCCGCACCTTGAACTTCGGCTTCTTGTTGGCCTTGTTGACCAGAGCCTTCTTTGCCATGTGCTCAGTTCTCCTTGAACGGGAAGCCGAGCGCCCGCAGCAGCGCACGCCCCTCGTCGTCGTTCGTCGCCGAGGTGACGACGGTGATGTCCATGCCGCGGGGCCGGTCGATCGAGTCCACGTCGATCTCGTGGAACACCGACTGCTCGGTCAGCCCGAAGGTGTAGTTGCCGGTGCCGTCGAACTGCTTGGCGCTCAGGCCGCGGAAGTCGCGGATACGCGGCAGCGAGATCGAGATCAGGCGGTCCAGGAACTCCCACATCCGGTCGCCGCGCAGCGTGACGCGGGCGCCGATCGGCATCCCCTCACGAAGCTTGAACTGGGCGATCGACTTGCGGGCCCGGCGGATCTCGGGCTTCTGGCCGGTGATCAGCGCGAGATCGTTGACGGCGCCGTTGATCAGCTTGGCGTCGCGGGCGGCGTCACCGACGCCCATGTTGACGACCACCTTGGTGATGCCGGGAATCTGCATCACGTTGGCGTAGCCGAACTCCTTCTGCAAGGAGTCGCGGATCTCTTCGCGGTAGCGCTGCTTGAGGCGCGGCAGGGCCTTGGTTTCTGTGGTGGTCATGTCAGATGTCCTTGCCGTTGGTCTTGGCGATGCGGACCTTCTTGCCGGTCTCGTCGTCGACGCGGTAGCCGACCCGCGTCGGCTTGCCGTCGGAATCGAGCAGCATCACGTTGGAGACCGCGATCGGCGCCTCCTGGGTGACGATGCCGCCGGAGGAGGCGCCACGTTCGGTGCGCGACTCGGGGGTGTGCTTCTTGATCCGGTTGACGCCCTCGACCAGGACCTTCTCGCGGTCGGGGTAGGCCACCAGAACCTTGCCCTTGGCGCCCTTGTCCTTGCCGGAGATGACGAGCACCGTGTCGCCCTTGCGGACCTTCATCTACAACACCTCCGGGGCGAGCGAGACGATCTTCATGAAGCGCTTTTCGCGCAGTTCGCGACCGACGGGCCCGAAGATGCGGGTGCCACGCGGGTCGTTGTCGGGCTTGATGATGACGGCGGCGTTCTCGTCGAACTTGATGTAGCTGCCGTCGGCGCGGCGGCGCTCCTTGACGGTGCGCACCACGACGGCCTTGACGACGTCGCCACGCTTGACGTTGCCGCCGGGGATGGCGTCCTTGACCGTCGCCACGATGACATCACCGATGCCGGCGTAGCGCCGCGACGAGCCACCGAGCACGCGGATGCACAAGATCTCCTTGGCGCCCGTGTTGTCGGCGACCTTCAGCCGCGATTCCTGCTGAATCACTAGATCTCCTCGACCTGGTTACTGTGTGCACGGCAGATACCGACCTGACGTGCGCGGTCTTGTCACTAATTCACGTCACCCCAAGAGGCACGCAGGGTTTTCTCGCATGAAGAGAACCGAGGTCTGCCCGAGGCAACCCCCATATACTAGGTGAGCTCGGGGGATGCTCCAAATCGCCGGACTCCGGCGGCTGGCGTGAGGATTCGGCCGGCTCGGACGAGGACTCCGCCGAGCAAGCCGGGGCGGGGATGGCGTGCCGTCAGCCGACGGCGGGGGCCTCGCGACGGCGCGACGGCATCGGCATCGGTTCGCGCAGGTGATGGCCGGTGCGGTCCTGGTAGGCCGCGGCGACCGCGAGCACCGTGGACGCGCTGCGACCGGCGATCTGGACCCCGATCGGCATCCCGCCGGCGTCGAATCCGCAGGGCACCGATACCGCCGCCCAGCCACACCAGCTGAACGGACCGCACAGTCTCATCAGGGTGCCGATCACCGCCGCCCGTCCCGCCTGGTCGGGTTCATATGCGCAGTCCCGGATGCGGGGCGCGGTGACCGGGGTGGTCGGCAACACCACCACGTCGACGGCGGCACAGGAAGCCGCCAGACGCCGTGCGAGCTCATCGAGTGCAGCGATCGCCGCGGTCCGCACCGCTGCCGGGATGGTCTCGGCGTGCCGCAGGTACCCCGCCACCTCGGCGGTGTAGCGATCCGTCCGCTGAGGGTAGAAGCCGGCGTCGCGATGGACTTCGAGAAAGTCCGTCAGCACGAACTGTGCGCGCGGCGCGCTCCACGCGTCGAACGGCGGCACCGAAACCGGCCGCACCCGCACACCCGCTTCCGCCATGACGTCGGCCACGGCGGCGACGGCCTCGCCGACTCCGTCCCCGAGCTCACCTGTCTGCGCACCGACGATTCCGGCGGTCAGCCCGCCGACGTCCGACGGCAGCGTGCCTCGTCCTCCGCTGAGGACGGCGTGGAGCAGGGCGAGGTCGTGAGCGTCGCGCCCGATCGGTCCGCAGGTGTCCAGCCGCGGCGAGAAGGCTGCGACTCCCTCGACGGGGATGTCGTCGCGGCCCGGCCGTAGACCCGCCACCCCGCACAACGCCGACGGCACCCGGATCGAACCGCCGGTGTCACTGCCCAACGCGGCCAGGCACTGCCCGGAGGCGACGGCGGCTGCAGAGCCACCGCTCGATCCCCCAGGAATCTTCTCCAGATCCCACGGATTGCGGGTGGGCGGTGTGGTGACGCCATGGGCGAACTCGTGCGTGTGCGTTTTCCCGAAGATGAGCGCCCCTGCCGCGCGTAGCCGCCCGACGGCAGGCGCGTCGGCAGCTGCGGCCACCGGATCGGTGACGTTCGACCCGCACCGGGTGGGCATCCCCGCGACGTCGATGACGTCCTTCACTGCGACCGGCACCCCGTGCAGCGGCCCGCGCAGCCGACCGGCGCGCGCTTCCCGGGTGAGTTCGCGTGCCTGCGCACGCACCGCGGGCTCGTCGACGCCGACGAACGCCCGCACCTGCGGGTCGACTGCGCGCACCCGGTGCAGACACATCTCTGCGAGTGTGTCTGCGGTCAGGCTCCCGTCTCTGATCAGGCGGGCGGCCGCGCGAAGCGAGGTGGGCATGTCGCTGCCCGCCGGCGTGTCCAGCACGGGGCTGTCCACGGAGCTCACCAGATCACCGCGGCGACAACAACACTCAGTAGCAACCCGGCCACCACCGGTATGAAGAGGCGGCGCGCCAGGGTGACGACGGGGACACCGGTGAAGCCGGCCACCGCGACCAGAGATGACCAGATTATCAACGTGCCGCCTCCGGTCCAGCCCGCGGCGTTCTGCGCGATCGCCGCGAGTGTCGCCGTGGTCTCCGGTCCCGAGGAGTGCGACAACGCCTCCGCCAGCCCACCGGTGAAGGGCAGACCCGTCCACCCCGACCCATCCAGACCGATCAGCATGCCGACGACCAACATCGCCACCATCAGCAGGACCGGGTTGTCGGGGATGTACTGCTGCCCGCTCAAGATCAGATCGAACAGGAACGACGGCGGCTCGACGTCCTCCGGTAGCTGCATGATCCGGCCCGCGAAGTCGGAGATGCCGATCAGCACGAAGCCGGCCACGGGGATCACCACACCCATGGCCCGAAACGCCGCGACCAGGCCGTCGACGAAATGTCCTCCCGCAGCCTCGATCCGGTGTTCCCCTCCGGTGGTCAGCGACACCGCGAGAGTCAGCAGCAGCGCAAGACCGCCGACCAGCGCCGCTCCGTTTCCGCTGTCCACTCCCGGTACCCAGTCGGTGAACTTGCCCATGATCATGACCACCACCAGAAGACCGAAGGCCGCAGGCACCAGTAAGGCGAACAGCCGAGTCCACGGCGGGCGGACCTCCCCAGAATCCTCCTCGAGGTCGTCTGGGCCGTACGCCGCTCCACCCTCACCCGACCCGGGCGAGTCGGCGCCGGCGGGCGCCCGCTTGGCCAGCAGCGCCTCTCCCACCGCGGCAGGCACGCTGGCGTCGCCTCCGTCCGCCGCCACGGTCGCAGGCTCTCGGCGCACCAGGCGGCGGACACGTCCGTTGCCCGGATTCCGGACGTGGAGCACGTAGGTGATCGACACCGCGACCGCCCCCACCACCCAACTCAGGATCAACGCCCGGTTGGCGATCATGTCCGCGGGTACGCCTGCTCCCCCCGCCGACAATTCCGGCGCCACGCCGATCACGTAATCAGAGGCGAGCGCCATGCCCTGGCCTGCGATGGCGATCGCCATCGCCGCCGCCAACGGGGACAGCCCCACCCGAATTGCGGCGGGCAACAAGAACGGAGCAATGAGCGCCAGCGCCGGGGTCGGCCAGAACACCATGGACAACACGTAGGTGACGGCGAAGAGAGCGAAGTAGGAGATCACGTTGTTGCGCATCAGTTTGGCCAACGGTTCCACCATCATTCGCTCAGCGCCGATGGTCTTCATCGCGCCGATCATCGCGATCACCGCCGCAAGGACGAGAAAGATGTTGAGGAACTCGGTGGTGGCCACCGCTGCTGCGCTGAAGACGCTCCCGATTCCGGTGAAGACGCTGCCCGTGTAGACCCACGTGGTCAGCAACGTCGCGAGGATCGCCGGAACGACAACGCTCTTGCGGGCGACCATGAATCCGATCAGTGCCAGCACACCCGCCAGATAGACCCAATGAGCTGCCAGCAATTCCATTCGGCGTCCTCCCGATCACGTGGTGCTCTCACCGATCCGATTGGCTTCAGGCACCAATGGATTCGATGAACCTATGACGACCGTTGTTCACCCGCAAAGGTCATCCTGCTCGACCTCTCCGCCGTGTCCTGTGCATCGTGCACCGATTCTGCTGAAATCGCATCGAGACCAACCACTTCTGCTATGGGGATGTCAGACGACCACTGCGCAGACGAGTTCGATCTCGACCGGCGCGCCGGAGGGCAATGCGCACACCCCGATTGCGCTACGGGCAGGACGACCGACCTCGCCGAGTTCGTCGACCAGCACCGCGGACGCCCCGTCGGCCACTGCCGACAGAGCTGTGAATTCCGCTGTGCACGCGATGAACACCGTCATCTTCAGACACCGTAGTGCGGCCCCGCTGGGTATCGCCGCCCGAGCAGCAACCAGTGCGTTGCCTGCCGCCAACCCGGCCGCCACCCGCGCCTGATCCGGGTCGACCCCGTCCCCCACCACACCGGTGAACGCGAGCGCGCCGTCGCGCCGCGGCGTCATGCCCGCGGTGTGGACGACACCGTCGTGCAGCACCGCCGGCACGTAGTCGCCCTGCGGACGCGGGACCGGACGCTCAGTCGACACCGAGCGCGACCCCCTCCTGCCGCGGGTCGGCGGCCCCGGAGAGCACACCTCGCTCGTCCAGCGAGATGATCTGGGCACTGCCGCCGGCGTCGAGCGCCCCCTGGGTGACCACTCGGTGCCCCAGGGACGCCAACTCGGATCGGACAGTGTCCGGGACCGTGTCCTCGATTCGCAGTTCCTCGGTCGCGCCGACCACGTCGGCGTCGGAACCGGGGAACACGGTGAAGCGCGGCGCGGACACGGCCTCAGCGGGATCGAGTCCGTGATCGAGCAGGTGCGAGATCAGCTGCATGTTCCATTGCACCTGCCCGTCGCCGCCGGGGGTGTTGCCCGCATGCAACAGCGCGCCGGCGTCGTCGGTGACGACCCAGGCGTTGAGGGTGTGCAACGGCTTGCGCCGGGGCGCCACCTCGTTGGGGTGACCGGGGATCAGGTAGGAACCACGGCCCAACCGGTTGTTGAGAATCACCCCGGTGCCCGGCACGGTGAACTTGGCGCCGAACGTGAAGGCCAGCGAATGGATGAAACTGACCGCACGACCGTCGGAGTCGACGGCCACCGTGGAGGTGGTGTCGCCGATCCCGACATCGACCGGTGTCCGCTGCTCGCAACGGCTCTCCAGGTCGCGGCGCTGGAGGCCGAGGCGTTCGGGTTGCAGCACATAGCGCGCACCGTCGTTGTCGGCGCCGCAGAGCGCCAGTCGGTCGGCGAAGCTCAGCCTGGCCGAGCGCGCCAGCCAGTCGATCGCCTCGGCGGTCATCCAGCCGTGGAAGCCGACGACGCCGTCGCACAGCGCAGCCTGCTGCAACACCATCCAGCCCGGTGTCGGCAGCGGTGTCTGGTGCACGACCGCCCCGGCGTAGCGCCCGGACACCGCCGGTTCGGCGGCGACGTGCGCGCCCGCGGCCCACTCGGCCCCGCTGAACGGCGCGCCCCCGGCCTGCAATGCGGACACCGCGCGTTCGGCGAACCCACCGGTGTAGAACCCGCCCGGGTCGCGGGCGAGTTCGCGGATGGTCCGCGCCAACTCGGGCTGCGCCAACCGGGTACCGACATGCGGCGGGCGCGCCTGCGGGGCGTAGACCGATTTCAGATCGGCGTCGGCACACACCGCAGCGAGAGCCGTGGTGACGTCGCCGGCGGTTCGCGCCGAACACGGCAGACCGCTCTCGGCGATGCGCGCGGCGGGTTCCCACAACTGCTCCAGCGACCACGTGGCGCCTTCGGTGTGCAGACGTGCCAGCGCCGCAGGTGCGCCGGGTACCGCGACGGCCAGTGCGCCGTCCAGCGGGATCGCGGAAAACCCTCTGTCGGCGTAGAAGTCGGGCGTTCCGCCGTCGGGCCCGTAGCCGGAGCCGTTGACGGTCCAGACCCGGCCGTCGGGTTCCCGCACCACCGCGAACGCGTCCCCGCCGATGCCGCATTGCCCGGGGAGCGTCAGCCAGGTCAACGCCGCCATCGCCAGCGTCGCATCGACGGCGTTGCCACCGTCGGCCAGTACCCGCGCCCCGGCCAGGCTCGCGGCCGGATGGCTGCTGCTGACCATGCCACCGGCAGACAAGGCCGGCGGCCGCCGCGTGTCCATCAGGCTCCTCGACGGGCCCGCCGGGTGGGGCCGGCGGGCATCTGACCGGGTTCGACGCCGACGAAGATCTCGCCGTCGCGCTCCTGCACCGGGAACGTCTGGATGGGCTCGGTGGCCGGCGGGCTGATGGGTTCACCGGTCTCGAGGTCGAACGCGCTTCCGTGACAGGAGCATCCGATGCCGTCGTCACGCAGCTTGCCCGACGACAGCAGGCAGTCCAGATGGGTGCAGTAGTTGGAGGTGGCGTAGGCCTTGCCGTTCAGTCGGGCCACCGCGAATTCGTGCTCACCGGCATAGAACCGCCGCACGATCCCCTCGGGCACCTGACCTGATCGCGCCACACGAACGAATTCCATTGTCATACTCCGTTTTTCTGTAGTGGTCGATCAACTCGCGGAATTGAGGTACACGGTCTTCTCGGTGAGGTAGAACTCCATCATCGAGGGTCCGGCCTGTTCTTTGAACGTCGCGGTGGACGACGCCTTGTAGCCGCCGAAGGGCGCGTTCATCGCCATCCCCGTCGTCGGCTGGTTGACCTTGACCAGACCGGTGCGCGACTCCCGCACGAACGTCTGCGCGACGGCCAGGTCGCCGGTGATGATCGACGCCGAGAGTCCGTATTCGGTGGCGTTGGCCAACTCGATGGCCTCGCGCAGCGATCCGGCCCGCTGGAACGCCAGCAACGGTCCGAACACCTCTTCGGTGACGATCCGCATGCTCGGCGTGGTGTCGGTGAACACGGTCGGCTGCGCGAAGAATCCGCCGTCGTGGCCGGGCACGTCGACGGTGGATCCGCCGCAGCGCAGCTGCGCTCCCTCGGCGGTGCCGATCTGCACGTAGCTGACGAACTTCTCGAGCTGCTCGGCGCTGGCCAGGGCACCCATGTCGATGCCGGCCTGCACCCCCGGGCCGACCCGCAACGCCTGCGCGCGGGCGACGACGCGTTCGACGAGCTCGTCGTGCACCGCGTCGGTGGCGATCACGCGGCTGGTCCCGGTGCATGCCTGACCGGACAGTCCGAAGGCGCCCTTGACGATCAGCGCCGCGGCCCGGTCCGGGTCGGCGTCGTCGGCCACCACCACCGGGTTCTTGCCACCCATCTCCAGCTGCACCCGCCGGTGCGGTCCCACCTGCCCGTAGATGGACCGCCCCACACCCGTCGACCCGGTGAAGGTGACGGCGGCGACCCGGTCGTCGGCGGCCACGGCGGCGCCCGCCGCGCCGTCACCGTGGACCAGCGCGATGGCGCCGGGCGGCAACCCGCCGGCCAGCAGTGCCTCCACCAGGCGCTGTCCCATCAGGGGGGTCAGCTCGGACGGCTTGAACAGCACCGGGTTTCCGACGGCGAGCGCGGGCCCGAGCTTTCGGGAGGGGATGTTGAGCGGGAAGTTCCACGGCGTGATGGCCCCCACGATGCCCACGGGTTCGCGCACCGTGTACAGCAGCGTGTCACCGCCGACGGGAAAGGTGGTGCCACCGCATCGGGTGGCTTCGGCGGCGTAGAAACGCAGGTTCGCCGGAGTGCGGCTGACCTCCATCGTCGCCTCGGCGACCGTTTTGCCCTCTTCGCGCACCAGTTCGTCGATCAGCTGCGCACTGCCGGCTTCCAGATGAGCGGCAGCGGATTCCAGCACCGCGGCGCGCCGTTCCGGGGAGGTCGCCGCCCAGTCGCCTGCGGCCTTGTCCAGGTGGTCGACCGCTGTCGCGACATCGCGCGGGCCCGACGCCGGGAAGGTGCCGACGACGTCGGTCGGGTCTGCCGGGTTACGGCGGGTGAAGGTCTCCCCCGAGGCGGCGGGCACCCAGGTGCCGCCGATGAAGTTCAGACCGTCGCTCATGCATGCACCTCTTCGTCGTCGTAGACCAGATCCCACAGGTCGGTGTCTTCGTCGCAGAGCGCCGCGGTGTCGACCTCGCGGCCCAGCAGTTCCCGCACCGCCATGATGTCCTCGCCGCGCTCGACGCTGAACGCCCCGCAGACCACCCCGTCATGCAGGTAGACGCCGGTGAAGTCCATGCCGTCGAGGTCACCCCGGATCAGCGGGTCACCGGATGCGGCACCGACGAACTGGAGGTTGCGGCCGTGCTGGTCGGACCAGAACCACGGCGGCTCATCGGAACCGGTGCCCCGATCGAGGATGGCGTCGGCCACCGCGGTGCCCTGCCTGCTGGCGTTGTCGAAGTGTTCGAGGCGCACATGCGTGCCGGCCCGGGGCGAGTAGCGGCGCGCGACATCGCCGGCGGCGAAGATGTGCGCAATGCTGGTGCGTCCGGCGGCGTCGGTGACGATGCCGTCGTCGAGGTGCAGCCCGGTCGCCGCCGCGGCGGCGATGTTGGGCTCGATGCCGATCCCGACGACGGCCACGTCGGCGTGCACGGTGCTGCCGTCGGCGATGTCGACGACCACGCCGTCAGCGGTGGTGCGCACGGCGTGCAGCGCCGACCCCGTGCGCAGGTCGACACCGCTGTCGCGGTGCAACCGGCACACGGCCTCCCCCATGGCGGTCCCGATGACCCGTGCCAGCGGGAGCGGCGCCGGGTCGACGACCGTGACGTGCACGCCCGCCGCGGTGGCGGTGGCGGCCAGTTCCAGACCGATGAAGCCGGCGCCGACGATGGCCAGCCGCCGCCCCGCCGTGAGCTGGGGCGCCAACCGGGTGGCGTCGTCGAGCGTGCGCAGGTAGTGGATCAGGTCGGGGCGCGGGCCGGGCACGGGCAGCGTGCGTGGACGGCCACCGGTGGCGAACAGCACCGCGTCCGCCTCGATGTCGGGGCCACCGTCGATCTGCACGGCTCTCGTCGCCGCATCCACCCGGCGTACCTCGACGCCGGTGATGATGTCGATGTCTTTGTCGGCCAACCACTTCGGCGGGAGAATCCACAGTGAGTCGAGACCCTCGGCGCCGCTGAGGAACTCCTTGGACAGCGGCGGCCGCTGGTACGGCGGGTGGGGTTCGTCGCCGACAAGCACGATGCGCCCGTCGAACCCTCTCCTGCGCAGGTTGCGGGCGGCGACGGCGGCGGCCTGCCCGGCTCCGATGGTGACGACGGTGCGCCGGGTCATGCCCGCGCCTCCTGTTCTGCCTCGGCGGCGGCCCCGGCGCGCTTCGGCGTCGGCTGGACGTAGATGGTGCCGGCGTCGTCGACGCGCACCGGATAGGTCGGCTGGCAGCGGTCCTGGTCGGCTTCGTAGCCGGTCTCCAGGTCGAACTGCCACTGATGGCCGGGGCAGATCACCTTGCCGTGCAACAGCGTGCCCTTGAACAACGATCTGTCCTGGTGCACGCACAGATCGGCGAAGGCGTACACCCGGCCGCCGGCCTGGAACAGAGCGATGGCCACGTCGTCCAGCTCCACCCGCAGTTTGCGGCGTCGGCCCATCTCGTTGACGGTGGCCACGGCCACCCATTCCGCGGTCATCGGACTCCTCGACTCGTGGTGATGCCGGCGTGATCGGTTGCGGCCGGCGCAACCGATCACGCCGAGATCACTCAAACGGCTACTGGCTCGAGCTCTGGCGCGACGTAGGTGTCGTACAGGCCCTTGGTGTAGGAGAACCGCATCTCGGCGCCCCAGCGCACCAACTGGAGGCAGCGCTGCTGCAACTGCGGCGTGTCGGCATGGTCGAGCACGATCTGGTAGCCGCGCTCGCCGTGCACCACATCGGAGGTGATGTGCAGATCGAAGAACTCGATCTCGTCCTCGGTGAACTTGTACACCTCCCGAAGCGGCACGATCTGCTTGGTGTAGATGCTGGGCACCTGGGACTCCAGGCCGACGACCAGCGCCGCGGTCGCCACCACGAAATGCTCACGCTGAGACACCGCGTAGCACCACGACTGCAGACCGCGGGTGATCGCGTTCATGTTGTTCGGGTCCTCGATGCGTTCCTTGGTGGTGCCGCACGCCTCGCCGAACTTGATCAGCAGATCGGTGTGGCGGATGTCGGCCAGTTCCTCCTCGTACATGTTCTGCAGCGTGAAGTCCTTGGCCCCGGTGAACTCGTCGGGGGTGTTGGCGTAGATGTTGGCCAGGTAGTCGGCGAACGGACCGACGTAGTGGAAGTGGTTCTCGGCCCAGCGGGCGAAGTGGTGGCGCTCGAGCCGACCCTCGGCCCACGCCTTGGAGAACGACGCGTTCTTGGCCTCGCGGCCCTTGATGGCGTCTTCGAGTTGCGCACGGAACTCGTCGCGCCCGAGAAGTTGGGTCATCGGTAGGACTCCTGATCGTCAGTGGGGATGGGTTGGCTGCCGTGGCATGCGATCCACGAAACCCGCTGTTGCAGTGATTGATTCGGGCTCCGCCGCAGTGGTGAGATCACGCATCGTCGCGAATCATCCTCGGCAACAGCGACGTTAGCGAACATGCCGACGTGTTGACCATGGACAACTTCACCGTTGCTCATCGGCATTCGCAGGTCAGAGTGCACAGTCGGTCAGCGCGCGCCGACCGCGGCGGTCAACGACTCGAACTCGGCGAGGATCGCCGCGCCGACCTCCTTGTCCTGGGCGCCGTTGCCGCCACTGATGCCCACGCCGCCGACGATCTGACCGTTGAACACCAGCGGAAAGCCGCCGACGAAGATCGCGAACTTGCCCGGCAGCATGTGGCTGATACCGAACGCCTCGTTACCCGGCAGCGCGGGACCGTTGGGCGGCTCGTTGAACAGATGGGTGGCCCGTTCGTGCCCCGCGGCGGTGAAGGCCTTGGCTATCGAGATGTCCACACCGGTCAACCGCGCGCCGGGAAGCCGGTGCAGCGCCACGACGTTGCCACCGTCGTCGCAGATGCACAGCGTCTGCTTGACGCCGATCTCCTCGGCCTTGGCCCGGCCGGCCGCAAGCAACGGGAGGGCATCGTCGAGATTGATCCGATAGATCTGGTGCATGGTGGTTCTCACTCCTGTGGGTTGCGCTGACAGGCATTGCGCCTGTGGAGATGTCTACCAACGGCGCCGCCCCCAGGCCCGGGTCAACATGTCCCCGGTCCGGCGCGCATCCGGGTCACACTGCACATAGTGTGTGGAGCGGTTCCCGGTGTATTCGGTGTACAGGCGAATCGGGAGCCCACGAATCAGAGCAGGTGAGACATGGCGCCGGTAGGACATGACGACGATCGACTGACCGTCGCCGGACTGCTCGACGAAGCGTTGATGTCCGGGGCCCGTGTGGTCGCCGGCGGCGACCATCTCGATCGCGAGTTGCACTGGGTGTTACCGCTTTCCGAAGTTCTCTCCCGCCACGACCCGCTCGACGGCGTCGCGGTGTACAGCCGGCCCGAAGCGTTGCTGGGCAACGGCGGCGCCCTGGCCGCCCTGGCCGCGCGCGGTGCGACCACCCTGGTCATCGACGGTGCGGCACCCGTCGACTTTCCCGGCCGGCGGTTGCCGGGGCACCTCGTCGTCATCGAGATGGCCTTCCCGGCGGGTTTCGCCGCACTGAACCGCCTGCTGGCCGAGCGTGCGCTGAGCCGCGAGGTGCACGTCATGCGCTACGCCACGCATGTGCACGCGTCGCTGGCCGGACTGTTCCACCGCGGAGCCGGGCTGCAGCTGCTGATCCGCGAGGTCTCCAATCTGGCGCGCAATCCGGCGCTGGCGCTCGACGCACGCGGAAACCTGGTCGCGCACCACGGCATCGCGCCGGACGTCGCCGAAGCCATCAGCGAGTCGATCCTCGGCATGCTGACCACCGATCTCCCCGCCTCGGCGCGCCGCTCGGCACACCACGACACCCGGGTCGAGACGGTCGACACGCCGGCCGGGACCTGGACGGTGGTGTCCACGGCGATCCGACTGGGCAAATCCTTCGAGGGCTGGGTCCTCGTGCTGGTGCCCAGCGACGAGCCGGGGACGCACGACCTGGCCCGGCACGTGGTGGTCACCGAGCAGGCCACGGCGATCATCGGCTCGGAGATGCTGCGCCAGCACAGCGTCGACGAGGCCGAGGAACGCGCCCGGGGTGACTTCGTCCAGGCGCTCGTGCACGGCCACTTCTCCAGCGAGCACGACATGCGCGCCCGGGCCGAGTACCACGAGATCGACATCGATTCCCGCTTCGGCGTTTTCGTCGCACCCGGTGCGGTACCGCGCGGGGTGGACAATCCGACCGCGTCGATGGTGCGGTTGGCACGGTACGCCGCGGGCGTCGCCCCCGACCCCGCGGTGCGCTCGTATGTCACCGTCATCGGCGACGTCCTGGTGGTCGTGCGTTCCCTGCGCGGCGACGACGAGACCTCGATGCGCCGCGAGATGACCCAGTACGCCGAGGCGATGGCGGCGGAACTGGAGTCCCGTCGTGGCAGTCCGGTCGCCGTGGCCTACGGGCGTCCGGCGCGGGGCGCGGGCGAGGTGTCCGGGGGCTACCGGGAGGCCCGTGTCGCGCTGGGTATCGCGCGTCGACTGAGCCGGACCGGGGCCATCTCGTATCAGCAACTGCGCAGCTTCACCGTCCTGGCGGACATCACCGACACCGAGCAGAGCCGCGCGCTCGTCCAGGACGTCCTGGGCCCGTTGCGGTCGGCACCTGATCTGGTCGAGACCCTGATCGGCTACCTGTCCCACGGCGGCAACGTCAACGCCACCGCGCGGGCCCTCAACGTCCACCGCAACACCATGCTGGCCAAGCTGGACCGCATGTCACGGGCCCTGGGACTCGACATCCGGGTGCCGGACAACCAGTTCACCGTGTGGCTGGCGGTCCGCATCGACATGCTCGCCGACGTCCATGCGGCCGTGGACCGGGAAGCCCGCTATCGCTGAAGCCGCCTCACGGCGGGTCGGCGCCGCAGAAGGAGGCGAGCAGGCCCAGCCCCGCCATCACCGCGGTCAGCGCGAACACCGCCGGATAGGACGCCAGGTGAAGCGCGATGGCCACCCACGCCGCGCCCATCGCCGAACCACCGAACCTGGCCAGGTTGTACAACCCCAGCCCGGTGCCGTGCGCACCCGCCGGCGAACGGGTCGCGCCCGTCGCGGCCGGCGTCTGGACCAGGGCGATACCCACACCGGCGAGGACCAGGATCACCGTGACGGCGACGAACACGGCGTGCGCGGCACCGAAGCGGCCCGAGACGGCTGCCGCCAGTCCCGCCTGGGCGACGATCAGCAGCACCAGGCCGGTGCGCATCACCCGGCGCGGACCGAGACGATCCAGGTAGCGACCGACCAGCGGCCCCAGCAGGGCCATCGTGGCCGGCACGGTGAGCAACACCAATCCGGCCGCCGAAGCGGACCTGCCCTGGGTGATGAGGTAGAGCGGGATCGCCAGCAACATCGCGCCGAGTGCGAACATCTGCGTGAACGCCGCCACCGAGCTGCGGACGAAGCGCACCTCGGCGACGAGTCGCACGGCGACGAACGGGTTCTCGACCCGTAGGCAGTGCCAGACGAAGAAGCTCAGGACCGCCACCGCGACGCCGAGCAGCGCCAGGACGGCGGCGGTGGTGCCCGGCGCGGGGATGAGGGCGACCCCGAGGATCAACAGGCCGGAGCCGAACGTCAGTGCGCATGCCCCCGTCAGGTCGAACCGCATCCTGGTGCCGGGGTAGGCCGGGATGTGACGCAGCGTGCCGATCAGGCCGGCCAGCGCGACGGGCACCAACGGCACGAACACCCACCGCCACCCCCACGCATCGGCGACGAAGCCGCCCATGGCCGGGCCCGCCGCCTGTCCGATTCCGTTGACCGAAGCCCAGGCACCCACCGCGCGGCCCCGCCTGTCCCCGTCGAACAGCCAGGTGAGCAGGCCCATCACAGCGGGGGCGAACGCGGCGGCGAGCAAACCGCCCAGGCAGCGCCAGGCGACCAGCAGCTGCAGCGAGGGGGCAGTGGCCGCGCCGACCGCGCACACCGCGGTGCCGATCAACGCCACGCAGTACACCCGGCGTCGGCCGAACCGATCCCCGATCCAGCCCACCAGCGGCATCGTGGCGGTGAACGTCAGCAGGAAACCGACCACGACGAAGACCCCGCTGCTCAGCGGGGCGTCGAACTCCTCGAGGATGGCCGGCAGCGGGACGTTGACCACGTTGTTGCTGACCGTGCCCACCAACGTGCCGGCGAGCAGCGCCGCCAGCGCCAGCGGCGTGCCGTCGCCCTGCGGCCGGCCGGCGGCGCCCGGGCGCTGAATGTCGGTGTCTGTCATGGTCGCTCGGAGGTCACCATCGATCTGTCGGGGATGCCCGTGCGGGCCTGATATCGCGTCACGCCCACTGTCTCACCGACGGGGCCGGACCGGCAGCCTACGCCGAGGGCATCGTGCACAGCGGGGGCGACCGAATCTGAACAGTGCGCACAGCGAGCCGGAATCGGGCTCTAACACCTGCGAAGTCGCCCCGTGTCGGTTTTCGCCGACATTGTTACCTGCCTGAAACGCGCTGACACCTCACCGACAAGCTCGGAGCATATTGCACATAGGTGGCCACAAACCGGTGTGCACTGTGAGCGTTGACCGTGACGGTCGACACGCCGAGCATTCCACCAACAGACTGCACAGCCCACGAGCAGTTGCGACGAAGGGCCCTGCCTATGCAAGTTCAACTGACTGCCGCGCACTGGATCTATCTGGCCGGCATCGTCGTCATCCTGATCACGATGGCGATGCGCAAGAACATCGTGGTGCCGGCCGTGGCCGCCACGATGCTGACGGCGTGGGCGTTCTCGGGCAGCATCATCACCGGTCTGTCGTCGATCTTCAATGCCAGCCTGGTGGCCGCCCAGGAGTTGTTCAACATCTTCCTGATCATCGCGCTGGTCACCGCGATGCTCGGCGCGCTGCGCGAGATGGGGGCCGATCGGCTGATGGTGACCCCGTTCCGGCGCGTGATGCGCGCGGGCACAAGCAGTTTCCTGATCCTGGCGCTCGTCACCTACGTGATCTCGCTGTTCTTCTGGCCCACACCGGCGGTACCGCTCGTCGGTGCCGTGCTGATCCCGGTGGCGATCCGCGCCGGCCTCACACCGCTGTCGGTGGGCATGGTGATCGCCATCGCCGGACAGGGCATGGCGTTGTCCGCCGACTACATCATCAAGGTCGCCCCCGGCATCTCGGCCACGGCGGCCGGTGTCGACCCCGACAGTGTGGCGGACAAGTCGCTGGTGCTGTCCTTGATCGTGGGCGTGGTGGCACTGCTGGTCACCTACGTCACACAGCGCCGCACGTGGCGCAAGCCGTCGCCGGAGCTGCTCGTCGCTTGGGAGAACAAGGCCGACAAGTTCGGCATGACCGGCGGCGAGAGCGCCGGGAGCGCGGGCAGCGGCGGCGGTGCCGCCGGTGGCGGCCAGGGTGGCCCGACGGGGGCCCGCCCCGCGGACTCGCCGGTCGATTCCGGTGGGCCCGTGACCGAGGCGCGTCCGGCGGCCGCGGCGACGCTGGTGCGCACCGAACCGGTGGCCGATCCGGCGCCGTCTGATCCGCCGAAGACGAACTCGGCCAAGGTATTCGCCGTGCTGGTCCCCACCGCCTACTTCGCCTTCATCGCCTACCTGCTGCTCGGTAAGTTCACCTCCCTGGTGCCGCCGTTGCAGGGCGGTGACGCAGCCGGGATCGTCGGCGGAATCGCGGCGCTGCTCCTGTTCGCCGCGTGCGTGACCAACGACAAGCGCAACTTCCTCGAGAGCTCCTCGGCGCACATCACCGACGGCCTGGTCTTCGCGTTCAAGGCCATGGGGATCGTGTTGCCGATCGCGGGCTTCTTCTTCATCGGCAACGGTGATTTCGCCGGCCGCATCCTGAGCCTGCCCGAGACCGCGACCCCGCCGGCGTTTCTGTTCGACCTGATCAGCGCCGCGCAGTCGCACATCACCCCCAACCCCGTGGTGCTGGCATTCGGCGTGCTGATCGTCGGCATCGTCGCGGGCCTCGACGGCTCCGGATTCAGCGGTCTGCCCCTGACCGGTGCGCTCGCCGGCGCGCTCGGCCCGGCCGGCGGGATGGACCCGTCGACGCTGGCGGCGATCGGCCAGATGGGCAACATCTGGTCGGGCGGTGGGACGCTCGTGGCGTGGTCGTCGTTGATCGCCGTCGCCGGTTTCGCGCGTGTTCCGGTCCTCACGCTGGCGCGTAAGTGTTTCCTGCCGGTGGTGACCGGACTCGTGCTGAGCACGGTGTTCGCGCTGCTGGTGTTCTGAGGCCGACGATGCTCGCTGTACCGGACCGCGACCGTCTCGCCCTGGCGGCGACCATGTCGTTGACCTTCGTCACCGGGGTGGTCGACGCGGTCGGCTTCCTGGCCCTGGACCGGGTGTTCACCGGCAACATGACCGGCAACATCGTGATCCTCGGAATGGGTGTCGCCGGGGCCGACGAGCTGCCGGTGTTGGGCCCGGCGGTCGCGCTCGTCGCGTTCACCGCGGCGGCGTGGGTGGCCGGGCTGGTGCTGCGCAAGCCTCGTTCACTGGACCCGCCGGGCTGGCATCACCGGGTGACGGTGCTGCTCTCGGTCGGCGCACTCGCGCTGACGGTGCTGACCGTCGTCGCGGCGTTCACCGGGTCCGAGGCGGGGCCGCTGCTCAAGGTGGTGCTCGCCGCGACGACGGCAGCGGTGATGGGTCAGCAGGCCGTCGCCGCGCGAGCGGTCGCGGTCACCGACATGACGACGGTGGTCGTCACGTCGACGCTGGCGTCGCTGGCGGGCGAGACGTGGTCGCGCGGCGGACGGGGTGCGGTGTTCAACCGCCGGCTCGGGGCGATCGTGGCGATCTTCGCCGGCGCCCTGGTGGGCGCCCTGCTGCTGCGGATCCACGTCGCGGTGCCGTTCGGTCTGGCCGCAGCGCTCACGGCGGGCACCGCATGGCTGGGGCACCTGCGGCTGTCGCCGCGCGCGACACTGACCGCCACCGGTTGACCCGTCAGTCCAGGGTCACCAGCAGCGCGGTGCGCTCCTCGCGGCCGCGTCGCATCACCCGTTCGACGACGGTGACCACGTGGAACACCAGGCCGTACTTGCGCTTGATCGCGGCCCGCACGCGGCGCACGTCGGCGTCGTCGTCGAGCACCTCCGCGTGGCCACCGACCCGGGGTGCGCCGGCCGGCACGGAACCTGTGCGGCTGCACGGGGCGATCGACACCCTGGGGTCGCGGCGGGCGCGCTTGACCTTCCAGCTGTCCGACGGCGTCCAGAACGCGAGCCGACCGTCCTGCTCCGCCACCCACATCGGTGTCGCGACGGCCTCACCGCTGCGCTTGTACGTCGTCAACGACACGAACTTCTGCGCCCCGAGATCGGCGACCGCGTCAACCATCACACCAACCTACGCGCCGGTGACGCAGCGGAAACCGATGTGGGTGGTCGCGCTGTCCTGGGATTGCGGTGAACGTGCCGACGGCCGGTACCGGTGGCAGTACTCCGGCGCGCACAGATGCGATCCACCCTTGAGCGCCTGCACCAGTGTGGGATCGGGACCCGTTGCCGGACAGCAGGTCTGAGTGCCGCCACCCATCTCGTGGTGGCCGCTGAACCGGGTCGTCGTCCACTCCCACACGTTGCCGATCATGTCGACCAGCCCGTAGCCGTTCGGCGGAAAGGTGCCGACCGGCGAGGTGCCCGCCCAGCCGAGGGCACCGTCGTTGCGGTACGGGAATCGACCCTGCCAGGTGTTGGCCATCACCTGGCCGCCGGGCGCGGGTTCCTCACCCCAGGGGTAGGTCGACGTCGATCCGCCGCGCGCCGCGAACTCCCATTCCGCTTCGGTCGGCAAGCGCCGGCCGGCCCAGCGTGCGTAGGCGGCGGCGTCGGCGTAACAGACCTGCACCACCGGGTGCTCGGGCCGGTCCGCGACGGCGTCGACGGCGCTGCCCGGTCCGAAGGGGTGCCGCCAGTCCGCGCCGGGAACCCACTGCCACCATTGACGCCAGTCGCGCAGATCGACCGGCCCGGTCGTAGGGCGGAAGACCAGCGCTCCGGGCACCAGATCCTCGGCGGCGGCGCCGGGGAACAGCGCCGGGTCGGGCGCGAGTTCGGCGACGGTCCGATAGCCGGTGTCGCCGACGAATTCGGCGAACTGCGCGTTGGTCACCGGATGGCGCTCGATCGCGAACGGGGCGACGCTGACGGTGTGGGTGGGCGCCTCTTCGGGGTAGAAGCGGGTCGAACCCATCCGGAACGTACCGCCGTCGATGTCGACGAGGTCGGTGAGCATGCGGTTCAGGGTAGGCCGATCTCGAAGTCGTCGGTCAGCAGCGCCGCCGGCTCGTCGAATCCGGGCGCGTCGGACGGTGCCGTGACGTGCACGGCGATCAGGTAGTCACGCCCGCCGGTCGGGACGTGCACGATGCGGTCGCGGTACTGGACGGTCTGCGTGCCGTCGGACAGGATGCCGAGCAGCGTCTGCCCGGACAGTCCGCACAGCTCTCCCGGCAGCACGCTGAGCGTGGTGATGGAGCTGTCGGCGGTGAGTTGGTCGGCGTACTCGCGGAAGGCCGTCTCCGCGTCGGCGTCGGTCGCAGCGATCGTGACCACCGCCCGCATGCCCGCCGGGCCGTTGAGTTCGGCACCGACGTCGCCGTTGCCGCCGGACATCGACCATCCGTCCGGCACGGCCACCGTGGCCGTCGGCGCGTCCGGATCGGCCACCAGGGCGACCGTGCGCACCGGCGGCAGGGACGCCGGCGCGCAGAGCGGCTCCGGGCCGGCCGACGGCCCCGGGGTCGGCACCACCCCGGGTGCGGGCTCGTCGCGCCCCGTCGTCGCGGTGGTGGTGCTGGTGCTCTGCTGCGCGCCGGGGGCGGCCACCGGCACGCCGTCGCTGCTGCGCGTGCACGCCGACCCGGCCAGCGCGACGAGCAGTACGACGACGGCGAGGCGGCGCGGCACCGTCAGTCCCTGGCGAAGGCCCGGCCGAGCTCACGCTCGGCGTCGAGGTAGGGCGCGCCCGAGACGTCGACGACGATCCGGCCGATCGTGCCGCCGGTGAACTCGAAGGGCGCCCGGTAGGCCGTCGACACCGGTTGCCCCGCATTGCGGCCCACGCTGACCCCGCCGCCGGCGAGGCCGAACATCACCGGGTGGGCCTTGACGCCGGTGCGGGAAGCCACCGCCGCGCCGTCGACATACAGCGTGACGTCCCCGACCGGGGTGTGGCTGCCCTCCACCGTGCCGGTGCGCGCGAAGCCGACCCCGACGACGTGGGCGCCCGCGGGCAGCGGGTCGTCCGCGCCGACGTGCTGTTCCTCCTCGCCGAAGAAGTTGTACACGAACTGCAGTCGGCCCTCGTCGACGTAGAGCACGTAACCACCATGTCCCGCACCCTGTTTGAACAGCACGCCGCGCACGTCCCCGCTGTCGACGGTCACGTCGGCCAGCACCGAGAACGACCGGCCCGCGATGTTGACGCAGCCGCCGACCGCGACCGGGGCGGTGTGCGGGTAGTAGACGTAGCTCGTCCGGTCGCCGGCCAGCGAGGGCCGCCACCGGCTGATCATCTCGAACACACCCAGATCGGACAGCGGGATGCCGTTGTACTTCTCGGCTTCCGACAACCACAGCGCCTGCAGTTCGGCGAGCTTGTCGGGGTATTCGGCGGCCAGGTCGTGGCACTGGCTGCGGTCGACGTCGAGATGGAAGAGCTCCCAGCGATCCTGGTCGAAATGCGACCACCCCGACGGCGCGGCGGGGTGCACGGCGCTGGCGAACCAGCCCCGGTGCCAGATGCCCCGGGTGCCCAGCATCGTGTAGAACTGGGTCTCCTTTCCCGTGGGTGCGTCCGGATCAGCCAGGGCCACTTTGAAGCTGACGCCGTCCAACGGTTTCTGCGGAATGCCTTTCACGGTGGCCGGCGCCACGATCCCGAGCAGGTCGTACACCGTCGGGGTGATGTCGCAGACGTTGACGTAGTTGTCGCGGATCTCTCCGTGCGCGGAAATACCTGCGGGCCAGGAGATGATCGCGGCATCGGCGATCCCGCCCTCGTGCGAGGCGTAGCGCTTGTACAGCTTGTAGGGGGTGTTGAACGCCATCGCCCACCCGATCGGGTAGTGCCCGTAGGTCGTGGGGCCGCCCAGTTCGTCGAAGAAGCGCATGCTGTCCTCGACGGTGTCGATGTAGCCGTTGAAGAACTTGCCCTCGTTGACGGATCCGTTCGGCCCGCCCTCACCGCTGGCGCCGTTGTCACTGATCACGACGATGATGGTGTTGTCGAGCTGACCGGACTCCTCGAGATAGTCCAGGATGCGGCCGATCTGCGCATCGGTGTAGGACAGGAAACCGGCGAACACCTCGGCCATGCGGGCGAACAGCTTCTTCTCGTCCTCGCTGAGCTCATCCCACGGACGCACCGTGTCCTGCTCGGGCCAGGGTTGCCCGTCCGGGCCGGTGACATCCCTGTACGGGTTGACCGGGGAGAGCTCGGTGTCCGGCGCGACGATGCCGAGCCGCTTCTGGTTCTCCAGCACGATCTCTCGGTACTGTTCGTAACCCATGTCGAAGGTGCCGGCGTAGCGGTCCGCCCACTCGGTGAACACATGATGGGGGGCATGTCCGGCGCCCGGGCAGACGTAGGAGAACCAGGGTTTGTCCGATGCGATCATCGTCGAATCACGGATGAATTCGATGGTCCGGTCGGCCATGTCCTTGGAGAAGTGGTAACCCTCCTCCGGCGTGGCGGGCGCCTCGACCGGATGCCCGTCGTAGACCAGTTCCGGGTACCACTGGTCGGTCTCGCCGCCCATGAACCCGTAGAACCGGTCGAAGCCGCGGGAGAGTGGCCAGTGTCGGCGGGTGGCAGCGAGATTGGACTCTTCCAGCGGCGTCAGATGCCATTTTCCGACACAGGACGTGCTGTAGCCGCGTTCGGCGAGCACCTCCGAGATCAGGGCGGTGTCAGGGGGAATGCGGCCGTTGATGCCGGGGAAACCCTCGGTGAACTCTTCGACGATCGCCATGCCGACCGTGGTGGCGTTGCGTCCGGTCAGCAGTGAGGCACGCGTGGGCGAGCACAGGGCGGTGGTGTGGAACTGCGAAAGCCGGACTCCGCGTTCGGCGATGCGGCGCATGGCCGGCATGTCGACCAGCCCACCGAAGCAGTCCCAGGTCGCGATACCCACGTCGTCCCAGACGAGATAGAGCACGTTGGGGGCGTCGGGCGGCGCGGTGGGCGGCGCGTAGGGGCCCCAATCCGGTTCGGAATCCCGGATGTCCAGTTCGATCCTGCCGTTGAACTCCGTCGCCATAACGCCCCGTCCCTGTCGGTGGTGCCGCGTCAGCCCTGCTCGCGGCAGACACTACACCGGCTCGAATGGCGAGGTCGGCTGATTCCTCGCTAGTCCGTCACCGCGGGTTCGTTGACCCGGTAGAGCCGCCAATCGGGCTGACTGTCGCCGTCGTTGGGGATCTCCAGTTCCAGAGTGGCGATGTCGGCACCGGTCTCGTAGAGGGTGGGGTAGCGCAGATTCAGGGCATCGGAGACGCCCCGCCCTTCGTTGGGCACCGCCAGCAGGTAGCGGATTCCCCCGGCGGCCGGGTCGTTGAGTCGTTCGGTGAAGTCGCCGTCCGACGGGATGACGAACGTGTTGGGGTTCTCCGACGCCGCCAGCACCGCGAACCCGTAGACCGTATCGGTGATCACCGACGAATCGGGCAGATCGAGGCTGTCGAGATAGTCGGCGATCGTGCGCTCGGTCGAGAACGTCGCGGCGATGCGGTGTTCGAGCGCCTTGCGTTCGGTCACGTTGTCCGGGTCCGGCGACAACACCGCGCCGAGCGCGTACTCCTGCGGCGCGTACCGGGGCATGCCCATCCCCCACGCCGTGACCGGCACGGTGACCGCGAACAGCAGGGCCACCGGGGCGTAAGTCGGCCACCCGCGGCGCCGAGGGGGCTGCGCCTCGACGCGCGGCGGCGCGTAGCGGCCCCGGCGCCGCGCCTCGACGAGCACCCCGTCCGGGACGGCCAGCATCGCCAGGCAGGCGGTCAGCGGTATGGCGATGATGTAGAACCGCAGGAACGGAAAGGTCGACCCTGACGCGTAGCTGTAGGCCTGGAAGGCCAGCGCGGCGCCGTAGATGCCCAGCGGCACCAGCATCACCTGCCAGTTCGGGGTGTCCCATCGGCGCGCCACGCCCCACATGGCGATGGGCACCAGGGTGGGCGCCAGCAGCGTGATGCAGGCGAGGGCGAACAGCAGCCCGCCGCCGAACGAGGGTGCGGATGCCCCGGACTGCTCCAGGATCGCGGCGTTGCCGTACTGAGAGGTGAACTGCGCGAACGCCTCCCCGGTGATCAACCAGCTGATCGCGGCCCAGCCGAGGAAGGTGGCCAGCCCCGGCCCGCTGACCAGGATGACGTCGAGCAGTGCCCGCCGGACCCGGGGCGGCGGCGCGGCGCGGCGGTAGGTGGTGACACCGACCAGTACGCCCGCTGCCGCGACACAGGCCACCGCGTCGTAGCGGGTCAGGTAGGCCAATCCCATCGCGATACCGCCCGCGGTCACGAGGTGGTGCACATCGTCGTCGACCATCCACATGATCAGCCTGCGGACCGCCCACGACATGAAGAAGATGAACGGCGCCTCGCTCATCCCGTTGGCGCCGTAGAACACGATCATCGGGTTGAGCGCGAATGCGGCGGTGACGGCCAGCGTGTAGCAGCGCGGCAGCCCCCGGTCCAGGCCCATTCCGGCGATCTGGACGACCGCGCCGGCCATGAACAGCGCCGACATCAGCGTGCCCGAGAAGGCGCGTTCGGCGATGTCGGGCCAGATCGGGCTCAATGTCAGGAACGGTATCTGCACCATCGCGGTCAGCGGCGTGAAGATGAAACCGATGGCGGCCAGGTGCGGGTCCCGGCTGAACAGCACCGACTGCGCCGCCGTCACGCGCGACAGCGCGTCACCCAGGATGAAGCCGTGCCGCACCTGCAGCCAGTAGCCCACCGCGCCGTAGAGGACGAACGCTGCGAAGAAGACCATGACCAGCAGGCGCCGCCGGGTCATGGCGCCCCGGCTTTTCGACTGTCGGGCTTCTGGGTGTCGGCCGGATGTTCAGCCGGCTTGTCCGCCAGGCCGTGAAAGGTCTTCTCCCAGTAGGACGGATTACGGATCATCTGGTACAGGCCCTTGGCGGCCGCAACACTCATCATCACCCAGAAGACCGGCACCGTGATGGCGGCGAGCAGCAGATCGCTGCGGTCGTCCTCGCGCAGCGCGATCAGGTTCATCATGATCGTCGCGGCGTTGCCGAGCACCAGGGCCACCAACGCGGGGAAGTAGATGTAGGGCGGGAAGACCTCCTCGACCACCTTCGGCTGCCCCAGGAACCACAGCACGGTGATGAGCCAGAACACCAGGTTGAGCACCGACACGATCGGGGTGCCACCCAGCACGAGGTTGAACCGCAGGAAGCTGCGGAACCCGACGGTCTTGTACAGCCGCACGGGCCGGCGGATCTGGACCAGCCAGGTCTGCAGATAGCCCTTGTACCAGCGCGAGCGCTGCCGCACCCAGTTGATCGGGTCGCTGTTGGCCTCCTCGAGTGTGTACGAGTCGATCACGGCGGTGTGGTATCCGCTCGAGGCGATCCGCAGGCCGAGGTCGGCGTCCTCGGTGACGTTGAACGGATCCCACGCGCCGATCTCGTCGAGGACCTCGCGACGCAGATGATTCGACGTGCCGCCCAACGGGATCGGAGAGGTCGACACCATCATCCCGGGCAGCAGATACCCGAACCACAGCCCGTATTCCGCGGTGAACCACGCGGTGAGGATGTTCTGATGCCCGTTGTGGTACACCAGCTTCGCCTGCACGCACGCCACATTGTCGGGCAGTGACCGGAAGGCGGCCACCACGCGGCGCAACTGCAGCGGTTCGGGCAGATCCTCGGCGTCGTAGATCGTGACGATCTCCCCGGACGCGAAATGCAGACCGTAGTTGCACGCCTTGGGTTTGGTGCGCGGGTGCGCGGGCGGGACCAGACACAGGGTGATCGCCTCGGACTCCGCGCAGGCGCGGGCGGCAGCGATGGTGAGGTCGTCGTCGGCTTCGAGCAGCAGCAGCACCTGGAGCTTGTCGCGGGGGTATTCCAGGGCGGCCATCGCGCCGATGAGGTCACCCACCACTTCGGGCTCGTTGTAGGCGGGAACCAGAATCGTGTACGGCGGCAGATCCTCGTCGGGGATCGCCCGGGCCGCCTCGTCGGAGATGCCGATGGGCCGCGAGCGCAGGCCCTGCCGGAAGATCAGGACCCGGTCGGTCATCGTCAGCAGGTACGCGACGGTGCTCACCCCGACCAGTACCACCGCGGTGGCCATCGACCACTTCACCGCGCAGACGATCGTGATGAGCAGCGCCGACCACAGCAGCACCCGCTGCCAGCCCACCACCGCCACCGCCGCCGAGCGCACCGGATCGTCTTCGCGCAGGCCCTCGATCGCCCGGTGCAGCGCATGGCGCTGTGCCGGTGTCAGTTCCGCGGCGTCGGGCTCCTCGGTCGGCGCGCTCACGCCGGTGAACCCGTCTGCGCGGCGATCAACGCCCGGCCGAATGTCGTGAGCAACGCGGCGTCCTTCCAGGTGGGATCCTCCTGGAACAGGACGTCGTTGCCGCGGAACAGCAGGGTCAGCAGCGTCGAGATGGACGGCAGCAGGCTCTGCGTCGGCTCGGGAAACGGCGCGCCGGGTTCGTGATTGTCGACCGCGAACACCGTCACCCGCTGGGCGAGTTGGTCGTCGCCCCAGACGAACTCGAGCGAGTTCCAGGTCACCAGCAACTTGTCGTCGACCACCGAGATCATGTGGCCTGTCACGTCCTCGCTCAGTTTGACGTCGTCCGGATCACTGATCCGGGCGGCCGTGAGGCCGTAGAGCACCCGGGTTGGGAAGGTGCGAAACGCGTAAGGCCGGGGGCTGACCGTGCTGTCCACGACGAGGGTACGGGGCCGGGAGAACTTGTCCCAGCGGGGATCACCGACGTCGGCGGTGATCCGCTGGCGCACCAGCACGGCGCCGGGGCCGAACATCCGCGACACCGGGAACTTCTGAGTGCTCTGGGTGGTCCATCCCAGCGGAGCCACCATCGGCAGTTCCTGCCGTAGCGGATAAGGGCTGGACCGCGGAGCGGGAGCTTCGCCGTCGGTGGTCGGAAGCTGGAACTGTGCCAGGGCCAGAGTGCACACCAGGACCAGCGGGATGCCGGCCCACACCTGTTTGGCGGCAATGGGTTCGACCTTGCGTTCGAGCACCCTCTTGGGCTGGCCGCGGCGGGCGTGGAGGTAGCCCGCTGCACCCACCGCGCACAGGGCGGCCAGCGCAGGCACCTGCTGGTACACCAGCAGCGGGGCGTCGTGCAGGAAGATCGTGATGACGGCGAGCAGGGCGAATCCGATCACCCAGGCGGCGACGGAGGCGATGAACCCGCGGCGGTACGTCCGTCCCATCGCGATACCGGCGCCCACCCCGGAGATCAGCAGTGTCGCCGCGCCCGCACTGGTCTTGCCGCCACCGAAGGTCAACACGGCCAGGTAGTAGGGCAGCGGGAAAACCATCAGCAGCATGCCCCACACCCACGCGAACCGGATGACCGGGCGCAGGCCGAACAGCAGCACCGCGGCCGACGTCACGAACAACCACATCGCGACCAGGTCCAGTCGAAGCAGCAGGAAGTACAGGTCGTACCGCGGCAGCAGCACCCACTGGATCAAGATTCCCACGCCCATCGCCATCAGGCCGACGATGATGTCGGTCTGACGGTCGTGGATGGGCAGCTCGGTGCGCCTGCGACGCGCGACGGCGAACGCCACCAGGACTGCCGCGACGGGCACGGTCCACACGAACCCGCCCAGACTGCCGTTCCGGGTGACCTCGACCAGGCTCAGCAGGCTCTGGTGGAACGCCACGGCGGTCGTCACGATGATGAACGCCCAGCGCAGGACCAACCGGTAGACCGGGTGCAGGTCGTAATACCGCTGCGCGAACGAGACATCGGCTGCGGCGCCGTCCTCGGCAGTGGCCGGGCCGGCGGTCATGACGTCGGCGATTTCCGTCGTGCACGCGCCACGATCACCACCACCGCGAGCACCACCGACACTGCCGCGAGCGCGATCGCCGCCCACGCCCACCACGGCAGGCCCGCGTCGGGGGCCGACGGTGCGTCGGTGTCCTGCTCCTCGGCCTGGTCGGCGCCGTACACCACGGGCTGGCGGTCGGCGGTGGCGATCACCGCCGTCCCGTCCAGACTCGACCAGCGCTGGACATTCTCGCCGAGCCAGCTCAGTAGCGCGTCGACCTGCTCGGGGGCGTCGTTCGACGTCGCGACCAGCATGCTGCGCCCGTCGTCGTACACCGTCTGCAGAGAACCGAACCGCAGCGCCGGATCCAGCGTGAGCGTGGTGGTCTCCCCCGGTTCGCCGGCGCGCTGCACCGTCAACTCACCGTCGGCGCCTGGCTCGATCGGCAGCGCGACGGTGTCGTCGGTCCAGCGTTCGGCGCTGACCAACAGCGCCGGCGCCGAATCGGCGACGGCGTCGCCGAGCGGCATGACGCTGGTGTCGATCGGCAGCGCCGAGAGTCGCTGCAGCCCGACCATGATGTCGGTGGCGCGGCGCAGGTCGTCGAACCCCCCGCCGAGGCCGACCACGGTGCGGGGCATCAGCGACTGCGGCATCGACTGGAAGCCACCGGGCACCGGGGGGTCGGCGGGGCTGCTCAGCACCGGGCTCTCACCGTCGATGGTCAGCGTCAGCGGCTGGAACTCACCGCAGCGGCCGGTGTCTCCGCTGATGTCCAGGCGCAACCCCAGGTTGGTGTAGCGCTGCAGCAGCCTGTCGGGCACGTCGACCCAGCGGTCGATCGCACCGGACGAGTCGGCGGGCCAGCGGTCGATCGTCTCCCCCGCGATGGAGGCGACCAGCTGACCGCCGATCGATTCGGGCAGCGGTGTGTACGAGCCCTGCAGGTGCACCCTGATGCCGTGCGCCGACCTGCCCAGGCGGGTCTGGTCCAGGCCGATGTTCACCTGAGGTGACAGCGCCACCGCGTTGACGCCCGGCTGCCCGAGCCGACGCAGCGTGGTCTGGTCGCCGGGCAGCTGCGGCGTCGAGTTCAACGGGCCCGCCACCGCTTTGGACGCGAGCGCCAACCGGTTGACGTCGCTGGCCAGCAGCCGGCTCTGGTTGGCCAGCGCGTCCGGTGGCCCCTCGATGATCAGCGCGGGCACCCCGTCGGTGGGCAGCAGGGACACCCCGACGTCGGGTCCCTCCCTGATCAGGATCTGGCGTTGCAGCGGCGCGGACGGCCCCGGCGGCGCGCTCTGCCGGTCGGGCAGGGGCACGACGATGATGTCGGGCGCCTGTGATCCGAACTGTGCGGCGATGGCAGTGGCCAGACGAACCGTGGCATCCGATTCCGCCTGCGACGGTTCGGCACTGACGAAGATCGTCAGCTGGCGCAACACCGGCGGCAGGAAGTCGGCCACCACCGTGGGTGCGATCTCCACCCCGGCGAACGCCACGGCTCCGTCGGAGAACCGCAGCGGGTTCGTCGGATCCAGGCAGTATCCCGGCACCGGCAGCAGGTAGCTGCGCAGGATGACGGTGACCGCGTTGTCGACGATCTCGGCCCCGGCGAGCGGAATGGACACCGGCACACGCTCACCCGGCGGGATGTCGACGCGGGAGAGGGTGCGGTCCTCCTGCATGACGGTCACGGTTGCGCTCTGCACATTCACGGGCAGTTGCGTGGTCACGTTCAACGCGACCGGCGCGAGGCCCGACGGCACCGGGATCGTCAGGGTTTCGGTGCCCTGGATACCGTAAAACGCCAGATCAGCAGGCGCTCCGAGCTGCACGAGCGGCAACGTGGGCGCTGCAGACACCCCGCCGTCTCCCGGCGGCTGGCTCATAGCCACCGGCGAGATCAGCAACGCTGTCAGCGTCACCGCGGCGAGCAATCGCACTGCTGTCCCGACATTCCCCCTCATCGCAGGTCAGCGTAATGCCAATGATGCTCACGCAAATCCGAAAACCACGATCGTGACACAGTGGTCAGGGTCGTGCGCGCACGCAGAAGCCCCCGCCGCCATCAGGCGTGCGGGGGCTGCGCGGTGAGCGTCGGATACGCTCGGATCTACCTCGGACCTACTTGGCCTTCTCGAGGATCTGCACCAGGCGCCAGCGCTTGGTGGCCGAGGTGGGCCGGGTCTCCATCAGCGAGACGCGGTCGCCGACGCCGGCGTCGCCGTTCTCGTCGTGGGCCTTGACCTTCTTGGTGGTCCGGATGATCTTGCCGTACAGCGGATGCATCTTGCGGTCTTCGAGCTCGACCACGATGGTCTTCTGCATCTTGTCGCTGACGACGTAACCGATCGCGGTCTTGCGGCGGCCGCGCGGCTTCTCGGTGCGGGGCGTCTTGGCCGGCCCCTTCGTGTTTGCTTCAGCCATTACGAGTCCTCACCTCCGGGTCCGGCGGCCAGACCCAATTCACGTTCGCGCAGGATGGTGTAGACGCGCGCGATCTCCTGACGGACCGTGCGCAACCTGCGGTTGTTGGCAAGCTGACCGGTGGCCATCTGGAAGCGCAGGTTGAACAGCTCTTCCTTGGATTCCCGCAGCTTGTCGGTCAGTTCGTCGTCGCTGAGCTCGCGCAGTTCGCCGGGCGTGGTTCCGACTGCCATCAGAACTGCTCCTCTCTGGTGACGATGCGTGCCTTGATCGGCAACTTGTGGATCGCGCGGGTCAGCGCCTCGCGGGCGATCTGCTCATTGGGGTAACTCAGCTCGAACAGCACGCGCCCGGGCTTGACGTTGGCGACCCACCATTCCGGCGAGCCCTTGCCGGAGCCCATTCGGGTTTCGGCCGGCTTCTTGGTCAGCGGGCGGTCCGGGAAGATGTTGATCCACACCTTGCCGCCACGCTTGATGTGCCGGTTGATCGCGATACGCGCGGACTCGATCTGCCGGTTGGTGATGTAGGCGTGCTCCAGAGCCTGGATGCCGTAGTCACCGAAGCTGACCGAGGTGCCGCCGCTGGCGATGCCCCGCTGGCGCGGGTGATGTTGCTTGCGGTGCTTGACCTTACGAGGGATAAGCATGCTCAGCTCCCTGAATTCTGCGTCGTGGCCTCGGCTGCCGGCGCTTCGGTGCCCGCGGCCTCGGGGGTGGCGGGGGCTTCACCCGACGCGGCGCGGCCGGCGTCGGTGCTCGTCGCCGTCGTGCCCGACGCGCCACTGCGGCGCGGACGGCCGGCGGGACGCTCCCGGCGCGGACGGTCCGCGGCAGGTGCGGCGGCGGTCAGCTCGCGCTTGCCGCCGACGATGTCGCCCTTGTAGATCCACACCTTCACGCCGATGCGGCCGAAGGTGGTCTTGGCCTCGTAGAGGCCGTAGTCGATGTCCGCACGCAGCGTGTGCAGCGGCACCCGACCCTCGCGGTAGAACTCCGAGCGGCTCATCTCGGCGCCGCCGAGACGACCCGAGCACTGCACGCGGATGCCCTTGACGTTGGGCTGGCGCATCGCCGACTGGATGGCCTTGCGCATCGCACGGCGGAACGCCACGCGGTTACTCAGCTGCTCGGCAACACCCTGGGCCACCAGCTGCGCCTGGCTCTCGGGGTTCTTGACCTCGAGGATGTTGAGCTGAACCTGCTTTTTGGTCAGCTTCTCCAGGTCGGCGCGGATACGGTCGGCCTCGGTGCCGCGGCGGCCGATCACGATGCCCGGACGCGCGGTGTGGATGTCGACGCGCACCCGGTCGCGGGTCCGCTCGATCTCCACGTCGGCGATGCCGGCCCGCTCCAGGCCGGTGGCCAGCAGCTTGCGGATCGCCACATCTTCCTTGATGTAGTCGGCGTACTGCTTGTCTGCGTACCAGCGCGACTTCCAGTCGGTGGTGATACCGAGGCGGAAGCCGTGCGGATTGATCTTCTGGCCCACTACTCCGAGCCCTCCTTCGCTTCGCTCGAAGCATCTGTGGTCTTCGTCTCGGCCTTCGGTGCCGCCTTGCTGGAGGCCGCCTTGCTGGCCTGGGCGCGGCGGGCGCGCGAGGCACTGGCCGAGGCGCCCTGCTTGCCGGCCTGCTTGGGCGGACGGCTCTCGACGATCACCGTGATGTGGCTGGTGCGCTTGCGGATTCGGTACGCACGCCCCTGCGCGCGCGGCCGGATGCGCTTGGCCGTCGGGCCCTCGTCGGCGTGGATCGTGGCGACGACCAGCGTCGTGGGGTCCAGGCCGTCGTTGTTCTGCGCGTTGGCCGCGGCGCTGGCGATCACCTTGGCGACCGGCTCGCTCGCGGACTGCGGCGCCCACCGCAGGATGTCGAGGGCTTCCTCGACGCTCTTGCCGCGGACCAGGTCGATGACGCGGCGCGCCTTGGTGGCGGACACGCGCACGAACCGCGCTTTGGCGGTCGCGGACGGATATTCGATGGCTGTGGTCATTCCTAGCGCCTCTTCGACTTCCGGTCGTCCTTGATGTGACCCTTGAAGGTCCGCGTCGGGGCGAACTCGCCGAGCTTGTGCCCGACCATCGCCTCGGTGACGAATACCGGGACGTGCTTGCGACCGTCGTGGACGGCGAAGGTGTGCCCGATGAAGTCAGGGATGATGGTCGACCGACGGGACCAGGTCTTGATGACCTGCTTGGTGTTCTTCTCGTTCTGCACGTCGACCTTCTTCAGCAGATGGTCATCGACGAACGGGCCCTTCTTCAGGCTGCGTGGCATCGCTCTCGGTTTCCTTCCCGGCCTAGCGCTTCTTGCCGGTGCGCCGGCGTCGGACGATGAGCTTGTCGCTCGGCTTGTTGGGCTTGCGGGTGCGGCCCTCGGGCTTGCCCCACGGGCTGACCGGGTGACGGCCGCCGGAGGTCTTGCCCTCGCCACCACCGTGCGGGTGGTCGACCGGGTTCATCACGACACCACGGACCGTGGGGCGCTTGCCCTTCCACCGCATGCGGCCGGCCTTGCCCCAGTTGATGTTCGCCTGCTCGGCGTTGCCGACCTCACCGACGGTGGCGCGGCAGCGCACGTCGACGCGGCGGATCTCACCGCTGGGCATACGCAGCGACGCGTAGCTGCCCTCCTTGCCGAGCAGCTGGATGCTGGCGCCGGCCGAGCGGGCCATCTTGGCGCCACCACCGGGCCGCAGCTCGACCGCGTGGATCACCGTGCCGGCCGGGATGTTGCGCAGCGGCAGGTTGTTGCCGGGCTTGATGTCGGCATTGGCGCCCGACTCGATGGTGTCACCCTGCTTGATGCCGGACGGCGCGATGATGTAGCGCTTCTCGCCGTCCAGGTAATGCAGCAGTGCGATGTTCGCCGTGCGGTTCGGGTCGTACTCGATGTGAGCGACCTTGGCGTTGACGCCGTCCTTGTCGTGGCGACGGAAGTCGATCACCCGGTAGGCACGCTTGTGGCCGCCACCCTTGTGCCGGGTGGTGATGCGGCCGTGCGCGTTGCGACCGCCCTTGCCGTGCAGCGGGCGCACCAGCGACTTCTCCGGATGATCGCGAGTGATCTCGGCGAAATCGGAGACGCTGGCACCGCGGCGACCGGGGGTCGTCGGCTTGTACTTACGAATAGCCATGTCTGTTTATCCCTCCCGGCGTCAGGCCGGTGCTCCGAACAGGTCGATGGGCTTGCTACCCGCGGCCAGCGTCACGATGGCGCGCTTGGTGTCCTTGCGCTTGCCGTACCCGGTGCGGGTGCGCTTGCGCTTGCCCTGGCGGTTGGCGGTGTTCACCGACTCGACCTTGACCTTGAAGATCTTCTCGATCGCGATCTTGATCTGGGTCTTGTTCGAGTCCGGCGCCACGATGAACGTGTACACGTTGTCCTCGATGAGCCCGTAGGACTTCTCCGAGATCACCGGGGACAGGATGATGTCGCGGGGATCGGTCACGGTCGCCATCAGGCAGACACCTCCGACTTGTTGTTCGCCTCGATGTAAGCGTTGAGCGCCTCCACGCTGAAGACCACGTCGTCGGCCTTGAGGACGTCGTAGGTGTTCAGCTGATCGGGCGAGATCACATGCACGCCGGGCAGATTGCGCACCGACAGCGTGCTGGTCTCGTCGGCGCGGCCGATGACGACCAGCACCTGCCTGCGGTCGGTCAGGGTCGACAGGAACGCCTTGGCGCTCTTCGTCGACGGCGTCTGCCCCTCCACCAGCTCGGTGACGGCGTGGATGCGGTCGTTGCGCGCCCGGTCCGACAGTGCGCTGCGCAGCGCAGCGGCGATCATCTTCTTCGGGGTGCGCTGGCTGTAGTCGCGCGGCTTCGGGCCGTGCACGGTGCCGCCACCGGTGTACTGGGGCGCGCGGGTCGAACCCTGGCGGGCGCGACCGGTGCCCTTCTGCCGGTACGGCTTCTTGCCGCCGCCGGAGACCTCACCGCGGGTCTTCGTCGAGTGGGTGCCCTGACGTGCGGCGGCCAGCTGAGCCGTGACCACCTGGTGCATCAGCGCGACGTTCGGCTCGACGTCGAAGAGCTCACCGGGGAGCTCCACGCTGCCGTCCTTCTTGCCGGCCGGTGTGTTCACATCAATCTTGAGTGTCATTACTTCTCGCCTCGCTTGACTGCGGTGCGGACGACGACCAGCCCACCGTTGCGTCCGGGGATGGCGCCCTTGATCAACAGCACGCCGTTCTCGGCGTCGACCTTGTGCACCTTCAGGTTCTGGGTCGTGACGCGGTCATTACCCATGTGCCCCGACATGCGGGTGCCCTTGAACACGCGGCCCGGGGTGGCGCAGCCACCGATCGAGCCGGGCCGGCGGTGCACTGCCTGGGCACCGTGGCTGGCGCCCTGGCCGCGGAAGCCGTGACGCTTCATGGTGCCGGCGAAGCCCTTGCCCTTGCTGGTGCCGGTCACGTCGACGTAGTTGCCGTCGGCGAAGATCTCGGCGGTCAGCTCCTGACCGACCTCGTAGGCGGCTGCCGCGTCTTCACTGTCGAGACGCAGCTCGGCGAGGTGACGGCGCGGGTTGACACCCGCGGCGGCGTACTGCCCGGACACGGGCTTGATCACCTTGCGCGGGCTGATCTCGCCGTAGGCGAGCTGCACGGCGCTGTATCCGTCGCGCTCCGGGGTGCGGATGCGCGTGACGACGTTGGGCCCGGCCTTCACGACCGTCACCGGCACGACCTTGTTGTTCTCGTCGAACACCTGCGTCATGCCCAGCTTGGTGCCCAGAATTCCTTTACGAGCCATTTCTGTTCGTTCTCCTGGGGGCTTCTACTGGATGTTGACGTCGACGCTGGCCGGCAGATCGATCCGCATCAGCGCGTCAACGGTCTTCGGCGTCGGGTCGAGGATGTCGATCAACCGCTTGTGGGTGCGCATCTCGAAGTGCTCCCGCGAGTCCTTGTACTTGTGCGGGGACCGGATGACGCAATACACGTTCTTCTCGGTCGGCAGCGGCACCGGACCGACCACGCTGGCGCCCGTCCGGGTGACCGTCTCGACGATCTTGCGCGCTGAGGCATCAATGGCCTCATGGTCGTAGGCCTTGAGCCTGATGCGGATCTTCTGTCCCGCCACGCTTCTCCTACCTCACTACTCACACGGGCCTCGCCGTTGGCAGCCCTGTCGGGCCTGGCTGTGCCGCCGCTGTTTTTCTGTCTGTGGTCCACCGGCCCCCGCGGTCGGGTGTGTCACCCTCGCGCACACTCGTCTGCGTCGGAATCGTCGCGAACGAGGTGGAAACCGGATGCGCCCGCTAGGGCGCCGGTCGCATGCCCGCACCCGGACGTCCGTGACGGCACGTTCCGGCTCAAGGCAACCCGAACAGTATGCCTCAGACCGGGGGGTTGATCCAAATCCCCGGTCCGGCCGCCGAGCATGGGCCCGACGTGCGCAAAACCGGCCGTCAGCCTACCCAAGCCCCGCGATGGGCGTCGCAGGCCGTCACCTCACCGCAGACCCGCCCAGAACGGGCACTGGTGAACCCGGGCGAAGTCGTCGACCATGCGGCTGCCATCGGGCTGCAGCGACATCACCCCGGCGTCGACCTGCGGCCAGTCCGGCTGGCCCGCGGCGACAGGTGCGCCGGTCTTCACGAACGCCGACCAGTAGTCGATCATCTGGTCGGCCAGCCGCTGTTGGGCGGCGTCGAGGGGTGGGGCACCCCCGATGTCGAACAGATAGCGCAACTCCAGCGAGTGGCTCGCGCCGACCGGGAACGGCAGCGTGCGCAGCGGCTCCGGAGCCGGGGCGCCTCGATCGTTGAACTCGTAGAAGTAGACGCTCTGGGCGCGGGCGAGGTCCTGGGCCAGCCGGTCACCGACGCAGGCGAACATCCCGTCGGTGACACTCGCCGCATAGGCCAGCGCCACGCTGGAGAACGCGCTGAGCGGGTACCGCTCGGCGACCGCCGACGCATCGGCGCCGAAGGTGTCCGCCAGCAGCTCCGGGTAGTCGGCATCGGTGTAGGTCCGGTTCTCGCGCAGGTATTGCAACCCGACGAACAGCGTGAATTCGTCGCGGGTGGTCCCGATGAGCACCGGCACCCGCGCAGCGCGTCCGGAGGCGATCGCGGCCACGGGGTCGTCCGGCAGCGCCGCGGTGTCGGTCACCGGACCGGTGAGTTCGTCGTCACCGATGCGGTAGAACCACACCGGCTCCCGCAGCCGGTCGGCGGGCAGGCTCCGCAGACACGCCGCCGCCGAGCTGTTGTCGGCGCACCCCAACCCGGCGGCGTAGTCGGTGCTGCGGGCCTCGGCGACGGGCAGCGCGGCCTGCGCCTGACAGGGGGCGCTCATGATGGCCGCGGCCGAGAACAGGTTCTGCGAGGCCGGCGCGACCAGGTGATCACACACCGACATGCCCCCCGCCGACTCCCCCGCCACCGTGACCCGGTCGGGGTCTCCGCCGAAGGTGTCGATGTTGTCGCGCACCCAGCGCAGCGCGGCCTGCTGATCGGCGAGCCCGTAGTTGCCCACCTCGCCGGGCGGGCCCAACGCGGGATGGGCAAGGAACCCGAGCGCCCCGAGGCGGTAGTTGATCGTGACGACGATGATGTCACCGCGGGCGACGAGCCGGCGCGCGTCATAGATCCGGCCGCTGCCGTTGACGAAGGCGCCGCCGTGGATCCACACCATCACCGGACGTTTCTCGACGGTGTCGGAGGCCGGCGTCCAGACGTTGAGGTTCAGGCAGTCCTCATCGGTCTGGCGGCCCAGCTCGAGATCGCCACTGAGGTCCTGCAGGCAGCGTGGCCCGTAGTGGGTGGCGTCGCGCACCCCGTCCCACGGCGGCGCGGGCCGCGGCGGCTGGAACCGCAGCGGCCCGATCGGGGGCGCCGCGTACGGGATACCGGCGAACAAGCGGTGGTCGTCGGCACTGACCCCGCGCAGAGCACCGGCCTCGGTGTGGACGACGGCGGGGTCCGTCGGAGTCGGGCGCTCGGCCGGGGCCGAGGAACAGCCCGCCGCGGCCAGCACCAGCACCGCGAGGACGGACCCGATGCGGCCGGGGACCGAGGCGCGCATCAGCATCTTCGAAAGCCTAGCGGTGACGGAGTCGTCGGGCTCTTTCGCGACGTGGCCCCCGTCACATACACTGGCCCAGTTGACACCCGTCAAGTTCGTCACAGCCCCGACGAGGAGACCCATGAGCACATCGGCACCGGATCTGAATATGGACTCGAAGACCAAGGAGGCCACGACGGTCCTGGCCGATCCGACCGCCTACGCCGACGACGACCGGCTCCATCCGGCGCTGGCGCATCTGCGGGCCCACCGCCCGGTGGCGTGGGTGGACCACGAGCCCTACCGGCCGTTCTGGGCGATCACCAAGCACGCCGACATCATGGCGGTGGAGCGGGACAACGAACTGTTCATCAGCGGCCCGCGCCCCCTGCTCATGCCCGCCGAGGGCGACGACGTGATGAAGCAGCAGCAGGACGCCGGGATCGGGCTGCGCACGCTGATCCACATGGACGACCCGCACCACCGCGACGTACGCAAGATCGGCGCCGACTGGTTCCGCCCGAAAGCCATGCGCGACTTGAAGGTTCGAGTCGACGAGCTGGCCAGACGCTACGTCGACCGGATGCGGGAGATCGGACCCGAGTGCGACTTCGTCACCGAGGTCGCCGTGAACTACCCGCTGTATGTGATCCTATCGCTGCTCGGCATGCCCGAAGAGGACTTCCCGCGCATGCTCAAGCTCACCCAGGAGATGTTCGGCGGTGACGACACCGAACACAAGCGGGGCGAAGGCACCACCGAGGATCTGCTCGCGGTGCTCATGGACTTCTTCACCTACTTCTCCGCGCTGACGGCCTCGCGACGGGAGAACCCCACCGGCGACCTCGCCTCGGCGATCGCCAACGGCACCATCAACGGCGAGCCGCTGTCCGACATGGACACCGTGTCGTACTACGTGATCGTGGCCAGCGCCGGTCACGACACCACCAAGGACGCGATCTCGGGAGGGCTGCACGCGCTGATCGACAACCCCGATCAGCTCGACCGGTTGCGCGGTGACATGGGCCTGATGGGAACCGCGGTCGAGGAGATGATCCGGTGGGCCACCCCGGTCAAGGAGTTCATGCGCACCGCGACCGCCGACACCGAGATCCGCGGAGTCCCGATCGCCGAGGGCGACTCCGTCTATCTGGCCTACGTGTCGGCCAACCGGGACGAGGACGTCTTCGCCGATCCCTACCGCTTCGATGTCGGCCGCGACCCGAACAAGCACCTGGCCTTCGGCTACGGCGTGCACTTCTGCCTGGGCGCCGCACTGGCCCGGATGGAGATGAACAGCTTCTTCACCGAGCTGGTCCCGCGGCTGGAGTCCATCGAGTTCGCCGGACGGCCCGAGCTGTCGGCCACCACGTTCGTCGGTGGACTCAAGCACCTCCCGATTCGGTACTCGATCCGCTGACCTCGCGGGCGAACACCGCCAGGAAACCGTCCACCGCGGCGGTGGCCACGGTCCGGTAGTCGAAGTCGGTCAGCGTGCTGATCCGGCCGAAGGCCAGCGGCCCGATCAGCAACGCGAAGGCGGTGGGCCGGTCCACCGGGCGGAGTTCCTCTGCGGCCGACCGGCCGCCGAACACCGCGTCGAACGGGGCCGAATACTGTTCGGCGATCCGCTCACGCAGCGAGAGCACCTGCGGACTCGCGCCGCGGGCCCGCCCGGCGTCGGGCAGTTCCCCCATGTCCGGCCCCAGCGACAACCACGCCATGGCGGTCAGGGTCGTGGGCGCCTCGGCGATCGACTCCGCCCAGCCGGACACGACCGCGAGCAGCCGGTCCCGCAGACTGCCGCTCTCCGGCGGCATCGGCGGCGGGGGGATCAGGCTGGTGAACGCCGCCGCCACAAGGTCATTCGCACTGGGGAAATGCCGGTAGAGGGTCGCGCGCGCGACGTCGGCCCGGCGGGTGACGGCGTCGATGGTGACCGCACTCGGTCCCCCCGCGCGCAGCAACGCGGTCGCCGCCTCGAGCAGTCGCGCCCGCGACCGCGCCGGCCGCGGGTCACCACCACCCTCCTGCGCCACGTTTCACCCACCTCCTCGACGGGAACCTCTTCGAGACTGTCAGTCTCGGTACAAGACTGTTAGTCTCGTTTCACCTTTCGAGACCTGAGGTCTCAAAGTACCTCCGCCGAGAAGGAAATGACGTGGCCGAAACCTCGACACGGTCCACCCCGAACCTCGGCGCGGCCGCGGACGGGCTGTCGTCCCGCGCACGAATCTGGTTGCTGGCCGTCGCCAGCATGGATGTCCTGCTGGTCATCTCGTCCATGGTGGCGCTGAACGCCGCGTTGCCGGACATTGCCGTACAGACCTCGGCCAGCCAGTCACAACTCACCTGGATCGTCGACGGTTACACCCTGGCACTGGCGTGCCTGCTCCTGCCCGCCGGCGCCGTCGGGGACCGCTACGGCCGCCGCGGCGCGCTGCTGGTGGGGATAGCTGTCTTCCTGGTCGCCTCGCTGGCTCCCACCCTGCTGGACAGCCCGACCCAGATCATCGTCGCGCGCGCCGCGGCCGGTGTCGGGGCGGCGTTCATCATGCCCGCCACGCTGTCGCTGCTCACGGCGGCGTTCCCGAAGTCCGAGCGCAGCAAAGCGGTCGGAATCTGGGCCGGGGTGGCCGGCTCGGGAGCCATCATCGGGTTCCTGGGCACCGGGGTCCTGCTGGAGTTCTTCGGATGGCAGTCGATCTTCTACGCCCTCGCCGGAGCAGCCCTGGTGATGCTGATCCTGACCGGCACCATCGGTTCGTCGCGCGATGAATCCGCCACCCCCATCGACTGGCTGGGGGCCTCGCTGATCGGACTGGCCATCGCCGTCTTCGTCCTCGGTGTGGTCGAGGCACCTGTTCGGGGGTGGGGCGATCCGCTGGTGTTGGGGTGTCTCGCCGCCGGCGTCGTCCTGGGCGGTGGGTTCGCACTCGTCGAACTCCGCCGCCACCACCCCCTGCTCGACGTCCGACTGTTCGCCAGAGCAGATTTCGCCACCGGCGCGGTCGGCATCACGTTCCTGTTCTTCGCCAACTTCGGCTTCTTCTACATCGTCATGCAGTTCATGCAGCTGGTCATGGATTACACCCCGCTGCAGACCGCCTTCGCGCTGGCGCCGCTCGCCCTGCCGGTGCTGATTCTCAGTGCCACCGTGCATCTCTACCTTCCGCGACTCGGGTTGCGGGGCTGCGCCTCGATCGGTCTGCTGCTGCTGGCCGGGGGGCTGTTCCTGATGCGCTTTCTGACCGCGGACGCCACGTTCCTCGACCTGGCCTGGCCGCTGCTGGTCATGGCCTGCGGAATCGGCATCTGCACGGCGCCGACGACGTCGGCGATCATGGGCGCCGTGCCCGACGAGAAGCAGGGCGTCGCATCGGCGGTCAACGACGCCACCCGTGAGATCGGCGCTGCAGTCGGCATCGCGGTGGCCGGGTCGATCCTGGCCGCGGTGTATCACGGAGCGCTGACGCCGCATCTGAGTCCGTTTCCCGCCGAGATCCGCGACAGCGCAACCGACTCGCTGGCGTCGGCGCTGCGCGCCTCGGAGCTGATGGGTCCGCAGGGCGAGCAACTGGCCACGCTCGCCCTCGACGCCTTCATGCAATCGATGGACCGGGCGCTGCTCGTCATGGCGGTGGTGATCGCCGCCGCCGCGGCGTTCGTCGCGGTGTGGTCGCCCGGGCGGGACGGCCGCCAGGCCGGCTTCATCCGGCGTATGCGCCGCCGGGGGGCTCACCGCGCGTCCGGTCCGGCGAGTTCAGCGCAGACTGGCACCGGACCGTAAGCTCGGCAGGCGTGCACCTGCTGCTGGTCAACCCGAACTCCACCGCCTCGATGACGGCCGCCATCGCAGCCAGCGCGTCCGCGGTGGCCCGGCCCGAAACCGTCGTCGAGGCCGTCAACCCCGCCGCCGGGCCGCCGAGCATCGAGACCGAGCAGGACGAACAGCGTTGCGTTCCAGGACTTCTCGATCTGCTCCAGCAGTCCCAGCGACGGCCTGCTCACCTCAGACCGCACGTGTGTGTGGTGGCCTGCTTCGGCGACCCCGGCCTCGAGGAAGCGCGCGCGATGCTGGATGTCCCGGTACTCGGCATCGCGCAGGCCGCCATGCACGCCGCCGCGCTGACCGCGGGGACATTCTCGGTCGTCACGTCGATGTCGTCGACCACGTCGCGGGCGTGGCAGTTGGCCAAGTCGTACACCCCGCACCAGTGCGCCGGGGTGCACGCGTGCGACATCCCGGTGCTGCAGATCGACTCGGACCCCGCCTCGATCAACCCGATCGGCGACCTGTGCGAGCGGGCGCTGGCCGAAGACTCCAGCCGGGCGATCGTGCTGGGCTGCGCCGCGATGGCGCCCTTCGCCACGTCGCTGTCCCGACGTCTGGGCGTTCCGGTCATCGACGGCGTGGTCGCCGCCACAGTCCTGGCCGAGGCGCTCGCTGTGTTCAGCTGACGAATTCGGCGGCCCGGTGTCCGATCATCACGATCGTCGCGTGCGGACCACGACTCGGGATGCGCGGCAGCACGGAACCGTCGATCACCCACAGTCCTTGGATACCCCGCACGCGGCACCGGCGGTCGACGACGGCGGTCTCGTCACCGTCCCGGCCCATGCGCGCCGAACCGCACAGGTGTTGCGACGTCGCCCAGAAAGCCTGCTCTTGCGCTGTGGCGCCAGCGATCTCGCGGGCCAGTTCGGTGCCACGCCGCAGCGATTCGACGTCGGCGGCCGAGCCGTCGTAGCGGTGCTCGATGACCGGCGCCGACATCGGATCGTCCGAGACGAGCGTGATGCGCCCCCGAGACTGTGGCCGCATCAAGGTGACCCCGAGATGCGGCCGGCCTGTCGGGTCGTCCCGCCGACCTGACATCATTGCACCGAAACCGACTGTGTACGGGCGTATCTCGATACCATCGGCGGTGCTCAGCACCGCCTCCAGAGGCGGCCGCCCCTGCGTCGGCGGCCAGCTCACCGGCAGCACCCACTCCGGGTGGTCGACGGTGTCGACACCGACGGGCAGGTCGACGGTGACAGGCACCCCCGCAGCGCGCAGGACCTCCTGCGGTCCGATTCCCGAAAACATCAACAGATGCGCCGAGGCGATGGCGCCGGCCGAGACGACGATGCGATCGGCAGACAGAGTGACCGCCCCGTCCGGGCCGACGCAGTCGACCGCCACGGCGCGGCCGTCACGCAGTCGGATCGTGCGTGCGCGGGTGTCGGTCCGCAGCGTCAGGTTGGGCCGGTCGAGGGCAGGCTGCAGGAAGGCTCCACCGGGTCCCACACGGGTGCCGCGCTCGATGTTCAGCGGAACCGCGCCGACCCCGGCGAACAGCGGATGCTCAGGTGACGAGCCGTTCAGATCCGCCACCCACGGGTAACCCGCTTTACCGCAGGCCGTCACGAACGATGCTGTGCAACCGTTGAATTCGGCGACACGACGCACGGTGATGGGCCCTGTCGAGCCGTGCGGCTCACCCGGGAAGTCGAGGTCGCTCTCGATCGCCTTGAAGTGCGGCAGGACATCGGCCCAGCGCCAGCCGTCGAGGTCCCAGGACTCGATGTCGGGGGGCAGCGCGCGGCAGAAGTACCCACCGTTGACCGCACCGGATCCGCCCACCACCGCGCCACGCATGATCTGCGCATGCCGGACCGGATGATCGGTCAGCGCGGTGCTGAACCGCTGCACCACGGAGCTCGCCGCTCCGATCGGCAACCGCAGACCGTCGGTGATCTGTGTCCCGACCCGCGGGTCATGGGGACCGGGACCGGCCTCGATCACCGTGACCCGGCACCGTTCGTCTGCGGAAAGCCGCTCGGCCAGCACCGATCCCGCGCTGCCCGCGCCGACGATCAGGACGTCGCTGCCGCGGCTGCCGTGGCTTCCCTGGAGATCGTCGCTGGTGATGGGTCAGGTCCGGATCTGGGGCTTGAGGGCTCCGGCGTGGCGTTCCCGCACCACCCCGCTCCAGAGCCCCAGACCGTAGGCGATGTCGTCGAGTCGTTTGAGCAGGATGTAGGTCACCAGCCCCACCCGCTTGGTGTCTTCGTCGGCGTTGCCGTTGCGGGTGACCCAGTCGAACACCCCATCCAGGACCGCGGCGACGAGCACCACGCGCCGGCAACGTCGCGACAGCACGGCGGCGATCAGCGCCACCGGCCAGTAATGTCGGCAGATCGCCGAGGACAGTTGCAACGCTGCCGACCACAGTCCCTGCGCCGCCACAGCCGCGACCTCGATGGGCTCGGTGGGCACGCTGGACAGCGACTTCGCGATGCGCTGACCGGTGATCACGGCAACGGCCACCGAGGCGAGGTAGCCGATCCCCGAGCCGAGGGCGACCAGCATCCACACCACCAGCGTCCACCCCGAGATCACCAGCGGAGCGGTCTTACCGGGATGCCGGATCGCCAACGGCGCCGCGGACCCGCCGTAGAAGGATTTGCGGACGAACCACTTTCGCAGTTCGGTGCGATGGTCGTGAGCCACGGTCGCGATCGGCTCGTAGCGCAGGCGGGCCCCCGCCTCGTTCAGGCGCCAGCACAGGTCGACATCCTCACCGGAGTTCATCGACTCGTCGAAGCCCCCCACATCGAGCAGCGCGGACCGCCGGCAGATGATCGCGGCACTGGGCACGTAGGACACCGTGCCGAACGGGACGACCGGGGCCTCCCGCAGACCGAGGTCCAGAGAGGACCGCACCGCCTCGTAGCGGGCGACCACGCTCTCGGAGGGATGTAGCGCAACGATCCGCGGCGCCACCAGGGCCACGGCGGGGTCGCAGAAGTGCCCGAGCAGGGCCTCGAGCCAGCCGCGGCGTGGGACCACGTCGGAGTCCAGGAACGCGACGAAGTCGGTGCCACACGCGGCCAGACCCGTGTTGCGGGCAGCGGCCGGCCCCTTGCTCCGGGGATGCCGTATCACCCGGACATCGCAGTGCATACCGCTGAAGTCGGCCTCGGCGACCGGTGTCACCGACCCGTCGTCCACGACGACGACCCGCAACCCACGCAGCGCCGAAACCAGGCGGAGCAGCCCAGAAGGGTTGTCGCGCACCGGGACAACGACCGTGACATCGCGATGCGAGGGGCCGCTCAACGGGCGCGGGTGCGCGACGGTGGCGTCCAGCAGGGTCCGGGCGAGATGCGCGCTGAGCGCGTCGTGGACCTCCAACCGGCCGCCGTTGAGCATGGTCTGGGCGGCCGGCGCGAGCCGAAGCAGCCGGGTCGGCGAACCTCCGAGCAGCGCGGCACCTTCGCCGAGCACCCGGACCCGCCGGTCCACCTGGACGGCGAATCCGTCGGGAAGCCGCGGCCCGGTCATCTCAGCATCCCCTCGCGGTCGGGCGTCCATCGACGAACCCGTTCGACGCAGCCGTCAACCATCTCAGCAAAGATCCGCCCCCCGTCTTCGGCCGTCGCTGTGGTCGGGTCCCCGAGCACCCCCAGCGAACTGACGGCGGCGACTCCGCCACGGCGCATCGCCGGCATCAGATCGGTCAGCGGGGCCCGGTTGCCGGGCACCAGTTCATCTTGCCTGACGACCTCCGGCGAAATATGTAGCAATACAGAAGTTTCGGTATGGCCGGCATGGGCGTCGGAATCGCGGGCCGCACATGGACACCACGCGGCGTCGCGGCCCTCGTGGCGCAGCAGAGCGGCCGCGTCCCGCAGCGCCGCGACATTGCCACCGTGCCCGTTGACGAACACCAGGCGGCCGGCCCAGCGGCACGCAGAACGGGCGAATTCCACGACCAGTTTCGCCAGTGCCGGTGTGCCGATGGAAACGGTGCCGGAAAAGCCCTCGTGCTCACCACTGGCGCCGTACGCGACGGCCGGCGCGACCAGCCAGCTGGAATCCTCGTAGGCCTGCAACCGGGCAGCGAGCACGTCCGACACCGCTGCCGCGATCCGGGTGTCGGTGTCCAACGGCAGATGCGGACCGTGCTGCTCGGTGGAACCGACGGGGACGATGAGCCCGGGCCTCTGCGTCGACGTTGTGTTCTGCAGCTGCCTCGACGTTGAGATCCCAAGCTCGTTGGGGAAAGCCACGCGACGATGGTAGGCCGAATTCACCTGCTGTGCGCCGGATGTTGCCGCATGAGGACTACCGGATTTCGCGCTGGCGATCCCCGCCGGCGGTCCGGGGTTAACGCCCGTCTCCTGCGCCCCGTCTGTATCAGACACCCAGGGTGCGGGTGAAGCCGTCCGGGACCAGCACGTCGTCGGGATTCAATTCATGGATCGATGACTTACCGAGCCCCATCAGCGCGGAGTCGATGCCACCCCGCATGATGTCCAGAACGTTTTCGACGCCGGCCTGACCGTTGGCCGCCAGGCCCCACAGATACGCCCTGCCGATCATCACCGCGCGGGCGCCCAGAGCAACGGCCTTGACGACATCGCTCCCGCGGCGGACGCCACCGTCCAGCAAAACCTCGACCTGGTCTCCGACCGCCTCGGCGATCGCCGGAAGACAGCGAATGGCCGCCGGAGTTCCGTCGATGTTGTTCCCGCCGTGGTTGGACACGGTGATCGCCGAAACGCCCGCGTCCACAGCCCGTTTCGCGTCGTCGACCCTGACCGTGCCTTTGAGCAGGAACGGACCGCCCCACTGTTCGCGTAACCAGGCGACATCTTCCCAGGTAGGTGGCGGTGTGCCCATCCACTGTCCGTACGCCTCGAAGAACGTGGGACCGGCCTCGCCCGGCCTGCCCTGGTTGGGCACGCGCAGATCCGGCGGACGCAGGTGCTTTCCGAAGCTCCACAGCCAGCCCGGCTTGGTGATCACCTCCGGGGACATCTTGATCATCGTCTTGAGATCCATGCGCTCGGGGATCTTCGGACTGCCCCAGTCCCGGCCGTGCGCGAAACTCCAGTCGGTGGTCAGGATCAGGCCCTTGGCCCCGGCCGCCCGGGCGCGCTCCATCCGGGCCAGGATCTCGTCGCGGCCGCCCAGCCAGTAGATCTGGAAGAAGATCTTGTCGTTGACCGCGACGACCTCTTCCATGGGCTTGCTCGCGAACGAGGACAGCCCCATCGCCGTCCCACGCGCCGCGGCGGCCCGCGCGACGGCGACCTCGCCCTCGGGGTGCACCGCCTGCACGCCCGTCGGCGAGATGATGACCGGAAGCGAAATGTCCTGCCCCATCACCGTCGTCGCCATGTCGCGCTTCTCGGTCGCTCCGATGACATGCGGCGCGAAGCCGAGTTCACCGAACGATTCGACGTTGTCGGAAACCGTCACGCCCTTCTCCGACGCCGAGATCAGCGACGAGTAGGCCGACTTCGGGAGGCGTTTCTTCGCCCGCTGCTGAGCGATGGCGACAGTCTCGAACCAGGTATCACGTGCCATGAGGAACTCCGAACTACACAGGGCTTTCGTTGCAGAACTTCTTCGGGGGCGCGCTGAGCAGTGTCAGCGGAACCGGCCCGGAGGCCTTGCGACCGCCCGAGCGGGAATGGTCGACGCTGGACTTGGGCTTGTCGCGCTCACGGGCGAGCGCAGGCTCACCGTAGCCCTGGACGCATTCGGGGTCGGGACCGTCCATCGGCAGCCCGGTGAAGAACTTGGCCGCCATGCACCCACCCCGGCAACTGTCGTAGTGCCCGCAACTACCGCACGCGCCGGCGGACTGCGGCTCACGCAGGTCGCGGAACAACTCGGAGTTCTGCCAGATGTTCTGGAAGCCGTTGTCGGACAGAATGTTTCCGGCAAGAAAATTCTCGTGGATGGCGAACGGGCAGGCATACACGTCGCCCACCGGGTCGATCAGGCACACCACGCGGCCCGCCCCGCACAGGTTCAGCCCGGCCAGCGCGCCGGGCTCGCCCAATCCGGACAGGTGGAAGAACGAGTCGCCGGTCAGCACGCCTTCACCATGGGCGACCAACCAGTCGTAGAGCTGCACCTGCTGAGCCGGCGTGGGATGCAGCTCGTCCCACACGTCGGCGCCGCGGCCCGAGGGGCGCAACCGGGTGATCCGCAGCGTGGCGCCGTACCGGTCGGCCAGCTCCTTGAAATCGTCGAGCTGGTCGACGTTGTGGCGGGTCACCACGACCGAGATCTTCGCGTCGCCGAACCCGGCGTCGCGCAGGTTCTCCAGGGCCCGCACGGCCATCGCGAACGAGCCGGGGCCGCGGACCGCGTCGTTGACCTCGGCCGTCGCGCCGTCGAGTGAGATCTGCACGTCCACGTAGTCACTGGCGGCCAGCTTGGCGGCCACCTCGGGGGTGATCCGCACGCCGTTGGTGGAGAATTTGACGCCGACATGGTGCTCGGTGGCGTAGTCGACGAGCTCCCAGAAGTCCGATCGCACGGTCGGTTCGCCGCCGCCGATGTTGACGTAGAACACCTGCATGCGTTCGAGCTCGTCGATGATGTCCTTGCATTGCCGGGTGGACAACTCGCGGGGGTCACGCTTGCCCGACGAGGACAGACAGTGCACGCACGACAGGTTGCAGGCGTAGGTCAGCTCCCAGGTCAGGCAGATCGGAGCGTCCAAGCCCCTTTCGAACTGGTCGACCAGACGGGGTACCGGTGCAGTGACAGTCATTGATCCTCTTCCGCAACAAGCATTTTCGACTGGGCCAACACGCCCAGCGCGTGCAGGTAGGGGGCCTGCGCGTAGTCATCGACCCCGGCGGCCCGGCAGGCGGAGCGAACGTCGGGGTGATCAGCCAGCAGGTTGACCACCTCGACGATCGTCCGGTTCTTCAGGAACGAGAGCTTGCGGGTCCCGAAGTGATAGAGCAACGCGCCGAACGGCTCGGGCCGGACGGCCACCTGCGGGTGCAACCGCCAACGTCGGTCCGGGTCGAACGAACCCTTCGAGGTTTCGGTGTTCACGATCGGCGCGCTCACGCTCAGTAGACCCCGCACATCCCGTCGATCGACACTTCCTCGACCAGGCTCTCGGCCACCAGCTCGTCGGCCTCGTGCTGCTGATTCTGATCCATCGATTCCCGCCTTTCTGCTCGACTTTGTGATGCAGGTCGCAATAATATGGCATCGGGTGCCTAAACGGAAGGGTGGTGTGCGATGCCCGCTGCCAAGGCGCGTGTGGGCCGACGGCGATCCACGAGCTGGGAGCACATCAGCGACGTGGCGATCGACCTGTTCATGGCCCGTGGTTTCGACGAGGTCAGCGTCGACGACGTGGCCGCCGCGGCCGGAATCGGCCGTCGCACACTGTTCCGCTATTACCCGTCGAAGAATGCGCTGCCGTGGGGTGACTTCGACGCCCACCTCGACCACATGCGCGCCCTGCTCGACGCGCTCGAGCCCAGCGTGCCGATGCGCGACGCGCTGCGCACCGCGCTGTTGGCATTCAACGAGTTCGACGACACCGACCGGCACCGCGAGCGCATGCGGTTGATTCTGCAAACCGAAGCGCTGCAGGCGTATTCGATGACGATGTACGCCGGATGGCGGGCCGTGGTGGCCGCATTCGTGGCGGCCCGGCTCAACTGTTCGGCAGCCGATCTGGCCCCTCAGACCGTGGCGTGGACGATGCTCGGTGTCGCGCTGGCGGCCTACGAGAACTGGCTGGCCGACGAGGCGGTGGCGTTGTCGGCCGCTCTCGGCAACGCCTTCGACACCCTCGCCGCCGGCCTGTGACCTGAGGCGGGCGAGACGAAGCCCGCTCCCCTCCTCCCCTTCCTTGCGCAAGGGCGAGCGTCTGCACACCGACACGTGGGCGTACCCGCAGCGCGCGCTCGCCCCACCCGCGCCCAACCGGAAATTGTTGTCGATCAGGGCGTCGGAGTTCCTCCCCCGGGCGCGACGATGGAGGTGTGAGCGCCGAACCGGATGACCACGGTCCGCGCGCACTGCTGACGCTCTACGACGAGGCCCTACCGGTCGTCTACGGGTACTTCGTGAGGCGCTGCAGTGACCGCGGAACGGCCGAGGACCTGACGTCGGAGACCTTCCTGGCGGCGATGGACGCCGCCCGCAAGCCCCATCCGCCGTCGATCTCGGTGCCGTGGCTCATCGGAGTGGCGCGGCACAAACTGGCCGACCACTACCGCAGGCGCCACGACCGATTCACGGTTCCGGTCGCCGAACCACCCGAACATGACCCGACCGACCCATGGGACACCGAAGTGGACCGCCTCGTCGCCGAGCAGGTCCTCTCGCAGCTGCCCGAGCACCACCGCACGGTGCTGGCACTGCGCTACATGGACGACTGCTCGGTGCCGGAGTGCGCCGAGCTGATCGGGCGCACCGTGCACGCCACCGAGGCGTTGCTCGTGCGGGCACGTCGCGCCTTCCGAGCGCAGTACCCCACGCTGGAAGGAGGAATGCCGTGAACGACGATCCACTGGATGTGCTGAGCGACGGCGACCTTCCGGTCTCCCCCGACCCCGGATTTGCCACCCGGCTGCGCGCCAGGCTCGAGGCCGCCGCGAGCCTCTTCGAGCAGCAACCAGACCGAACCGAAGGAGTGATCATGAGCGGAACCGACACGGCGCTCGCCGACCTCACCACATCCACTCCGCGGCCCGCCGCCACATCCACCCCGCGGCCCGCCGCCACATCCATTCCGCGGCCCGCCGCCACATCCACCCCGCGGCCCGCCGCGGTCCCCTACCTGGCAGTCGCCGACGCCCGCGCCGCCCTCACCTGGTACCAGCAGGCCCTCGGCGCCGCGCTGATCGGCGACCCGGTCGAGATGGACGACGGCCGCATCGGGCACGCCGAACTGGCGCTGTCCGGGGGCGTGCTGTACCTGGCCGACGAATATCCCGAGATCGGACTCAAAGCGCCACGGCCACAGGAGGTCTCGGTCAGCTTGATGCTCGCGGTGCCCGACACCGACGTTGCGCTCGAACTGGCTCGGGAGAAGGGCGCCGACGTCCAGCGCGAACCGTACGAGGCGCACGGCGGCCGGAACGCCACGATCGTCGACCCCTTCGGACACCGCTGGATGCTGACCGGGCCGGTCACCGGCGCCGCGGCGCCCATCCAGCACGGCGACGTGGGTTTCGTGTCGGTGTGGACTCCGGACGCCGGGCGGGCGGCGTCGTTCTACGGCCACGTGCTCGGGTGGAGCTACGACCCGGCCACCCAGCTGGTCACGAACACCGACCAGCACATCGCCCTGTCCTCTGTCCCGGACCGGAGCACCCTGTACTGCTGCTATGCAGTGGCCGACCTCGCCGGCGCACGCGACGGCATCGTCGCCGGCGGCGGCGCAGTGGGCGATGAGCGCGAGTTCGCGTTCGGCACGGTTCTCGACGCGACCGATCCGCAGGGACTCGAGTTCGCCGTCTTCCAGCCTCACACCGGTGAACCCCGTCCGGCATTGAACGGAACAGGCCCCGGCGAACTGTCCTATCTCACCTATCAGGTCCCGGATTCGGCTTCCTTCAAAGCGTTCTACAGCCGGGTGCTGTTCTGGACCTTCGAACCCGGCCGCATCGACGACGGTTGGCAGGTGACGCCGACCCATCCGATGGCGGGAGTGGCCGGCGGCAACGAGACAGCAGCCGTAGTGCCCATGTGGACCGTCGAGGACATCGACGCCGCGGTCGGCCGCGTGCGTCAGGCCGGGGGGACGGTGATCGAGGGGCCCTCAGTGCAGCCCTATGGCAAGTCGGCACTGTGCACCGACGACCAGGGAACTCGCTTCTACCTCGGCGAGCTGTGACCGATCGCCCGTGCTCGGGGCGAGATCGACACCATGGCCGCGATTCGGCGCCGGCAGGCTAGTTTGCACAGCCTCCACGTCGATCTCGCTCCCAGCACCGGCGGGTCAGACTCGACCACGCCGAAGAACCCTCAGCCGAGGACGTCGCCGATCGGCACACCTGCGGCGATCTTCGCGCGCGTCTTCATCACCTTGCCGGGCATACCGCCGCCCACGACACCGACCACGACGCCGTCACGCTCGTAGTACGCCAGGAACTTGCGGCCGTCGTCCTCGACGATGTGCACCGTGTCGGTGGCTTCCGGTTCACCGAGGCACTGGATCTTGACGTCGTACTGGTCGCTCCAGAAATAGGGGACGGTGACCGCCGCCGAGGCCTCGTGACCGAGCATGGCCGGCACCATCGCCCGGGCCTGGTCGGCGACGTTGCTCCAATGCTCCACGCGCACTTGGCCGGCCACCACGTCGAGCCAGGACGCGACGTCGCCGATGGCCCAGACGTGTGGCGCCGTCGTGCGGCCGACCTCGTCGCAGACCACGCCGTTGTCGATCGTGATACCGCTGTCTTCCAGCCAGTCGGTGGCCGGTTTCGAGCCGATCCCGACGATGACCAGATCGGCGTCGAGCTCGGAGCCGTCGCTGAGAGCGACCTTGCGGACGCGGTCGTCACCGCTGACCTCGGCGACGCCCACGCCGCAGCGGACGTCGACGCCCTCCGCCTGGTGCAGCCGGGTGATCAGCCCACCGATCTGCTCGCCGAGCACCGAGGCAAGCGGGGCGGGCTGCGGCTCGACCAGAGTCACGCTCACGTCGAGCGCGCGCAGGCTCGCGGCGACCTCGCAGCCGATGAACCCGGCGCCGACCACCACCGCCCGGGTGGCGTCGCGTGCCTCGCTGCGCAGCGCGCGGCTCTCATCGAGGGAGCGCAGCACATGGATGCCGGGCAGATCCGGGAAGGATGGAATGCGCTTGGGCACCAGGCCCGTCGCGATCACCAGCTCGTCATAACCCAGCGTGGCGCCATCGGCCAGGGTCAACGACTTGGCCACGGTGTCCACCGACCTCGCCCCGTTACCGAGCAACACGGTGATGTTGTTGTCGGCGTAGAACTCCGCCGGCTTGAGGGTGACGTCGTCGGTCTCGGCGCGCAACACTTCCTTCGACAGCGGCGGCCGATCGTACGGCAGGTGGTTCTCGTCACTGACGATCGTGATCGCTCCGGCATACTCCGCGCGCCGCAGCTGTTCAGCCGTCCGCGCAGCCGCGAGCCCACCGCCGACGATCACCACGCCGCCTGAGCCACTCTGTCCCTCTGATGTGGTCACGTGGTGGTTTTACACGATGGCAGCGAAGCGATGTGTGCCACCCCACAGGTTGTGCCGGAGGAGACACCCCTCAGCCCGGCGCCCGGTCGATCAGGTTGGACAACACGACGATGCTCTCGCTGCGCTCGATGCTCGCACTGGCCCGGATCCGCTCGAGCGCTTCCTCCAGGTGCCGCATGTCGCGGGCCAGCACGCGCAGTATGGCGTCCGACGTGCCGGTGACCGTCGCGGCACTGACCACCTCGGGGATGTCGCGCCAGGCCGCGCGCAGTTCGTCGGGCGCAATGGTGCCTTGGCAGTAGACCTGGACGTAGGCCTCGGTGGTCCAGCCGAGCGCGTTGCGGTCGACGATCGTGGTGAAGCCGCGGATCACGCCGGCGTCGAGCATGCGGTCGACCCGCCGCTTGACCGCGGGTGCCGACAGGTTCACCCGCTGCCCGATCTCGGCGAACGTCGCCCGGGCGTGGTCGGCGAGCTCGACCAGGATGCGCTCGTCCGTCTCGTCGAGACGCTCCATGGCCACCTCACACAACGAATTGCCGTCAACAACGAAATCACGCAACAAATGACCGCTCTGTCCGCAACACTATTCGATTGTTTGCGTCGCGACCAGGCCATACCGTTTGATCATGACGTTGACCGACGCCACCACCGACGCCGGGGCCGCCCGGACCGCTGAGGCATCCTCCGCGGTCGACACCGACCGTCGCTCCGCCCGTCCGCGCCGCTATGTGATGGCGCCGCCGACTTTCTTCGCCGTCGAATATGTGATCAATCCGTGGATGGACCCGTCCGCACCCGTCGACGTTGCACTCGCTGCGCAGCAATGGGACACGCTGCGGCAGGTCTATCTCACGCTCGGCCACACCGTCGACCTGCTCGAACCCGTGTGCGGACTACCGGACATGGTCTACGCCGCCAACGGCGGCGTGATCGTCAACGGTCGGGCCGTGGTGGCCCGCTTCGCCTACGACGGACGGGCGGGGGAAGCTCCTGCCCACCGCGATTGGATGGCAGCAGCCGGCTACGCCCCGGCGTACACCCGCCACGTCAATGAGGGCCAGGGCGACCTGCTGGTCGTCGGGGCGACGATCCTCGCCGGGCACGGATTCCGAACCGATCGTCGAGCGCACGACGAAATCGCCGCTCACACCGGGCTTCCCGTCGTCAGCCTCGAGCTCGTCGACCCGCGGTTCTATCACCTCGACACCGCGCTCGCAGTGCTCGACGACGCCACGATCGCCTACTACCCGCCGGCGTTCGCGGCACACTCGCGGTCGGTGTTGACCGAACTGTTCCCCGATGCGATCGAGGTCTGCAGCGCCGATGCCTTCGTACTGGGGCTCAACGTCGTCTCCGACGGCCTGAACGTCGTGTTGCCCGCCGCCGCCACCGGTTTCGCCGAGCAACTTCGGGTGCTGGGCTTCCGCCCCGTCGGCGTGGAACTGTCCGAGCTGCTCAAAGGTGGCGGATCGGTGAAATGCTGCACGCTGGAAGTCCACCCGTGACGATGCTGGGCAGCATGAGCACGCGCACCGAGGACACGATCGCCCTCGACCGCCGCCACGTCGCGCACAACTACGCGCCGCTGCCGGTGGTCGCAACCAGCGCGCTGGGCGCCTGGGTCACCGACGTCGAGGGGCGGCGGTACCTCGACTGCCTCGCCGCGTACTCCGCGGTGAATTTCGGTCACCGCAACCCGGAGGTGATCGCCGCCGCCCATGCCCAGCTCGACGCGCTGACCCTGGTCAGTCGTGCGTTCCACAGCGATCGCCTGGCACCGTTCTGCGCCGCGCTGGCCCAGCTGTGCGGCAAGGACATGGTGCTACCGATGAACAGCGGCGCCGAGGCGGTCGAGAGCGCCATCAAGGTCGCCCGCAAATGGGGTGCCGATGCCAAGGGCGTGCCCGCCGGGCAGGGCACGATCATCGTGGCGCGCAACAATTTTCACGGCCGGACCACGACCATCATCAGCTTCTCCGACGACGACACGGCGCGCCGCGGGTTCGGACCGTACACCCCCGGATTCCGCAGCGTTGAGTTCGGTGATGCCGACGTGCTGGCCGACGCCATCGATGATGACACCGTCGCCGTGCTGCTCGAACCCATCCAGGGCGAGGCGGGCATCGTCGTGCCGCCCGACGACTACCTACCTCGGGTGCGCCGGTTGTGCACCCAGCACAACGTGCTGATGATCGCCGACGAGATCCAGTCCGGCCTGGCTCGCACGGGTCGCACCTTCGCCTGCGACCACTGGTCGGTGGTGCCCGACGTGTACCTGCTCGGCAAGGCACTCGGCGGCGGGGTGGTGCCCCTGTCGGCAGTGGTCGCCGACGAGCAGGTCCTCGGGGTGTTGCACCCGGGCGAACACGGCTCGACCTTCGGCGGAAACCCGCTCGCCGCGGCCATCGGCACCACCGTCGTCGACATGCTGCGGCGCGGCGAATTCCAGCGCCGCTCAGCCGAACTCGGTGCGCGCCTGCATGACCGGCTCCAGCGCCTGACGGGTCGAGGGGTCATCGACGTCCGCGGGAAGGGGTTGTGGGCCGGCGTCGACATCGACCCGGCGCTGGGCAGCGGGAAGCAGGTCAGCCTCCGCCTCGCCGAGCGCGGGGTCCTCGTCAAGGACACCCACGGGCCCACGCTGCGCTTCGCTCCGCCGTTGGTGATCACCGCCGACGAGATCGACTGGGCCGTCGACCGGTTGGCCGAGGTGCTGGGCCACTAGTACTTCGCCGTGCCCCTGTCGACGGCGATCTGCGACCCGGAGATCGTGGCCGATCCGTCGCCGGCCAGCCAGGCCACCACGTCGGACACCTCTTCCGGTGTCATGAACTCCTGCAGCCCTGGCTTGCCCTCGTGCGCAACGGGTTTGTACGGCATCGGCGAGAAGCTGTGCAGGAATGCGGGATACTTGCTGAAGATCTCCATCATCGCCTCCGGCTCGACCATCGGCGTGTCGATCGAGTACGGGTGGATCGAGTTCACCCTGATACCGAACTCCCCCGCTTCGATCGCCAGCGCGTTGGTCAGCGCGACCAGACCGTGCTTGGACGCCGAATAGTGGGCGTTGCCCGGGGTCGCCTTGGTGCCGGCCGACGAGCTGACGATGATGATCGATCCGCCGTTGCCGGCTTCGATCATGGCGGGCACGGCCGCTCGGATCGTGCGCCAGGTGCCGTTGAGGTTGACGTCGATGACGGTGTCCCACTGCTCTTCGGACATCTCCCAGATGCGGCCCCAGCTGAGCACCCCGGCGTTGGCCACCACGATGTCCAGGCGACCGAACTGCTCCATGGCGTCGGCGACGACCTGTTGCTGGGCGGCCAGATCCCGGATGTCGAGCTGACGGCCGATCGCCTTGCGTCCGGCGTCCTCGACCAGACGCACCGTTTCGGCGAGATCGTCGGGCGTCGGCATCGGGTAGGTCACGGTGTCCGACACCGGCGCGCACACGTCGACCGCGATCACGTCGGCGCCGTCGTTGGCGAGCCGGACAGCGTGCGCCCGCCCCTGTCCGCGCGCCGCGCCGGTGACCAACGCGACCCGCCCCTCCAGGGGCGCCCCAGCAGCTGCCACGGGTATGTCCTCTCTTCTCCGCGAGCGCGCGGGTCTGCAGGCCGACACGCCGTCCTACGACGTGCACCATCGCACGCTCGCGCCCGACGAGGCTCAGGCTAACACCACAACTAGAACGTGTTCCAGAAACCCGTCGGTCACAGCTCCGCGATGATCTGCTCGCGCTTGATCCGGTACTCGTCCTCGGTGATCGACCCGGTGGCCCGCAACGTCTCCAGCTCCTGCAGCCGCTGACCCGTGGTGGGCTCGGCCGGGCCGCTGAACGGTGCCGACGCGACGACCGGCGGCGGCATCACCGCCGCGGCGCGCCGCACGATCTCCTGGACGTGTTGGCGAGCAGCAGGATTCGACCGGATGTCGATCATGTTGTCGAGGTCGATGCGGTGCGCCTTGAGCACCTGCAGGATCTCCATCAGCGGTTCGACCTGGCCGGTCAGGTCATAGGTGCGGTTGTCTTCGGAGACGCTGAATGTCGCGGGCATCATCCCGCTGACCAGAGCGCTGCGCTCCCAGTCGATCCGATACTCGTGGGTCGCGGGATCGACCAGTGCGACCAACTTACGGTTGGTGATCATCGGAAGCCGGCCCACCGAGGCGATCACCTGGTCCTGGGTGGCGAACGCCGTGAACCCGGGTCCGGACACGTGCAGGTCGAGCTTCACCAGCGGGTTGTCGTTGATCCGGGTGTTGGTCTCATGGATGCCGGTGACCTGGGCCAGCGCCAGCACCCCCGAGGCTTCCAGGGCCTCGGTCCGGGCGGCGGCTTTCGCGCCGTAGCCGGTGATCGCCAGCGCGATCAGCACGTCGGCGGCAGTGATTCCGAGGCCCGTCCAGAACATCCACTTCAGCGTCGGATCAGCGCCGAGCAGAAAGTACGCCGCCAGGAAGATCGGCCCGACGATCCCGCACAGCAGCACGAACAGCTGAATCCGCACATACCGCCAGAAGGTGGACATGCTTCAGCATTATGACCGCAGACGGGACGCGCCGCCGCAGCTTGAGGCCCGACTCAGGACCCGGCGCTGGCCACGATCTGGCCGGCCGGCGGATCCACCGGCACCACCGATCCGGGAGTGGCGTCCACGATCTGGTACAGCGGCAACGTCCAGGAGTCCGTCGCCGACCGCGCATAGCTGGTGTGCACCGCGACCGCCGCCGGGTTCATCTCGTCCTCGGCGTCCGGATCGTAGTCACACACCGCGTCACCGAGGTCGCAGACGCTGATCGTGCGGCTGCCCATCGTCACCGGCAGCGGCGCCGGAGCGTGAGCCAGGATCGGCCAGTCCTGAGCGACGCCCTTGCCGGCGCCCGGGACCGACGTCACCGAACCGAGGTTGATCGTCGGATCCTGGGGCAGGCGATCACCGTCGGCGACCAACAGGGCCGCCGCGAGGTTCGGGCTGGCGTCCAGCGCATGCAGATTGCGGTGCACGACCATCGCGCCCTGCGAGTAGCCGGCGAGCACGACCTGGCTGGTGGGGCACTGCGCGACGAACGTCGCGTACTGCTGGCCCAGCGCCTCGGCGCCGGTGTCGACACTGCTCATGAAGTTCGCCCAGTCCAGAATCCCGCCGTCTTCGGGAACCGCGGTGGCCGGGTACTGGACCGCTTCCCCGGTGACGGTGCGCCCGTCCTGGGCGACCAGCTGCGCGAAATCCCGGTAGGACTTGTGGATGACCCGGCCCATGCCGCCGTCGGCGGTCAGGTCCCCGGCCCGCTCACCGGATCCGGCTGCCCCGATCCAGTGGACGTCGGGGCATTGCGGTTGCGCGGAGGCGACGCCCGTCGTCAGGCCGACGGCGGCCGCCCCGCTGGTGATGGCGGCAGCCGCGACCGCCGCCGTTTTCGAGATACGCATCAGTTGTGTGAACCCAACCCTCGTGACAAAGAGACCCGGCCGACCCCTCGACAGCCGTTGACCAGTACATCGCCGGTCCCAGCAGGGGCGTTACACGCACCGTCGCAGCGACCGAGCTTGCGGAGAATGCCCGCCTGGCCCGGCGCGTCGCGGTCCTGACACGCGCACTCGCGGAGAGAGACGAGATCTCCCGGACAGACAAAAGTGGCGCCCACCCGTTGGGGTGAGCGCCACTTTCGTTGGCAGGTGCCTAGATCACTTGATGATCCCGTAGGCAGGCCTACTTGATGATCTTCGTGACCCGGCCGGCGCCGACGGTGCGGCCGCCCTCGCGGATCGCGAAGCGCAGGCCCTCGTCCATGGCGACGGGCTGGATCAGCTTGACGGAGATGTCGGTGTTGTCACCCGGCATCACCATCTCGGTGCCCTCCGGCAGCGTCACCACACCGGTCACGTCGGTGGTGCGGAAGTAGAACTGCGGACGGTAGTTGTTGAAGAACGGCGTATGACGGCCACCCTCGTCCTTGGACAGGATGTAGACCTGGCCCTCGAAGTCGGTGTGCGGGGTGGTGGTGCCCGGCTTGGTCACGACCTGGCCGCGCTCGACGTCCTCACGCTTGATGCCGCGCAGCAGCAGACCGACGTTGTCGCCGGCCTGGCCCTGGTCGAGCAGCTTGCGGAACATCTCGACACCGGTGACCGTGGTCTTGGTGGTGCCGGGACGGATGCCGACGATCTCGACTTCCTCGTTCACGTTGACCACGCCGCGCTCCACACGACCGGTGACCACGGTGCCGCGGCCGGTGATGGTGAAGACGTCCTCGACGGGCATCAGGAACGGCTTGTCGGTCTCGCGGACCGGGTCCGGGATGGACGCGTCGACGGCCTCCATGAGCTCCTCGACCGACTTGACCCACTTCTCGTCGCCCTCGAGCGCCTTGAGCGCCGAGACGCGCACGACCGGGGCGTCCTCGTCGAAGTCCTGGGCGGCCAGCAGTTCGCGGACCTCCATCTCGACGAGCTCGATGAGCTCCTCGTCGTCGACGGCGTCGGACTTGTTCAGTGCGACCAGGATGTAGGGCACACCGACCTGACGGGCGAGCAGCACGTGCTCGCGGGTCTGCGGCATCGGGCCGTCCGTGGCGGCGACCACAAGGATCGCGCCGTCCATCTGGGCGGCACCGGTGATCATGTTCTTGATGTAGTCAGCGTGACCGGGGGCGTCGACGTGTGCGTAGTGACGCTTGTCGGTCTGGTACTCCACGTGGGAGATGTTGATCGTGATACCGCGCTGACGCTCCTCGGGCGCATTGTCGATCTGGTCGAATGCGCGCGACTCGTTCAACTCGGGGAATTTGTCGTGCAGAACCTTGGTGATTGCTGCAGTCAGCGTGGTCTTGCCGTGGTCAACGTGACCGATGGTCCCGATGTTGACGTGCGGCTTCGTCCGCTCGAACTTCGCCTTCGCCACTTCTGTGTCCTCCTGGACTTGTTGGTGCTTCTGGTTAAAGCAGGGTTGATCGTCGTTCTACCGAAATTTTTGCAGTTGTGCGGTCCCGCCAGGGCGGCGGGTCAGCTTACTGACCCGTCGCCTTCGCCGTGCCGATTGCTCGACTCCGGATCAGCTCCGCTCCTCGGCGCTGGCGCGCCTCGATGCTCACTGACCCGTCGCCTTCGCGATGATCTCCTTCGCCACGTTCGCCGGAACCTCGGCGTACGAGTCGAACACCATGGAGTAGTTCGCCCGGCCCTGGGTCCGCGACCGCAGGTCGCCGACGTAGCCGAACATCTCCGACAGCGGAACCTGCGCCTTGACGACGCGCGCACCGCTGCGCTCTTCCATGGCCTGGATCTGACCACGGCGGGAGTTCAGGTCGCCGATCACGTCGCCCATGTAGTCCTCGGGCGTCGTGACCTCGACGGCCATGATGGGCTCGAGGATGACGGGCTGCGCAGCCTGCGCGGCCTTCTTCAACACCTGCGAGCCGGCCACCTTGAACGCCATTTCCGACGAGTCGACCTCGTGGAAGGCGCCGTCGAGCAGCGTCACCTTGATGTTCACCAGCGGATAGCCGGCCAGCACGCCGTACTGCATGGCGTCCTGGGCGCCGGCGTCCACCGACGGGATGTACTCACGCGGGATGCGGCCACCGGTGACCTTGTTCTCGAACTCGTAGGTCGCACCGTCCTCGCCGGTGAACGGTTCGAGGTCGATGAGCACCTTCGCGAACTGACCCGAGCCACCCGTCTGCTTCTTGTGGGTGAACTCGACCTTCTCCACCTTGCGGCGGATGGTCTCGCGGTAGGCCACCTGCGGCTTGCCGACGTTGGCCTCGACCTTGAACTCGCGCTTCATGCGGTCCACCAGGATGTCCAGGTGCAGCTCGCCCATGCCGCCGATGACGGTCTGGCCGGTCTCCTGGTCCAGGTGCACCTTGAAGGTGGGATCCTCTTCGGCGAGCTTCTGGATCGCGGTGCCCAGCTTCTCCTGGTCGCTCTTGGTCTTGGGCTCGATGGCGACCTCGATGACCGGGTCCGGGAACGTCATCGACTCGAGCACGATCTGCTCGTTCGGGTCGCTCAGGGTGTCACCGGTGGTGGTGTCCTTGAGTCCGATGACGGCGTAGATGTGCCCGGCGGACGCGCGCTCGACGGGGTTCTCCTTGTTGGAGTGCATCTGGAACAGCTTGCCCAGCCGCTCCTTCTTGCCCTTGGTCGCGTTGATGACCTGGCTGCCCGACTCGACGGTGCCCGAGTACACGCGCACGTAGGTCAGCTTGCCGAAGAACGGGTGCGTCGCCACCTTGAACGCCAGGCCCGAGAACGGCTCGTCGGTGTTCGGGTTGCGGGTCAGCAGCTCGTCTTCCTTGCCGGGGGCGTGCCCCTCGGCCGGCGGCACATCCAGCGGCGACGGCAGGTAGTCGATGACCGCGTCGAGCATGGGCTGCACGCCCTTGTTCTTGAACGCGCTGCCGCACAGCACCGGGTAGGCCTCGGAGGTGATCGTCAGTTTGCGGATCGCGCCCTTGACCTCGTCGATCGACAGCTCCTCGCCGCCGACGTACTTCTCCAGCAGCGCCTCGTCGGTCTCGGCGACCGCCTCGAGCAGCTTGGTGCGGTACTCCTCGGCCTTCTCGGCCATGTCGGCAGGGATCTCGACGGTGTCGTACTTCTCGCCGAGCTTGGCTTCGGCGCTCCACACCTTGGCGTTCATCTCCACCAGGTCGACGACGCCGGAGAAGTCGCCCTCGGCGCCGATCGGCAGCTGGATCGGAATCACGTTGGCGCCGAGGCGCTCTTCCATGGTGCGCACCGAGAAGTAGAAGTCGGCGCCCAGCTTGTCCATCTTGTTGACGAAGCAGATGCGGGGAACGTCGTACTTGTCGGCCTGGCGCCACACCTGCTCGGACTGCGGCTCGACACCCTCTTTGCCGTCGAACACCGCCACTGCGCCGTCGAGCACGCGCAGCGACCGCTCCACCTCGACGGTGAAGTCGACGTGGCCGGGGGTGTCGATGATGTTGATCTGGTTGTCGCCCCAAAAACAGGTCGTCGCAGCGGAGGTGATGGTGATACCACGCTCCTGCTCCTGCTCCATCCAGTCCATGACGGCGGCACCGTCGTGCACTTCACCGATCTTGTAGCTGATGCCGGTGTAGAAGAGGATGCGCTCGGTCGTCGTCGTCTTGCCGGCATCGATGTGCGCCATGATGCCGATGTTGCGGACCTTCGTGAGGTCGGTCAGCACGTCCTTCTGTGCCACGGCTAAATTCCCACTCTTTCGCTTCTAGTTAGGTGTGTCGTGCCGCCGTCCGCAGCCTCTTCGCTACGCCGGCGCTGAAATCACCAGCGGTAGTGCGCGAAGGCGCGGTTGGCCTCGGCCATCTTGTGGGTGTCCTCGCGTCGCTTGACGGCGGCACCCAGGCCGTTGCTGGCGTCGAGGATCTCGTTCGCCAGGCGCTCGACCATGGTCTTCTCGCGGCGGGCCTTGGAGAAGCTCACCAGCCAACGCAGCGCCAGGGTCACCGAACGGTCCGGACGGACCTCCACCGGCACCTGGTAGGTCGCGCCGCCGACGCGGCGGCTGCGCACCTCGAGGGCGGGCTTGACGTTGTCCAGCGCGCGCTTGAGGGTGACGACCGGATCGGTGCCGGTCTTGTCGCGGGCCTGTTCGAGCGCACCATAGACAATGCGCTCGGCCAGCGATTTCTTCCCGTCCAGCAGCACCTTGTTCACCAGCTGGGTGACCAGCTGCGACCCGTAGACGGGGTCGTTGACCAACGGACGCTTGGGCGCGGGTCCCTTGCGCGGCATCAGCTCTTCTCCTTCTTCGCGCCGTAACGGCTGCGGGCTTGCTTACGGTTCTTGACGCCCTGGGTGTCCAGCGACCCGCGGATGATCTTGTAGCGCACACCGGGCAGGTCCTTCACACGACCGCCGCGCACGAGCACCATCGAGTGCTCCTGCAGGTTGTGCCCTTCGCCCGGGATGTAGGCGGTGACCTCGACCGCACTGGTCAGACGCACGCGCGCAACCTTGCGAAGCGCGGAGTTCGGCTTCTTGGGGGTGGTCGTGTACACGCGGGTGCACACGCCGCGACGCTGCGGGCTGCCCTTCAGAGCCGCGGTCTTGACCTTGGCGACCTTGTCGTGGCGACCCTTGCGGACCAGCTGGTTGATGGTTGGCATGTACCGGCTTTCTGTGTTCCTCGTCGTGTGACGGTCGTGCTCGAAATTGCTTTTAAGTTCTGTCGTACTGCGGTTTCACCCGGTTGCGCTACCCCGCTTCCGGGCGTGTCGCATGCGGCCGCCGCGTGTTCTCGGAGTAATTTCCAAGGCACCCACGGCGCAGACATGCAAATTGGCCCGGCGTGTAGGCAAGCTTGCCGAATCCCCGACATGCGAGAACCACAACGCGCCTTGTCTGCCAGGCACGACGGTCCACAATACCAGGGCCGCCGACCTCGACAAAACCCGCTGACCTGCGGCTCCTGCTCGCAGACCTATCACCGCGACCGCATACCCGCGGCCAATCTCATCACCATGTCGGTGAATACGACATCGGTGTCGATGCCGTTCATCACCCCGGTCATCTCCAGGAGCACGAACCCGTGCATCGCGGACCAGAACTCCAGCGCGGCGTAGAACGCGGCCTCGTCGTCGAGGCCGTAGGACGACAGCACCGCGATGACCGGGGCGGCTGCGGCATGGGTGGCCTCGGTGAACTCGGGGTCGTCACCGCCCAACGGCATGCGGGTGAACGCCGAGTACCGGCCCGGGTGGTGGTGGGCGTAGCTGCGATAGGCGCTGGCCATGACCGTCACCGCGTCGTCGGGAGTGCGGCCCTGGCCCACCGTGGTGAGCATGTCGATGATGTCGCCGACCACGCGCATCCGCACCGTGCGGCGCAGGTCGTCGAGGCTGTGCACGTGGTTGTACAGCGACGGGCCCTTGGTGCCCAGCTGATTGGCCAGCGCGTTGATCGTCAGCGCGTCCCAGCCTTCGCGGTCGAGGAACGTCAGGGCCGCGTTGACGATGGAGTCGCGGCTCAGCCTCGCCGATCGCGGCGGCCGAGCTGCCATTTTCATCCCCCTGGTCGGTGCCTGACCGGCCGCGGAAGCAGCCGGGTCAGCGAGAAACTCTAGCTGCTCTCCGCAACCGGCCTGCTCCGGCGCTCAGTTCACCCGGTCCTGGCTGAGCTGGGCGAGCTCGTCGACGATCCCGCACAGATCGGGCAGCGTGGCCGAGTTCATCGTCTGGATCGACCAGGTGATGACGTCGTCGCCCTTGGCCACGTAGATGCTGCACGCCGTGTCGTCGAAGGCCATGAACCCGTCGTTACCCTCCATCGCCAGCTCGGTGACTTCCCGGCCCGCCAGCCCCTCGAGTTCGCGTTCGGTCGCCATGTCGCTGCCCCGGTACCACCAGGTCGAGATCCCCATCCCGGCCCCGACGCTGCCGATCATGGTGTTCTCCTGCCAGAAACAGCCGGCGTCGCCGATCACCGCCTGCTTGAACAGGTTCGACCCGACCACCCGCTCGATGTCGGCCGTCGTGACGCCATTGCAGTCCGCACTGTCGAACCCGGGCCCGGGCTCGACGCCGGAGGCCTGCTGATCGGGTGCCGGGGCCCCGCCGCAGCCGGCCAGCATCACCGCCGCCCCCGCCGATGCGGCGAGCCGGGCCGCGACGCGCGCGCCGCGCATGTCAGAGGTCCGACTGCAGCGTCGCGGCCATCAATTTCTGCGCCTCCGCGCACGGATCCCCGGTTCTCTGCCCGCGCATCTGCACCCACCAGCTGAGCACGCCGGTGCCGGCGGCCGCGGTGACCGAGCACGCGGCGCCGGTGGTGTCGCGGCGCGCGGAGAAGGCTTTGTGGCGTTCGACGTCGAACTCGGTGATGACGGCGCCGCGGGCCTCGGCGAGCCGACGTTCCCGCTCGAGTTCGCCGGTCTCGAACCAGGAGAACGTGACGTCGATCGTCGTCGACGAACCCGACCCGGACCGCCGCGCCAGGATGTACTGGCACACGGCACCGCTGTAAGGCCGGGTCACCTCGGCCGCGCCGAGCGTCTCCTGCACCGAGCTGTCGTCGAGCAGTCCGCACCGGTCGTCGACGTATCCGTAGCTGCGAGTGGCGTCGACCGCCTCGGATTCGGCGCGCTGGGCCGTTCCGGTCACGGTCTGCGAGCACGCGACCACGGTCGCTGTCACGGTGACCGCGGCGAGAGAAATCTGTGGGACACCTCGGCGCATCGCCGCTCACGCTACCGAGCACCGCCGCCGCGGGCGACCCGTATCAGCGCAAGGACCGAACCCGGGAACGGCGTCGCCGATGGCGACCGGCATCGTAAGCTTTCGGTGGCTGTCGGGGCCGCACGCGGACGAGCAAAGGGGTGCACCGTGACAACAACGGCTGCCAGGATCGTGGGTCGGGCACTGACGGCCGGCATGGTGACGGCGTCGGCCGTCCTGCTGGGCGGGGCGCCGGCCGCGCACGCCATCAACGGCGACACCCACATCACCGGACAAGGTGTCGTGCAGACCTTGGACTGCAACAACGGCACGCTGCACGTCAACGGCACCGCCAACCAGATCAACGCGCTCGGCACCTGCTGGGCCGTGACGGTGCAGGGCTCGTCCAACGTCATCGTCGCCGACAACGTGATCAACGACATCACCGTCTACGGGTGGGATCAGACCGTGCTCTACAAGAACGGCGCACCCATCGTGTGGGACCGGGGCCGCGAGCTCGGCATGACCAACCGGATCAACCAGGTGCCGGCCTGACATGCGTCGCAGGATCGGCGCCGGGATCGTCACAGCCGTGGCCGCGCTGGCCCTGACCGGGTGCGGCTCGGGCGACCAGGACGGTAGCCCGACGGTGACAGCGGGCACCTCGGGCGCCCAGGTGGAGATCGGCAACACGATCAACTACGGGTCGTTCGGCACCACCGCCGATCTCGACTGCGGCGAGGGCAAGTCGCTGAACATCGGCGGGTCCAACAACACGCTGACGGTCAGCGGCGCATGCGCCAACGTCAACATCGGCGGAGCGGACAACAAAGTGACCTTCGAGCGGGTCGACAACGAGCTGACCGTGGTCGGATTGAACAACACCGTGACGTATCAGCAGGGTGAGCCGACGGTCAACGACACCGGGACCAACAACAACATCTCCAAGGGCTGACTCTCACTGGTGGACGATC
>NZ_BLTG01000013.1 GCF_017312405.1 Mycobacterium sp. PO1
AACGTGAGCCAAGTCAGGTCAAAACCTGAAGCCGAATTTCTCTATGTCTTCGCCGTATACTTTCGCGATCACGCGCCTTGTGTCGCGATCATAATAATCTCGGTAGTCTTTATGTTCAGTTCGGTTGGACTGGCCAAACTTCACGACACGACCGAGCGTCCTAGTCAACCAATCCTCTGTTTGCGTTAGCCGATCAAGATAGCCTACGTGGTCTAATGGGGTAGTGCCGTCTCCGAGACTCAAATAGTAACACTGCGGCCTGAAGATTATGCTCAATGTGCGGACATCTCGAGTAGCGAGATATTGGTGCACAAAGGAATCAAAGTTGCGGAACTCCTCGGTGCGGTAACGCTCAGGATGTTCCATCCATCCACCGCCCGGGGAACCCCCATCCCTCGCGAAATGGTAAGCCGACACAGCCCTGTCCCACGGGTTTCTCACAATCGCGAAACGCGGGAGATCCAACACATCCTGTTGCGAATTTCGGATCATACGTTCGAGTGTGAAGTGACCGACCTGCTCGCCATAGATAGACCGAGATACGCTAGTCCCAGCTGACTTAGGGACGTGGATGAACGCCACTTTTGCACTGCGATACCACGTCTGCGCCTTTCGGACACGGCGGGCTTCAAACCACGATTCAGGTAGGCAGTCTTTAGCTAACTGCCGCAATTGAAAGTTCAGGGAGTTGGAGTGCTGCAACTGACCACCCTCAAGTGTCGTGAACCGTCTTGTTCCAAGCCATTATAGAGAAGCGCGCTCGCGCAGGTCATCATTGCCCCGTCCTGGGAAATGTCACAGGCAAGTCCCATTGCCTTAGCGGTGTGCCCAACCTGGCTCTGAAGGCTTCATGCCACCTACTGCTTTGGCGCACCAGGCAGAGGGCACATTAGGAAATTGCCCGAGTTACGGATGTTTCTGTCAGTCAGACCTGCGCCGTCCCAGTATTTCTGCACGTACCCGAGAGGAGTAAGAAGTTCCAGAACCTCCGATGTAGTCACGCCGTCTTCGATGAGGATGAGCGGCCTGGCCCTCTCTATCGTTGATGACATCCCCCTAAGCACGTCCACTTCGTAACCTTGAACGTCAATTTTTACAAATACGGGCTCCAAGTTTAAGTCATCGACCCGCATCACAGGGCACTGGATCGTCGAAACTTGATAGTCTACCCCCTCGCGTCCAATTCGATATTCAGAGTGCCCCAATTCGCTGCGATTAAAGGTGCCTTCCTCCAAAAGCGAGCGGCCATTTCGCACCGGGACGTAAAATGGCAATTCACCCTCAGCGTCTCCAGCGCCGGCATGGATTACCCGCACTCGCGAGCGAAACAAGCGCGCATTAAGCTGCAACGGGGGGAGGCAACTTGGATTTGGCTCAAAACACACGACTTGAAATTCTGGCTTGATTGCTAGTATAGAAATTGCCGACTGTCCACTATTTGCACCGATGTCCAACGCCAAACCAGTGGCCGAACCTAAAGTCGTCAAACTATAAAAGTCTTCATCGTGCACAGACCGCTTAATATGTCTATATGCGGCAGAGCCAAGTCTTAAAAATCTGGTCAGGCTTGGGCTTTTGAAAAGCACACGCTTGACTCGACTATCCCAGGATCTATCTGGCACAGCGCTTACCCTTCTCGACGTTACGAATACCTCACCCCTTCGATCACCGGAATCTTGCGGTTCTCGGCGATTCGCTGCCTTCATGGTGCCACCGGTTCCGCAAGCAAGCCATCACCACCACGGGATATCGCCACCTCACTCCGACGCGCTGGACTTGCTAGGTATGCCGTTTTGTCTCACCGGAATGCGTCTCACCGGAATGCTCGGCGGAAGCGAGTTCACAGCCGAAGCATTTGCGGACGCCCCCAGACAAACGATCATGAAGATTACATAGCTTGAGCTCGCATCGATCAGACCGCTCTCCAAAACGCTCCGCACGATGACAAAAAACAACAGCCCTAACCACAGGTCCCTCCTGGGGCGAGGATTCTTCATCACCTGCACAACCGCGAAGAACACGAGCGCTAGAGCTACGCTGACACCGACCCATCCCGCCTGAACAAATGCCGAGAACCATGAGCTATCAAAGATTTGCTGATCCCAATATTGTCCGCTAACCGAAACGAAACGTGCAGAAAGTCCTTCGCCGAAAAGCGTCTCCGCAAGTGATCGCATGGAATCCAAGACGGCGCCCCAGGCAATGGTGCGAGAACCCGCCGCATCGATCGGGCTGTCGCCCCCCCGCGTACTGTATGATTCGATTAGCTGGCTGGAATACAATAGAAGTATGACAACAATTGATAACACAGAAACCATCACCAGCTTAGATCTTTGGTCCTGCCTGCCGCGTAAAACTAGGAAAACTAAAACAACCAAAATCAGCGCTGAGGCAGTGCGGGATTGCGTAAGCATAATGATTATTCCGAGAACACTGACCGCAACATAGACCACCCAAGTGCGGTTCACGTGCAACAGTTGCCAAGTAAAGTATATCAGCGGAATTGACGCCATAAAGGCGATCTCGTTGGGGCCGAGCGGTGGAAAGCTTCCAGAGAGGCGTCCATAGTAGGGATAAGCCGAGAACGTCCCAGTCGCGGCAATGAAGATCGTGGTTATTGTCATTACACTGGCCACAACTCTGATCAGGTCCATAGGTCCAACTAGCTCTACAAGAAGCAGAATTACCAGTCCGATCGCGCCTACCCTCAATGCGAGGGCCGCACTCGGCCCAAATTCACCCGATAGTAGGGCTCCGGTAATCGATACGACCAGATACAGCAATACGAGGAGAAACGGAGCAACCGGTACATTATTTGCGGCAGCACTGGTACGTGCAACATGCAGTCTGACCCATAGCGCGAGAAAGATGGATGCGCCTAGGACCATGATCTTTCCATTTACGGTCCAGTCAAACTGTCCGCTATAATAATTGCCCCGTCGCCATGGAACGACCTCAATCAGAAGCAAAAGCACCAAAAGATATATGTATCTCGGCGCCTTGCTGAAAGTAGGCGTAAACCGCTGTCTGTCGGTCACTTATGTTTGCCCCACCCTACACTCACTGAACATCCCCAACGCCCGCAGTCCGCTCAAACCGAACCGTATAACGATGAACGCGCTACACCCGGACTCTACTGCACGGCAGGGCTCGGCGGGAGCGACTGGAAACGACTTTCTAGTGACTACGCACTAGTCGGACGGACGGTATCGACTTAACAAGCCCGACGAAGAGTGGGCGCCCCAGCGGAGTTCTCGAACCGCTCTCGTCTCGATTATCGGCGCCAGACGAGCCTCGCGAACACCACCTAGAAGTGTGCCTGAAGCCCACAGGGCCGATAAAGGCAGAACCCGTTCGTACGTTGGATAGCGTCGTCGGGCTACGTGCTCCGATGGGGATTGCCTATCGCATCCTCGTCTCAACCTGTGCGCTGTAGTCGCCCCATTCGTTAGACTATTCTAGGTCCGCGTGTAGCCGTTGGCACTCAGCCGCATGTGAATTCGTCTACGAATGGTGTCACGACCTACCATGCCTTGGCGCCAGCGGGATACTGCCAACTCGGAATCTTGCGGAGGGACAATTGCAGATGAGCGGGCGTTTCGCCGCTGCTGTTGCAGGGCGCACATCAACCGCCGCGGCGATTGCAGCCCAGGGCACCCAAGCTTCAGCTGGCCTTTTGATCCAAGTAGTGGCCGCAAGGAATCTCGGCTTGGACGGGCTTGGTAAGTTTGGATTGCTGTATGGCGTCATGATAGTGGCCACCGCACTGCCTTCAGGTTTTGTCGGAGATTCCATGGCTGTTCTTGACAGGCAGCGACCGTCTGTCCGTGCGGCACTGCAGAATTGGCTTCTCCTCATCGCAGCGGTTTGTGCTTCCATCTGTTTTTTGGGCGCTTATGCAATTGGTATTGTCGACGGCGGCGTGGCCATTGTATATGGCGTCGCTACATTCCTTTTCTTGGTCGAGGATTCGTTGAGGCGTCTATTGATGGCTGCAATGCGTTTCTGGCGAATTACCCTTGTTGACATCACGTCTATCGCAGTCGCCGTTATTGTGTTCGTCCTTAGCCCGAACGTGGATTTGCTTATCCTATTCGCCGCCCTGGCGGGAGGTCAATTGGTTGCGATTGTGGTGGCTGTGCTGCTTATGCCTCGTGAGGAAAAATGGTTTGCTTCACCACGACCGGCTTCGTATCGAGTTGTTGCCAGATACGGAATATGGCGGAGTCTGCAGCTCGCAGTAAGGCCGGCGTCATTAGCAGCAACGAGGGCAATTGTGATCGGTGCTGCCGGTTTATCGGCGGCGGGCGAGTTAGAGGCTGCGCGTATATATACCGCACCAGCCATGCTTCTAGTTGTCGGCCTGGGCGCCTATTTATTTTCCAGTTACGCCCGTGACAAACAACGGCCCCTCAAAGAAGAGATTCGATCGGTAGATCGACAAGTGGTTGTGCTAGGTGGATGGATAGCAATGTTAAGTATCTGTATTGCTGTTGCCGTTCCGCAAGTGAGTCCCTTGATCGCAGGACAGCAGGTCTCGATGACGATGACGATTGGATGGTTGGTGTACATTCTAAGCGTTGCCACGACAAGTTGCTATGCAAATCTGGCGGCGGTCCGTGGTTTCGAACGTGCTACCCTGGCCGTCAGATCATTTGATTCTGGCCTGTCCGTGATTTTTGTGATCGCCGCCATGTGGGTGTACCAAAAGACCGATTCAGATCTCTTAGTTGAGGCTGCGCCATTTGCAATCGCTGTTGGCTCGTTTATCGGCGGCTTTATCTTACGTCGCTATGTTCTACGTCCCGGTTCTGCACCTAGCGATGCGCCATCGTGATATATCTTGCCATTAGATTATAAGCAAATCAGACGCCATTCACGCGTCCTAGGATTGTGCGATCAGCAAGAGCTCATCCCGGATTTTCAAACAAATAGATTCCCATCCGAACTGTTCGGTATAGGGTTCACGGCTCCGACCTACGGACTGATTCAACTCAAGCGCGGCGGCCGCAATACTATCGAGATCCGTCGGCTCCGTGAATGTACCGTACGAGCCAACGGTCTCACGGAACACGGGAATATCGCTCACCAGAACGGGCGCACCAAAGGTTGCAGCCTCGACCACGGGCAGGCCGAAGCCTTCATCTAGTGAAAGGCATACAAAGAATCGACAATTTTTGTACAGCCACTTCAATTCGCCGTTTGACAAGTTACTGGCCATGATTACGCTCTTCTCCGCGAGAGCATCTGCGAATTCTGAAAAATCTGCGGGGACGCCTGACGCCTCTCCAATCAAGACGACAGGAAAATGGGGAGATATCAGTTTTGTCTTTTGCAATGCCCGCACAGTTCTCTCAAGGTTCTTTCGTACGTTGAATCTACCCACGCATACGATATACGAACTTTCTGCAATATTTAGGTTTGGGCGCTCAATCGCAGCCCTTGCGAGGGGCGGGAAAACGGCAAGGCCACAATTTATAACCCTCTTCAGCCGAGGATTATGCTCTATAATCCTCTCGCGCTCGTTTTTAGACGTTGTGATAACCGATTGCGGTCGCCTTGCAAGAACGGGGATGAGACTAAAGTAGCGGCGTTCGGCCCAGCTGAACCACTCTGGATTCGACTGGTATAAGACATCGTGGAGAAATACAGCGCTACGTTTCGATGAACTTGAGAAGCTGAATGTCAGAGTGGCATCTACACGCTTCCGCTTCGCAATTATGGGTAGTTCCAGAAGGTTTATTGCAGGATGCTTTCGCAAATGAGTATCGACTACTTCGATTCCAGACGGTATCGTCGAGTGGTCGGACTCGCTTTCTCGAAGTTTCGGAATAGCCAAAATAACTTCATCCTGCGGGAATTGCCGAACCCACTGCTTAACCGTTTCTACCGAGACCATCCGGTTCGAGTATGGACCCGCGTTCCACCAGAATCCATCGATCAGTATCCTCATTTGTACCCTTCGCTGCTAATTAACGAGCACCAGTGAGGCAGCTTCTATCGTTGACATTCGTTCTTGCGCTTCTGACACAGTAAGCCACTGACACCATACTCGCGCACGCTGCTACTGCACTGTCACTATCCAAGCCCCTAAACCACAGAACGCCCACCGCCACCCGAGCTCGCGCAAATCATCCCGAACAAATCGGGTCGCATCCTTAGCAACTGAGATCGACGACGCCGACCCGCGGTTTGCGGTCTCCAGCGCTAGTCGGAGCCGATATGGCGACGTCGTCTACCGGTTTGCGGAGATTCGTCGCCTGTCTCAGACTGTCCCATTTCCGCTACGCCGATATTCGGCACAGAGGACCGCGCCAACAACTGCCTGGCTGAGCGCGACCGCGTACTGCTATCGTCATTCTCATACTTATAGCTGTAGCCATAGTAGCTGTAAGATGCTGAACCCCGAGTGGGCATCATGGTGAACACCGCACCCAGCAAAGGGGCTCCGACGCTTTCGAGACTGCGGACTGCGTGTGCAAGCTGATCACGCTTTGTCTGTCCGTATCGAGCCATTATTAGAACACCGTCTGAACCAGCAGCTACGATTGCTGCGTCAGTGACAGCCAAGAGTGGTGTCGAGTCGACGACAACGTAGTCGAAACGCCCGCGCAAGTCGCTCAGCAAATTCCTCGCCGATTGAGAACCGAGTAACTCGCTCGGATTGGGGGGAATCGCCCCCGATGTGAGCACTGTCAATCCCGGAAATCGGGTCTTCTGCAGTGCCTCGTCCAGTGTAACGCGGCCGCTAAGAACAGTGCTGAACCCAACTGATCCGATCAAGTCGAGATACTTGTGCAACATTGGCCGGCGTAGGTCACCGTCGACTAAGACCACACGATGTTCTGCTTCGGCCAACGCCAGCGCAATATTTATCGCAGTCGTCGACTTACCCTCGGAAGGTACCGAACTCGTCACAACGATTACTCTCGGCGGATTGTCGACTGCGAGGAACTGCAAGTTCGTGCGAAGCTTCCTGAACGCCTCAGCAATTCCCGAATTATCACTCTCGTAAGCAATTGCGGCCTGCTTGCGGCGCTCTTTGTCTAAAGGAATAGTTCCCACGACGGCGGAAGCTGTTATTTCCTCCAGTGTCTCGCGACGCTTCACAGTGTTGTCCAACAGGTCGCGAAGGAGCGCCAAACCGACCCCCGCGACCAGACCCAAAACCAGGCCTATCGCGATATTTCGCGTCGTCTTCGGGACAACAGGATGGCTTGGAATGGAGGCGCGCTGCTCGACGACCACCCGCGCGTCTGGGGTTGCACCATTCTCTGGTGTCTCGAGGTCTCGCACCTTCGCGACGAACTCGTCAGACAGCGTGTTGGCGATGTCTCGTGCCCGGACAGGCGAACTATCGAGCACGTCAACGTCGATCAATACAGTGTCAGGTTTCGCGCTCGCTGTCACATTCGCTTGCAGCTGGGCTGACGTCATGTCGAGACCCAGCTTGTCGATAGTGTGTTGAGCGAGTGACTGACCCATCAACAGCTCTGCATAAGAAATGACGCGTTCTTGAGAGAAGCGACTTCCTTGATAGATGTCACTTACGGAAGATCCCGAAGTGGTCGAGACGAACAGCCTTGTTGACGCCTGATACATCGGCGTCGTCACTAACGAAACCACTACTGCGCCGAGAACCACGGCGAGCGCAGTCACGCATAGTGTGACCCAACGAGAACGTAGCACCTTCAAGAAATCTTGGAGATTCAACGCCCGCCCCCCCCAATTGCAAACACTGCGTTGCTCAGCCTGCGCACTCGGGCACCATGACCTTTGCCTCTACATTGTCAAGAAGCGGCTGACTCGGTGTTCGGGGTGTCCCAGGGACCGTTGGCTCTGAGAGCTGGAAGCTGACATCGGCAGATTGTCCCGGCGGAATGATAACTTGGACCTCGAACACTGGATGCCCACGTTCTACGTTGATGATTGCCGGCACCCGTTCACCATTAAGTATCGCAGTTGACAACTCCGAGCCCTTAGTCGCGAAAAGCCGTACCGAGGTAATATTCGTGCCCTTGGGGACTGCAATAAGCATCTCAGGGGAGAGTCCTGCGGCGGCCGCTACATAGTCGGGTAGCGGCTCGTTGGGTACATTGTTGGTCAATGTGACGTTGACGGTCGACGCCCGTGTCTCAGCTCGACAGTCATCTGCGGCGTACTCAATATTCGCATCTAGATAGTAGTCAAGTTTGTTGCCGCCTAAGTTGTTGACGACAACCGCCGCGTATGGAGCATCGTCGCTCGGCAGGATGTGGGCTAACGGAGTCTGTTCGAGTAGCTCCTGCTCGGCGGGTACCGAACTCCATACTGCAATTCGTCGTTCGCTTACAGCCCTGCCCAGTGCATCCAGCAGTTGTCGAGGCGACCTCACTGGCCCCGTCATCTTTGCAACTACAGCATTGGCGATATCCTGCAGGTACTGCTGGCGGGCTACCTGGTCAGTTGGGAAGCGAATGTAGGCGGTTGATTCCGTGAGCTCGACCACATTCTCTCTGGAAACGAGCTCGCCGTCGGCTAGTGAGACCGGGCCAACTGCTCCAAGGATGTAGCTCAGCGCGACAGGGTCAATCGCAATCACACCGTCGACCTCTGTGCCGGTTTGCTCGGCCCACATGGCCTTCCATATCTGCGCGGCGTAGGGAAAGTGTGGGCTTAGGTTGCTGTTACGGATGTCCGTAAACGGCTGGGCGTATCCGTACTGCTGGTCGTACTCCAGCCCAAGCTCTATGGGCGCCACGGCCTCGGAAAGGTCGTCATTAGGGGCGAGGGCGTCGACGGCGGGAACGCCATTGTCAAATCGGAGAACTCCGTATGCGCCCAGCAGGCCGCCGGTACCCCGTGCTTCTGCGTTCGTTTGGAAGCCCATGAAGTACGTTCGCGGCCCATCTGCGCCCATCATCGTCGGCGCCAAGCGTGCAGCCATAGCGGCGTTCTCGATAACCGAAGTGATGCCGGAAATCTGGCTTTGAAGTTCGGACCGAGCATCGCGGATCAGGGATACGTACCGTGGCTCTGTAATCGAAGCGGCTTCCCCGTTGAGACGGGTGGCGTTGGCAGACAACTCGCCAAGTTGAGGCGCCTGGCTACGGAGCAGTTCAACGTCAACACGGCCGTCTCGGTACAGCCGTTCTGGAGCGATAGCGATACCTACATCCGCCGCCGGTCGCAGAACGTCGGAAGCGAGGCCGAGGACTACATCGGTGACCTGCTGGCCGGTCTTGAAGGGACTGCCAAGCCACGGCAGGCCAGCGAGGATGTCCCAAGCGAGAGAATGGGTGGCGTTTCGCGCCGTCTGGGCACTGACTACTGCGTCATCGGCCGACTCAGAGGCGGCCTGGGTATCTCCCTCTAGCAGTGCGTCTTTCGCGGCCTGAGCACTATCACGGGCCTGCTCGAGGTTCGACTTAGCATGGAACGCACCGACCGCTACCCAGCAGCCCAGTCCAAGCAAGACAAGCGCCAACACTGCTGTGCCCCAAAGAAACCTACGGCTTCGAAATGCGCCGGACAGGCGCCGCCGGCCTTCGTCGCGCTCCGCCCCTTCGTCGTCGTGGCCCTTCAGCTTCTTGTCAGACTGGCGTTGCGGAAAAAATCGCACTCACAATTCCCTGCGCAAGGTCGAAGCCTGCACGTCGATGTCTCGACGTGCAGGCTCCAACTCTATGAATTGGTTGTCCGTGTCAAAAGACCAACAGTTCGTTAGCAGGCGCCACGGGTTACTGTCCCATAGGGACCGGCAGAAATCCCTTCGCCATCCCGACAGGCACTCAGACTGAGCTGCCCAAAGGTCGCACGCTGCTCTTGCAGCTGGGCGATGCGATTCTCGTAGAAGGGTGCGAAGATCGAGTCAGGCCTTCTTGCCAGCTTCGCTTCGTAGATGGCGATCGTGGTGTCGGTCCAGAAGGTCGCACTCCTGGTGAAGGTAGCGGAGAGCTGCACGGAAGTCACCTGGAAGAACCAGATGAAGTCGCCCGGCGCCGCCGCGAGGTCGCCGGCGACCTGGTGCACGGGGGCGGCGGGAACCTGAACAGCGGGTGCGGCGTTCGCGGCCGCGGGCACGAAGGCAGCAGACGCCCCAAGTGCAAGCGCCGCGGCACCCACCTGGAATTTGGTCGCGATGGCATTCATTTTTGTTCCCCCCAAGAAGGTTCGGTCCCTTGATGTTGCTGAGAGCTTCTCAGACTCCGGGCACCCTGTCAACCGAAACGGCCGCTTCCGTGCAATTTTCTCCGCAAAATCTGAAAAACGCATGACCAGCGGGTCTTCAAGTTCAGCTACGACTTGCGAAAGCTTCAGCCGGTTCCACCAGCCCACCGCCTAGCGACGCTCAATGCGCGGAGTATCAAGTTTGCTGCGCCAACGTACACATACTAATTGTTCAGCACGAGGCCCTTTAGTTAGTTGATTGCGCGGTGGCTGAGGCCAATCGCATCGGCACTCCGTTGCCACCGCGGTGTGGAAGCAGCCGTTCGGGAAGACCGTGGCAATAACGACTTGAATGTGCGGTTTGGGCCACAGCAGTTGTGGGATGAGGCCAGAAGAGAAAGCCGGTCAGCGCTCAGTTAAGCCGCAGACGGACCTCGATGATGTTCCGCACGCCGCCTGGCCCCTTGAGCAGAAGCCTTCGCCAACACTTCTTAAGGGACTTATAAGGGCCACCCGCGACTCCTGAATCCCCCGCCGATACGATCACCTCATGACCAGCGTGACTGAGCCTGCCGCCGAGCACGAGATCGACATCCACACCACCGCCGGGAAGCTTGCTGATCTGCGCAAGCGGGCCGAAGAGGCGTTGCATCCGGTCGGCGAGGCCGCCGTGGAGAAGGTGCACGCCAAGGGCAAGTTGACCGCCCGCGAGCGCATCCTGGCGCTGCTGGATGAGGAGTCGTTCGTCGAGCTCGACGCGCTGGCCAAGCACCGCAGCAAGAACTTCGGTCTGGAGTCCAACCGCCCCACCGGCGACGGGGTTGTCACCGGGTACGGCACCATCGACGGCCGCGATGTGTGCGTGTTCAGCCAGGACGCCACGGTGTTCGGCGGGTCACTGGGTGAGGTGTACGGCGAAAAGATCGTCAAGGTCCAAGAATTGGCCATCAAGACCGGCCGCCCGCTGATCGGCATCAACGACGGTGCCGGCGCCCGCATCCAGGAGGGTGTGGTGTCCCTGGGCCTCTACAGCCGAATCTTTCACAACAACATCAAGGCCTCCGGTGTCATCCCGCAGATCTCGCTGATCATGGGTGCGGCCGCCGGCGGGCACGTCTACTCCCCCGCCCTGACCGACTTCGTCGTTATGGTCGACCAGACCAGCCAGATGTTCATCACCGGCCCCGACGTCATCAAGACCGTCACCGGTGAAGACGTCACCATGGAGGAACTCGGCGGCGCCCACACCCACATGGCCAAGTCCGGCACCGTGCACTACGTCGCCTCCGGTGAGCAGGACGCCCTGGAATGGGTGCGCGATCTGCTGTCCTACCTGCCGCCCAACAACTACGCCGAGCCGCCGCGCTACCCGGCGCCGCACCCCGGTCCGATCGAGGAGAACCTCACCGAGGAGGACCTCGAGCTCGACACGCTGATCCCGGACTCGCCGAACCAGCCTTATGACATGCACGAGGTCATCACCCGCATCCTCGACGACGACGAATTCCTCGAAATCCAAGCGGGTTACGCGGGCAACATCCTGTGCGGCTACGGCCGCATCGACGGCCGCCCGGTCGGCATCGTGGCCAACCAGCCCACCCAGTTCGCCGGCTGCCTGGACATCGACGCCTCGGAGAAGGCCGCCCGGTTCGTACGGACCTGTGACTGCTTCAACATCCCAATCGTCATGCTCGTCGACGTGCCCGGCTTCCTGCCCGGTACCGACCAGGAGTTCAACGGCATCATCCGCCGCGGCGCGAAACTGCTCTACGCCTACGGCGAGGCCTCGGTCGCCAAGGTCACCGTGATCACCCGCAAGGCCTACGGCGGCGCCTACTGCGTCATGGGGTCCAAGGACATGGGCTGCGACGTCAACGTCGCCTGGCCGACCGCCCAGATCGCCGTGATGGGCGCCTCCGGCGCGGTGGGCTTCGTCTACCGCAAGCAACTCAAGGAAGCCGCCGAGAAGGGCGAAGACGTCGACGCGCTGCGCCTGCAGCTGCAGCAGGAGTACGAAGACACCCTGGTCAACCCGTACATGGCCGCCGAGCGCGGTTACGTCGACGCGGTGATCCCGCCCTCGCACACCCGCGGCTACATCGGCACCGCGCTACGGCTGCTCGAACGCAAGATCACCCAGACCCCGCCGAAGAAGCACGGCAACATCCCTCTCTGACCCTGCCACCACGACGGACCCGTCTGCCAGACAAGGACTGTGAGCCATGAGCCACGACACCGACATCGCCGAGGTCTCCGACCCGCGCGACATGACGATCGACAACCCGCCCGCGCCGGAACCGCACTTCCAGATCCTCAAGGGTGACCCGAGCCTCGAGGAAATCGCTGCGCTGGCAACCGTGCTCGCCGGCGCCGGCGGCGGCCACCCGGAACCGGGCCCGCAGGAGCTCAACCCGTGGGGACATCCGGTGGACAAACTGCGCTACTCCTACGCCAGCTGGCAGCGGGTCACGCTGCTGGAGCGCACCCACCTGCGGCGTTGACCATCCGCCTCGACCACGGCGCGCCCTCATGACCCGGGTCGTATTGGGCTCGGCGTCGACCGGGCGACTGCGGGTGCTGCGCCAGGCTGGCCTCGATCCCCTGGTGCTCGTGTCTGACGTGGACGAGGATGCGCTCATCGACTCGCTCGACGGCGACACCCCACCCGAGGCGGTGGTGGCCAAGCTTGCCAACGCCAAGGCGGTCGCGGTGGCGGCGCAATTGTCGCAGGACGTTGCCGCCGACTGCATCGTGCTGGGCTGCGATTCCATGTTGTTCCACAACGACGCCCTGTGCGGCAAGCCCGGCTCCGCGGAAGCGGCGCGGCGGCAGTGGGTTGCGATGGCCGGCTCTACCGGCCATCTACTCACCGGGCATGCGCTGCTGCGCATAACCGACGGGGTCATCGCACACACCGACAGCGAAACGGCCAGCACCACAGTGCATTTCGGCACGCCGACCGACGACGAACTGAACGCCTACGTCGACAGTGGCGAACCGAACCACGTCGCCGGCGGATTCACGCTCGACGGCTTCGGCGGCTGGTTCATCGATCGCATCGAGGGTGACCCCTCCAACGTCATCGGGATCAGCCTGCCCCTGCTGCAGCGGATGGTGCGCCGCGCCGGGATCCCGATCACCGAGTTGTGGCGGAACTGAGCCGACTGACTCAGCAGCCCCTCGTGTTTGGACGCCGGACCACCAAAATAACCCGCTTGGCCTTCGGCGAGATGTTCTGGCCGCCTCGCGGCGCCTGAGCGCACACTTCCCAGTTCGTGTAGTTGATGACCTCGCGGACGTCTTTCCGGTTGCGCAATTCGAGATCCAGATCGACATCTCCGGTCACGTCAAGAACCGAGTCGATGGCGCGCTGCAGAATCTCGCCGCGCACGTCCGGCATCTCCCATGGGCCGGGATTGCCATCCTGCGCGGCCGCCGCAGGCGCAGCACCCATCAGTCCGGCCGATACCGCCATCGTGGCCGCCAATGTCGCGGCGAACTGCTTACGCATGCGAATCCCCTCCACGTTTCCTGTGAGCCCCCTGACGAACAGTAACCGAGTCAAACCTCGACGACGGTAACAATCCGCTCACGACCGATTTGCTAGGCCCCGTTCGGGCGCCGGCGAACAGCGGCCGCGCCCGGAAAGGGTTGCGTGATTCGAATCACACTGGCATTTGCTAACTTTCGCCAGGATGGTATTTCAGCCATGATTTGACGCAAGCAAAGTATTTGGCTGGGGGGCTTTTGATGACTACTACGCTGGACCGATACCGCAGCTCGTCTCGACGGCGCGCTCGCAAAGCGGCTGAAGCAAACATTCGCCTGGACCTTCAGGGTTTGCGGGCGGCGGCGGTCTTGGCGGTCGTTGCGCACAGCGTGTGGGGACAACCCGTCGGCGGCTTCGTCGGAATCGACATATTTCTAGTCCTGTCCGGTTATCTCGTCACCGCGAGCCTGTTGCGGGCCGGGAAACACAGCAAAACGATGGCGGTCGGGCACTTCTACTGGGGCCGCCTATTGCGCGTGGTCCCGGCGGCCACCGTGGTCCTGCTACTCACCTACGTCGCATCGCTGCTGGTACTCCCCAGGGGCCGTGCGGAACAGGTCGGCGTCGACGCGCTGTCCGCCTTCGCGTTCGCGGCCAACTGGCATTTCGCCTTCCTGGGGGCCGACCCGTTTGCCGGCCCAGCCTCGGCGTCACCGCTGCAGCACTTCTGGGCGCTGTCGGTGGGTGAGCAGTTCTGGCTGGTGTGGCCGCTGCTGATTCTGGTCGCCGCGATGATCGCCGCCACGCTCGCGTGGTCGCAGGCGCGCAAGACCGCCTTGGTTGCCGGGATCGCCGCCGTCGTCATCACGGCGTCGCTGGCCTGGTCGCTGTACAGCTCAGCGAGCACACCGGACTGGGCCTACTTCAACACGTTCTCGCGGCTCTGGGAGCTCGGCGTCGGCGCACTGCCGGCCACCGCCGCCGGCTTCCTGGCCCGCACCCCCATGCTGGTGAAACCGCTGCTGTCGTGGGCGGGTGTGGCGATCATCGTCGCCAGCGTGTTCGTCATCACCGAGACCACCGTCGGCTACCCCGCCCCATGGGCGCTGCTGCCAGTCGCCGGCGCCGCGCTCGTCATCGCGGCCGGCATCGGCGGCGAGCCGGCTTTCCAGCCGCTGCTGCGCAACCGCGTCAGCACCTATCTCGGCGACCTCGCGTTCGCGCTGTTCCTGGTGCACTGGCCGGTCATCGTGCTGCTCCACGCGGAGATGAAGACCAGCGTCTACTTCTACGCCAGCGCGCTGTCGCTGATGTTCGGGCTGGCGCTGCTGCTGCACCACGGCATCGAGAAGCCGCTGCGGCACGCCAGCCGCGAGAAGATCCGCGACGGCATGCGCGCGATGGAGCACGGCCTGTTGCACATCGAGCGCGCCACCAAGGTCGCGCTAGTCGCCGGGCTGGTGCTGGTGACCCTGGCCCTGGTGTCCTACGCGATGCGGCCCGAAGCGCTGGAGCCGGCGGCGGGCATCACCATCGTTCAGCCGCGCTGAAAGCTCAGCGTCTCCCCGCGCACGCCGCCCATCCACAGGTCCTGGCAGGCCTCGGCCATCGCGGGCAGGCCCTCGATGATCTCGCCGAACACGTTGCCCGGCACCCAGCCCTGGTCACCGTTGATCAGCAGGTTGTTGCGGCCGTAGAACAACGCCAAGTCGACGATCGCGCCCTGGGTGCCGGTGCCGGTCGAGTTCTCGTAGCCGTAGGCCGGGTTGCCGAGCTGATCGGAGCTGAACGAGAACCAGCACAGATCCCCGGGAATCGGTGTCACCGTGGTGTTCTCCAGGCCCGGGTCGGCCGCGGCGAACGCCGGCAGCAGCGTGTAGATCTCGTTGCGGGCGTACTTGCCGTGAAACACCGGCGCTGAGAGCGGACCGTCAGCCAACGCGTCCCACACCGCTGCACAGGTCCGCGGGGCGGCCTCGTCGAGCAGCCGCGCCGGGCAGCTCACCCCTCGCTTGTCCAACGAGACGGTGATCAGTCTGCTCACGAGTTGTCCTCCTGCGTCATCAATGTGGGGGTGCGTCGGTGCCAGTCGGTCACCGACTGGTAGGCCTGCCCGACCCGCAGCACCGTCGCGTCGGCGTGCCGGGCCCCGACGATCTGCAGCCCGACCGGCAGACCGGCGGAGGTGAATCCGCACGGCACGCTCAGCGCCGGCTGCTGGGTCATGTTGAACGGATAGGTGTAGGGCGTCCAGCTGGTCCAGTCCGGCGAGGGCGACCCGTCGGGCACGTCCTGGCCGACCGGAAACGCCGGCAGCGGCAGCGTCGGGGTGATCAGCACGTCGAAGTCCTGGTGGAAGCGACCCATCAACTGGCCCAGCCGCATTCGCACCGCCATCGCGTCCAGGTAGTCCGACGCCGAGCAGCGTGACCCGGCCGCCGCGGTGCGCAGCAGCCCGGGGTCGGCGCGGCCGGTCAGCTCGGCCAGCGACCCGTAGGGTTCGAGCACCTTGGCTTCCCCGGAGAACCACAGCACGTGAAACGCCTCGACCGGGTCGGTGAAGCCGGGGTCGACCTCGTCGACGATCGCGCCCGCCTCGGCCAGCGCCGCGACGGCCGCGCGCACCGCGGTGTCGACGTCGGGGTCGTTGTACACGTAGCCGAGGTCCGGGGAGAACCCGATGCGCAGTCCGGCCACGCCGGTGTCGAGGCCGTCGAGGAACGAACGGGTCGGTGTCGGCATCGCCGCCCAGTCGCGGGCGTCGAAGCCGGTGATCACGTCCATCAGCGCCGCGGTGTCGCGCACGGTGCGTGTCATCGGGCCTGAATGCGCCAGCGTGCCGAACGGGCTGGGCGGGTAGTGCGGGATCAGCCCGAACGTGGGTTTGAGCGCGACGGTGCCGGTGAAGCCGGCCGGAATCCGCACGGAGCCACCGCCGTCGGTGCCCACCGACCACGGGCCCATGCCCAGGCCGACGGCCGCGGCGCTGCCGCCGCTGGACCCGCCGGCCGTCGTCGCGGGGTTCCACGGGTTGCCGGTCGGGCCGAACGCGATCGAGTCGGTGACGCCCTTCCACGCGTACTCCGGGGTGGTGGTCTTGCCCAGGATCACCGCGCCGGTTTCGCGCAGCCGCGCCACGCACGGGGCGTCCTCGTCCCACGGGCCGGCGGTGTCGACCAGTGCGCTGCCCCGCAGCGTCGGCCAGCCACGAGTCAGGAAGATGTCCTTGATCGACGTCGGCACCCCGTCGCCCGGGCCCAGCGGTTCCCCGGCATGCCAACGCGCCTCGGACTCCTTGGCGGCGGCCAGCGCGCCCTCGGGGTCGACGAGGACGAACGCGTTGACCGCGTCGTCGTAGGCCTCGATCGCGTCCAGCGCGGCCTGGGTGGCCTCCACCGGGGAGATGGATTTGTCCCGGTAGCCGGCAACGAGTTCGGTCGCCTCGGGCATCGACGCGTCCGACATCACTGCCCTCCCGGGATGTAGCCCAGCTTCTTGTCCACCACGTTGTGCAGGTCCTCCCCCGCCAGCCAGCGGCGCGCGTTGGCGACGAATTGTCCGGCCAGCTCCTCGCGCCACCCGACGACGTCGGCGGACATGTGCGCGGTGATCGTCACGTTCGGCGCGTCCCACAGCGGATGATCAGGCGGCAGCGGTTCGGTGTCGAACACATCCAGTGTGGCACCACCGATCTGGTGGGTGCTCAACGCGTCGAGCAGCGCGGCCTCGTCGACCATCGGGCCGCGGGCGATGTTGACCAGATGCGCGTCGGGTTTCATCGCAGCCAGCACGTCGGCGCCGACCAGGCCGCGGGTCTCGTCGGTCAGCGGGGCGGCCAGGATCAGGTGGTCACACCACCCGGCGTGCGTGGAAAGCTCCGCGCTGGAGACGATCTCACCGAAATCGGGGTCGTCGGTGGTGGGCCGGCGGCCGGCGCCGCGCACGTGCAGCCCAGCGGCGCGCAGCAGCTTCGCGATCTCGCGGCCGATGCCGCCGGTGCCGACCACCAGCGCGGTGGCGCCGGTGATGCTGCGGGTCTCGCGGTGCCGCCATTCATGGCGGGCCTGCAGCGCGAAACTGGTGCGGGCGTCCTTGGCGTGCGCGATCACCGCACCGAGCACGAACTCGGCCAGCGGCCGGTCGAACACCCCGCGCGCGTTGGTGACCACGACCGCGGAATCCCGTAGCTCGTCGAACAACAACGTGTCCACGCCGGCGGCGGTGATGTGGATCCACTGCAGCGCGTCGGCGTCGTCCCACACGTCGCGCACAGCGGTCGAGAAGAAATCCCACAGCAACAGTCCCTGCGCGCCGCGCACCGCCTCGGCCAGACCGGCGGCGTCGCAGAACCGGAAGTCGACGGCGAGATCCCAACTGTCGAACCCAGGCGGGCGGTCATCTGGCTTCGCGCACAACACCGCGACAACCGGGCGAAATCCAGGCATTGGGCACAGGTTAGGAATCAGATGGTCCGATTGTCAACAATCGACTTGCGGCGTGTGCTAAGTGGCCCCACACTGTGCCAATGAACCCGTCGCCACCTCTGCAGCAAGCCGGTATCGGCGTTGTAGTGCCCTACGATTTCGCGCTGGATCGCGAACTCTGGCGGTGGCTTCCCAATGACGTGAGCCTCCACATCACCCGACTGCCCTATGCCCCCATGCCGGCCACCATGGAGATGGCCGTGCACATCTCCGACCCCGAATCCGCCGCCCGCTGCGTCACCGACGTCTCGGCGATCGGACCGCTGGTCACCGCCTATGCCTGTACGTCGGGCAGTTTCGTCGGCGGCCCGCTGGCCGAACAGGCGCTGGTCGAGGCGATGCTGGCGGCAGGGTCGCCGCTGGCATTGACCACCAGCGGCGCATTGCTCTCGGCGCTGCGCTACCTCGGCTACACCCGCGTCGCCACGGCCACCCCGTACACCGCCGACCTGACCGTGGGTTTGACGGCGTTCCTGGGTGAGTCGGGCATCGAGGTGACCGCGGCCGCGGGGCTGGGGCTGACGTCGGACATCTGGACGGTGCCGCACGACGTCACCCGCCGGTTGGTCCGCGAGACCGACACCGACGACGCGCAGGCGGTGTTCATCAGCTGCACCAACATGCCGACCTACGACGTGATCGCCGAGCTGGAAGCCGAACTCGGCAAGCCGGTGCTCACGGCCAACCAGGTCACCATGTGGCATGCGCTGAGCCTGATCGGCCGCAAGGCGGTCGGGCCCGGCCAGCAGCTGATGGAGCGGTAGAGCCCTCGGCGCCGCGCCCGTCGACTGGGAGCCGAGATTGCGCCCAGGGCTGCGGGAACTCCTTCAGGACAGCCGCTACGACAATCTCGAAGCATCTCGGCGGCACCAAACTCAGAGTCCGCGCGCCAGCAGCTCCGCCAGGTGCACCGCGCGCCTTTCGGTGCCCTGCGCGATCTGGGTGCGGCAGCTGAACCCGTCGGCGACCACCGCTGTCTCCGGTGCGGCGTTGCGCACCGCGGGCAGCAGCACCCGCTCCCCCACCTGCTGGGACACCTCGTAGTGGCCGCGCTCGAAGCCGAAATTGCCCGCCAGGCCACAGCATCCGGAGTCCGGGATGTCGGCGGCGATGCCGGCCTTGGCCATCAACGTGCGGTCGGCGTCGAAGCCCAGCACGGCGTGCTGGTGACAGTGCGTCTGCACCAGTGCCTGCGCATCGAGCTGCGGCGGCTGCCAGCCGGAGGCGAGGACGAACTCGGCGAACGTGTGCGTGGTCTCGGCGGCCTGGGCGGCGCGAGGGTCATCCGGCAGCAGCTCGTGCGCGTCGCGGCGCAGCACCGCGGTACAGCTGGGCTCCAGGCCGACGATCGGGGTGCCGGCGGCCAGGTGCGGGGCGAGCGCGGTCAGCGAGGACGTCAGCCGTTTCTTCGCCGCGTTCAGCTGCCCGGTCGAGATCCACGTCAGCCCGCAGCACACCGGCCGCTCGGGCAGCACCGCCTGATAACCGGCCGCTTCGAGCACCGCGACCGCGGCCTGACCGACCTGCGGGGCAAGGTGATTGGTGAAGCTGTCCGGCCACAGCAGCACCCGCCCCTTCGGCCCGGCGGTGACGGGCCGGGCGGCGAACCACGACGTGAACGTCTGCTCGGCGAACTGCGGGATCTCGCGTTCGTCGGCGATGCCACCGAGGCGTTTGACCAGCGGGCCCCGGGCCAGCCGGTTGGCGAGCTTCGGCGCCTTGGCCGCGACCCGCGACCACAGCGGCAGCCAACCCATCGACCAGTGCGACAGCGGCCGCGCCCAGGGCCGGCCCTGGTAGTGGTGGTGGGTGAATTCCGCCTTGTAGGTGGCCATGTCGACGTTGACGGGGCAGTCCCACAGACACCCCTTGCACGACAGGCACAGATCGAGTGCGTCGCGCACCTCGGTGGATCGCCACCCGTCGGTCACCACGTCACCCTGGAGCATCTCCCACAGCAGATGCGCGCGCCCGCGGGTGGAGTGCTGCTCCTCGCGGGTGGCCTGATAGCTCGGGCACATCACCCCGCCGCTGGTCTGGCGGCATTTGCCGATGCCCACGCAGCGGCGCTGCGCCTGGGCGAAGTCGCCGTGATCGTCCGGATAGGCGAACAGCGTCAACGGCTTTCGCTGCAGCGGCGCCTGATGGCGGATGTCGGCGTCCAGCGGCGGCGGATCCACCACCACCCCGGGGTTGAGCACCCGGCGCGGATCCCAGATGTCCTTCATGCCGGCCATCAGCGCCAGACCGTCATCGCCGTACATCCGGCCCAGCAGCTCCGAGCGGGCCCGGCCGTCGCCGTGCTCCCCGGACACCGAACCACCCAGCGACACCACCAGATCGGTGGCCTCCTCGACGAACGCGCGGTAGGCGCGGATGCCGTCGTCGGAGAGCAGGTCGAAGTCGATGCGCATGTGCATGCAGCCCTCACCGAAGTGCCCGTAGGACGCCCCGGCCAGCCCGTAGCGGGCCATCAGCGCGTCCAGGCCACGCAGGTAGTCGGCCAGCCGGTGCGGCGGCACCGCGGCGTCCTCCCAGCCGCCCCACGCCTCGGCGCCGTCGGCGCGGCGGGTGGCCAGCCCGGCGGCGTCGGTGCGACACCGCCACAGCACCGCCTGCGCGGCCGGCTCGGTCACCAGCGACGCCGTCGCCGGCGAGCCCGAATCCTTCAGCGCCACCAGCATCTTCTCGGCGGCCATGGTCGCCGCGATCAGATCCTCGCCGCCCATCTCGACCAGCACCCAGGCCCGCCCGGCGGGCAGCCCGGCGTCGATCGCGGCGCGGCGCACCTCGCCGGGCAGCCGGTCGACGAGTTGGTCGTTGATCGACTCCATCGTCAGCGGGCTGTGCGCCAGCACCGTCGGCACGCATTCGGCCGAGGCGATCGAGTCGGCGAACCCGAGCACGCACAGCACCCGCGCCGCCGGCAGCGGGGTCAGCGCCACCGTCGCGCGCAGCGTCGCGGCGAACCCGCCCTCGCTGCCGCACAGCAGCGCGGCGACGTTGTAGCCGCGTTCGGGCAGCAGCTCATGCAGCGCGTAGCCGGAGATCTGGCGGGTGAACTGCCCGAACCGCCGCCGGATCACCGTCTCGTGGGTGTCGACGAATCCGGTGAGGTGGCGGTGCAGTTCGCCCTCGGCACCGGGCAGCGCCGCCAGCGTCTGGCGGTCACCGTGGGAGGTGACCGTGGTGCGGGTGCCGTCGGCGAGCAGCACCTCCAGCGCGCGCACGTTGTCGGCGGTGGTGCCCCACGCCACCGAATGCGCGCCGCACGCGTTGTTGGCGATCATCCCGCCCAGCGTGGCGCGACTGGCCGAGGACGGGTCCGCACCGAACGCCAGCTGGTGTGGTTTGGCCGCGGCCAGCAGATGGGTGAGCACCACCCCGGGTTCGACCAGCGCGGTGCGGGCGGTGGTGTCGATGTCGAGGATCTTGTTGACGTGGCGCGACGCGTCGATCACCACGCCGCCGATCGCGTTGCCGGCCATCGAGGTGCCGCCCCCGCGCATCACGACCGGGGCTTGTGCTGCGGCCGTCAGCGCGACCGCGGCGGCCAAATCGTCGACGTCTCTCGGGACCACGACCAGCTCTGGCACCACCCGGTAGTTCGAGGCGTCGGTGGCATACAGGGCCCGCGCCGTCGCGTCGTCGGCGACGGTGCCGCGAACCTCGGAACGCAGCTGGGCCCCCAGCCGCCTGACGTCGTAGGTCGCGGGCGTTAACATTGTTGACAATCTACCTATCTGGGTGGCGGTCAGCCAAGGAGGTCCTCTATGCCAACGGTCGGTCTGCTCTACCCCGGACACAGCGCCGAAGACGATTTTCCCGCACTCGAACAGCGCATCTCCGGCGCGGTGCGGCTCCCGGTGGTGATCACCTCGGTCGGCGAGGACGCCCACCGCGTCGATGCGCTGCTCGACATCGGCAGCGGCGCCCGCCTCGCCGACGGTGCGTCCCAGCTGTCCGGCGCGCAGCCCGACGCGGTGATGTGGGCCTGCACGTCGGGCAGCTTCGTGTTCGGCCCGCAGGGCGCCCGCGCGCAGGCCGCCGCCGTCGCCGACGCGGCCGGGGTGCCGGCGTCGTCGACGTCGATCGCGTTCGTCGACGCGCTGCGCCACCTCGGGATCCGCCGCGTCGCCGTCGCCGCGTCCTACCCCGACGACGTCGCCCAGCACTTCGTCGGATTCCTCACCGACGGCGGCGCCGAGGTGGTGTCGATGGGCAGCCACGGCATCTACACCGCCGCCGAAGTCGGCACGCTGGAACCGTCCCGCGTCGTGGACATGGTGACTGCGGCCGATCACCCCGACGCCGAGGCGGTGCTGGTGCCCGACACCGCGATGCACACGCTGGCGATCATCGACCAACTGGAGGCCGCCGTGGGCAAGCCGGTGCTGACCGCCAACCAGGTGACGGTGTGGAAGGGCCTGGAGCTGCTGGGGCCGGTACCCGAACTGCCCGGCCTGGGCGCGTTGTTCGGGAGCCGAAGATGACCGGGCACATCGGGCCGCTGGTGCAGCGCTCGACGCCGAGCATCATCGCCGACAAGCTGCGCGCCGCGATCGGCTACGGCGAACTCAAGCCCGGCGAACAGCTGCTGGAGGCCGACCTCGCCCGCCAGCTCGGCGTCAGCCGCGGCCCGCTGCGTGAAGGCATGCAGCGGCTGACCCAGGAAGGGTTGCTGGTCGCGATCCGCAACCGCGGGCTGTTCGTCATCGACATGACGCCCGAGGACATCCGCGACATGTACATCGCGCGCGAGGCCATCGAACGCGCCGCGGCGCGCAGCATCGTGGTGTCCGGGGACTTCGTCGCCGCCGGGGATGCGCTGCTGGCCGTCGTGGACAAGATGGGCCGTGCGGCGTCGGCGGCCGAGATGAGTGAGCTCGACATCGAATTCCACGAGCTGCTGGTGTCGCTGTCTGGCAGCAAGCATCTGCGCCGCATGCACCAGACCGTCATCACCGAGACCCGCATGTGCATCCACTCGCTCGACGACTCCTACGCCAAGTCCGACTTCCGCGAAGAGGAGCACCGCACGCTGGCCACGGCAGTGCGCTCCGGCGATCCCGAGCTGACCGACCGGCTGATGGTCGCCCACATGGACGACGCGCTGGCCCGACTCTTCGAGGCGCCCGCCGAGGAGCCGGTCGACGCGGTGGTGTCGTAGCTCAGCTCAGTTCACCGCACCGCACCGCGCCGACGCAGCGCCTTCCAGCACTTCTCGATTGTGAAGCCCACGCGTTTGTTCGGCATGGCCTCGATCATATCCAACCCCGCTCATAGAGCAGATGCCGGAACTTGACGTCGAGGTGGACGGGGCGGCGGTGCGGGCCCCATTCCACTCCGACCCGAGCGTCCGGCCACCCCATGGCGATGGCCGCATCCCAGAGTTCCTCGCTGATCTCGATGTTGGTCTGCGGAGGCGGCAGACAACTCTGGAGCAGTGACAGCCGCAGCAACGATTCTTCGGGAGACCTGGAGCCGGCGTCCATCATCCTGATGGCGTCGCGCGCCTCCCACGTTCCGCGGGCGCCCTGATAGCGGTGCTGCAACGGCTCGACGCCTGCCGGCGTGATGTCGGCTATCGCCGCGAGCTGATCCAGGACGACGATGGCCTCCTTCAGCGGCAGACGCCTGGCGATGTCGAACGCGGTGCGCGCCGCATTCGTCCGCGGCGGCACCCCGTCCGGGTCGATCTCGTCACCGTCGATGCGTTCGTTGCGGACGATGATGCCCGGCTGGGTCCGCCGCGGCGGTGCGATGATCTCGATGGGCGCGCGGGGGTCGATGGGCTTGACGCCGGCCAGCGCGGCCGCGGTCCGGCCGGCGATGACGCCGCGGCGGCCCGTCCACAACCAGGCCGCCTGAGCTTTGGCCCAGGTGTCGATGCGTGCGTCCTTGTGGATGTAGACGTCGGGAAGCAGGCTGGTGTAGTTCCAGCGCAGTGCCCCACGGGTCAGCGTGCCTTCCGTGATCGCCTCACTGCCGAGGAACGGTTCGCGCATGCGGCCACGCTCGCCGGACGGTGTGACACGTCCGTGTGGTGCAGCCGGGTTCCGCAGCACGGCTGTGGATCGCGGCCATGTTGGGGAACAACTCTCGATTCAGTGCTATAGCCCAGATTGACATCCGGGCTGTGAAAACACCCCAATCGAGCGAAAACAGCAGCCGTCATGTCGATCTCGCTCCGAGCACCTCAAACAGGTTTGCAGTGACCCAGCTGCCACCTGCCAACCCGCCAGCTGCGACACCCCGGCACGCTCCGCAGCTGCCTAGGGCACCCACTCCTCGCCCGGTGAGCACTCGCCATGCACTGCTCAGAGATCCAGCACGCGCCGGAGCCCCCCGTCGACGCCGGCCATCAGGCTGGGCGGCACACCTCCAACTCGGTCGGTGAGGTCGGTCTTGTTCAAGGTGATCAGGGCAGTCACGTTGACGACCGAATCGCGGGGTAGTCCCGTGACACTTGCCGGTAGGAAGACATTGCCGGGCATTGCCGCCAGCGCCGTGTTCGATGTGATCACCACGGCGAGAACGGTGGCAAGACGGCTCAAGTTATATGGCTCAGACTGAACGATGAGCACCGGTCGGTGCTTGGCGGGACGGCTGCCTGTCGGCGGCGCGAGGTCAGCCCAGTAGATGTCCCCGCGTTTGATCACCACTCATCATCCGTGTCATGCAATACGCGATGCCCGGCTTCCACCGCATCGGCCACCTCTTCGTCGGGGCCGACGAGGCGTTCCAACGCACCGTTGATGTGCTCGGTCAGCGACGATGCATCCAGTTCGTCGAGATATCTCTGCGCGGCCCGGGTGAAGAACTCGGATCGACTCATACCGAGGTCGTTGGCACGCCGAGTCACACGCTCGAACGTCTCGTCTGGCAGGGAAATGGCCGTCTTCATCAAGAGAGTATAACTCGGTATAACCGGAGTCCGGTTCGTGCGTTGGGGCTGCGCTGGCTGCGGGAAAATGGGCGAAAACCCCGCGCTGAACGCAGTTTCAACGCAACCTAACGTCACATCTTGATGCCGATGTACTTCGTCTCGAGGAATTCGTCGATGCCGACCGAGCCGCCCTCGCGGCCCAGCCCGGAAGCCTTCACCCCGCCGAACGGGGCAGCCGGATTCGACACCACGCCCTGGTTCAGCCCGACCATGCCGGTCTCCAACGCCTCGGCCACCCGCAGCGCGCGACGCAGATCGTTGGTGAACACGTAAGACACCAAACCGTATTCGGTGTCGTTGGCGGCCGCGACCACCTCCTCCTCGGTGTCGAACGGCGTCAGCGGCGCGACGGGCCCGAAGATCTCCTGATCACACATCGCCGCGTCGCGCGGCACCCCGGTCAGCACCGTCGGCGGGTAGAAGAACCCCTCCCCGCCCGGCGCGGTGCCCCCGGTCAGCACCGACGCCCCGCGTGAGACCGCGTCGGCGACCAGCGTCTCGACCTTCTGGAGCGCCGCAGCGTCGATCAGCGGGCCGACGTTGACGCCGTCCTCGGTGCCGGGGCCCACCCTCAGCGCCGACATCTTCTCGGCCAGCCGGCGGCCGAACTCGTCGATGACCGAGGACTGCACGTAGATCCGGTTGGCCGCGGTGCACGCCTCCCCCATGTTGCGCATCTTGGCCGCGATCGCACCGTCGACTGCTTCGTCGAGATCGGCGTCCTCGAACACCACGAACGGCGCGTTGCCGCCCAGTTCCAGCGAGGTGCGCAGGATCTTCTCGGCGCACTGCTCCAAGAGTTTGCGCCCGACCGCGGTGGAGCCGGTGAACGACAGCTTGCGGATCGCCCCGGAGCGGATCATCGGCTCGATCACCGCGCCGGCGTCGGTGGTGGCGATGCAGTTGACCGCACCCGGCGGCAGACCCGCCTCGACCAGCAGGTCCATCAGCGCCAGCATCGACAGCGGGGTCTGCGGCGCCGGCTTGATGACGCTGGTGCAGCCGGCCGCGATGGCGGGGCCGAGCTTGCGGGTGCCCATCGCCATCGGGAAGTTCCACGGCGTGATCAGCAGGCACGGCCCGACGGGCTGACGGGTGACCAGGAAGCGCGCCCCACCCGCCGGGGCAGTCTGGTAGCCGCCGTCGATGCGCACCGCCTCACCGGCGAAGTGGCGGAAGAACTCTGCGGCGTAGGCGATCTCGCCGCGGGCCTCGGCCAACGGCTTGCCCATCTCCAGGGTCATCAGCAGCGCCAGGTCGTCGACGCGCTCATGCAGCAGCTCGAACGCGCGGGTGAGGATGTCGGCGCGTTCCCGCGGGGGCATCGCTGCGAACGCGGGCTGGGCGGCCACCGCCGCATCCAGTGCGGCGCGACCGTCCTCGGGCGAGGCGTCTGCGACCGCGCACAGCGTCTGCCCGGTGGCGGGGTTGACGACGTCGAACGTGCGCCCGCCGGTGGCGTCGACCCACTTGCCGTCGATGAACAGACCTCTCTCGACCGCCGCGACGACCCGTGCCTGGTCCACTGCACCACCCCTTCAAATTCGACAACCACGTCCGCTAGATTGTTGACAATCTACCCGTCGACAATCAAGGGACTCGCTGTGACCGCTCTTTCGCCCGTCCTCAAGCAAGCAACCGGCGTGCTGGCCGCCCGCGGTGAAGGCGCCGTGCTCTACGACGAGGACAACCGACGGTATCTCGACTTCACCGCCGGCATCGGCGTCACCAGCACCGGCCACTGCCACCCCCACGTCGTCGAGGCCGCCCAACGCCAGGTGGGCACGCTGATCCACGCGCAGTACACCACCGTCATGCACCGTCCCCTGCTCGACCTCGTCGACCGGCTCGGCGAGGTGCTGCCGGCGGGACTCGAGCGCATGTTCTTCACCAACTCCGGCAGCGAGGCCGTCGAGGCCGCGCTGCGGCTGGCGCGCCAAGCCACCGGGCGGCCCAACGTCGTGGTGTTCCACGGCGGCTTCCACGGCCGCACCGTCGCCGCCGCATCGATGACCACCTCGGGCACCAAGTTCCGGTCCGGCTTCGCGCCGATGATGGCCGGTGTGCACGTCGCCCCGTTCCCGGACCCGACGCACTACGGCTGGCCGGTCGAGCAGGCCACCGATTTCGCCCTGGCCCAACTGGATTACCTGCTGCAGACCATGACCGCGCCCGCCGACACCGCCGCGTTCGTCGTCGAACCGGTGCTCGGCGAGGGCGGTTACGTCCCTGCCAACGCCCGCTTCCTGGCCGGGCTGCGTGAGCGAGCCGACCAGCACGGCATCGTGCTGGTGATCGACGAGGTGCAGACCGGTGTCGGGCGTACCGGAAAGTTCTGGGGCCACGAACATTTCGCCTCGGACGGGTTCGTCCGGCCCGACGTCCTGATCACCGCCAAGGGCCTGGCGTCCGGGTTCCCGCTCTCGGCGATCGCGGCCACCGAGGAGCTGATGAGCAAGGCGTGGCCGGGCTCGCAGGGCGGCACCTACGGCGGCAACGCAGTGGCCTGCGCGGCGGCACTGGCGACGCTGGACGTGATCCGCGACGAGAACCTGGTCGACAACGCCGCCGCCCGCGGCGACCAGCTGCGTCAGGGGCTGCAGCTGGTCGCCGACAAGCACGACGCGATCACCGACGTGCGTGGGCTGGGCCTGATGCTCGGCAACGAATTCCGCGACGCCGCAGGCAAACCCGACGGTGCGGCGGCGACGGCAGCCCAGCAGGAGGCTGCCCGCCGCGGCCTGCTGCTGCTGACCTGCGGGGCGTGGGGTCAGGTGGTGCGGTTCATCCCCGCGCTGGTGGTCGACGCCGATCAGGTGGACGAGGCGGTCGGCATCTGGGCCGACGCCGTCAACGCCGTCGGCTGAACAAAGCAGCGCCGCTGGGCCGACGCCGTCAACGCCGTCGGCTGAACGACGCAGCGCCGCTCGGCCAGGCGGTACAACGCCTTCGGCCGAGCGGCGCCGACCGGCTCAGGACCGGCTGCCCGCCCCGACGAGCTCCAGTTGGGGCGGGGCTTCCGGGGTGCCCGGGATCTCGGTGCCGTTGATCGGGCACCGCGTGGTCTCGGGCACCTTCAACAGCGCGATGGCACCGATCACCACGGCGATCATCATGTAGAACGCGGGCCACAGGTTGTTGCCTGATTCGGCCACCAACCACTCGTTGACCGCCGGAGCGGTGCCGCCGAAGATCGACGTCGACACGTTGTAGGCGATCGCGAAGCCGGCGAAGCGCACCTGGGTCGGGAACATGGCCGGGAACATCGCCGAAATCGTCGCCAGCTGAGGCACATACAGCAGACCCAGCACCGCGAAGCCGATGATCGCGCCCACCACACCGGTGGACATCAGCATGAACATCGGCACCACCATGATGAACAGGCCGATCAGCGACACCCACCACATCGGCTTTCGACCGACCCGGTCGGACAGATGACCCGCGAAGGGCACGAACACCATCATCGCCAGCATGCCGATGATCGGGACCACCAGCGACATGTCGGTCGACAGCCCGATGCCCTGCTCGAGATAGGTCGGCATGTAGGACAGCAGCGTGTAGTTGACCACGTTGAGCGCGACCACCAGGCCGCCGAGCTTCAGGATCGGAGACCAGTAGCGGGTGATGAGGTCCTTGAACTCCGAGCCGATGTTCGCCTCTTCCTTGCCCTGATCCTCCAACTCCTTGAACACCGGGGTGTCCTCGAGCTTGGTTCTCAGATAGATACCGACGATGCCCAGCGGCGCGGCGATCAGGAACGGGATGCGCCAGCCCCAGCTGCCCATCTGGTCGTCGTTGAGCACCAGCGAGAAGCCGAGCATCAGCAGCGCACCGGCCGAGAAGCCGGCCAGCGTGCCGAATTCCAGGAAGCTGCCCATGAATCCGCGGCGGCGCGGCGGCGCGTACTCGGCCATGAAGGTAGCGGCACCGCCGTACTCACCGCCGGTGGAGAAGCCCTGGATCATCCGCAGGCCGATCATCAGCACCGGCGCCCAGAAGCCGATCATGTCGTAGGTGGGCACCAGGCCCACACAGAAGGTCGCCGAAGCCATCAGCACGATCGTGATGGCGAGGATCTGGCGGCGACCGAGCCGGTCACCGAGCGGGCCCCACACGAACCCGCCCAGCGGGCGCACCAGGAAGGACACCGCGAACGTCATCAACGCGAAGAGCGTCGCCTCCGTGGTGTCACCGGGGAAGATGGCCGCCGAGATGTAGGTGACGCCGTAGGCGTAGAGGCCGTAGTCGAACCATTCGGTGGCGTTGCCGATCGCCGAGGCGGCGATGGCCTTTTTCAATACCCCAGGAGGGGCTTCGTCAGCAGAGTCGGCGGTCGGGGACTTGTCGGGGCTACTCATGGGAAGCCTTCCTCAAATCAGGGTCGGCGTCGGAAGGCTGCTCCGCTGCAACGCCCACGAGGGGACTCATTCCCGATCCGACACCCCAGGGTCAGCGGCTAGCAGTCAGCACACCGCTGACGCGGCAAGGGCTTTCTGTTATTTGGCTGTGCGCACCGGCGCCGAGAACAGGCTGTTCACGACTCCGACCCTGGCGGCTTACCCACAAGATCAGATCAGGAAACCCGGAAGTTTCTGGGAATTGTTCAGCTCAGCTGGAGGGGCATTCGTCGAACGCCGGACGCTCCACCTTCAGCGTCACCGAGTACTTCGCCGTCTCGGCGCCGGGTGCCGGCGACTGCCCGCACACCATCCAGTTCTCGTCGTTGTAGACCGCCAGGCGACCGGCGTCGACGTAGTTGATCTTGACCTGCTTGCCGCCCGTGGCCGACAGGATGGACTGCAGCGCCGGGTGCAGGATCATGCCCTTCACATCCGGCATCTCCCACGTGGACTGGGTGCCGCCGGCGGCGGGATCGCCCTTGGCGGCCAGCGCCGGACTCGCCGTCACCACCGCGCCCATCATGCACACCGCCGACACCGCCGCGACCAGATTCTTGTTCATCGTCTGCCCATCCCCTTCAGGGAGTAAGAGAAGCTCACTGCCGCGCGACGCTGCCCAGCACGCTTGTGATCTTGAGATTAAGGCCTCTACCAGCGATGAGCCGGTGACCCCAGCGAACCGGCAGGAATCCCCCAGCGGCCCACCAGCCAGGTGGTGAGCGGGCTCACTTCCCGGGGCGGCGCCGCAGGTCCCGGGCATCGGAAGCGGGCGGTCCCGACGGTAGGCTGGGCGCGTGCCGTTACCGCCTGATCCCAGCCCCGCCCTGCAGTCCTACGCCCACCCGGAACGTCTGGTCACCGCCGACTGGCTGTCCGGCAACCTCGGCCGCCCCGGCCTGGCCATCGTCGAGTCCGACGAGGATGTGCTGCTCTACGACACCGGCCACATCCCCGGCGCCGTCAAGATCGACTGGCACACCGACCTCAACGACCCCGAGGTGCGCGACTACATCACCGGCGAGCAGTTCGCCGAGCTGATGAACCGCAAAGGCATCTCCCGCGAGGACACCGTCGTCATCTACGGCGACAAGAGCAACTGGTGGGCCGCCTACGCGCTGTGGGTGTTCACCCTGTTCGGCCACCCCGACGTCCGCCTGCTCGACGGCGGCCGCAACCTGTGGATCTCCGATGGCCGTGACACCACCCTCGACGTGCCGTCCAAACAGGCCACCGGCTACCCGGTGGTCGAGCGCAACGACGCCCCGATCCGTGCGTTCAAAGAAGACGTGCTGGCCATCCTGGGCAAGCAACCGTTGATCGACGTCCGCTCGCCGCAGGAGTACACCGGTGAGCGCACCCACATGCCCGACTACCCCGAAGAAGGCGCGCTGCGCGGCGGCCACATCCCGACCGCCGTGTCGATCCCGTGGGCCAAGGCCGCCCAGGACAACGGCAAGTTCCGGTCCCGCGCCGAACTCGACGAGCTCTACGGGCAGTTCGCCCCCTCCGGCGGCACCGACTCGGGAGTCATCGCCTACTGCCGCATCGGGGAACGCTCCAGCCACACCTGGTTCGTGCTGACCCACCTGCTCGGCATGGAGGGCGTGCGCAACTACGACGGCTCGTGGACCGAATGGGGCAACGCCGTGCGGGTGCCCGTGACCACCGGATCCGATCCGGGGGATGCGCCCGGCGCCTCATGAGCATGCCGGCTGCCCTGGCCGAGGTCGTCTCGGATTTCCAGGAGGTGGACGGGCAGGACAAGCTCGCCCTGCTGCTGGAGTTCGCCGACGAGCTGCCCGCGCTGCCCGCCGACCTCGAGGAGGCGGCGATGGAACCGGTGCCCGAATGCCAGTCGCCGCTGTTCCTGCATGTCGACGCCGAGGACCGCAGCCAGGTGCGGCTGCATTTCAGCGCGCCGGCCGAAGCGCCGACCACCCGGGGGTTCGCCGCCATCCTGGCTGCCGGCCTGGACGGGCAGTCGGCCGAGGACATCCTGGCCGTGCCCGACGACTTCTACACCGACCTCGGGCTGGCGGCGCTGATCAGCCCGCTGCGGTTGCGGGGCATGTCGGCGATGCTGGCGCGCATCAAGAAGCGGCTCAAGTAGGCGCAAGCGGTCCCGGATCTTCTCACGGCAACCGGGGCTGTCGTCAGACGTGGCTGCGGGCGTGCTCGACCGCGTCGTCGAGCGAGTCGATCAGATGGTTCTCGTGCCGCAGTGAGTCGATCACCCCGACGTTGGCCAGCAGAGCGCGGTGTTCGGGACGCACCCCCTTGATGATCACCGTGACTCCGCGCGATTCCAGTTCCTCGGCGATCTGCGCCAGCGTGTGCGCGCCGGTGGCGTCGAGCATGCCCAGCTGCGACATCCGGATGATCACGACCTTCACGTCCGGATGCTCGGCGTCGGTGATGGTGTTCGAAATGCGCTCCGCCGCACCGAAGAACATCGCACCGTCGAGACGCAGCACGGCGATCTTCTCGTCGCCGGGGCGCGGCGGGCCGGGCAGCTCCTCGCGGGTGACGCTGCTGCGCCGGGCGACACTGCGCAGCGCGAAGACCGCCGCGACCACCACCCCGATCTGCACCGCCTCGATCAGGTCGAACCCGACGGTGATCACCGCGGTCAGTACGAACGTCACCGCGTCGGAGCGGGTCGAGGCGAGGAGCCGGCCCACGGTGCGGAACGAGACCATGCGCACCGACGTCACCATCAGCACGGCGGCCAGCGCCGTCAGCGGTATCGCCGCAACAGGACCGCTGGCCAGGTAGACCACCGCCAGCAACACCAGAGAATGCACGATCGCCGACACCCGGGTGCGGGCGCCCGAGCGCACGTTGACGGCCGTCCGGGCGATCGCGCCGGTGGCCGGCATGCCGCCGAACACCCCGGACGCCACCGACGCCAGCCCCTGCCCGACCAGTTCACGGTTCGGGTCGTAGGGGCCGGTGGGCGACATCGTGGCCGCCACCCGCGCCGACAACAGTGATTCGATGGCGGCGAGCGCGGCGATCGCCAAAGCGGCCCCGAGCAGCGTTCGCAGCGCACCGAAGTCGGCATGTGGCAGCACCGGGGCCGGAAGCTGGCTGGGCAGTTCACCGATCCGGGCGACCGGAAGACCGAGCGCGACCACGAGCACGGTGGCCGCGATGACCGCCACCAGTGACTCCGGCATCGCGCGGTGGATTCGGGGCAGCACCACCATCACGGCGGCCACCAGCACGGTGACGAGCAGCGCCGGTCCAGCGAGCGACCAGTCGACCCCGAGGACAGCCCGGAACGCGGCGACCAGCGGAGACGCCCCGGGTGATGCGGACTGACCGAGTGCGGCCGGAACTTGCTGCAGGAAGATGATCGCGGCGATACCGAGGGTGAAGCCCTCGATGACCGGCCACGGAATGAACGTGACCGCCCGTCCCAGCCCGGTCACACCGGCCAGCAGCACGAGCACCCCGGCCAGCACCGTGACCATCGCCAGGGAACCCATCCCGTAGTGCGCCACGACGGGCGCCAGCACCACCGCCATCGCGCCGGTCGGCCCCGACACCTGCACGTGCGAGCCCCCGAACACCGCGGCCACGAGTCCCGCGACCACCGCGGTGATCAGACCGGCGGCCGCCCCCGCGCCGGAACTGATACCGAAAGCCAGTGCGAGCGGCAACGCGACAACCCCGACGGTCACGCCTGCCAAGACATCCCGGCGCCACGACCGCGACAGCCCGGCGTAATCGGAGCGGCGCGGCAGTAACGAGCGGGCGTGCCGGAGTCCGCCGACGAGCGTCACGGCTGTCCGACGGGCGGCAGGGAGCCCAGCATCTCGAGCTGATCGCGGCGCGCACCCAGGGTGTCGGTGAGGAAAGTCCGGGCGATCAGCAACAGTTCCGAGATCTTGGGGTGGGCGAGCTCGTAGTACACCGCGTTGCCGACCCGCTCACCGCTGACGACGTAGTGCCGCTTGAGCACCGCCAGATGCTGGGAGAGCAGGGTCGGCTCGAGCCCGGTCTCGGCGAGGATCTCGCTGACCGGGGTGGGGCGCCTGGTGGACGACAGGATCTCCAGAATGCGGATGCGGGCGGGATGGGCGAGCGCCTTGAACAGGTTGGCCTTGATCTCGTAGAGGGGCCGCTCGGCGGAATCCCGGAAACTCGGCGCCATCCGACCTCCGACTTGATGGATTGAGCACAATCGCAATTCATCATATCGGTTGTCGCGCGCGACTGGTGACCGGCTCCCTGGTGCGCTTCAGAGGTTGCGCCGCAGTGACTGAATCCAATAATTGGCGTCGCGGGTGCGAGTGCGTTGCGCCAGTATCTTTTTGCCAGCACAGGCACAATCGTTTTTTGGGGGACGCATGAGCACCATTCGCGTTGAGTTCGCCCCCGGGTTCAATCTCGGCGACGATGCCGTGTTGCTGGCTATGGATGGAGACGGAGTGAAGAAATTCACCTCCGCGCTGCAAGCCGCCGTAAAAGACGGTGGCGGGCAACTCCAGCATGGAGACTTCGCCCATCAGTTTCTGATCCAACCTGGCGATCCAGAAGTGGAAGTAGACCGTTCTCGGGTCGTCTGGCGGCTCGATCAAGCCAAGGCAAGCGAGGTGATCGCCGACCTGATTGCACTTGGAGACGGTGGCCGCCCCGGACATCAATATGTCGATATTTCGAGTCCCGCCGACACGCTCGTCCTCTCCTGCGACGAATACGTCGGTCAGTCCTAGTACCAGCTGGCGGCGCGAACCCTACCCAGGTGAATAAGGGGCGCCGGCTCAGAACGGGAAGAAAACCGGCACCAGAAACGGCGTCGCGACCAGGACCAGCAGCGTCAGCGGGATACCCAGGCGGGCGAAGTCGGTGTAGCGGTAGCCGCCCATGGCCCACACCATCGTGTTGGTCTGGTAGCCGATCGGCGTCAGGAACGACAGGCTGGCCCCGAAGATCACCACCACGGCGAACGGCATCGCGTTCACGCCCGCCTGCTCGGCGACGGCGACCGCGATCGGGAACATCAGCGCAGCGGCGGCGAGGTTGGAGATCACCTCCGTCACCAGCATGGTGGCCGCCAGCACCGCCGCCAGCAGTCCGATGCTGCCCAGCGGCGCCGCCGCGTTCACCACCAGGTTGGCCAGCGTGGCGGCCAGCCCACTCTCCTCGACGGCCAGCCCGAGCGCGAAGCTGGTCGCCATCAACAACAGCACATTGACGTTGACGAAGCGCCGCGCATCGTTGAGCGTCACCACTCGGCTGACGATCAGCGCGAACGCGATGATCAGGGACGCCTTCAGCAGATCCAGCAGCCCGGTGCCGGCCAGCACGATCAGCGCCGCGACACAGAACTCGACCACCCGGGTGCGTTCACGCCGGATCGGCCGGTCCTGGTTGAGCGGGGCCACGACCGCGAAGTCGCGGTGCTCGCGGAACTGCTGGGCGAAGTCGGGCCCGGCCAGCACCAGCAGCACGTCCCCGGCGCGCAGCCGGACGTCGCCGAGCTTGCCGGACAGCTGCTGACTGGCCCGGTGGATCGCCACCACCGCGGAGCCGTAGCGGCTGCGGAAGCCGGCGGCCTTCAGGCTCGAGCCGACGAGCGGTGACCCGGCACCGATGACCGCCTCGACGAACTGGCGTTGGGGGTTGCGGGCCAGGTCGTCGAAGTGGCGCGCCTCCGCCGAGGCCAGGCCCGTCATGTTCTGCAGATCCAGCACGCGGGCGAGGTTCCCGACGAACACCAGCCGGTCCCCCACCGCCAGCGGTTCGTCCGGACCGACCGCGGCGATGACCCGCTCCGCGCGTTCCACCTCGACGAGGAACACACCGTCGAGGTTGCGCAGCCCGGCCTCGGCGACCGTCACCCCCGCCATGGCGCTGTCGAACGGGATCGTCATCTCGACGGTGAACTCGCGTTCGTTACCGGCGAGCGTCTCGCCCGGCGTGGTGCGGTCCTTCAGTAGGCGCGGCCCGAACAGCACCATCAGCAGTACGCAGCCGATGGTCAACGGCAGCCCGACACCGATGATGGAGAACACCCCGAGCCGGCCCAGACCCGCCGAGTCGATCAGATCGTTGACGAACAGGTTGACCGAGGTGCCGATCATCGTCATCGACCCGCCGAGGATGACCGCATAGCTCAGCGGCATCAGGTACAGCGACGGTGAGCGTCCCGTGCGGCGGCACCAGCGAACCACCCGCGGCGCGAGCATCGCCACCAGCGGGGTGTTCGCGATGAACGCCGACACCCCCGCCGACGGGCCGCACACCCGCAGCAACTCCGCGCGCGGCCGGTTCCGGTCGGCGCCGCCCAGGAGTTTGGACGTCACCCCGTCGAACGCGCCGGTGATGTCGGCGGCGCCCGCCAGTACATACAGCGCGGCCACGATGGCCAGGGACTCGTTGGCCACACCGGCCAGCAGCTGCCCGGAGTCGATGACCCCGGAAACGTAGAGCGCCAGGACCGCGCCGCCCATGACGAGCGCCGGGTTGTATCGGTCGAAAACCAGCACAACGACGGTGACGACGACCACGGCCAACGTCACCCACGCGTCAACGGTCACGCTCCCCCTCTTCGCCGGGCCGCCAACAAGCAGGACGCCACACAGCACCGCTCGAGGGCTCACCGTACCCCGCGCTGGGGTTCGCTGGCTCGATGGCGGCACGGTTCCGATGCCGCGCTTGGCGGCTAGCCGCGTGAGGCGCCGCGTGACCGCTACAACGTGAGGCGCTCGCGGTGCAGCTGGGCCTCGCCGGTCTCGGCGTCGAAGAAGTAGGTGTGCTGCGGCGGCAACGCCAACCCGATCGCGGTGCCGGGTGCGAAGTCCGTGCCCGCCGGCGCCTGCACGATCACCCGCGTGGCGTCGACGTCGGCGGTGATCAGCACGTGGCTGCCGAGCGGTTCGACGAAGTCCACCCGGGCCGGCACCACCCCCTCGCCGCCCGCGCCGCGCACCTCCAGATGCTCGGGCCGCGCCCCCACCGTCACCGGCCCGTCCGGACACGGCACCGTCGACAGCTCGGCGCCGCCGACGTGCAGCACCCCGGAGCGCACCTCGCCGGGCAGCAGGTTCATCGGCGGGCTGCCCATGAACGCCGCGACGAACGTGTTGGCCGGATGGTTGTAGACCTCGTCGGTGGTGCCGATCTGCTGCACCTCACCGCCGGCCATCACGCACAACCGGTCCCCCAACGTCATCGCCTCCACCTGATCGTGGGTGACGTAGAGGGAGGTCACCGGCACCTCGCGGTGCAGCCGCTTGAGGTCACCGCGCACCTGGTTGCGCAGCTTGGCGTCCAGATTCGACAACGGCTCGTCGAGCAGGAACGCCTGGGGTTCGCGCACCAGCGCCCGCCCCATCGCGACCCGCTGCCGCTGCCCGCCCGACAGCTGACCGGGCTTGCGGTCCAGCAAGCCACCGATCTCCAGCAGCTCGGCCGTCTCGCGGACCCGGCGGTCGATCTCGGCGCGCGGCGTCTTGCGCTGCTTGAGACCGTAGGCCAGGTTGCGGTACACGGTCATGTGCGGATACAGCGCGTAGTTCTGGAACACCATCGCGATGTCGCGCTGCCCGGGCCCCAGGTCGTTGACGACCGTTCCGCCGATGCGGATCTCGCCCGAGGTCGGTTTGTCCAGCCCGGCCAGCAGCCGCAGCGCGGTGCTCTTCCCGCAGCCCGACGGGCCGACCAGGATCAGGAACTCGCCGTCGGCGACGGTCAGGTTCAGCCCCTTCAGCGCGGTGACGCCACCAGGGTAGGTGCGGGTGACATCCCGGAACTCGATCTCTGACAACGTCTCGCCTCTCAACCCTTGAGTCCGGTACTGGCCACCGACTGCACGAAATAGCGCTGCGCTCCTATGAACACCAGCAGCATCGGCAGCAGGCTCATCACGTTGGCCGCCATCAACAGCGGCCACTGCACATGGTGGGCGCCCTGGAAGTAGCTCAGCCCCAACGGAATCGTCATCTGCTCCTGGGACGTGATGACGATCAGCGGCCACAGGAAGTCGTTCCACGACGTCAGCACGGTCAGCGCCGCCAGCGTCGACATCGCCGGCAGCGACAGCGGCAGCACGATCTTGAAGAGCACACCGAGCCGGGAGGTGCCGTCCACGCGGGCGGCCTCCTCGAGCTCCACCGGCACCGTCTGGAAGAACTGGCGCAGGAAGAAGATGCCGAACGCGGTCGCCAGGTTGGGCAGCATCAACGCCCCGATGTGGTCGATACCCAGAACCTCCCACACGTTGTCGCCGAACCACTTCACGATCAGGAACACCGGGATCATCGTCACCTGGAACGGCACCATCAGCGTCGCCATCAGCGTCACGAACAGCGCTCCGCGGCCCAGAAAGCGGATGCGCGCGAACGCATATCCGGCGACGCTGCACACCACGAGGTTGCTGACCAGCACCACCGCGGTGACGGTGAAGCTGTTGAGGAAGAAGTGCCCGAACGGCGCCGCGGCCCACGCCTCGGTGTAGTTCTGCCACTGGGGGCTGGCCGGCCACAACACCGGTGGGAAGCGGTTGGCCTCGCCTTCGGTCTGCAGCGACGTGATCAGCATCCACAGCAGCGGAACCAGCAGCAGGAAGCTCAGCGGGATCAACACCAGATGCCAGGGGCTGAACGGCAGCCGCAGGCGCGTCATGAGGTGCCACCGAACCGGCGGGTGAGCCGGAACTGCACACCGGTGATGATCAGGATGACGACGAACAGCGCGTAGGCCATCGCCGCGGCGTAGCCTGCGTCGAAGTGCACGAACGCCTGATCCCACAGGTAGTAGACGATGACGGTGGTGGCCCGCAGCGGGCCGCCGCGGGTGGTGGCGTACACCTCGTCGAACAGCTGCAGCGCGTTGATGGTCAGCCATACCAGCAGGAACAGGTTGGCCGGGGCCAGCAGCGGCACCGTGATGGTGCGGAACCGGGTGAACGGGCTGGCCCCGTCGATCGCGGCGGCCTCGTGCAGTTCGGCCGGAACCCCCTGCAGGGCAGCCAGGTAGACGATCACCGAGAAGCCGGTCCAGCCCCAGATCGTCATCGCCACGATGACGTACATGGCCTGACTGGGCGACGCCAGGAACGGCTGCGACGGCGCGCCGACCGCGTTGAGTGCCGCGTTGACCAGGCCGTAGTCCCGGTCGGTCAGCCACAGGAAGATGATGCCCTGCGAGATCGTGGACACCGCCATCGTGATGTAGGCCGCGGTGCGGTACAGCGAGATGAACCGCAGCGACCGGTTCATCGCCGCGGCGACGAGCAACCCGACCAGCATCGTGCCCGGCACGAACAGCGCGGTGTAAACGATGGTGTGTTTGATCGCCTCGAGGAAGACCGGGTCGTCGGCCATCTTGCGGTAGTTGTCGAACCCCACCCACGGCGTCTCCGGGGTGAGCAGATCGGAGTGCTGGAAGGACAACTGCAGCGACATCAGCACCGGCAGCAGCCCGAAGATGCCGATCAGGATCACCGCGGGACTGACCAGCGTCCACCCCGTCACGCTCTCCGCGCCGCCGAGCCGGCGCCGCCGCCGAGGGTGCGGCGGCGCCGGGGTCACCGGCTTCTCGACGTCGGGGGTGATCAGCATCGGTTCATCCTCGTCCCACGGTCACTTCTCGGCCACGGTCACTTCTCGGAAACGGTCACTGCTCGGAAACGGCCACTTCTCGGACCGGGTCACTTCTCGGACCCGGTCACTTCTCGGCCAGGGCCGCGTCGGCCGCCTGCGCGGCCTTGTTCAGCGCGTCGGCGGGTTGCTCCTTGCCGAGCATCACCGCGACGATCGCCTGCCCCAGCGCATCGGAGATGTCGGGATACTGCTCGACGGTGGGACGGACCTTCTTCACGTTGTTCAGGTTCTCCACGAATGTTGCCGTGCCCGGCACATTCTCGTTGAGCGTGTCCAGCACGGCCTGGTCGTTGCCCACCGACTGCCGGATCGGCAGGTCGCCGGTGCCCAGCGAGAACGTCTTGACCTGTTCGGGCGCCGACAGCCACGCGACGAAGTCGACCGCGGCCTGCTTCTTCTCGTCACCGTTGTCGAACACCACCCAGTTGTCGGGCCCGGCGATGGTCTGGTGTCCGCCCGAGGACCCGGCGAACGTGGGCATCACCTGTACGTCGTAGTCGATGTCGGGCAGCTGGCTCAGATCCCACGGTCCCGTCACCAGCATCGCGACCTTCCCGCTGTTCATCAGCTTCGGGCCGTTCTCGTTGGTGGTGTCCAGATACAGCGACTTGTCGGTCACCGCCATCTGCTGCAGCACGGTCAGCGCCTGCACCCCGGCCTCGGAGTTGAACACCGCCGTCTCGTTGTCCGGCGACAGGATGTCACCGCCGGCCTCCCACAGCATCGGAAGGTAGTGCCACACCGTGTCTTCGCTGCCGTCGGCCGGAATCAGCCAGCCGTACTGCCCCTTCGCCGGATCGGTGAGTTTCGCCGCGGCGGCACGGAAGTCCGCCCACGTCCAGTCCGGGCTCGGCGGAGCGACCCCGGCATCGGTGAACAACTGCTTGTTGTAGACGATCGCGAGGTTGTCCACCAACGCGGGCACCCCAACGATCTTCTCCCCCACCGTGGCGGCCTCCCGCTCGGCGGGATAGAAGTCGTCCCACTGCCAGTCCGGTTCGGACACATACTCGGCCATGTCGACGACCTGGGGGATCTGCGCGATGTTGGGCGACCACGACCCGAACATGTACGCCACATCGGGTGCGCTGCCGCCGCGCACCGCGGTCAGCACCTTCTGCAGCACCAGGTCGTTGCTGGAGTACAGCTCGTTGACCTTCACGTCGGGGTGATCCTGGTTGTACTGCGCGATCAGCTTCTTGAACACCTCCCCCTCGGTGTCCTGGTAGCCGTGCCACACCGCGATCTCGGTGGGTCCGGACGACGAACCGCCGCCCCCGCACGCGGCGAGCACGAGCGTGACAACAGCGAGCAGGGCGACACACAGGCGGCGTCGGATCACGGTGGACACTCCTCAGTAGGTGGGACGCAACGATTCGGGTAGCAGGTCGCCGTGCGCGGCGGTCAGCTCGTCACACAGCTGGGCGATCTGGTCGACGCTCAAGGTGGCGGCGGTGTTGGGGTCGACCAGCGCGGCGGCGCGCACCAACCGGGGATCGCCCTCGACGGCGGCGCGCACCGTCAGGTCCACCGGGCCGAGGAAGTTGCGGTTCAACGCGGCGCACTGCGCCGGCAGGTCACCCACCTTCATCGGGTGCGCACCGAGTGCGTCGAGGACCGTCGGCACCTCCACCGCGACCCCGTCGGGCAGGTTGGTGATCAGACCGGCGTTGGCGATGTTGGCCGAAATGACCCTTCGGGTACCGGTTTCCAGCGAGTGGATCACCTGCGGCGCGTACTCAGTGGAGTCGGTGTCGATGGGCAGCGTGTCGGCACCGGCCAACTCGTCGCGCACGCGGCGGTACTCGGCCAGGTTCGCCTCGCTGATCGCGACGTACTCGCCGACGTTGATGCGCAACCGGGCCACCTCGTCGGGGTTGTGCAGGTACCACGGCACGTATTCGCTGCTGTGCTCGCTGGTTTCGGTCGGGTAGTAACCCAGCCGGCGGTACATGTCCACCCGCACCCGGCGCCGCAGCTCCGGGTCGTCGGCGATGCGCTGATCGAGCAGCGGGTACAGGTTCTGCCCGCCCCGCTCCCAGCGCAGCACCCACGCCTGATGGTTCACCCCGGCCGACCAGTAGGACACCTCGTCATAGGGCACGTCGATGAGCTCGCAGAGCCCCACCATCGTCCAATACACCGAGTGACACAGCCCGAGCACCTTCAGGTTCGGCGCCACGCGGTGCAGGAAGGTGACATTCATCGCCATCGGGTTGGTGTAGTTCAGCAGCCACGCGTCCGGGCACACCTGCGCCATGTCGGCGGCGATGCCCGCCAGCACCGGGAAGGTGCGCAGACCCCGGAAGATCCCGCCGACACCGATGGTGTCCCCGATCGTCTGGTTCAGCCCGTAGCGGGCCGGGATCTCGAAGTCCCGCACCGTCGCCTCGTGCATGCCGACCTGGATCACGTTGATGACGTAGTCGGCGCCGTCGAGGGCGCGGCGGCGATCGGTGGTGGACACCACCTCCGGGTGTGCACCGGCCGCCCGGGCCGTCGCGTGGGTGATGGCCTCGGCGGTCTCGAGCCGCTCGGCGTCGATGTCGTGCAGCACCACCCGCACCCCGCCCAGCTCGGGGAACGACAGGATGTCGCCGAGCAGCTCCCGGGTGAACTCGACGCTGCCGGCACCGATGATGACGATGGACGGTTTCATGCCCGGCTCCTCTTCTCGACCGACCTGTCCGTCGGCGCCACGGTGGGCTGCACCGCGGCGGTGGGCGCCTCACCACGCTTCTCGTCGCTGTACACCATCAGTGTCGAACCGACCAGCGCCAGCACGATGCCGACCGCACCGTAGGGGGTGGGCAGCGCCTGGTACGCGATCAGCGAGACCACGATGGTCAGCGCCGGGGCGAGCGCGTTGGTGGTGGGCGCGACGATCGTCGCCTTGCCGCGCGAGAGCGCCATCACCAGGAACAGCGCGCCGACGGCGTTCAGGATCTGCGTCGCCGCGGTCAATGCCGGTGCCTGCCAGGGGAAGTCGAGCGGCAGGCCGCCCAGCGACAGCAGCGCGACCGGGATCAGCGCGATGGCGGTGATCGCCATCCAGCCGAACGTGGTGGCCTCGTTGACACCCAGCGTGGCGGTCTTGCGCATGAAGTAGGCCTGCACTCCCCAGGCCACGCACACCGCGATGGCCAGCAGCAGCCACGGCCCCGAGGACCCCTCGGCGTCGCCGCCGGAGATGCTGAACAGCACGATCGCGGCCAGTGCGGCGATCAGCCCGACGACGGCCAGCCCACTGATGCGTTCCCGCAACAGCAGCATCGCCATCAGCACCGTGATCGCCGGGGAGATCGACACGATGGGAAAGATCAGGTAGGCCGGGCCGATCGTCAGCGCCTGGAACAGCAGCAGCTGGCCGCCGGCGCCGGTCAACCCGATCAGCAGACCGTAGATGGTGGCCTGGGGCCGCCGGTCGAAACGCTGGCCGCGCAGCGCGAACGCGGCGGGGATGATCATGGTGAGCGCCCAGACGCAGTAGATCATCTCGTCGGGGTAGCCGTACCAGGTGGCCGGCAGCGCGGAGAACGCGCCCCACACACCCCAGAACAGGATCAGCAGGGTCGCATAGAAGATCCAGCTGCGGCTGGATGCAGATGTCGTCGTCACGTCCGTCATGGTGAGGTCACCTTCTCGGAATCGGTTGCGGAAGCGGCGAGTTGCTGCACCGCGTCCGCGCTCAGCGGATGTCCGCTCTGTTTGGCGGCGTACAACGCCGCGCCGACGGCGGGATCGAGCAACGGCCGGCGCAGGTCGAACGCCGTGGGCGACGCGTCCAGCGCCACCCGGAAACGCTGCAGGAAGCCGGGGTCGGAGAACATGCCGCCCGAATACGACACCGGCACCGTCTCGGCGGCGGTGAAGCCGACAAGTGTTGCGGTGGTGTCGATGAGTGCGGCGAGCTCGCCGGCGGCGTCGACGAGGATCCGGTCGGCGGCGGCATCACCGGCCGTCGCGGCCGCACACACCGTGGTGGCCAGCGCGGCGATGGACCCACGGGCTCCGCCCCAGGTGTCGATGACCAGGCTGACCGCGTCGAGGTCGCTGGTGATCCCGAGGCGCTGCTTGAGCAGGTCGTAGAGCGGTCCGCGGGGCGCTCTGCCGTCGCTCATCCGGCTGAAGGCGTTCAGGCCGTGCGCGGCTACCCAGTACGCCGACCCTTCGTCGCCGAACAGCTCACCCCAGCCGCCCACCCGGTGCCCGGTGCCGCGCCGCTCGCCGTAGGTCATCGACCCGGTGCCGCTGATGACGTTGATGCCGTCCTCGCCGGCCAGTGACCCCGCCCAACCGCACACCATGTCGTTGTCGCAGCCGTAGCGGTCATGTCCCAGGACCTTCGCCGGCACCGCATCCAGCGCGGCGATGTCGGCGCTGGCCTCTCCGTATCCCGGCAGACCGAAAAAGGCCCGATCGACGTCCTCGGTGACGATGCCCGCCTGCGCGCAGATGTCGTTGATGCCCTGGGCCAGAACGCGTTCCACGCCGTCGAACCGGGTGGCGGAATCGGCTCCGGCCGCGGCGCTGAAGTAGTACGACGTGGGCGCGGTCGCGCGAGCCAGGACCCGGCCCGCGTCGTCGATCAACGCGAACGCCGTCTTGGAGCCGCCGCCGTCGACGCCGAGATACCGCGCCGTCATCGCCGACCGTCCATCGGATAGATCGTCACGCCCCGCACCACCCGGCTGACTTCACCGGACGGGAACGGGTTGTCCGGAGTCTTCGCGTGCGCCAATGACGTGAACAGCGCCAGATATTGGGCGAACACCAGATACGGCAGCGCGACCAGCGAGTCGGACAGACCGTCGAGGCCCGGGATCACCATCGCCGGCCCCGAGTCATCCGGCAGAGGCTCGGTGCTGATCACCCGCACGTTCTCCGCGCCGAGCTGGGCGCGCAGCTCGGCGACGATGTCGAGGTCGTAACGGCGGGTGTACGGGTCGGTCGAGACGTACACCACCGCCAACGTGTCGGCGTCCAGCACCGACTTCGGGCCGTGCCGAAAACCCAGCGGTGAGTCGAAGTACGTCACCACCTCCCCCGCAGTGAGTTCGAGCAGCTTGAGCGCCGACTCCTGCGCCAGGCCCTGCAGTGGGCCGCTGCCCAGATACACGAAGCGTTGCTTGCCGGCCCGCGCCAGCACGCGGATGTCGTCCTGCAGACCGATCACGTGCTCGGCGCCGCGGGCCAACGCGTCGATGCCCCGGGCGCCACCGAGCAGTGTCAGGCAGCTCAGCAGCATCGACGTCAGGCTCGACGTCATCGCGAACCCGGAGTCGTTGGTGCGCTCGGGCATGTAGACCACCAGCGAGTCGTCGCGGTCGAGATGCGCGCGGCCCAGCTTGCCGTCCCGATCGCAGGTCAGCACCAGATGCCACACCTGGTCGACGAACTGGTCGGCCAGTGCCGTGGTGGCCAGACTCTCGGGGCTGTTGCCGGAGCGGGCGAACGACACCAGCAGCGTCGGGGTACCCGGCTCCAGGTGGTCCAGCGGGCCGGCGACGATATCGGTGGTCGCGACGGATTCCACCCGGCGGTTCAGGTGGCGCCGCAGCGCCGGCGCGGCGATGTCACCCGCGAATGCGGAGCTACCCGCCCCGGTCAGGATGACGCGCAGGTCGCGCCGCGCCAGGACATCGGCGAGAAACGCCGCTGCCTGCTCGTCGGATCGGCCCGCAACCTCACGCCACGCGTCGGGCTGCTGCGCGATCTCGAGAATCGTTGCGCCGCCGTCCTGTTGGGCGGGCACAGCGGTGTGGGTGGTCATCGGGCTCCTTCGGGGCTCGGGGCGCGGCAGGCGTCCGCGTAGGGTCTGAGCGCGTCACGGACCCGGTCGATGACGAGCGCCTGCGCGGAGTCGTCGAGGCCACCGGCACGGATGCGTTCGTATTGCAGCGGCAAAAACTGACTGATCAGCGGCAGCGGGATGCCGACCCGGTCGAGGTTGGCCAGCAGCATCTGTCGCGCCGCGTCCACCTCCTCGTCGGCCCAGTAGTAGCGCAACCGGTCGCTGTAGCTGTAGCGGCGAGCGGTGCGCTGCGCGGCCGGGCTGCCCTCGTAGTAGGACTGCCAGTATTTCGGTTCGGCCAGCATCCGTCGTTCCACGACCTCGATCAGGTTCGACCGGGCCGGTCGCGCGATGAGTTCGGTTTCGATCCGCGCCAGCGCGAACAGCGCCTCACGCATCGCGAAGGTCAGCCCGGGACCCACTTTGAGGACGGCCCAGTGGTCGTCGACCAGTTCGCGCAACTGCGCGGGTCGCTGGTAGTCGGTCGAATGCGCTTCGAACACCAGGTGCGGCTCGGTGTCGAGCACGTGCCGCAGTTCTGCGGTGGCGCCGTGCACGTAGTCGAAGACGTTGAGGTGGTCGAACTCGACGCCGGGCTGTACCACCAGCGCCATCACCCGCGGCCACACCTCACCCAGGCCCGCGTCGGCGAACGCACTGCGGTGCGCGGCCAGCGTGGCGCGGGCCCGTTCGGCCGGCGTCGGGGTGAGCTGCTCCAGGGTTTCGTGGGCGCCACCGGGGACGGGCACCTCGGTGCCGATCACATACACCGGACCGTCGGAGCCGACCTGGCGGGCGGTGTCCTCGGCCACGCGCAGCAGCCGCGCACTGCGCTGTGCGACAACGTCGTCGGGCGAGCACGGCGGGGTCGTCGGCGCAGCGCATGCTGCAGTCCAGATGGATCTTGGTGTAGCCGGCCTCGACGTAGGCGGCGATCAGCGTCTCCGCGTGATCCATCGCCACCGCGGCGTTCTCGCGCTGCCAACGGTTGGGCCCGAGGTGATCGCCCCCGAGGACCACCCGGTCGCGGGCGAAGCCGTGGGTGTCGGCGATGCCGAGCACCAGCTCCCGGAACTCCGCGGGCCGGAGCCCGGTGTAGCCGCCGAACTGGTCGACCTGATTGGAAGTGGCTTCGATCAGCACGAAGCCGTCGTCGGCGGCGGCCTGGACAATCGCTGCCTCCAGCACGGTGGGGTGCGCCGAGCACACCGAGTAGACCCCCACAGGTTCACCCGCCTTGTGCCGCCCGATCGTGTCGGCCAGCCAGTCGACCCGCCGCAGCGTCGATGCCGAACTCATCGCGCCTCCAACGTGGCCGGCGCGGTGATGACGCGGCACAGTTCGGCGACGGTGTCGGCGATGGCCTCGCGGGCCGGTGCCAGATACGTGCGGGGATCGGTCACCGACGCCTGCCCGTCGAGGACGGCGCGCACCGCACCGGAGTAGGCCAGGTTGAGCGCGGTACCGATGTTCACCTTGCGCATCCCCGCGCGCACCGCGGCGCCGAGGTTGTCGTCCGACACCCCCGAAGAGCCGTGCAGCACAAGGGGAACCGCGACACTGCCACTGAGGCGTCCGATCAGGGCCAGGTCCAATTCGGCGTCGCGGGTGGTCATGGCGTGCGAGCTGCCGACGGCGACCGCCAGCCCGTCCACTCCGGTGGCGGCGACGAACTCGGCGGCCTCGGCCGGATCGGTGCGGGCGCCCGGTTCGTGGGCGCCGATCGCGTGACCGTTCTTGCCGCCGACCTGGCCGAGTTCGGCCTCCACCCACAGACCCACCTCGTGTGCGCGGAGCGTGAAGCCATGCGTCGCCTCGACGTTGGCGCGGTAGGACAGGTGCGCCGTGTCGACCATCAGCGAGGTGACGCCGAGGTCGGCGGCGGTGGCGATCGCCTCGTCGATCAGTGCGGGGTCCTGCAGGTGGTCCAGGTGCACCCCCAGCGCGGCATCGGAGCCCTCGGCGATCCGCGCGCACGCCGACACCAGCGGCGCCATGCGCCCGCCGTGAAAACGAATCGTGTTCTCGCTGATCTGGATCAGGGCCGCGGCACCGCTGCGCTCGACGCCGGTGGCGATGCCCTCGGCATGCTCGAGGGTGATCGCGTTGAAGGCCGGCACAGCGGCACCGGTCACCGCCGCGGACATGATCAGGTCGGCGGTGGCGGTCAACGCCATGACACGGCCTCGGCGGCGGGGGCGGATGTGTGGGACATCACTCGAGCATGAGAAGCTCGCTCAAAGCGCGCAATACCAACCGGCCAAACGCTCAACAAAACTGCGCGGTTCGGCCACCGTCCGAGGAGTACCGGCCATGTCGATCAAGCGCACCGACCGGATGCGGGAGGTGCTGTCACTGCTCCGCGACCGGGGCGAAGTCTCGTCGACGGTGCTGTGTGCGGAGTTGCGCGTCTCGGTGGCCACGCTGCGCCGCGACCTCGCTGAGCTGGAAGAGCAGGGCCTGCTGGTGCGCACCCACGGCGGTGCGCGCGCGCTGGACCCCAGCGGCAGCGAGATCCCGGTCCGGTTGCGCGATCACCGGATGGTGGCGATCAAGCGACGGATCGCCCAGCACGCCGCGGCGTTGGTGCCGCCCGGGCCGCAGGCGGTCGCGCTGACCGGCGGAGTGACCACCGGCGAGGTCGCCCGGGCACTCAAGGGCAGGCCGAACATCACGATCGTCACCAACTCGCTGACCATCGCCGCCGACTGCGCCGTCGACGCGCACATGAAGGTGATCGCGACCGGGGGCCTGGTGCGCGCCAACACCCTGGAGGCGGTCGGCCCGATGTCCGAGCATGCGTTCCAGGTCATCACCGTCGGCACGGCGGTGCTGGGCGCGGACGGAATGTCAGCGGAGGTCGGCGCCACCACCTTCGACGAAGCCGAGGCCCGTACCGCGATCGCGATGGCCGCCAACGCCCAGCGTGTCATCGTCGCCGTCGACGGTTCCAAGATCGGCACCGTCACGCTCGCGAAAATGGTTCCGCTGGAACGGATCCATCACCTGGTGACCGACTCGACCGCCGACAGGCAGCAACTGAAGCTCATCCATGCCGCCGGGGTGCAGGTCCACGAGATCACCGTCGACTGAGTTCGTTCACGGCGACACATCGGCGGCCTGCGGAACCTGTGCGGGCTCTGCCCGGCCGCCGCGGCCGATGCGGACCGTCTTCGCGCCGGGCACCGTCCGGGCCAGCGCGATGGCGATGCGACGCTCCGGGTCGTCGTCGAAGCGCCCCGCCAGCGTCACGTCACCGCCGCGCACCTGCGCGACCCAGCGCCGCTTACCGGTGTAGTCGTCGAGCAACTTCTGCACGCCCACAGCAATCGCGTCGTCACTGGTCAGGTCGAGCCGCAGCAGATCCCCTCGGCTGATGATGCCGATCACCCGTCCTTCGTCGTCGACGACGGGCAGGCTGCGAATCCCCTGGCCCAGCAACAGCTGGCCCACGACATGGACGTCGGCGAACATCTCAGCGGCAAGTGCGGGACAGGCCATCGCCTCACCGGCTGTGGTGTGGCCACGATGGTTGGCGCGCAACACGTCTCCGGCGGTGATCACACCCAGCAGCAGTCCACCGTCGTCGACCACCGGCAGCGCGGCATAACCACAGTTGGCGAGAATCGCCCCCGCCTCGGACAACGGCGTGGCATGCCGGACGGTGACCACCGGCCTGGTCATGAAGTTCACAGCGGACCACATGATGGGGGTGCCTCCCTGGGCGAGTAGGCTTATGCTACGAAACACAATACACGAAGCACGTTGCGTATGTATCCGGCGGCCGGACATTGACCTACGAAGCGTGCTTCGCTAATACTGCTTCCGCTTCAGTAGCGGCGAACGGTGCGCCGGAAGCGAGACACCATGGACCACCGCCGGGCGTCTTCGCCTTCCGCGCAACGGCATTGGCCGGACCCGCCGAATCGCGCGGAACCGACGGAGGACGACGAGATCCCCCGTGACAGCGACTCAGCCCGGACCCCGCCGATCGGGAAAACGGTCCAGCATGCAGCGCGCCGCCGCGGCCACCCGCGCGCGGTCGAACGTCATCACCATGTCGAATCTCTTCTCCCCGCCCGGCGAGAGTCCCGCGCCCGGCCGCTCGCGGGCCAGCAGGCCGGCCGCCATGTCCGGGCCGAGCACCACCACCCCCCACTCAGCCAGCAGCGGGTCCCCGTCGTCCAGGCTCACCCACTTCACCCCGGGGCACGGGGCTCTCGACGTACCCCCGCCGAGCACTGCGACCAGGGGCGAGCGCTCCGCCAACCCGAGATAGACATCCACAGTGAGGCCGGTGAAGTACTTGGCCTCCTGCACCGCGGCCAGCACGATCGGCGGGCTGTCGGCCACCGACGCCAAATGCTCGATGTGGCGAGACAGCTGCAACACGGTCGGCTTACGCACCGCGCGGGTCATCAATCCCGGTGCCGCCAGGTCGAAGGCCGACGCCTGGGCTGGTAGCGGTGACTGAGCCGTGTGCGCCGGGCGGTAGCTGCTTTGGGGCGGAACGAGCAGGTCACCGGGGCGGCCGAACCGGAACCCCTGCCCCAGCGTCGCGCCGTAGGCCAGGGCCTGCTCCAGATGCTCGTCTGTCTCGATGCCTTCGGCCAGGATCGTCGCGCCCGTGCGCTCGTGGTGGGCGATCACCGCGGCGATCGTGCGGGCCTGCAGCCTGTTGGGCTGATTCTGCACCAACTGCATGTCCAGCTTCAGGATGTCGGGAGCGACCAGATCCAGCAGCGCCAACGAATCGCTGTGCACCCCGATGTCGTCGAGCGCGATCGAATATCCGGCAGCGCGCAGAGCGGCGACCTTGCGAAGCAGAGCGCTCGGATTGGTCAGCAACTCACGTTCGGTCAACTCGAAGACCAGATGGCACTCCTCGGCGGCAGCAGTCACCTTCGCCGCAGCGCCCGGGTCCAGAGCCGCCGTGGTCGGCTCGACATTGATCAACAGCAACATGCCCGAGGCCGCACCGCCCTGCATCGCCGCCTGCGCCGCCGAGCCGACGCAGTGGTGATCCAGCGCGTCGAGCGTCCCGTTGACCCTCGCCCGGGCGAACACGTCGAGCGGACCGACATCCCGCAACCCCGGCCACCGTGCCAAGGCCTCATAGCCGACCACGGTCTCATCGGGAAGCGACACCACGCGCTGGAACTGCGGTTCGACACCCTGGCCCGCAGCGGCGTCGTCAAGCACGCTCGACATCACATTCCCCTCAGTCGAGTGGAACATACAACTTTACGGGAGTGTCCACCGACGCACCGGTGCAACAGTTACGCACTCGGACCCTCCCGTACATCCCCCCGTCACTGATCGCACCGAGGCGCCGTCGACGACACGCGCAGGAGCCTCGCGGCTTTCAGGCTCGGACGAAACGCCGAGCGCGCGGACACGGAGGGCAAATCGGGCTAACCGCGCGGCCGGGTGCACGACCGGGGTTAGGCTCTGTCCATGCTCAGCAAAGCGGCTGAGCAGACGACGACGGGGGTCGGATGCGGTCGATTCTGCGTTGGTGGCGGAGCCCGGATCAATACGACTGGTTGTCGAGCTACATGCATGCCCGCGGTTTCACCCGGCCGGCGCAGATTCTGATGGCCGTGATCGCTGCGTCCGGCGCGCTCGTCCCCGCCAACGCGTTGTGGAGCCCGGCTCCGGCCAACTTCGCACTCCTCATTCCCGCGGCGGTGGTCGCTGGAGTGGCCGGCCTCGGCTACACCGCGCTGTGGCTGACGCGGTGGCCCACCCGCGCGCAGTCCATCGGATTCGCGTCGTTCATCTGCCTGAGCATCGGCCTCGGCAGCTGGGCTTCCGCCGACCCGCAGATCGGCTTGATGGCGTGCGCTGCGCTGGCCGTGTCCGGCGGCTACTTCGCCTTCTTCCACTCCGCTCGGCTGGTCACCGCCAACTTCGTCGTCGCGCTCGCCGTCGCCACCACACACGTCTGGGCGATGGCCACCCACGGCGAGCTGGTGCTGGCGTTGACCATGGTCTTCCTCGTCGTCGAGCTCAACGCCGCCGTCCCGCTGGCCATCCAGATCATGGTGCACGCGCTGGGGATCGACCTCATCAAATCCGATCGTGACCCGCTCACCGGCCTGCTGAACCGGCGTTCATTCCAGCGTGCCGTCGTCGCAACCGTTCTCGACGGTCACCGTGCCGGACGTTATCTGGCCTTCGGAATGATCGACCTGGACCGGTTCAAGGCGCTCAACGACACCCTCGGCCACGACGCCGGCGACGACGCCCTGGTCGAGGTCGGCCGCGCCCTGGGCGCGACGCTGCCGTCGTCGGCGATCGTGGGGCGGGTCGGCGGTGAGGAGTTCCTGGTCGCCGACATCATCACCTCACCGGTTGCGGAGACCCTCGGCGAACAGGCCCGCGCGGCCGTCACCACGACCCGCTACGGACTGACCGCCAGCGTCGGTACTGCCGCCGTCGACGTCACCTCGCTGAACACCGCCACCATCGTCGATTCGCTGCACTGGCTCACCGTGCAATCCGACGTCGCGATGTACACCGCCAAACGCGCCGGCGGTAACCGGGTGCACCACCACGGTCCGCTGCAGACCCACCGGGCAGCCTCCGACGTCGAACGCGAAGACGGCCGCAACGTTACCGGCGGGTAAGGGACCGGCTCGCCGACACTCAAGGTGGGCCGCATAAACTGCCCGGGATATCGTCTTTAGGAAGCTCTTAAAAAATCGTGTCAACAGGAGGCGCTGTGGCCAGTCACGCCAGCTCGAAGATCTCCAAGGTGCTCATCGCCAACCGCGGAGAGATCGCCGTCCGAGTCATCCGCGCAGCACGGGATGCCGGGCTGCAGAGCGTGGCGGTCTACGCCGAACCCGACGCCGACGCACCCCACGTCCGGCTCGCCGACGAGGCGTTCGCACTGGGCGGGCAGACCTCCGCGGAGTCCTACCTGGTGTTCGAGAAGCTGCTCGACGCCGCCGCCAAGTCCGGCGCCAACGCCGTGCACCCCGGCTACGGATTCCTGAGCGAGAACGCCGACTTCGCCCAGGCCGTGCTCGACGCCGGGCTGATCTGGATCGGCCCCAGCCCGCAGTCCATCCGCGACCTCGGCGACAAGGTCACCGCCCGTCACATCGCCGCGCGCGCCGAGGCCCCGCTGGTGCCCGGCACCCCCGACCCGGTCAAGGACGCCAACGAGGTCGTCGAGTTCGCCAAGGAGTACGGCGTCCCCGTCGCGATCAAGGCCGCGTTCGGCGGCGGCGGGCGCGGCATGAAGGTGGCCCGCACCATCGAGGAGATCCCCGAGCTGTTCGACTCGGCCACCCGCGAGGCCGTCGCCGCGTTCGGCCGCGGCGAGTGCTTCGTCGAGCGCTACCTGGACAAGCCGCGCCACGTCGAAGCCCAGGTCATCGCCGACATGCACGGCAACGTCGTCGTCGCGGGCACCCGCGACTGCTCGCTGCAGCGCCGCTTCCAGAAGCTGGTCGAGGAGGCCCCGGCGCCGTTCCTGACCGACGCGCAGCGCAAGGAGATCCACGAGTCCGCCAAGCGGATCTGCAAGGAGGCCGGCTACTACGGCGCCGGCACCGTCGAATACCTGGTCGGCCAGGACGGCCTGATCAGCTTCCTCGAGGTCAACACCCGCCTGCAGGTCGAGCATCCCGTCACCGAGGAGACCTCCGGCATCGACCTGGTGCTGCAGCAGTTCAAGATCGCCAACGGCGAGCCGCTGTCCATCACCGAGGACCCGACCCCGCGCGGGCACTCCATCGAGTTCCGCATCAACGGCGAGGACGCCGGCCGCGGCTTCCTGCCCGCCCCCGGACCCGTCACCCGCTACGACATCCCGACCGGCCCCGGCGTGCGGCTGGACTCCGGTGTGGAAGCCGGCTCGGTGATCGGCGGCCAGTTCGACTCGATGCTGTCCAAGCTGATCGTCTCCGGCGCCACCCGCGAGGAGGCGCTGGCCCGCTCGCGGCGCGCACTGGACGAATTCGTCGTCGAGGGCCTCGCCACCGTCATCCCGTTCCACCGCGCGGTGGTCTCCGATCCTGCCTTCATCGGTGACGGCACCAAGTTCGACGTGCACACCCGCTGGATCGAAACCGAGTGGGACAACACCATCGAGCCGTTCACCGGTGGCGACCCGATCGAAGAGGAAGACACCCTGCCGCGCCAGACCGTCGTCGTCGAGGTCGGTGGGCGTCGCCTCGAGGTGTCGCTGCCCGGTGACCTGGCGCTCGGTGGGGGCGGCGGCGCCCCGGCCTCCGGGGTCATCCGCAAGAAGCCCAAGGCCCGCAAGCGCGGTGGTGCCGGCGGGGCCGCGGCCTCCGGCGACTCGGTGACCGCGCCCATGCAGGGCACCGTCGTCAAGGTCGCGGTCGAAGAGGGCCAGACCGTGGCCGCCGGCGAGCTGGTGGTGGTGCTCGAGGCGATGAAGATGGAGAACCCCGTCACCGCTCACAAGGACGGCGTCATCACCGGCCTGAACGCCGAGCCGGGCTCCGCCATCACCCAGGGCACCGTGATCTGCGAGATCAAGGGCGACTAGTCTTTCCCGCTTTGTGAGTGCGCGAGCGCGCGCGTCTGCACACGACACTCCGTCGTTTTTCGTGCAGGTGCGTGCGCTCGCCGCGTTTGCGGGCCGGTTCACCGGTCGGGCATGCAGTGCGCCGCTCGATGATTAGCTGTACTGCCTATGCGGGTATGGCTAGGCTACGCTGGGCGGGCACAGCGCCGGCACCGCGCATCCCGCGAAGCTGGCAATTTGCACTTTCGTGAATTACTTCCCCTCACCCGGCCTCCTCGTATATGGTTTGCTCACGTTGCGGTCAGAGGTTTGCTGAGCGGACCCGACTCAACAGTGGACCGAGGGGTGGAACGGCCCCGCTGCCTGCATGGGCAGCGGGGCCGATCCCTGTGCGAAGCTGTGCGGGTGGAGCCCATCGAAATCAATGCCGGCGCCTGGTACCTGCGCGCATTGCGTGCCGACGACCGCGTCGACGACCGCCCGGCCCTGGCCGACATGGGCCAGCACGACGCCGAGCACGTCGCCCGCCGCACGACACAGTGGGAGACGGACACGCTGTACTCCTGGGCGGTCTGCGAACCGACCACCGGCGAACTGCTCGCCGAGGTCACCCTCGATCCGGCCAGCGGCAACATCGGGCTGCAGGCGCGCCGCGGTCACGCGCAGGCCGCACAGACCGGGGCCGATGCGGTCCGCCGGTTCGCCGACGCCATGCTCGGCTGACGCTGCGAATCCGGCGCGCGGAGGCACCCGCACGCAGCCGTAGCGCGGTTACCCCTGCGAATCTGGCGCGCTAGGGCACCCTCACGGTGCCGTAGCGCGCCCGATTCGCCGGGATTCAGCGGCTCTGGTGCACCGTGGTGTCGGTGTGCGGCCCGGTCGCCTGCGAGGGCCAGTAGTAGTAGCCCCAGTGCGGGTACATCATCGTCTGATGGGCGTAGGTGTCCGGCGTGGCGACCATGCTGCCGTCGTCGTTGACGGTCATCGACGCGCTCGCCGTGCCGGCCAGGCCGAGCGCGGCACCGCCGATGATTCCGGCGGAGACGAGGGGCAGAGCGATCAGCTGGATGATGCGGTTCATGTCGATCTCCTTGTGGTGGTGGGTGTTTCGCTGAGACAACTCTCTCCCACCACGGCCGCCCCGTCTGTCGGCGGATCAGACGGCGCAGAGGATGAATCGGCGTTCCCCCGATCGGGGGAAGACTCAGCTGACGTCGACGTCGCGACCAGTGGCGAGGTCGGCGCAGTCCACGAGCACGACGTCGTCGCGGGCCCGCAGGAACGGTCCTGCCCCCTGGTCCCCGTGCAGGTTGTCCAGCAGAGCGGGCCAGTACTCGCGGGCGAAAACCACCGGATGGCCGGGCCGATCCCCGTAGACCGCGCGGGCCAGACCTGTCGATTGCGCCGCAGCCAGCACCCGGCGCACCACCGCCGCGCCGATGTCGGGCGTGTCCACCGTCGTCAGCACCGCATACCGCGCAGTCTCGGGAAGCGCGGCCAGGCCGGCGCGCACCGAGGCGCTCAGCCCGTCAGCCCAGTCACCAGCGACGACGCCGCGAGCCGGCGGGGGAACGTCGACCACCGCGGCCCCCAGCACCACCACGACGTCCCCGCAGCCACCTTCATGTAACGCTGCGACGCCCGCACGCAGCCACGATCCTCCCCCGGCCAGCACCTTCGGCTTTCCGTAGCGGGTTCCAGCCCCCGCGGCCAGTAACACGCCTGCAGCCGAAAACTGTTGTTGCTCCGCCTTTTTCGTAGGGCACCTCCGCGCCGGTGACGACTGTGTGAATGCGACCCTGAACGTTTGTTAATAAGCTCTCACGATCATTGTCCAAGATCGACCAAAGGGCGTATCGTTCAAATCGAGGTTGATCAAGACAGCCTCCCAGCGTCATCGTCAACAGGGGCGAGAATCTGACCGCTCCTGTTACCGGCTTTTAGAAATAGGGCCCAAGCCTTGGCGTGAACACACAGAGAAAACGACTGATGGAGTTCACCATGCCTCACGTGCCCACCCACGACACGAACACTGCACTTGCGGCCACTGACCTGCAGGTCAGCCACACCGCGCAGTTCCAGACCACCTGGCCGCAGGACGGCACAGCGGTCGTCGCCGCCTTCGGCGAACTCGACGCAGCCAACGGCGCGGAGTTCGTCGCCTACGCGATGGCCCAGGCCGAGCGCGCCCAGCACCTGGTCATCGACCTGACGGGCCTGACGTTCTTCGCCACCGCAGGCTTCACCGCACTGCACACCCTCAACGTGCAGACCGTCGGGCAGGAAGTCCGCTGGGCGGTGGCGTCCGGGGGGTCGGTGCAGCGTGTGCTGCGCATCTGCGATCCGGACGCGACATTGCCCGTCTTCGTCGACGTCGACGACGCACTGCACGCCGTCCACCAGGATCCGCCCCCGCTACTCCATCTGGTCACGGAGTCGCGCTAGCGACTTCGCGAGCAGGCGGGACACGTGCATCTGCGAGATGCCGACCCGCTCGGCGATCTGCGTCTGCGTCATCGACTCGAAGAACCGCAGTACCAGCACGGTGCGCTCACGCTCGGGCAAGCTCTCGAGCAGCGGCCGTAGCGCCTCGCGGTTCTCGATCTGATCCAGGCTGTTGTCGACGTCGCCGAGCGTGTCGGCGATCGCGGGAGCGTCCTCGTTTCCGCTGCCACCACTGTCGATCGACAGCGTGTTGTACGAGCTGCCCGCGACCAGGCCCTCGATGACCTCGTCACGATCCATCTCGAGCTCAGCTGCCAACTCCGACGCCGTCGGGGCGCGGCCCAGGCGCTGCGACAGGTCCGCGGTGGCCGAACCCAACCGCAGGTGAAGTTCCTTCAGGCGGCGCGGAACCTTCACCGACCAGCTGTTGTCCCGGAAGTGTCGGCGGACCTCGCCCATGATGGTGGGCACCGCGAACGACACGAAGTCCGAGCCGGCCGTCACGTCGAAGCGGATGACCGCGTTGACCAGACCTACGCGCGCAACCTGAACAAGATCGTCGCGTGGTTCACCGCGGCCGTCGAACCGCCGGGCGATGTGATCGGCCAGAGGGAGGCACCGCTCGACGATGCGGTCACGCTGGCGCTGGAACTTTGCCGAGTCCGCATCGAGCTCAGCCAACTCGCGGAACATGTCGGCAACGTCGGCATATTCAGAGCTCGGCCGTGAGGACGAACCCCTGGACGACGACCGCGTCACTGCAAGGAACTCGCTCGTCGCGTCATCATCGAGATCCCGAACACCTGCCCGTCGGGCGACGATCCGTTGGTGAACGTGTTGACCTCGTCGGTCAACGACGTCAGCACATGCCAGCTGAAGCTGCCCGGCGCAAGGATGTCGGAGCTCTCACAGGTGGTCGAGGCGTGCACGCACAGCGCTTCGGGCTGCGGGTCGACGACGACCAACAGGGTCGAGTTGGGCACCGCAGACCGGACCAGCCGGGTACACGCCTCGTCGACGGCCAGCCGCAGATCGGCCACCGCGTCGAAATCGAGGTCCTCGAACGTGCCGACCGCGGCGACGAGGGTGCGCAGGACGGCCAGATTCTCCAGCGAAGCCGCCACTCGCAGCTCGACCGCTTGTGGACTGTGCGAGTGTCCGTTGCTGCGGCTCACTACATCAGCCATCTGACCTCCCGGAAACTTGCCAGCGAGACTACCCCAGGCCGAACCCTTCCCGGTCATGGGCACTCCTGCGCGTGGCTGATGGACGTTACGGTCCCCGTAGGCTGGGGTAACCCCATGTCATGGACGCAAAACGCACGGAAGAGCCCGGCTCCAGGCGGTTGCGACGCGTTCTGGTAGTAGCCGGATCGACGCTGGCGGCCCTGATCTTGGTGGCGGTGGCGGTTTACGCCGTGGCGTTCTTGATGCTGGCACCGATGATGCAGTGACGGCGCTCTGTGAATGCTGGACATGGTGACAGATCAGTACCCCCTGCTCCTCAGAAGCCAAACACCCGTCAACGGCGTGTTTTACCGCCGTGATGGCGTTGTCACGGAATGGTTTTCACTGCGATCCAGATCACTCGTTTGGGCGCGTGGGGCACCGGGAAGACTCGGACTGAGCTCAAGAAGCGGGCCAAGAACGACCTGTCCACACAACAGCGGAGGGTGAACATGGCTGACGACAAGAACAACAGCGGTCCCGAAGAGGGCATCAAGGGCGTCGTCGAAGACGTCAAGGGCAAGGCCAAGGAAGCGGTCGGTACCGTCACCGGTCGCAACGACATGGTCGACGAGGGCAAGGCCCAGCAGGACAAGGCCGACGCTCAGCGTGACGCCGCCAAGAAGGAAGCAGAGGCCGAAGCGGCCCGCTCCGGCGCCGACGCCGCTGAGAAGCGTCAAGAGTCCAACCAGTAAGAGCTTCGCATCGAGGGGCCCGGCCGATCGGCCGGGTCCTTCGCTGTGTGTGTGGCCGGCGCCGAGCGAGGCTGGGTTGACGTGCGGGGCTGGGTTCGCGTGCGGGGCAGCGTTGCCTGCGCCGCCGAACGCCGCCGAGCATTGAAATTGCCGTCAAGGCTGTGGATCGCGCCTACTTACGACCGCCTGAGCAATCTCGGTGTGTATCCGCGCCGCTGAAAAGCTTGCCGCACGCGGAACTTGATGAACTCGGCGCTGTGCTCGTTCACGACCCGGATGTCATGCCATCCCTGCTGCTCGACGAACTCGGCTCGCCCGATGTCATAGACGTACGTCGGGCGATCGTCACTGTGATGGCTGCCTTCGTAGTCCAGGCCGATCATCGGTTCGTCGTAGCCCATGTCCAGGTAGGCCACGGTCGACCCGTCGGTCACTTTGATCTGGGTCCGCACAGGGTCGAGCCATTCGTCGACCAGGATCAGTCGCAGTCGCGTCTCCCTGGGCGATTGCGCACCGGCGTCCATCAGGCCCAGTGCAGTGGCGGCCCTGCGGGTACCCCGCGCCCCGGGGTATCGCTGCACCAGAGCCAGCACGTCGACGGCCTTCACACCCGTCGCTTGCGCGAGCGCATCGAGATCGGCCACGGCCTCGTTGCGTGGCCGATGCCGAGCGAGATCGAACGCGGTTCGCTGCACGGTGGTCACCAGCAGGCAACCGACCTGTGTGACCTCGTCACCGTCGAGCCTCTCGTTGCGAACGATGATGCCGGGCGGAGGTCGTCCGCACCGATAGATCATCTCGATAGGGGTCTGTCGGTCGACCCAACGGGCTCCATGCAGGGCGGCTGCCGCGCGTCCCGCGATCACTCCGTTGCGGCCCGACCACAGCCACGCTCCGAGGGTGCGGTCGCGCAGGGACGGACTGATTGCGGCCGGGACATAGACGCCGGGGAACAACCGGCGATAGTTCCAGCGCAACGCCGCACGGGTGAGCCCGCCGCCGGCCAACGCCTCACTGCCGATGAACACCCTTCGCATGAGGCGATGCTCATTGGCAGCCCCGACACAGTGGCGCGTCTAACGCCCACATTGCGGCCAGGGCTGTGGACAACCGAAGAACGCAACCCTCAGCGCAATGTCGCGAACAAGGTGCGGCGGGTGCCCGCTTCAGCGTGCCGCGCCGAACAAGCTGCTGCGGGTGCCCGCGTCAGCGCAATGTCGCGAACAAGGTGCGGCGGGTGCCCGCTTCAGCGTGCCGCGCCGAACAGCCCGAGGACCGCCAGCGCCAGCAGCAACCAGGCCGCACCCAGCCACGCCCACCAGGCGAACTCCTCTCGCCGCACCCGCATCAGCCGCGCCAACGAGAACACTCCGCCCGCGGCGAGGATGACCGGCGCCCCGAGCGTGAGCGCCGTGCGCTGCGGCACGCCGCAGGCCAGCGGGTCCGCGACCGCTCCGGTGCACGTCCCGAGCCACAACCCGGCCAGGACGAAAAACACCAGCCCCGCAGCGGCGAAGCCCAGGCCCGTCCGCAAAGCATCCCGGACCCCGGTGTCGCCGTCGATGCTGCGATGCCCATGCTGGGACAGGTCGGTCATGGCCTGGCTCTTTCGTGTCGTACAACTGTGGAACCAGAAGTTCCCGGACACCCCGCCCGGTAAACCGGGTCTGTCGGGGTCGCGGCCTACGATGCGCGCGTGACGAGGCTGCGGTGGACGGTGCTGCTGGCGCTCGGCGTGGCCGCCGCCGTCACCGCCTACCTGGCCGGCGCGTCACCGCTGTGGAGCGTGGCCGCCGGGCTGCTCGCGATGGCCGCGCCCAGCTTTCTCATCGCCACCGTGGTGGGTGCCGCCACCCCCGGTCACCGGGAGCGCGATCGCGCCGATGCCATGTCCGGCACCGAGTTCGAGGATTACGTCGCGCACATCGCGCGCTCGGCCGGGGTGCCGGTGATCATGACGTCGATCAGCGGGGACTGGGGTGTCGACCTGATCGTCGGGCATCGCCCCAATCGGCTTGCCGTGCAGTGCAAACGGTACTCACGCCCGGTCGGCGCCAGCGCCGTGCAGGAGGTCGTCGCCGGTGCCGCGATGCAGGACTGCACCCGCACTATGGTCGTCACCAACCACGAATTCACCCCGGCGGCACGCAAACTGGCCGAACGTCACGGCTGCGAGCTCGTCAGTGGCGCGGAGCTGGCGGCGCTGCGGACGACGATCCGCCGGCTCACCCGGCCGAGTGAACCGACATCGACCTGAGCACCGCCCGCACCGCCTCGACCGCAGCGTCCAGCTCGTCGTGCGACACGGTCAACGCCGGCCGGAACCGGACACTGTCGGCTCCACATCCGAGCATGATCACCCCCCGCCGCCACAGACCGTCGATCAGCGCGTCGCGCTGCGCGGCGTCGGGCATGCTGAACGCACACATCAGGCCGCGGCCGCGCACGTCGCGCACCAGGTCGGGAAAATGCTCCTCGAGGTCCTGTAGCCATTCGATCAAGTAGCGGCCCCGCTCGGCGGCCTGCTCGAACAACCCGTCTGCCTCGATGACCTCCAGGATTCGGCGCGACCGCACCATGTCGGCCAGGTTGCCACCCCAGGTCGAGTTGATCCGCGAGCTGACGGTGAAGACGTTGTCGGCCACCTCGTCGGTGCGCCCGCCCGCCATGACGCCGCACACCTGCGTCTTCTTGCCGAACGCGACCACGTCGGGGGTGACACCCAATTGCTGATAGGCCCAGGCGGTTCCGGTGATGCCGCATCCGGTCTGCACCTCGTCGAAGATCAGCAGCGCGTCGAACTCGTCACACAGGCGGCGCATCGCGGCGAAGAACTGCGGCCGGAAATGGCGGTCGCCGCCCTCGCCCTGGATCGGTTCGGCGATGAAGCAGGCGACATCATGCGGGTTCGCCTCGAAGGCGGCGCGGGCTTGCCGCAGCGAGTCGGCTTCCAGCGCAGCCATGGCGTCGTCGTCGAAACCGGGCCGGACATAGGGCGCATCGATGCGCGGCCAGTCGAACTTCGGGAAGCGGGCCACCTTGTTCGGATCGGTGTTGGTCAGCGACATGGTGTAGCCGCTTCGACCGTGGAAGGCTCCGCGCAGGTGAAGCACCTTGGTACCCAACGCCGGATCGATCCCGCGACTCTCGTTGAGCCGGCTCTTCCAGTCGAACGCGACCTTCAACGCGTTCTCGACGGCCAGCGCTCCCCCGTCGACGAAGAACAGGTGCGGCAGCGCCGGATCACCCAGCACGCGGGCGAACGTGTCGACGAAACGCGCCATCGGAATGCTGTAGACGTCGGAGTTGCTGGGCTTGTTCAACGCGGCGGCGATGAGCTCGGCACGGAACTGCTCGTCATCGGCCAGGCCCGGATGGTTCATCCCCAACGCCGACGACGCGAAGAACGTGAACATGTCCAGGAAGCTGCGTCCGGTGCGCGCGTCGACGAGGCGTGAACCGCGCGACCGATTGAGGTCGAGAACCAGATCCAGGCCGTCGGCGAGGATGCTGCGGGACAGAACGGGGCGGACATCGGCCGGAACCAGCGCAGGAAGGACGGCAGTCATTCCGCCATGATACCGCTTATATTCCTGCCATATCGCTTCAAGACCGCAACTAATCCGGGACGTATCGCCTTTCACTGTAAAACTTCTGTAGGATGATCGTGCTGCGCGTCTTCACGTCGGCGGCGGTACGGATGCGCTGCAGCAGCGCCTCCAACGCGCGCGCCGAAGCGACGTGCACCAGCAGCACATAGTTGTCCTCGCCGGCCACCGAGTAGCACGCCTCGATTTCAGGGATGTGTTCCAGTCGGGCGGGGGCATCATCGGGTTGAGAGGGATCGAGAGGGGTGATCGCGACGAACGCCGACAGCATGGCGCCCACCGCCTCGGGGTTGATGCGCGCGGTGTATCCGGCCACCACCCCACGCGATTCCAGCCGTCGCACCCGCGCCTGCACCGCCGAGACCGACAACCCCGCCGTGGCCGCCAGATGCGCCAACGTCGCGCGACCATCGGCCACCAACTCCCGGACCAGCGTGCGGTCGATCTCGTCGAGTTCGCCGTCGCTCATGGCCGCACTGTATCCGAGCGCCACACGGACCCGCGCCGACAAGCACCATCACACCGAACAGAAAGCCAGCCACCCATGAGCACCGCCGTGTCCACCGCCCTGCCCACCGCCGACGACCTGCGCTCACGCGTCCGCGACGCCCTGGCTTCCGTCGGCGCGACGGTCGAACTCGGCAGCCCCAACGATGGCGGCCTGCCCGCGAGCACCGCGATCACCGGAGACGTGCTGTTCACCGTGCCCGAATCGACGCCCGCCGACGCTGACACGGCGATCGGCCAAGCAGCGGAAGCGTTTTCGGCGTGGCGGGTGACCCCGGCGCCGGTGCGCGGAGCGCTGGTGGCCCGGCTCGGGGCGCTGCTCGTGGAACACAAGGCCGCGCTGGCGGCCCTGGTCACCATCGAAGCCGGCAAGATCACCTCCGAAGCCGCCGGCGAGGTCCAGGAGATGATCGACATCTGCGAATTCGCCGTCGGCCTGTCGCGCCAGCTGTACGGAAAGACGATCGCCTCCGAGCGACCCGGGCACCGGCTGATGGAAACCTGGCATCCGCTCGGCGTCGTCGGCGTCATCACCGCCTTCAACTTTCCGGTGGCGGTGTGGGCATGGAACACCGCCGTGGCGCTGGTGTGCGGGGACACCGTGGTGTGGAAGCCTTCTGAGCTCACTCCGCTGACCGCGCTGGCCTGTCAGGCGCTGCTCGAGCAGGCTTGCGCCGACGTCGGCGCACCCGCCGGCGTGAGCCGGTTGATCCTGGGCGGTCGCGAGGTCGGCGAGCGCCTGATCGACGACCCCCGGGTCGCGCTGGTGAGCGCGACCGGATCGGTACGTATGGGTAAGCAGGTCGGCCCCCGGGTCGCCGAACGCTTCGGCAAGGTCCTGCTCGAACTGGGCGGCAACAACGCCGCGATCGTGACCCCGGCCGCCGATCTGGACCTCGCCGTGCGCGGCATCGTGTTCTCCGCCGCCGGAACCGCGGGACAGCGATGCACGACGCTGCGCCGACTGATCGTGCACTCGTCGGTTGCCGATGACCTGGTGTCGAGGATCGTGGCGGCGTACCGGCAGCTGCCGGTGGGTGATCCGTTCGCCTCGGACACCCTGGTGGGGCCGCTGATCCACGAGACCGCCTACCGCGACATGGTGGGCGCGCTGCAGCAGGCACGTGACGAAGGCGGCGAGGTGACCGGCGGGGAGCGTGTCGACACCGGCGCCTCCGAGGCCTTCTATGTCGAACCCGCCGTGGTGCGGATGCCCGAACAGACCGCCATCGTGCACACCGAGACGTTCGCGCCGATCCTCTACGTGCTGACCTATGACACGCTCGACGAGGCGATCGCGCTGAACAACGCGGTGCCGCAGGGGTTGTCGTCGTCGATCTTCACCACCGATGTGCGCGAGGCGGAGCGGTTCCTGGCTGCCGACGGTTCGGACTGCGGCATCGCCAACGTGAACATCGGCACGTCAGGCGCGGAGATCGGCGGAGCTTTCGGCGGCGAGAAGCAGACCGGCGGCGGTCGCGAATCCGGATCGGATGCGTGGAAGGCCTACATGCGACGCGCGACGAACACGGTCAACTACTCTTCGGAGCTGCCGCTGGCCCAGGGTGTGCATTTCGGCTGACCGGCACTCCCTGCCCCGCGAGCGTGTGAGTCTGCACGACGACACGCCGCTCCACGCTGTGATTCTCCGCGCGCTTGTGGCGCGCGAAGGCACACTCTGTACATGGATCTCGCGGGCAAGGTCGCCGTCGTCACCGGCGGAGCATCGGGAATCGGGCAGGCACTGGCCCGGCAACTGGCCGAACAAGACGTGCGGGTCGTGGTCGGCGACCTGGACGAGGCCGGTGCGCATCAGAGCGCGTCGGACATCCGGGCGGCCGGCGGCCAGGCCATCGCCCTGCGGGCCGACGCCGCGGACACCGAGGACATCGCAGCGCTGCTACGGCTGGCCGGCGACGAGTTCGCACCCGTGGACATCTACGTCGCCAACGCCGGAGTCATCGGGGCGCCCGCGCTCGGCTCCGAAGCCGACTGGGATGTGACCCTCGACGTGAACCTGCGTGCCCATATCCGCGCCGCGCGCCTGCTGGTGCCGCATTGGCGTTCGATCGGTAGTGGCTACTTCGTGTCGGTGGCCTCGGCCGCGGGCCTACTGACCCAGCTCGGTGCCGCGGGCTACGCGGTGAGTAAACACGCCACCGTCGGGTTCGCCGAATGGCTGGCGATCACCTACGGCGACGACGGCATCGGGGTCAGCTGCGTGTGCCCGCTGGGCGTGGAAACGCCTCTGCTGCAGAACATCCGCGGCATCGACGACGCCGACGCCCGGCTCGGCGCGTCGTCGATCGAACACTCGGCGGCGGTCATCAGCGCCGACGACGTCGCGGCGGCCACACTCGAGGCGATGCGCACCGACCGGTTCCTCGTGCTCCCCCATCCCGAGCTGCTCGAGATGTACCGGCACAAGGGCGCCGACTACGACCGGTGGATCGCCGGGATGCGCCGCTACCAGCGGACGCTGCGCAACGATTAGCTCGTCACCGTCTCCGCGGAGAACTCTCGGATCGCCGAAAAGGCCCGCGCCCCATAGACGGTCGCCGGGCCGCCGTGCATCATGATGCCCACCGCGATCGCCTCGGCAGCCTCCTGCTCGGTGGCCCCGGCCCGGACCGCTCCCTTGGCGTGCGAGGCGATGCACCCGTCGCAGCCGTGGACGACACCGATCGTCATCGCGATCAGCTCTTTGACCTTGCGGCTCAACGCACCGTCGGACAGGGCCGCCGCGCTGATGGCGTTGAAGCCCTGATACACCTCCGGGATTGCCTGCCGCAGCGCCCGGTGTTCGGGCCGCAACTCGTCGAGAACGTCGTGATAGTGCTGCTCGCCATCGTCCATACCGCCCAGTGTGGCGACGGGCATGGGAGGCGAGAAGGGCCGAAAGTAATCACTCGCCGGGCGCGAGCGCTCGCGATACAGGGGTGGGGCTATCGCCGGCGCAGGGTGAGGTGGAAATCCTTGGGCATCAGAGTCAACCGCTCGGCGACCTGCAGTTCGTAGTCCGGGTCGGGGATCAAGTCGTAGCGGCGAAGCAGCACCGCCAGCAGCAGGACCGCCTCATGCAACGCGAACTGCCGACCGATGCAGGACCGGGGTCCCGTGCCGAACGGCTTGTACAACCCCGCCGGACGGGCCTTGACGTTCTCGGGCGCGAAGCGGTCCGGATCGAAGGCATCGGGATCGCCACCCCAGCGCGGGTCGCGGTGCAGCGTCATCGTCAACGCCAGCACCCAGTCGCCCTTGCGCATCGGGTGCACCCCGGCCAGCAAGGTGTCCTCGCGGGCGGCGCGATAGTAGCCGGGCACCGTCGGGTGCAGGCGCAGCGCCTCGTCGAACACCCGCCGCACATAGCGCAGCTTGGCGATCAGTTCGAAGTCCGGGCGCTGCTGCTCGCCCCAGACCTCGGCGATCTCAGCGCGGGCGCGGTCGGCGATCTCCGGATGCCGGGCCAGGAAGTACAGCGCGAACGACAAGGCGCCCGAGGTGGTTTCGTGCCCGGCGACCAGGAAGTTGATCAGCTGATAGCGGATGTTGGCCGGCTCGAGGTCGGACTGCAGCATCAGCTCGAGAAGGTCGTCGTGACGGCCCGGGCCCTCGCGCAACCGTTCGGCGACGATCTCGTCCGCGATCCGGTGCATCGCCGCGGCGTGCACCAGGACATGCCGCTCGGCACGACGGGCGAACCAGCGCGGCAGGAAGGTCTGCCGCAGCACACCCACGCGGTCGGAACCCTTCAGTCCGGCCACCATGTGCTCGACGAACGGGTGCGGATCTTCGGAGTCGAACGCACCGAACGGATGTCCGGCCGCGCACCGCCCGATGGTCTCCAATGTCACCCGGGTGGCGTCGGCGGACACGTCGACGGTCTCGCGCTCATCCCAGCGGGCGGTCAGTTCGTCGGCGACGTCGAACATGATCGCGTGGTACTGACGCATCGCCTGCTGGCTGAAGGCGGGCATCAGCACATCGTGGGCTCTCTGCCAGTTCGGTTCGTCGTTGTAGGCGGTGAACAAGCCGTCGCCGCCGAGGAGCCGCAGCGCCTCGATGTCGGGACCGACGTGCTTGCAGAACCGGCTCTCGTCGTTGAGTTCGGCGACGACATCGGATCCGGCGGCCACGACATAGCGCGCACCCAGGAACCGGAACTCGAACACCGGCCCGAGCTGGGCCAGCTTCATCGCCGACTGGGACGGGGTGTCGGCGTCGAAGGACAGCACATCACCGATGAGCGGCAACCGGCGACCCGGGTGCGGCAACTTGGGGAACGCGCGCCGGTCGTCGACGATGGACATGACACCAGCCTCCGCTGCTGTTGTACATGTGTCAAGTAGGATGGCGGTCATGGGGGAACCACGACGACGACTCTCACCCGACGACCGCCGCAACGAGCTGTTGGCGCTCGGCGCCGAGGTGTTCGGCCAGCGGCCCTACGACGAGGTGCGCATCGACGAGATCGCCGAGCGCGCCGGGGTGTCGCGGGCCCTGATGTACCACTACTTTCCCGACAAGCGGGCATTCTTCGCCGCCGTCGTCCGAGCCGAGGGTGAGCGGCTGTTTGAGGCCACCAACACCCCGCCGGAGCCGGGACAGACGCTGTTCGCCCAGGTCCGCGCCGGCGTGCTGGCCTACCTGCACTACGACGAGGGGCATCCGCACGGCGCCTGGGCGGCATACATGGGCATGGGCCGCTCAGACCCGGTGCTCCGCGGCATCGAGGACATCGACAACGACCGCCAGGCCAACCGCATCATCGGCCGGATCAGCGACGCGGTTGGTGGCGCAATGGGCGCTGATGTCGAGCGCGATCTCCGGGCCACCATCTACGGCTGGCTGGCGTTTACGTTCGAGATGTGCCGCCAGCGTCTGCTCGATCCGGCTCTGGACGCCGACCTGATCGCCGACCTGTGCGCGCACGGACTGCTCGACGCGGTCGCCCGCGTGCCGGGGATCCCGGCCGCGCTGGCCGAGGCGGTCGCACTCGGCGCGCGCTGAGGATCAGCTCTCGCCGAGGTCGGGAATGTCGCGGCCGCAGCGGTTGCGGAAGTCCACCGCAGGCTGCCGGATGCCCTGCAACTCCGCTTTGACCTGAGGATTCGTGTCGAGGAACTCCGCCAACGCCACCCGCCGCTGCTCGGGATCGAGGTCGCCGATCGTGGTGAAGAAGGCGTTGACCGGCGGATGGGTGTACAGATACGCCGTCGTCGACGCCAGCACCCCGGTCATCACCCCCGCCAGGTCCGCCGACGAGCAGTTCGGCGGCGGCTGGGATGCGGCCGGCGCGGCGACGCCCAGCGACAACGCGCCCAGTCCGAGCACTGCGGCCACCACGCGCCGGGTGGACATCCCATCAGCCATGCCGTTCTCCTTGATTCGCTGTCGTTGACCCATCACGGTCTGTTGAAGCCCAGGTTGATGCCCACGTTCCACAAGTCGTCGCAGGCGTAGTAGCCCCACTCGCAGGGGTAGGGCACATACGGCCCGGTCGAGCCCACGGGTCCGGTGCCGGTGCCCGATGAGCGCACTTCACCCTGCGAACAGATCGTCGTCGCCCCCGCGTTGGAGCATTCGGCCCCGCTGACGGGGGCCAGCGCCACCGACGACACAAGCAGGACGGGAACCACCGGTGCACAGATCCATCGCATGTCTCACTCCATCCACCAGCGCACGACGAGGTCGCGCGTCCGGCGCGTCCCACGGCGTCCGCATGAGGGCGCCCGATGGGTCGCAGCGCTCAGAATACGCCGCGACGGACGCCGGCAGCCCCCGTTTTCGACGACTTCACCCCTGCTCAGAGCAGTTGTCGGACCCAGCAGGCACCATGGACGGGTGCCCGTGACCACCGACCCGCTCGCCCGCTTCAGCGCGCTGACGCGCGAGTGGTTCACCGGCACGTTCCACGAACCCACCCCGGCGCAGGCCCAAGCATGGAACGCGATCGCCGACGGCGACAACACCCTGGTCATCGCCCCCACCGGATCGGGGAAGACGCTCGCGGCGTTTCTGTGGGCGATCGACGGGCTGGCCCGTGAACCCTCCCCCACCCGCTCGACCCGGGTGCTGTACGTGTCCCCGCTCAAGGCTCTGGCCGTCGACGTCGAGCGCAACCTGCGCACGCCGCTGACCGGCATCTCCCGCATCGCCGAGCGCACCGGCCAGACGCCGCCGGCGATCAGCGTCGGCGTGCGCTCCGGCGACACCACCCCCGCCAAGCGGCGCGAGCTGATCACCAAACCGCCCGACATCCTGATCACCACCCCCGAGTCGCTGTTCCTGATGTTGACCTCGGCGGCCCGCGACTCCCTGGCCGGCGTGCAGACCGTCATCGTCGACGAAGTGCACGCCGTGGCGGGCACCAAACGCGGCGCACACCTGGCGCTGTCGCTGGAACGCCTCGACGCGATGCTGGAGCGGCCCGCGCAACGAATCGGGCTCTCGGCGACGGTGCGCCCGCCCGAGGAGGTGGCCCGATTCCTGTCCGGCGCGTCACCGACCACGATCGTCGCGCCGCCGGCGGCCAAGACCTTCGATCTCGCCGTGCAGGTGCCGGTACCCGACATGGCCAACCTGGAGGACAACTCGATCTGGCCCGATGTCGAGGAGCGCATCGTCGACCTGATCGAGGCGCACCACAGCTCGATCGTGTTCACCAACTCGCGGCGGCTGGCCGAGCGACTGACCGCGCGCCTCAACGAGATCCACGCCGAACGCGCCGGCGTCGAGCTCGGCTCCCACAACCCCGGCGTCGCCGGCGGGGCGCCGGCGCACCTGATGGGCAGCGGACAGACCTACGGCGCCGAGCCGGTGCTGGCCCGCGCGCACCACGGTTCGGTCAGCAAAGAAGCCCGCGCCGAGGTCGAGGACGCGCTCAAGAGCGGGCGACTCAAGGCCGTCGTCGCGACATCGAGCCTCGAGCTCGGCATCGACATGGGCTCGGTCGATCTGGTCATCCAGGTCGAGACCCCGCCGTCGGTGGCCAGCGGGCTGCAACGCATCGGCCGGGCCGGACACCAGGTCGGCGAGATCAGCCAGGGTGTGCTGCTGCCGAAGCACCGCACCGACCTGATCGGGTGCGCGGTCAGTGTGCAGCGCATGCTGACCGGGCAGATCGAGACGATGAAGGTGCCGGCCAACCCGCTCGACGTGCTGGCCCAGCACACCGTCGCCGCCAGCGCGCTGGAACCGATCGACGCCGACCGCTGGTTCGACACCGTGCGGCGCAGCGCCCCGTTCGCGACGCTGCCGCGCAGCGCGTTCGAGGCGACACTGGACCTGCTCGCCGGCAAGTACCCGTCCACCGACTTCGCCGAGCTGCGTCCACGCATCGTCTACGACCGCGATGCCGGGACGCTGACCGCCCGGCCGGGCGCCCAGCGGCTGGCCGTCACCTCCGGTGGCGCGATCCCCGACCGCGGGCTGTTCACCGTCTACCTGGCCTCCTCGGCGGACTCCGAGAAGCCCTCCCGGGTCGGCGAACTCGACGAGGAGATGGTCTACGAGTCCCGGCCCGGTGACGTCATCTCGCTGGGCGCCACGAGCTGGCGCATCACCGAGATCACCCACGACCGGGTGCTGGTGATCCCCGCCCTCGGCGAGCCGGCGCGGCTACCGTTCTGGCGCGGTGACGGCGTCGGCCGGCCCGCGGAGCTGGGCGCGGCGATCGGGGCGTTCACCGGCGAGCTGGCCCGCCTGGACCGGGAGAAGTTCGAAACCCGCTGCCGGGAAATCGGTTTCGACGACTTTGCGATCGACAACCTGTGGCAGCTGATCGACGAGCAACGCCAGGCCACCTCAGCGGTGCCGTCGGACACCACGCTGGTGGTCGAACGGTTCCGCGACGAACTCGGCGACTGGCGGGTCATCCTGCACTCCCCCTACGGCTTGCGGGTGCACGGGCCGCTGGCACTGGCCGTCGGCAAGCGGCTCTACGACCGCTACGGCATCGACGAAAAGCCCACCGCCTCCGACGACGGCATCATCGTGCGGCTGCCCGACACCGACGACGCCGCCCCGGGCGCCGACATCTTCGTGTTCGACCCCGACGAGATCGAGCCGCTGGTCACCACCGAGGTCAGCAGCTCGGCGCTGTTCGCCTCACGGTTCCGCGAATGTGCCGCGCGGGCGCTGCTGCTGCCCCGCCGCCACCCCGGCAAGCGCTCGCCGCTGTGGCATCAGCGTCAGCGTGCCGCCCAGCTTCTCGACGTGGCCCGCAACTATCCGGACTTCCCGATCGTGCTCGAGGCGGTGCGGGAGTGTCTACAGGACGTCTACGACGTGCCGATGCTGACGGCGTTGATGGGCCGCATCGCGCAGCGCCGGGTGCGGCTGCTGGAGGTCGAGACCCCGACCCCCTCACCGTTCGCGGCGTCGCTGCTGTTCGGCTACGTCGGGGCGTTCATGTACGAAGGCGACAGCCCGCTGGCCGAGCGGCGGGCCGCCGCGCTGGCGCTCGACCCGACGCTGCTGGCGGAGCTGCTGGGCCGTGTCGAGCTGCGCGAGTTGCTCGACGCCGACGTCGTCGCCAGCACGTCACGCCAGCTGCAACATCTGACCGAGGAGCGGCTGGCCCGCGACGCCGAGGGCGTCGCCGACCTGCTGCGCCTGCTCGGCCCGCTGACCACCGACGAGGTCGCCGCGCGCAGCACCGCCGACGACGTGGGGGGTTGGCTGGAAGGCCTGTTGACGGCCAAGCGGGTGGTGACCGTGTCCTATGCCGGGCAGAGCTGGTGGGCCGCGGTGGAGGACATCGCCCGGCTGCGGGACGGTGTCGGAGTCGCGGTGCCGGTCGGGGTGCCGATCGCGTTCCTCGAACCGGTCGTCGACCCGCTGGGAGAACTGCTGTCACGGTTCGCCCGCACCCGCGGCCCGTTCACCACCGCCGAGGCCGCCGCCCGGTTCGGACTCGGAGTGCGGGTCGCCGCCGACGTGCTGGGTCGCCTCACCGTCGACGGCAAGCTGGTCCGCGGCGAATTCAGCGACGCTCCCGCCGATTCCGGGGAACAGTGGTGTGACGCCGAGGTGCTGCGCATCCTGCGCCGCCGCTCGCTGGCGGCGCTGCGCGCACAGATCGAACCGGTCAGCACCACCGCGTTGGGCCGCTTCCTGCCGTCCTGGCAGCTGCTCGGCAGCGAATCGGTGTCCGGCGTCGACGGACTGGCCGCGGTGATCGATCAACTCGCCGGCGTGCCGATGCCCGCCTCGGCTGTCGAACCGCTGATCTTCGGACAGCGCGTGCGCGACTACCAGCCCGGCATGCTCGACGAGCTGCTCGCCTCCGGCGAAGTGCTGTGGTCGGGTGTCGGCGCGCTGTCCACCGCAGACGGCTGGGTGGCGTTCCATCCCGCCGAGACCGCACCACTGTCACTCGCGGCGCCGAGCGAGGTCGAGATGACCGACGTGCACCGCGCGCTTCTGGACGCGCTGTCGGGGGGCGGCGCGTACTTCTTCCGGCAGCTGTCGGTGGACGGCGTCAGCAGCGAGTCCCTGAAAGAGGCGCTGTGGCAGCTGATCTGGGCTGGCCACGTCAGCGGCGACACGTTCGCCCCGGTACGGGCGCTGCTGGCCGGCACCCGCGGTTCGGGCACGCGGCGTGCGGCCACCCCGTCGCACCGGCACCGGCGCGCGCCCCGGCTGAGCCGCTACAGCCTGAGCTCGAGTGCGTTGAGCCACCGCGACTCCGACCCGACGGTCGCCGGTCGGTGGTCGGCGCTGCCGCTGCCCGAGACCGACACCACGGTCCGCGCACACTTCCAGGCCGACCAACTGCTGGCCCGCCACGGGGTGCTGACCAAGGGCGCCGCGGCTGCCGAGAACGTCCCGGGCGGGTTCGCCTCGCTGTACAAGGTGCTCACCACGATGGAAGAGGCCGGGCGCTGCCAGCGCGGCTATTTCGTCGAATCCCTCGGCGGCGCGCAGTTCGCCACGGCCAGCACCGTCGACCGGCTGCGCACCCACGCCGACAGCATCGACGACCGCCAAGGTGCGCTGCGCGCGGTGGCGCTGGCCGCGACCGACCCGGCCAACCCCTTCGGAGCGGCACTGCCGTGGCCGGTCCGCGACCCCGACGCCGACACCGCACACCGGCCCGGCCGAAAAGCCGGAGCGCTGGTCGTGCTCGTCGACGGCGCGCTGGCCTGGTTCGTCGAACGCGGCGGCCGGTCGCTGCTGAGCTTCACCGGTGACGCCGAGACCTCGAACGCGGCGGCCGCCGCGCTGGCCGAATTGGTCACCCGGCAACGGGTTCCGGCCCTGCTGGTGGAACGGATCGACGGCGTTCCGGTACTCGAGCAGCGCGACTCCGTGGTCGTCGAGTCGCTGGTCTCCGCTGGCTTCTCCCGCACGCCTCGCGGATTGCGGCTGCGCTGATGCCCGAGGGCGATACCGTGTTCCGGACCGCGGACAAGCTGCGCACAGCCCTGGAGGGCAAGGTGTTGACCCGTTGCGACGTGCGGGTGCCGCGCTTCGCCGCGGTGGATCTGTCCGGGCAGACCGTCGACGAAGTGCTCAGCCGCGGCAAGCACCTGTTCATCCGCGTCGGCGCGGCCAGCATCCACTCCCACCTGAAGATGGACGGCGCGTGGATCATCGGCCGGGTGCGGGCTCCGGCCTACAAGATCCGCATCGTGCTCGAGACCGCCGAATCGCGCGCCTCCGGAATCGATCTCGGCGTGCTCGAAGTGCTCGACCGCGCCACCGACATGACCGCGGTCGACCACCTGGGCCCAGACCTGCTCGGTGAAGACTGGTCGGCCCAGACCGCCGCGGCCAACCTGATGGCCGACCCCGACCGGCCGCTGGCCGAGGCGCTACTGGATCAGCGGGTGATGGCCGGCGTGGGCAACGTGTTCGCCAACGAACTGTGCTTCGTATTCGGCTTGCTGCCGGGCACGGCGGTGGCACAGCTGCCCGATCCGGTGCGGATGGCGACCCGCGCCCAGCAGATGTTGTGGGCCAACCGGTTACGCATCAACCGTACGACCACCGGCAACACCCGCCCCGGTCAGGATGTCTGGGTGTACGGCCGCGCGGGCCTGCCGTGTCGGCGGTGCGGTACCCGCATCGAGACCGACAAGGGCGGTGACCGGGTGACGTATTGGTGCCCGACCTGCCAGCGATAGACGAAGCTGCGACACCGTGAACCCACTAACCGTTGCACGTCCCGCCGACGCCCTCGTTCAGCTCATCCAGACGCTCAGCCAAGCCCCGGTTCGAGAGCCGGCACATGTCCGACGCGTTGCCCACGCACAACACGAGAACCCGCCGTGGGTGGGCGACTTCCGGGCGCCCCTGAGCCAGCATGTCGTCGCGTAGCACGATTTGCCCAAATCACACGCCCCGGATCGGTGACAAGATGCGACGCCTTCAGTTATCACCCAAGATGGGGCATACTGCACTAACGGGCACGCGGCTTACCCAAGCCGGGATCGCCCGGTTCCGTCGGGGGGCGGCACATTCACGCGATCTGGGGGGATTCACAATGGCTTGTCGGAGAACGGGGTCTCGTCGGCCGTCGGGTTGGCATCGGTACCTGGCCACGCGCGACACGCGCGACCTTGGCGACCGTGGAGTGCCGCCGACTGTAGGCACGATCACGATGAGATCGCGTGCTGATCGCTCGCGCTCGACGTTCAGGAAAGCTGCGGTGAAGTTTGCTTTGGGCGCTGCTGTCCTGCCGCTGCTTCCTGCGCCGACCGCCGCAGCAGCAGCCGCCGCGGCGGTACCTTCGGTGCCGAGCCCCGCGACGGTACTGACCGTCTTTCCGTGGGAAGGCTCCATGGAGGACGAACTCCAAGGAACGCTGTGCCGAGCACCGAACAACTGTGTCCAGATCCGTCAGTTCCTCTGGGATCCCAACGGAATCACGACCATCGAAACTACCATCGACGCAACGCCGGGCACCAAGGTCGTGTTCTCCTACAGCGAGGGTGCCCGATCGGTCGCGGACTGGATGGAGCAGCACGCGGACGATTCCGACGCTCCGTCGCCGGACGAACTGTCGTTCGTCCTTATCGGCAATCCCACTCGCGCGTACGGCGGCTCAGACAAGAAGGTGATGCCGCAAACTCAGTACCAGGTGATCGACGTGTCGCGCCAGTACGACCCGGCCTCCGACTTTCCCGACGATCCGACCAATTTCATTGCCCTACTGAATTCCTTGGCGGCGTTCACTGTCATTCACACCGACTACGAAGGCGTGGACATGTACGACCCCGCCAATATCGTGTGGAAAGAGGGCAACACCACCTATGTCTTCGTGCCGACCGAGGAGCTTCCACTGCTAGCGCCTCTGCGGAACTTGGGGCTCACCGGCTTGGCGGACGCACTCAACGGACCGCTCAAAGAAATCGTGGAGCGGGCCTACGACCGGTCGTATCTGCCGACGGCGCCGGAAGGACCCGCCGATACGTCTGCGTTGTCCTTGACTTCCACCCGGGCCGAACGGATACCGGGGCCGTCAGAGGCCGATCGCGGTGATTCGACGGCCACTGAGACCACCTCCGCCGCATCCCCGCCGAAATCCTCGGACCCCCCGGTTGCCGCTCCACTACCGATCTCCGGACCGGGTGAGACCGCCGCGGACGAACCCGGCACTGTTGACCCTGGCACTGTTGACCCTGGCACTGGTGACCTTGGCACTGGTGATCTTGGCACTGTCGACCTTGGCGCCGACGACCTCGACGACACGGCGGCGACGCCCAACGACGCCACGACCCTTCCCGCAGAGGACGCCAGCCCCGAGTCGGTCCCCGAGGACGACATCGACATCGATGACTCCCTGGCGACAGTCGACGCTGCCACGGACTCGACGTCCCTAGCCGCGCAGGAGACCAGCTCCGGATCGTCGACCAGCGACGAACGGCTGGATCGGACGAGCGTGAGTGCCAGCGTCACCGGACACAAGGCGACGAACTCGGAAACGGCTGCGGCAAAGGAGAATGACCGAGACGGCGTCTCGGCCGACCACAACTCCGGCGACGGCGACTCGTAGTCGTCCGAGTCGGACTCACCCGGCGTCGGCGGCCACGTCGACCGAATACTCCGGCCCTGGATCACCACCGCCGGTGAAGTCCCGCACGATCGACCACAGCTGGGGAGCGCCGTTGGCCAAGGGCCAGGTGATGACCCGGACCGCCAGATTCTGCACGCTGTCGGCGATCGAGGACGGCACGGTGTCGGGGTCCATCAGGTCGTTCTCCGCGAAGGGTGACGCATCAGCGGCGACCATGAACTCGGTGAAGGTGCGCAGCGACCGCCCCGTACCGCGCAGGGCGTTGACCGCCCCCAGAAACGAACCGCGTTCGCGGACTTCGGAACTGAAACGCAGCGGGGATACACCGAGGTGCTCGGCCACCAGATCGTCACGCACACCCACGATGTGGTCGCGGATGTCGTCGCCGCCCTCGGCCGGCGCCTCGATCACGACATCGCATTCGCTGTCGAAACCCAGCGAACGATTGTTCAGATTCGACGAGCCGATGCGCAGCAACCGGTCGTCGACGACCAGAACCTTCGAGTGCACATACACCGATTCGCCACCTTTGACCACCGGCCAGTACACGCCCAGCCGCTGATGCATGTCGGCGTCCCACAGCAGCCGCAGCATGCGCTCCCGGGCACTGTCCATCGACTCCTGCTCGAGCCGGCTCTCCGAGCTTCGGGGCAGCACGATCACCACCTCGGGGCCGTCGGGTTCGCGCAGCCGCTCGGCGAGCGCCTCGGCGAGACTGCGCGCGGCGAGATACTGGTTCTCCAGATAGATCACCTGACGCGCGGCGGCGATGGCCGCCAGGTTCAGTGCTTCCACCTCGCGCACCTCGGGCCGGCCCGGCAGGGCGGGCATGGTGCGGGCCACGCCCACCTCCACGTCGCGCAGGGCCGGCGTCAACTGGTTCGGCCACATCGACCCCGCACCCGCGAGCGCGGGCAGCGACTTGCCGGTCGCGGCCTGCCACCGCTGCCGCGCCTGTTCGGCGAGCACACGGGCCGCGGCGCCGTCGACAGCGGTGGCCACCTCGTGACGTGGCCCGTAGGGCTCGCCCGATGTCGTGCGGCGTCGATCGCCGGGGGCATGGTCGCGGGTGTCCCATCGGCCGACGGTGAGGTCGATGCCCCCGCAGAACGCGACATCGTCGTCGACGACGACGATCTTCTGGTGGTGCACCGCCCCGGTGGGGCGGGCGCCGTCCATCGCGAAATGGATGCGCCGCGAGGTCACCTGGTTGAGCAGCGCCACCGGGGTCACGCCGAACCAGAACCCGTCCAACGCCGGCAGCAGCCGCAGGTTGGACTTCAGCAGATACACGTGCAGGCCGGGCTCGCGGAACAGCAACCAGTGCAGGAACGGGCCGAGCGTGTTCGGGCCCAGCTGCGTCGGATGCCCGGGTTCGAAGGTGGTCCGATAGTCCAGGTCCCAGCCGATCAACATGATCCGACGCTTGGCGCGCAGCATGGCCGCCTTCACATGCGCGAGGTAGTCGGCTCCGTCGACGATCGTCGCGAACCGGTCGGCGCGCGCGGTCTGCCAGCACGTGTGTCCCGGCACGACCAGCGCAGCCTCACTCGTGGCGTTCGCCATCACTGCACCTCCCGTCAGGCAACTCCATGATCGCGTCGACACGGCGACGGATTCAATCGTGCTCTGTGAGGGACGGTCGTGGCACCCGAAACCGCACACCTCGGATCTGTGTTCTCACTCACGATCCGGGCGCCGGGCTCAGACCGTGCAGTCGACTCCGGCGACGTCGTGGGCGATGACACAGGCCGACGGGTTCGACAGCTTCCACTGCCCGTCCTGGTCGACCCAGTAGATGTTGTGGGTCTTGGTGCCGAAGATCGGGATGCTGACCGCCAGCTGCGCGTCCACCCGGTCGCCGTTGAGCACCGGATTCTGCACCTCCCACGACACCATCCCGCCGTAGGTGTTCAACCGGTTGGCGATGTTGTCCGCGGTCGGTACCGCCGCCTGCCCACCGGCCAGCTTGGCCGCCCGGGCGTCGGACGGCGCCCCGGTGTCGAGGACCTGCCGCAGGTCGGCGGTCAACTCACCGGCATTCGGGGCCGCCGGCTGCGCCCAGGCAGCGCCCACGCCGCCGAGGACACCGACCGCCATCACCGACATTGCCGCTCCAGCCATCGCCGCGCGCATGAACAACTCCTCACCGTTGGGCCCGACCCACGGCACACCACACCACGGGCCGGGCCCCTCCACAAGGTCTACGTCCAGGGCAGCGCCAGCCTGACGATCTTGCGGACCACGGTGGCGAACTGCCGCGGCAACGGCCCGGTGTTGTACGGGATGCCGTAGCGGCCGCAGATCTCGCGCACACTCTCGGAGATCTCGGCGTGCCGGTGCGCGGGGATGTCGGGGAACAGGTGGTGTTCGATCTGGAACGACAGGTTGCCGCTCAGGATGTGGAACAGCTTGCCCCCGGTCAGGTTCGCCGAGCCGAGGATCTGACGGAAGTACCACTGGCCGCGGGATTCGGCCTTCGTCTCCTCGATCGTGAACTCCTGCACATCCTCGGGGAAGTGTCCGCAGAAGATGATCATGTAGGACCACACGTTGCGGATCAGGTTCGCCGTCAGGTTGCCGGTGAACACCCACGGCGCGAACGGCCCGGCCAGCAGCGGGAACGCCACGTAGTCCTTGAGCGTCTGGCGCTTGGTCTTGGCCCAGATGCCCTCGAGGATCTCACGCTTGTCCTTGATGGAGATCTCACCGGAGGCGATCTTCTCGCTCTCCATCTCGTGCAGCGCCACGCCGTACTGGAACAGCACCATGAGCAGGAACGCGTAGACCGGGTTGCCGAGGTAGTACGGCTTCCACTTCTGGTCGGAACTCATCCGCAGGATGCCGTAGCCCACGTCGCGGTCCAGTCCGACGATGTTGGTGTAGGTGTGGTGCATGTAGTTGTGCGAGTGCCGCCACTGGTCGGCCGGGCAAGCGGTGTCCCATTCGAATCCGCGGCTGGACAGTGCCGGGTCACCCATCCAGTCGTACTGGCCGTGCATGACGTTGTGGCCGATCTCCATGTTGTCGATGATCTTGCTCAGCCCCAGCATCGCGGTGCCGGCCAGCCAGAACGGCGGGAAGATCCCGCCGAACAGCAGCGCGCGACCGCCGACCTCGAGGGTGCGCTGCGCCTTGATCATCCGCCGGATGTAGGTGGCGTCGCGCTCACCCAGGTCGGCGATGACGCGTTCTTTGAGTTCGTCGAGCTCGCGGCCGAACGCCTCGGCCTGCTCGGGGGTCAGCGTGACGGTCTTTCCCGCGACGGTCTTGGAGATCGTCTGGGCCGGACCGGGCTGAGTCGTGTGGGTCTCGACGGTGGCGGTCTCGTCGGTGGGGGTCTCGTCAGTGGTGGTCAAGGTGTCAGTCATCATGTCTCCTTGGGCTTTTACAGAGCGATGTCTTACAGGGCGATGTCTTTACAAGGCGATGTCGACGTCGCCGACGGGTGCGGACACACAGATCTGCACGTCCTCCTCGTCGGTGGAGGACACCGCGCCGGTGATCACGTTGCGCACGGCGCCGCTGTTCTTGCGGCGGGTGCAGGAAAAGCAGATGCCCATGCGGCAGCCGCTTTCCGGGGTCAGGCCGGCGGCCTCGGCCTGACCGAGCAGTGGAGTGCCGTCGTCGTCGATCTCGATCTCGCTGTCGCTGAACCGGATCCGGCCACCGGAGGCCTGCTGCGGGGTGAGTACCGGCGGCACGAAGCTCTCCGACTGCGCATCGGGGAACTGCTCCCGCACCGCGTCGACGAGGGCGGGCGGCCCACACACGTAGACGTGTTCGGGCTGGATGTCCGCGGCGGCGACGTGGTCGGAACCGAAGCGCCCGAGCAGGTCCGAGGCCGCGGGCTCGCGCGTGTAGCCGTGCAGCACGGTCACGTTGGGCATCTCGGCCGCGGTCAGGGCGAGTTCGTCGCGGTAGCACGCCTCCTCCGCCGAGCGGGCGTAGTGCAGGAACACCACGCGACCGCGGTGACGGCGCGCACGCAGGGTGCGGAGCATCGACATCACCGGCGTGATGCCGGTGCCGCCGGAGACCAACAGCACGGGTTCGGTCAGGGCCTCGGGAAGGGTGAACTCGCCACCCACCGAGTCCAGACCGACAACCAGGCCGCGACAGGCATGCTCGACCAGGTAGGGCGAGACCACGCCGCCGTCGTGCCGTCCGATCGTCAGCTCCAGGTAGCGGTCGCCCTCGGCGCTGGCGATCGAATACGGCCGGGTCCGTCGCCGGCCGTCGACCTCGACGGTGACGTTGACGTGCTGGCCGGCCCGGAACCCGGGCATGCCCGCCCGGAAGGCGCGGTTGGGGTCCAGCGTCAGCGTGACGCTGCGCGGCGTGTTGCGCCGCACCCCGACGACCCGGGCACGGCCCTCGCCCCGTGTCCATGTCGGGTCGACCAACTCGGTGTAGCGGTCCACTCCGTGCGGACCGGTGAGCAGGTCCAGCAGCGAGGAGCGCCGCACCCGCTTGGTCAGGGTTTGAGTAAACATATGTTCACTGTCGGCCACATAGACTAGGGCGGTCAAGAGAAAGGAGCAGGTTGTGGTAGGTTTCACACAGTGAACAGTCGTACGCCCGAGTCACGATCTCGGTCGTCGTCACGGCGGCACGACAGAAGCCGCGACCGGGCACACGACCAACTCAGCCGTGAAGAACGCAAAGAGGCCACCCGCCGGGCGATCGTCTCAGCGGCACTGCACCTGCTCGCCGAACACAGCTTCAGCGGCCTGAGCCTGCGCGAGGTGACCCGCGAGGCGGGCATCTCCCCGGCCGCGTTCTACCGTCACTTCGAGTCGATGGAAGCCCTCGGCCTGGTGCTGATCGACGAGTCCTTCCGCAGCCTGCGGGACATGCTGCGCGGCGCCCGCGCGGGCAAACTGGACCCGACCCGCGTCATCGAGTCCTCGGTCGACATCCTCATCGACGGCGTACAGCAACGCCGCGAACACTGGCGGTTCATCGGCCGGGAACGCTCCAGCGGCGTGACGGTACTGCGCTACGCCATTCGCACCGAGATCCGCCTGATCACCTCCGAGTTGGCCATCGACCTCGCGCGCTTCCCCGGCCTGCAGTCCTGGAGCAGCGAAGACCTCAACATCCTGGCCAGCGTGTTCGTCAACGCCATGATCGTCATCGCCGAGTCCCTCGAGGAAACCACCGACCCCGCGGCGATCGCCGAGATCAAGCGCGTCGCGGTCAAACAGCTGCGGATGATCACGATCGGCGTGGCGGGGTGGCGCAGCAGTTAACGTGACGGCCATGCCGCCCGTCCTGCAGACCAGCCATCCCCGACCCGAGATCACCGTCCTGACCCTCAACCGGCCCGAGAAGCTCAACGCGCTGTCCTACCAGCTGGTCGAACAGCTGCACGAGGCACTCGACGCCCTGGCCTCGGACAACACCTGCCGCGTGGTCGTGCTGACCGGCGCAGGCCGGGGCTTCTGTTCCGGTCTGGACCTGAGCGCTCCCAACCCCGTCGAGGCCGGCGGCGGCACCGAGTTCCCCCGCTCGGGGATGCGCTGGCAGGAACGCATCGCCGACCTCACCGCCAAGATCCACCGGTTGCGCCAGCCGGTGATCGCCGCCGTCAACGGCGTCGCCTACGGGGGTGGACTCGGCATCGCGCTGGCCTGCGACCTGCGGGTAGCGGGCCCGGCGGCCCGATTCTGCACCCAGTTCATCAAACTCGGCCTCGGCGGCTGCGACATCGGCGTCAGCTACACGCTGCCGCGGCTGATCGGCGCCGGGCCGGCCTTCGATCTGATCCTGACCGCCCGGGCCGTCGACGCCGACGAGGCGCTACGGCTGGGTCTGGTGTCGCGCCTCGTCGAATCTCCGCTCGACGAGGCCCTGGCCGTCGCCGAGACACTCTGCGGATACGGCAAATTCGGTGTCGAATCGACCAAGCAGGTGATGTGGGCGAACCTGGAGTCCTCCAGCCTGGAGGCGGCACTGCATCTGGAGAACCGCAGCCAGATCCTCGCCTCGACCAGTGGCGAGATGCGTGACGCCGCGTCGAAGGTGCTCAAGCGCTGAGGTGTGTGCCCCACAGCGCCTCGCGAGAGTGCACACCCGGTAGTGCCGCGCGCTCGGCAGCTACCGTGTGTGCACGCTCGCGGCAACGGTGGGGCGGAGCACCGGCGCCGCCAGCGCTAGCGCGGGGTGCCGCCGCCGTCGACCATGATGACCTGACCGGTCATGTAACTCCCGGCGTCGGAGGTCAACAGCAGTGCGGCGCCGACCATTTCGTCGGCCGAGGCCAGCCGCCGCATCAACGTCCCGGAGACCATCCCGTCGATGACCTCCTGCGGGTTCTTGCGCATCATGTCGGTGTCCACCGGCCCCGGCGCCAACGCGTTGACCCGGATCCCGTCACCGGCGAACTCGGCGGCCATCGAGCGGGTGAACGACATCAGCGCCGACTTCATCGACGCGTAGATCGACAGCGCCGGCGCGAAGATGAACCCGCCGATCGACACCATGTTCAGCACCGCGGCGTGCGCGCTGTCCCTCAGGTGCGGGAGCGCTTCCTGCACAAGCATGACCGGACCGCGCAGATTCACGTCGAACGACTTGGTCAGCGCGTCCACCGTGATCTGTCCCAGCGGCTGCGCCAACGGATTGGCGGCGTTGTTGACCAGCACATCGAGACCACCGAACTCGGCGACGGTGCGCTCGACCAGCGCGGCCAGATCGTCGACCTCACCGAGATGGGTCGGCACGCCGATCGCCGCGCCACCCATCCCGCGCAGGTGCGCCGCGGCCTGTTCGCACGCGTCCGGCTTGCGGCTGGCCACGACGACCTGCGCTCCGGCGAGCACATATCCCTCAGCCAGCGCCAGTCCGATCCCGCGGGTACCGCCGGTCACGACGACGGTCCGACCGGCCATGTCGAACAACCGGTCGAACGACGAGCGGTCCACTAGATGCAGCCGCTGACGCTGATGCGGCGGCCCACATCAGCACACACCGCCACGTTGGGTGTGTACACCGGCGGCGGGGGCGGCGGCGGTGTACACACCCAACGTGGCGGTGTGT